>NZ_JAQGNT010000100.1 GCF_028291725.1 Hydrocarboniphaga sp. | reverse complement strand
AGCCACTTCTCCCAGATGGCCGGATTCACCGTCCAGAACTTCGCGTCGGCCGCGGCGGCGATCGCGGTGGCGGCGGCCATGGCGCGCGCCTTCGCCGCCAATCGGGGCGAGACCCTCGGCAACTTCTGGACCGATCTCTTCCGGATCAGCTTCTACATCCTCCTGCCCATGTCGGTGGCGATTGGCCTCGCCCTGGCGGCGCTCGGCGTCCCGCAGACCCTCCTGGCCCATGTGGACGCCCACACCATCGAAGGCGCCAAGCAATCCATCGCCCTGGGGCCGGTCGCCAGCCAGGAAGCCATCAAGATGCTCGGCACCAACGGCGGCGGCTTCTTCAACGCCAACTCCGCGCATCCGTTCGAGAACCCGACGCCGCTGAGCAACTTCCTGCAGATGGTATCGATCCTGAGCCTCGGCGGCGGTCTGGTCTTCCTGTTCGGCCGCATGATCGGCGACAAGCGCCAGGCCTGGGCGATTTTCTGGGCGATGTTCATTCCGCTCGCGATCGCCATCGGCCTTTGCTACTGGGCCGAACTTCAGGGCAATCCCTTCGCCATCGCCAACGGCGTCGACCCGACGCTGCACAACATGGAAGGCAAGGAAGTGCGCTTTGGCACGGTGAATTCCGCGATCTTCGCGGTGGTCACCACCGCCGCGAGCTGCGGCGCGGTCAACGCAATGCACGACAGCCTCACCGCGCTCGGCGGCATGGTGCCGATGGTGATGATGAAGTTCGGCGAAGTGATTTTCGGCGGCGTCGGCAGCGGCCTGTACGGCATGCTGGTGTTCGCGATCCTGACGGTGTTCGTCGCCGGCCTGATGGTCGGGCGCACGCCGGAATATCTGGGCAAGAAGATCGAGGCGCGTGAAGTGAAACTCGCCGTGTTTGCCGGCCTGCTGCCGATGCCGATCGGCTCGCTGGTGATCGGCGCGTTCGCCATCGCACTGCCGATCGGTCTCGCGGGCTTGCTCAATCCGGGGCCGCATGGCTTGTCCGAAATGCTCTACGCCTATACCTCGGCAACCGCCAACAACGGCTCGGCGTTTGCCGGCCTGAGCGCCAACGCGCCGTTCCACGACGTGATGCTCGGCATCGCAATCATCATAGGCCGCTACGGCCCGATCATTCCGATCCTGGCGATCGCCGGCTCGCTCGCCGCGAAGAAAAAAGTGCCCGCATCGGCCGGCACGTTCCCGACCCACGGCGCGCTGTTCGTCGCGCTGCTGATCGGCGTGATCGTCATCGTCGGCGCGCTGACCTACTTCCCCACTCTTGCACTGGGCCCGGTCGCCGAGCACTTCTCGACGCTGGCCGGCCAGCAGTATTGAGACCCTCTCCCGGCCCTTCGGGCCACCCTCTCCCAGGAGAGGGAAACATCAGGTTGTCCAAACCCATGACCATTCTCGCAGACGTACCCAAGCCCCACGAAGCGCCGCTGTTCTCGGCCGCGCTGATCCGCCCCGCGGTCCTCGCAGCCTTCGTCAAGCTCGACCCGCGCCATTTATTCCGCAACCCGGTGATGTTCATGACCGCGGTCGTCGCCGCGGTGTCGACACTGGCCTCGATCAACAGCACCGCGGCGACGCTGGGCCTGAACCTGCAGATCGCGCTGTGGCTGTGGTTCACAGTGATTTTCGCCAACTTCGCCGAAGCGCTCGCCGAAGGCCGCGGCAAGGCGCGCGCCGACGCGCTGCGCGCGGCGCAGTCGGAAACCGAGGCGCAGCTGATCGGCTCGCTGACTGATCGCAAGCTGCAGAAAGTCTCCAGCCGCAGCCTGCGCAGGAATGATCTGGTGCTGGTCGAGGCCGGCCAGCTGATTCCGGGCGACGGCGAAGTGGTGGAAGGTATCGCCTCGGTCGACGAGTCCGCGATCACCGGCGAATCCGCTCCGGTGATTCGCGAATCCGGCTCCGACCGCTGCGCGGTCACCGGCGGTACACGCGTGGTGTCGGACCAGATCGTGGTGCGCATCGGCGCCGATCCGGGCGAGAGTTTTCTGGACCGCATGATCGCGCTGGTTGAAGGTGCGCAGCGCCAGAAAACGCCGAACGAAATCGCGCTGACCGTGCTGCTGATCGGCTTGTCGATGATCTTCCTGCTGGTGGTGGCGACGCTGCCGGCCTGGGCGTCTTACGCGAAGATCACGCTGTCGGTGCCGCTGCTGGCCGCGCTGCTAGTGACCTTGATCCCGACCACGATCGGCGGCCTGCTGTCCGCGATCGGCATCGCCGGCATGGACCGCCTGGTCAAGCGCAACGTCGTCGCCAAATCCGGCCGCGCGGTCGAAGCCGCCGGCGACGTCGACACGCTGCTGATCGACAAGACCGGCACGATCACCTTCGGCAACCGCCGCGCGACGCATCTGATCGCGGTCGGCGACGCGACGCGCGAACAGCTCGCCGAAGCCGCGCTCTACGCATCGCTCGCCGACGAGACGCCGGAAGGCAAATCCATCGTCGAACTGATTCATACGCAGAAACTCGCCGAAGCCGATGCTGCACAGGTCACGCGCTACATCGAGTTCTCGGCATCGACGCGTTTGTCCGGCGCCGATCTTCATGACGGCACGCCGATCCGCAAAGGTGCAGTCGACAGCGTGCTGCGCGACAGCGGCGTTGTCGCAAGCCCCGAGACCACGCGCGTCGTCGAGAAGATCGCGCGCGGCGGCGGCACGCCGCTGGCGGTATCACGCGGTGGCCCCAACGGTGTACGGATTCTCGGCATCATCGCGCTGTCGGATGTGGTCAAACCCAACATCAAGGCGCGCTTCGACGAGCTGCGCAAAATGGGCATCCGCACGGTGATGATCACCGGCGACAACCCGCTGACTGCCGCTGCCATCGCCGCCGAAGCCGGTGTCGATGACTATCTCGCCGAAGCCACACCCGAGAACAAGCTGGAGCTGATCCGCAAGGCGCAGGCCGAAGGCCGCCTGGTCGCGATGTGCGGCGACGGCTCCAACGACGCGCCCGCACTGGCACAGGCAGACGTCGGCGTCGCGATGAATTCCGGCACATCGGCCGCGCGCGAAGCCGCCAACCTGATCGACCTCGACAGCGACCCGACCAAGCTGATCGACGTGGTGCTGGTCGGCAAGCAGATGCTGATCTCGCGCGGATCGCTGACCACGTTCTCGATCGCCAACGACGTCGCCAAGTATTTCGCGATCGTGCCGGCGATGTTCGTCAGCGCGTATCCGGCGCTGCAGGCGCTGAACATCATGCAGCTGCACACGCCCGGCAGCGCGGTGCTGTCGGCGGTGATCTTCAACGCGCTGATCATCGCCCTGCTGATTCCACTGGCGCTGCGTGGCGTCAATTACAAGCCCGCCAGCGCCTCGCAGCTGCTGGCACGAAACTTAAGCATCTACGGTCTCGGCGGCCTTATCGCGCCCTTCATCGGCATCAAACTGGTGGATCTGGCGATCAATGCGATGGGACTGGTGTAACCGGGGTGAACCCCGGGTTTCATCCGGGCTACGAACGAGGAATTCAACATGCTTAACTCACTGCGCCAGGTCACCGGCTTCCTGCTGCTGATGACGCTGATCACCGGCGTCGCGTATCCGCTGCTGGTTACCGGCATGGCACAAACCATTTTCCCGCACCAGGCCAACGGCAGCCGCATCGAGCGCGACGGCAGGATCGTCGGCTCTTCGCTGATCGCGCAGAACTTCAGTGGCCCGGGCTACTTCCATCCGCGCCCTTCGGCAGCCGGCAGCAAGGGCTACGACGCGATGAGTTCCGGCGGGTCCAATCTCGGCGTCGCAACCAAGGCCAACAACGACGCGGTCGCGGCGCGCGTGGCGGCAGCCCGGCACGACGGCAAAGCCGTGCCGGCCGATCTGGTGATGGCCTCGGCCAGCGGCCTCGATCCGCATCTGTCGCCGGCAGCGGCGCACTATCAGATCGCCGCCGTTGCCGCCGCACGCGGCCTGCCGCTCGAGCGCGTTGCGGCCTTGGTCGAAGCGCACACCGAAGGCCGCCAGTTCGGCATCTTCGGCGAGCCGCGCGTCAATGTGCTGGAGCTGAATCTGGCACTCGATGCGCAGCACCCGTAGGTTGGGGTGAGCGCAGCGAACCCCAACATTGGCGAGGACATCGTGTTGGGGTTCGCAAGCTCACCCCAACCTACAATGACGCATGACGACTGACGCCGACAAGCGCCGCCCCTCACCCGAAGCGCTGCTGGATGAAGCGCGGCGGGAAGGCCACGGCCGGCTCAAGGTGTTCCTCGGCGCCTCGCCCGGCGTCGGCAAAACCTACGACATGCTGCGCGCCGCGCAGGCGGCGAAAACCGCCGGCATCGACGTTGTCGTCGGCATCGTCGAGACTCATGGCCGCGGCGAGACCGAAGCCCAGCTGGCCGGGCTCGAAGTGCTGCCGCGGCGGCGCGTGGAATATCGCGGACGTGGCTTCGGGGAGCTGGATCTCGACGCGCTGATCGCCAGGCGGCCGCAGCTGGCGCTGATCGACGAACTCGCGCACACCAACCTCGGCGGCAGCCGCCACGTCAAGCGCTGGCAGGACGTTGACGATGTGCTCGCCGCCGGCATCGACGTGCTGACCACGCTCAACGTGCAGCACCTGGAGAGCCTCAACGACGTGGTGCTGCGCATCACCGGCGTGCGCGTGCGCGAAACCTTGCCGGACACGGTGCTGGAACGCGCCGACCAGATCGAGCTGGTCGATCTGCCGCCCGACGAGCTGATCCAGCGCCTCGAGGACGGCAAGGTTTATCTCGGCGAACAGGCTCAGCGCGCGCGCGACAGCTTCTTCTCGCGCGGCAATCTGACCGCGCTGCGCGAGCTGGCGATGCGCGCCGCGGCTGAACGCGTCGACCAGCAGATGCTGGCCTATATGCGCCGCCATCAGGTGCAGGGGCCGTGGCCAACGCGGGACCGGCTGCTGGTCTGCGTCGGCGGCGATAGTGTCGGCCGCAGCCTGATCCGCACCGCGGCGAGGCTCGCTGATCTGCGCGGCGTCGACTGGATCGCGGTACACGTGATCGACTCGCGTGCGAACCGCCTGCCGGACTCGGAGAAGGATAGAGTCGCCGAAACCCTGAGGATGGCCGAATCACTCGGCGGCGAAGCGGTCACGATCCCCGGCGAGCAGATCGCTGCCGAAGTGCTGGCCTATGCACGCAACCGCAACGTCACCCAGATCGTACTGGGCCGCGCGCAGCGGCCGCTGTGGAGCCGGCTGCGCCGGCGCTCGGTCGCCAGTGAACTGCTGCGGGTCGCCAGCGGCTTCGAAATCACGCTGATTCCGGCCGAAGGACCGCCGGTCGCGGCGACGCCGAAAGCGGCGCCGCGCCTGCACTGGCCCTGGCGCGACGCGCTGATGGCGATCGGGCTGCCGGCCGCGGCGACGGTGATCGGCATGATCTTCGATCCGCTGCTCGGCCTGGACAACTTCGCGGTGATGTACCTGCTGGCGGTGCTGATCAGCGCCGTGCGCGCGGGGCCGCGGCCGGCGATCGCGGCCAGCTTCATCGGTGCGGCCTGCTTCAATTTCTTCTTCACCGAGCCACGCTACACGCTGTCGATGACGCGCCATCAGGACATCGTCACGCTGATCGTGTTCCTGATCGTGGCGGTGCTGATGGGCCGGCTCGGCGGCCAGTTGCGCAGCCAGATGGAAGCCCTGCGCAAGACCGCGCGGCGCAACGCCAACCTCAACGAGTTCGCGCGTCGCGTCGCTGGTGCGCTGGGCCGCGACGAAGTCGGCGCCGCCGCGACCGAGCACGTGCATGCGACGCTCGACGTGCCCTGTGTCTGCGTACTCGACGCGCCGACCGAGGCGCTGATACCGAACCTGCGCCGCGGCATCAGCCCGGATTACCAGTTCCGTGAGTCCGATCGCGCCGCAGCCGCCTGGAGCTGGGAACACCGGCAAGCGGCCGGATACTCGACGCAAACGCTGCCGAACTCGCAGTGGTTGTTCGTGCCAATGGCCACCGCGCAGCGCGTGGTCGGCCTGCTCGGCCTGCATCTGCGCGAGCGCGGACGGCCGCTGTCGGCCGGCAAGCGCCGCCTGCTCGACGCGATCACTGATCAGGCGGCGGTCGCCATCGAGCGCGTGCTGCTGGCCACGCAGATCGAGGACCAGCGCGTTCAGAACCAGGGCGAGGCGCTGCGTTCCGCGCTGCTGTCGTCGGTTTCACATGACCTGCGTACGCCGCTGTCGTCGATTCTCGGCGCGGCCAGCAGCCTGCAGGCGCAGCACGATGTATTGCCCACCGAGGGCCGGGAGGAACTGGTCGAAACCATCATCGAGGAAGCCGAACGACTGAATCGCTTCGTACAGAACCTGCTCGACATGACGCGCCTTGGACACGGCCAGCTCAAACCGCGCCTCGAATGGTGCGACTTGCTGGAGTTGCTGGGCCGTGCACGGCGCCGGCTGCGCCGCGAGCTGGCGAAACGCGAGCTGCGCATTGTTACCGCGCCCGAGCTGCCGCTGGCGCATGTCGATGCGCTGCTGATCGAGCAGGTGCTGGTCAACGTGCTCGACAACGCCGGCAAGTATTCGCCGCCGGAATCGCCGATCGAGATCGAACTCGGCGCACGCGTATCCTCATTGCTGTTGCGGGTGCGCGATCATGGCAGCGGCGTTCCCGCCGGCGATCGCGAGAAGATCTTCGACATGTTCTACCGCGTGCAGTCCCAGGATCACACCGCGCCCGGCACTGGCCTGGGGCTGGCGATCTGCCGCGGCATTCTGCAGGCCCACGGCGGCAGCATCCGCGCGCTGTCGCCGCTCGACGGCAGCGGCACCGTCATCGAGATCAGCCTGCCGCGCGCGGCCGCGCCGGTGACTCGCGATGACTGAATCGCTGCGCGTGCTGATCGTCGACGACGAGCCGCAGATCCGGCGCTTCCTGCGCGTCAGCCTGTCGGCCGAGGGTATGCAGGTGTTCGAGGCGGCGAGCCTCGCCGAGGCGCGCAGCGCGCTGCGCAGCGACCGGCCCGACCTGATGATCCTGGATCTCGGCCTGCCCGACGGCGATGGCCTGGAGCTGATTCCCCAAGTACGCGAAACCTCGACGCTGCCGATCATCGTGCTGTCGGTGCGCGACGACGAGTTCGGCAAGGTGCGCGCGCTCGACGCCGGCGCCGACGACTATCTGAGCAAACCTTTCGGCACCGCCGAACTGCTGGCGCGGATCCGCGCGGCGCTGCGCCACCGCCTGCTCGCGGACGGCGCCCGGCCGATCGTCGAAACAGGCGAGCTGCGGATCGATCTGACGCTGCGCCGCGTGTCGCTGGCCGGCGTCGATCTGAAGCTGTCACGCAAGGAGTACGCGATTCTGGAAGTGCTGGCCAAGCACGCCGGCCGCGTGGTCACGCAACCGCAGATCCTGCGCGAGGTCTGGGGCAAGGTGCACGAGGACGACACGCAGTATCTGCGGGTGTATGTCGGGCAGCTGCGGCAGAAGCTGGGCGACGATGCGGCCGCGCCGAAGTATCTGCTGACCGAGCCGGGCGTGGGGTACCGGCTGAAGGTTTGACGTCTCGGCTGCGCATCGGTCTTCGCACGTCGGCAACGGGATTGCCGACCTACGGGCTGATGCACCAACTGTAGGAGCGGCTCTTAGCCGCGATTGAAAACTTGCAGGGCACAATCGCGGCTAAGAGCCGCTCCTACAGGTGCGATGTCCGGTCCACGTCACGCGGCCTGCCCGGCCTCCCGCAGCTTCGCGATCTCCTGCCGCGGCGGCGCGCCGAACAGGCGCCGGTATTCGCGGCTGAACTGCGACGGGCTCTCGTAGCCGACACGATGACCCGCGGCCGCGCATTCCAGGCCGTCGGCGAACATCAGCCGCCGCGCTTCGTGCAGCCGCAGCTGCTTCTGGAACTGCAGCGGTGACATGCCCGACACCGCCTTGAAGCGATGATGCAGCGCCGACGGGCTCATGTGCACCACGGCCGCCAGATCCTCGATGCGCAGCGGCGCCGCGTAATGCTGCTTGAGCCAGTCGATCGCGCGCGCGATGCGGTGCGCGTTGCCGCCGCTTTCGGCAAGATCGATCAGGCGATGGCCGAGTTCGCCGGTCAGCAGGCGGTAGTAGATTTCGCGCAGCGCGATCGGTGCGAGTACCGGCAGGTCCGCCGGCGTGTCGAGCAGGCGCACCAGGCGCAGCACCGCGTCCAGCAGCGGCTCGCCGACCCGCGCCACGAACAGGCCGCGATCCGCAGCCGAGGGTGCGGACGGCTGCTGCTTCAGCTCCAGCAGCATGCGGCCGATTTCCTCGGCGTCGAGGTTGATGCGGATGCACAGGTAGGGGTGCTCGGGTGTCGCCTCGATCACCTGGCCTACCACCGGCAGCGTCACCGACACCACCAGGTAGTTCAGCGGGTCGTAATAGAAAACCTCTTCGCCCAGCCGTGCGGACTTGCGGCCCTGCACGACGATGCAGACGCTGGGCTGACACACCGCCGGCATGCCGATCGACGGCTGGCCGGCGCGGCTGATCGCCAGCGGTGCGAAGCCGGTGAGGTTGATGCCCTCTTGCCCGGCCAATCGGGCAACCCGGTCGCTCAGCTCCTTGTGCCGCGCGTCGAGCTTCAAGGCCGCGGCATGCAGGTCCGAAACCTTGCTTTTCGTTGGAACTATCACGTATTTCACCGATTCAGTTCGATGCGCCGATAGTACGCGCCGCCGCAGGCGCCGCATTGTGTTTTGGGCAAGCGCAGCAGGATCAGGCAAGAACCAGGCAGCAATGGTCTAACTGATAAGTAGGCTGGAACCCTACTCTGGTTCTCTGGCAAACGCGGTACAACGCATGGAGCACCCCATGAATTCATCCATTCCCCGCCGCAATCTCGGCCAGCAGGGCCTGCAGGTGTCCGCCATCGGCCTGGGCTGCATGGGCATGTCGGACTTCTACGGCCCGGCCGACGAGACGAGCAACCTGCAGGTGCTGAATCACGCGCTGGACATCGGCGTGAACTTTCTCGACACCGCCGACATGTACGGCGTCGGCGCCAACGAACGCCTGCTGAGCCGGGTGCTGAGCACGCGCCGCGACGAGGTCGTGCTGGCGACCAAGTTCGGTTTTCGCCGTGCGCCGAACGGTGAGCGCCTCGGACTCAGCGGCCGGCCCGAATATGTGCGCGAGGCCTGCGACGCCAGCCTGCAGCGGCTCGGCGTCGAGCACATCGACCTGTACTACCAGCATCGCGTCGATCCGGCGGTGCCGATCGAAGAGACCGTCGGCGCGATGGCCGAGCTGGTGAAAGCCGGCAAGGTTCGCTATCTGGGTTTGTCCGAAGCTTCCGGCAAGACCATCAAGCGGGCGCATGCGGTACACCCGATCAGCGCGCTGCAGAGCGAATACTCGCTGTGGACGCGGGATCTGGAATCCGACGCCCTGCCGGTCTGCGAAAAGCTCGGTATCGGCATCGTCCCGTACAGCCCGCTCGGCCGGGGTTTTCTGACCGGCGCGATCACCAGCATCGACGATCTCGCGGCCGACGACTTCCGCCGCGAGAATCCGCGCTTCGCGATAGAGAACTTCGCCGCGAACATGAGATTGGTCGGCGTGGTCCGCCAGATCGCGCAGCAGTGCGAGGCGACACCGGCGCAGGTCGCGCTGGCCTGGCTGCTGCATAGCGCGCCGGACATCGTGCCGATCCCGGGTACGCGCCACGTATCACGGCTGGACGAGAACGTCGGGGCCTGTTCGCTGCAGCTCGACGATGCGCAGATCGAACGGCTGCAGGGTGTGCTGTGGGAGAGCCCGGTGGTCGGTGCGCGTTATGCGCCGGCCGGCATGGTGGCGATCGATCGGTAGCCGCTGGCGCCGCAGCTGTAGGAGCGGGTCATACCCGCGACTGGGCTGTTTAAAGTCTCGGTCGCGGGTATGACCCGCTCCTACAGTCGATTATTGCGGGTATCGGTCGCCGCATTCAGCCGGTCGCGCAGATCGATCAACAGGTCCTTGATCGCCGCCATGTCGTTTAACGGCAGGCCGCAGGCGCTGACGACGCCGAGCGGCACGCTCCCGGCCTTGTCCTGCAGTTTGCGGCCGGCATCGGTCAGCGTGATACGCACCTGGCGCTCGTCCTCGGGATTGCGCGTGCGCTGCACCAGGCCGGCCGATGCCAGGCGCTTCAGCAGCGGTGTCAGCGTGCCGGAATCCAAGTGCAGCAGGCGGCCGATCTCCTTGACCGGCACGTCGTCCTGCTCCCAGAGCACCATCATCGCCAGGTACTGCGGGTAGGTCAGGCCCAGCGCGTCCAGCAGCGGCTTGTAGACGCCGTTGAACGCCAGCGCGGTGGAATAGACCGCGAAGCAGACTTGGTTTGCCAGACGCAGTGACTCGGGTACCGATGCGGATTTTTTCCTGGCCATGACTTTGACTCCAGAACGACAACTGCCATCTCCAAGATGGCGTATCCAGGGCCACGATTCAATCGTTAACAATTTAATTGCATAAACCATAGCAATCGTAATCGCGATTTATTAGTTTGTGTACAATTTAATTGTTAGTAATGTATTCGAGACGAAAGCAGCAACAGCCCACCACAAGCCCATCAGGAGATCACCATGTCCACCAACGTCCTCTATCGCACCAGCGCCACCGCTACCGGCGGCCGCGACGGCCAGTCCGCCACCGACGACGGCAGCCTTTCGGTCAAACTCGCAACGCCCAGGGAACTCGGCGGCGCGGGCGGTGCCGGCAACAACCCGGAACAGCTGTTCGCCGCCGGCTACTCGGCCTGTTTCCTCGGTGCGATGAAGTTCGTCGCCTCGCAGGGCGGCCCTAAAGTGCCGGTGGACACCACGGTGCAGGCCACGGTCGGTATCGGCCCGCGCTCGGAAGGCGGCTTCGGCCTGGAAGTCTCGCTGGCCGTATCGCTGCCCGGCCTGACCAGGGAAGAGGCCACGGCTCTGGTCGACAAGGCCCACCAGGTCTGCCCGTACTCGAACGCGACCCGCGGCAACATCGACGTGAAACTGAGCGTCGTCTAGAACTGAACAAGGGATTTGGAACTGTAGGAGCGGTCCTTGACCGCGATTGAGGCTGACAGAGCACAATCGCGGTCAAGGACCGCTCCTACGGTGGTTTCAGCGAGTCCGCTTCATACCGGCCGCGGGCCGCACGCGATGATCGCGACGCCGATTCAACAGGCGCCGCGAAGATGCGCTTCGATCAGCACTTTCGCCGCGCAGCCGGCGACATCGACCGGTGTGTTGCCGGCGGGGAAGATCATCCGCGCCTGGAACGTGCCGCCCATCACCAGCATCAGTGAATCGCCGAGTTTGTCGGGATTGCTCGCGCCCATGTCAGCGGCGAGCTGGCGCAGGCGCTGGCGGATCTCGGCCTTGTGTTCACGCACCACGACCAGCGCGGCGTGATCTTCTTCCTGGATCTCGACCATCACGTTGGCCATCGCGCAGCCGCGGTTGCACTGCTCGATCGGCTTGTTGACGGTGGCCTCGAACAGCGCCTCGGCCTGCCGTCGCGGATCGTTCGGGTACGGCGCGACGACCTCGTCCCACCAGGCCATGAACTGGCGCGCGGCGTCGCGCACGTATTCGGCGACCAGCTCGTCCTTCGAAGGAAAGCTTCGGTAGAAGCTCATCTTGTTGGTACCCGCCTCGCTGGCGATCGCATCGACGCCGACGCCGCGGATGCCCTGCTTGTAAAACAAATCGCAGGCGGTATCGAAGATCCGGTCGCGTACGCGACTCTTGCTCACGCAGGGATTCGCATCCGCTGCGCCGCCGACCTCGACTGCGTTCTCCATCGTCTTCGCTTCAACTTTCATTGGTGTGCCTCTTGACATGGGTGTTACCGGTCAGTAACTATAGCACTACGTTACTTACCGGTAACACACCAGAGCATTCTCTACTAGCTAGAGGCCGGGCGTCAAAAACGCCGGCCAAGCGGCAGTTTAGAAGGTATTGGCGGTACCGGTAGCAGCGATCCAGTGCCCCGTTTCACGTTTGATGGTTCCACGCTTAAAGGGATAGAACACCAATGAACCGATTCCTCAATGACCACGTCGGCCTCGCCATCGCCGCCGTCCTGTTCGCCTCGCTCGCGGCCGCCGCCTGCAGCCGGGCCGAATCCAAGCAGCCCACACCGCCGCCACCGGCACCGGCGGTCACCGTCAGCACCGCCAATGCCGGCGACGTGACCGACTTCGACGACTTCACCGGCCGCTTCGAGGCGGTGGAGAAAGTCGAACTCCGGCCGCGCGTTTCCGGCTATATCGACGAGGTGCGCTTCGTCGAAGGCAAGGAAGTGAAGAAGGGCGAAGTGCTGTTCGTGATCGACCAGCGCCCCTACCGCATCGAGCTGCAGCGCGCGCAGAGCGAGCTGGCCCGGATCAAGTCCCAGGCCGACCTGGCCCTGAGCGAGTCGCAGCGCGCCGAGAGACTGCTGGCTTCGCGTGCGATCAGCGTTGAGGAGCGCGACCAGCGAGTCAGCCAGAACAGCCAGGCGCTGTCGGACATCAGCTCGGCGCAGGCCGCGGTCGATGCCGCCAAGCTCAACCTGGAGTTCACCCAGGTTATCTCGCCGATCGCCGGCCGCGTGTCGCGCGCTGTCGTCACCGCCGGCAACTACGTCACCGCCGGCAGCAACATACTGACCTCGGTGGTGTCGCTGGACCCGATCTACGTGTCCTTCGACGGTGACGAGCAGAGCTTCCTGAAGTACCAGAACCGCGTTGCCGGTGCCGGCTTCGGTGCCGGCGCCGCCAGCGGTGCGGCGCCCGGCCCGGTGTTCGTCGGCCTCGCCAACGAGGAAGGCTTCCCGCACCAAGGCAAGCTGAACTTCCTCGATAACGCGCTCGACCCGACCACCGGCACGATTCACGTGCGCGCGCTGATGGACAACCGCGACCGCCGTTTCACGCCGGGCCTGTTCGCCCGCGTGCGCCTGCCCGGCAGCGATCACTACCAGGCCACGCTGGTGCCGGATGCCGCCGTCGCCACCGACCAGGATCGCCGCTACGTGCTGGTGGTCGGCAAGGACGACACCGTCGAGTACCGGGCCGTCGAGCTTGGTGCCACACAGGACGACCAGCGCATCGTTCGCGCCGGCCTGAAGCCGGGCGAGCGCGTCGTGACCAGCGGCCTGCAGCGCGCCCGTCCGGGCAGCAAGGTGTCGCCGCAGGAAGCACCGGAACCCGCCACGGCGAAAGCCGGCAGCGGTGCACGGGTCGCGGATTCGGCTCCGTAACAAGGCTTGTCTCCTTCCCCTGCGTAGCGGGGAAGGCCGGGATGGGGGCGGACGTTAAAGAGTTGCTCCGCGACGAACGCCCCCACCCGCGGTTGGCCAAAGGCCGAGAGTGACTCGATGTCACTCTCGGTTAAGCCAAACGCCCTCCCCCGCAGGCGGGGGAGGGAATCCGAAACGCAGCAGCAAAAACAAGAACAGTTGTAGGGAGTACCCGCCATGCGCTTTACCCACTTTTTCATCGAACGGCCGATCTTCGCCGGTGCGCTGTCGCTGCTGCTGCTGATCGCCGGCGCGATCTCCGCGTTCGTGCTGCCGATCGCCGAATACCCCGAAGTCGCGCCGCCGACCGTCGTCGTCACCGCGCGCTATCCGGGTGCCAACCCGCAGATCATCGCCGACACGGTTTCGTCTCCGCTGGAGCAGGAAATCACCGGCGTCGAGGACATGATCTACATGAACTCGCAGTCGCAACAGGACGGCACGCTGCAGATCACCGTGGTATTCCGCATCGGTGCCGACATCGACCGCGCGCAAGTGCAGGTGCAGAACCGCGTCAGCCAGGCGCTGCCGCGTCTGCCCGAGGAAGTGCGCAGCTACGGCGTGGTCACGCGCAAAAGCTCGCCCGATCTGACCATGGTCGTGCATCTGTTCTCGCCGGACGGCCGCTACGACGGCCTTTACCTGCGCAACTACGCGCTGCTGCAGGTGCGCGACCAGCTGGTCAGCCTGCCCGGCGCCGGCGACGTGCAGATCTTCGGCTCGGGCGACTACGCGATGCGCGTCTGGCTCGATCCGCAGAAGATGGCCGCACTGAACCTGGCCACCAGCGACGTGATCAACGCAGTGCGCGAACAGAACGTGCAGGTCGCCTCTGGCGCCGTCGGCGGCGCACCAATGAGTGACAGCGTCGAGTTCCAGCTACCGGTCAATACGCAAGGCCGCCTGCAGAGCGAAAGCGAATTCGGCGAGATCGTCATCAAGACCGGTGACAACGGCGAGATCACGCATTTGCGCGACGTCGCTCGTCTGCAGATGGGCGCCGGCGACTACGCGCTGCGCAGCCTGCTCGACAGCAAGCCGGCGGTCGCACTGCCGGTGTTCCTGCAGCCCGGCGCGAATGCACTGGAGTTGGCGGCCAACGTGCGCAAGACCATGGCCGAGCTGAAGACACGCTTCCCGCAGGGCGTCGATTACTCGATCGTCTATGACCCGACCGTGTTCGTGCGCGACTCGATCAAGAAAGTCATCGAGACGCTGCTTGAGGCCACGCTGCTGGTGGTGCTGGTGGTAATCCTGTTCCTGCAGAAATGGCGCGCGGCGCTGATCCCGATCATCGCAGTGCCGGTGTCGATCATCGGCACGCTGGCCGCCTTGCAGATCTTCGGCTTCTCGCTGAATACACTGACTCTGTTCGGCCTGGTGCTCGCGGTCGGCATCGTCGTCGACGATGCGATCGTCGTCGTCGAGAACATCGAGCGCGGCATCTCCGAAGGCCTGACGCCGCACAAGGCCGCGCATCGCGCGATGGACGAAGTCGGCGGCGCGATCATCGCGATCTCGCTGGTGCTGTGCGCGGTCTTCATCCCGCCGGCGCTGGTGCCGGGCTTCAACGGCCAGTTCTATCGCCAGTTCTCGCTGACCATTACGTTTGCCGCGGTGATTTCCGCGCTGAACTCGCTGACCTTGTCGCCGGCGCTGGCTGCACTGCTGCTGCAAGGCCATCACGACAAACCGGACCGCTTCCAGCGCCTGATCGACGGCAGCCTCGGCTGGCTGTTCCGCCCGTTCAACCGCGTGTTCGAATCCACGGGCTCCAAGTATCAGACCGGCGTGCGCCGCCTGATCCGCACCGGCGTCGTCGGCCTCGCGGTGTATCTCGGCCTGGTGATCTTCGCGGGCGCTACGCTCAAGGCGACGCCTTCGGGCTTCGTGCCGGCGCAGGACAAGGGTTATCTGATCACCATCGTGCAGCTGCCGCCGTCGACCTCAATCGAGCGCACCGAGAAAATCGTGCAGCAGATCGGCGAAATCGGGCTCAAGCAAGACGGCGTGATGCACGCGGTGCAGTTCCCGGGCCTGTCGATCAACGGCTTCACTCGCAACTCGAACTCGGCGATCGTGTTCTGGACGCTGAAACCCTTCGAAGAGCGCGGCAAGAAGTTGAGCGGCCCGGCGATCGCGCAGGCGCTGAACCAGAGGCTGTCGGCGCTCGACGGCGCGATGATCTTCACGATCGCACCACCACCGATTCAGGGCTTCGGCCCGGCGGGTGGCTTCAAGATGCAGCTCGAGGACCGCACCGGTGGCGATCCCAAGCAGCTGTACGCGATGACCCAGGACTTTCTGGCGAAGGCGCGTTCGAATCCGAAGCTGGCGAATGTCTTCAGCAACTACGATATCAACTCGCCGCAGCTGTTTGCGGACATCGATCGCGTGCAGGCCAAGCGGCTCGGCGTGCAGCTCGGCGACGTGTTCCAGACCCTGCAGACTTATCTGGGCTCGTACTACATCAACGACTTCAATCGTTTTGGTCGCACCTATCGCGTGGTGGCGCAGGCCGACGAGCAGTATCGCGATCGTCCCGAAGACGTGCTGCTGCTGAAGACGCGCAACGCCGCCGGCGAGATGGTGCCGTTGGGCTCGGTGCTGAAGCTGCGCAACAGCTTCGGGCCGACCACGGTACAGCGCTACAACGGATATCCGTCGGCGGACATCGCCGGCGCGCCGGCAGCGGGCGTCAGCTCGGGTGAAGCGCTGGACATCATGACGAAGATTGCAAAGGACACATTGCCACCGGGAGTGACCTTTGACTGGACCGAGATCACTTACCAGCAGGTCGGCAACGGCGCCGGTGCACTGGCCTTCATCTTTCCGCTGAGCGTATTGCTGGTGTTCCTGGTGCTGGCCGCACAGTACGAGAGCCTGACGATGCCACTGGCAGTGATCCTGATCGTGCCGATGACGCTGCTGTCCGCCTCGCTCGGCCTTCTGGCGATGAAGTCGGAGATCAATATCTTCACGCAGATCGGTCTGTTCGTACTGATCGGCCTGTCGGCGAAGAACTCGATCCTGATCGTCGAATTCGCCCGCGATCTGCAGGCCAAGGGCATGAACGCACTCGAAGCCGCGCTCGAAGCCAGCCGCCTGCGTCTGCGGCCGATCCTGATGACCAGCTTCGCCTTCATCTTCGGCGTGCTGCCGCTGGTGCTCGCCAGCGGTGCCGGCGCCGAAATCCAGCAGGCGATGGGCATCGCGGTGTTCTTCGGCATGATCGGCGTGACCTTCTTCGGCCTGTTCTTCACGCCGCTGTTCTACGTCGCGCTGCGCCATCTGGTCGAGCGCAAGGCACGCAAAGCCGCAGCGGCACTGCCGCCGGCCGATGCGCTGCCTTCCCACTAACTCATTCGAGGTTGATCCCATGAACAACAAGAAAATCGCACTCGTCACCGGCGGCAATCGCGGCATCGGCTATGAGACTTCATTGCAGCTCGCCGAGCAGGGCGTGCACGTGATCATCGGCGCACGCCAGCTTGGCCGGGCCGCGGACGTCGCGGCGCAGCTGCAGTCGCAAGGCCTGCACGCCGAAGCACTGGCGATCGACGTCAGCGATTCGGCGAGCATTGCGGCGGCGGCCAAGGAGATCGAAGCACGGCATGGCCGCCTCGATATCCTGGTCAACAACGCCGGCATCCTCGGCGAAACCGTCGCCGGCGCTTCGGCACAGACGATGCCGCAATGGCGCCAGATCTTCGACACCAACGTGTTCGGCCTGATCGAGACCACGACGGCTCTGCTGCCCTTACTGCGCAAATCCGCAGCCGGCCGCATCGTCAACGTGTCCAGCCTGCTGGGCTCGAACACCTTGCACACGCAGCCGGGCTCGCCGATTTACGAGATGAAGGTCATGCCGGCCTACAACGTCTCCAAGAGCGCCGTCAACGCCTGGACCGTGCAGCTCGCCTACGAACTGAAGGACACAGCGATCAAGGTCAATGCGATCCACCCCGGCTACGTGAAGACCGAGATGAACCAGGGCGGTGGCGAAATGGAAATCCCCGACGGCGCCAAGTCCAGCGTCGCGATGGCGCTGATCGGCGGCGATGGCCCTAACGGCAGCTTCACCCATCTGGGCGAAACACTTCCCTGGTAGCGCGCCCGTCCAATACCCGCTTTCACTCCCATCCGACTTCTAAGGTTTCCTATGAACAATTCCGTCAAAGATCTGCTGCTCACCCCGGTCAAACTCGGCGACCTGCAGCTGCGCAACCGCATCGTGATGTCGCCGATGACGCGCACCCGCGCCACGCTCGCGCATGTGCCCACCGAGCTGATGGTCGAGCACTACGTACAGCGCGCCAGCGCCGGCCTGATCATCACCGAGTGCACGATGGTCTCCGGCACGGCGTCAGCGTTCATTACCGATCCAGGTATTTACAACGATGCGCAGCTTGCCCAGTGGCGCAAAGTTACCGACGCGGTGCATGCCGCCGGCGGGCTGATCGCGATGCAGATCTGGCACCCGGGCCGCGCGACGCATCCCTACAACAACGACGGCGTCGAGTCGGTGTCGTCCACCGATCGCGCGATCCGTGACGACGGCATCAACACGCTGGCCGGCAAGGTACCGCAGTCCAAGCCGCGCCGGCTGCGCATCGATGAACTGCCGGGCATCGTCGCGCAGTTCCGCAAAGCGGCCGAAAATGCCAAGCGCGCCGGCTTCGACGCGGTACAGATCCACGGCGCTCACGGCTATCTGCTCGACCAGTTCCTGCGCGACAGCGTCAACGATCGCAGCGACGCTTACGGTGGCGGCATCGCGAACCGCGCTCGCCTGCTGTTCGAGGTGATCGACGCGGCGATCGAGGTTTACGGCGCCGGCCGAGTCGGCGTACGCATATCGCCGCTGGTGCCGTACAACGACGTCTCCGACTCCGATCCCGCCGGCGTGGTGCGTTACGTCGCCGAACAGTTCGAGAAACGTCGCGGCGGACTCTTCGAGCTGCGTCACAACCAGCACACCGATCCCGCCGAGCTCGAACTCGCCGGTATCGCGCGCAACATCCTGACCGTGCCACTGCTGCTCAACGGCGGCTACACGCGCGAGTCGGGCGAAGCCGACGTGGCTTCAGGCCTCGCCGACGCGGTGGTCTACGGCAAGCCCTACATCGCCAATCCCGATCTGGTGGAGCGCTTCCGCTTGCGCGCACCGCTCAACGACGTCGATTTCAGCAAGCTCTATGCAGGCGGCGCGTCGGGCTACACCGACTACGCCCGCCTTGCGGAAAACAGTCATGAACACGCCTAAAAAAACCCTGTCGAAGACCCTCCCGATTCCGGTGAAGAAAACCGCCGCTCCGCTGAGGAAAAGCGCCGCCGCGCTGCTGACCGCGCTGCTCGCGGCCTGCGCCGTCGGCCCCGACTATCGTCAGCCCGCGGCGCCGGCGGTTCCTGCCGGCACCGAAACCGCGATGAATGTGGCCGCGACCGACGGCGTCTACAGCGCGGCGAATCCGCAGCTGCAGTTCTGGACGCTGTTCGACGACCACGAGCTGAGCACGCTGGTCGACCGCGCGCTCGCCGCCAACCACGACCTGCGCATCGCGCTGGCGAATCTCAACGAGGCGCGGGCGCTGCGCCGCGAAGCCCGCTTCGACTACCTGCCGACGATCACCGCGCAGGGCGGCTACACGCATGCGCTGCAATCGGCCGACCAGGCGCCTGGCTTTGATCGTGACCAGCGCGACACCGGCATCTACAACGGCAGCTTCGACGCCTATTGGGAACTCGACCTGTTCGGCCGCGTGCGCCGCGCCAACGAATCGGCGAAAGCCAGCGAAGAAGCGCTCGCCGCGAACCTGCACGACGCGCAGATCAGCGTCGCAGCAGAAGTCGCGCGCAACTACTTCGAACTGCGCGGCGCGCAGGAGCGGCTCGCGGTAGCTCGTCGCAACGCGGCGAACCAGACCGAGACCACGCGCTACGCCGAGGCGCGCTTCGATGCCGGCGGCGGCACCGAGTTCGACGTATCGCGCGCCCGTGCGCAGCTGTCGACCACGCTGGCCGTGATTCCGGTGATCGAGACTACGGTCGAGAACACCATCCATCGCCTGTCGGTGCTGACGGGCCAGGTGCCGACCGCACTGCAGACCGAGCTGCGTCCCGCGGTCGCGCTGCCGGAACTGCCGCGCGTGACCAGCATCGGCCGTCCCGAAGACCTGCTGCGCCGCCGCGCCGACGTGCGCTCGGTCGAGCGTCGCCTGGCCGCGAGCACCGCGGACATCGGCGTCGCCACCGCAGACCTGTTTCCGCGCGTGACCTTCACCGGCGAAGTCGGGTTTGCGGTCAAGGATCTCGACAACGCCGGGCATTCGGTCGGTGAGACCTGGGGCTACGGGCCCGGCATCAGCTGGGCGGCGCTCGACCTGGGCCGCGTGCAGGCGCGCATCGACCAGACCAAGGCACGCCGCGACGGCAGCCTCGCGCTGTACGAGCAGACCGTGCTGCGCGCGCTGGAAGAAACCGAGAACACGCTGGTCGCCTACGGCCGCTCGCGCGAGCAGCTCGATCATCTGCGCGACAGCGTCGTCGCCAGTGATCGCGCCGCCGAACTCGCGCGCATCCGCTATGAAGGCGGCGCCAGCTCGTTCCTCGACGTGCTCGACGCCGAGCGTTCGCAGCTCGAGGCGCAGGACCGCCTGGCTCAGGCCCGCACCGGCTCGGCGACCGGCCTGATCGCGCTGTACAAGGCGCTCGGCGGCGGCTGGAACGAGGTGCCAGACAAGTCGCTGAACGATCAGCCGGTCGCCGTTTCAGTCGCCGCGCAAAAGGCGCGTCTGGCGAACGCGGCGGTGCCGGCGCGCACCACAACCTCGGCGAGCCAGATTTCGTTCAACACCACCTACCTGCCGCACAGCGCCGCGCCATGATCGACCTCCATTACTGGACCACGCCCAACGGCCACAAGATCAGCCTGTTCCTCGAGGAATCCGGGCTGCCTTACCGACTGCTGCCGGTGAATATCGGCCGCGGCGATCAGTTCAAGCGCGAATTCCTGGCGATTGCGCCGAACAACCGCATCCCGGCGATCGTCGACCATGAGCCCATCGACGGCGGCGCGGCGATCTCGCTGTTCGAATCGGGCGCGATCCTGTTGTATCTCGCCGACAAGTCCGGGCAATTCATTCCGGCGGATCTGCGCGGGCGCGCCGAGGTGATGCAGTGGCTGTTCTGGCAGGTGGGCGGACTGGGGCCGATGGCCGGACAGAATCATCATTTCAGCCAGTACGCGCCGGAGAAAATTCCGTACGCGATCGAGCGCTACGTCAAGGAGACCAATCGCCTGTACGGCGTGCTGAACCGGCGGCTGGCTGATCGGCCGTTCATCGCCGGCGACATGTACAGCATTGCCGACATGGCGATCTATCCGTGGATCGTGCCCTACAAGAACCAGGGACAGGATCTGAGAGACTTTTCACACTTGCACCGCTGGTTCGACGCGATTGCGGCCCGGCCCGGCACGGTTCGCGCATATCAGCTAGGCGAGCGCATCAACAAGGAACCCACCGTGGACGAAGCCGCAAGGAAGCTGCTGTTCGGCCAGGATGCGAACACAGGTGCCCTGTGACGGAGCACACCATCATGAAACCGATCCTGATCGCCATCGCCGCCGCAACGCTGATTCTGCTGGGCCTGCAGAGCGCAGCGGATCTGTCGCGGCCAACCGGTGGATCGGTAACCGTCGCGCAGGGCAGCTCGTCACATTCCTCTGCCGCGGATACCAGCACGCATTAGCGCCATTCGAGGCGGCGCTATTGGCGCTATTCGAAACCCGGATTCACCGGCTCGGCCGGTAGCGTGATGGCGGCGCCAGTCGCCGGCTGAGTCGCGGTCACCACGTCGAGCGCGAACGAGTCGGCCCAGACTTTGCCGGTGCCGCTCAAAAAGAAGCCGAACGCGATCGCCTGCGCTTCGGCCGGCACGTCGAGCACGATTTCGCAGCGCGTCCAGTCAGCGCTGCCGACTAGCGGCCGCTCGTCCATGTTGTCGAAGGCCAGCGGTTTGCCGCCCGGAGCACCGTCGACCCGCATCCACATCTGCGCACGCCGCGCGTCCTGCGTCTTCAGCATCGCCGACAGCTGCACCCGCTTGCCGCGATAGTGGTCGGCCGAGATCGTCTGCATCATTGTGCCGAAGCCGCCGGCCGTCGCCGCCTTGGCCTTGATGTAGGCGCTGCTCGTGCCCTGCACGGCCTGCGTGGTGTCGGTGCCGAAGTCATAGTCGGCCGGCGCGGACCCGGCGGTGATCCAGCCCGGCGCTGGCGGCGGCATCGGCGCAGCTAGTGCCAAGGGAATGCTGCAGGCGAGCAGCAGCAGCGACGATGCCCACAGTGATGCCCACAGCCTTGTGGCGTGCTTCATGAACCGTATCCCGTTTGGATTCCGGCGTGAGGATGCAGCGCGCCGTCTGAATCGGAAGTGAGCGATGCGTCGGCGTGCTGACCGCTGCCTGTAGGAGCGGGTCATACCCGCGACTGGGACTTCACCGGCACAGTCGCGGGTATGACCCGCTCCTACAGCGGCGATTCACCGGGGTCCCTCGGACAGCTGATCAGCTCCTGGACGAGAACATCGTCCGTAACTTGATCACCGCCGACACCATCGGCACCACGAACGAGGGGATCGGTTTCTCCCGGCCGATCAGATCCGCCAGCTGTTTCTTGTACTTGTCCGTCAACGGCGGAAACATGTCGCGCGGGTCCATCAGCGGCGGACCTTCTTCGACGATCGCGCGCGCGTTCGAGCATTCGTTGAATGTCGCAAACCCGACCATGCGGCCGATGCCGCTGGAATTCACGCCGCCGAACGGCAGATGCGGATTGGTGCCCGACTGCACGACGTTGTGGTTGACCACCGAGCTGCCGGACGTGGTGTGCTTGATGAAGTAGTCCGTCGCCTCGCGGTCCTTGGAGAACACATACAGCGCCAGCGGCTTGTCGCGGCCCGCGATATACGAAATCACCTCCTCGCGCGTCTTGTATGGCACCACTGCAATCACTGGCCCGAAGATTTCTTCCTTCATCAATCGCATGTCTTCGGTCACGCCGGTGACGACGCTTGGCGAGATGTAGCGATCCTGCGCCCGATACTCGCCGCCGCATTCGAACCTGGCGCCCTTGGCCCTGGCGTCGTCGATCAGCCCCTTGATGCGCTCGAAATGCCGCGCATTGATGATGCGCGGAAACTCCGGGTTGTTCTCGAAGCCCTTGCCTCTCGGGTTGTACATTGCGCCGATTTCACGCACCAGCGCGTCGGTGAAGCGCCTGGCCACTGACTCATGCACCATCACGTAATCCGGCGCGATACAGGCCTGGCCGGCGTTGCACATGCGGCCCCAGCTGGTCTTCAGCGCGGCATCTTCGACATCCGCGCTCTTGTCGATGATGCTCGGATTCTTGCCGCCCATTTCCAGGGTGACCGACGCAAAGTGATCGGCCGCGGCCTTCATCACGATGCGGCCGACGTGGTTGTTGCCGATGTAGAAGATGTGGTTGAACGGGCAGGCGAGCAGTGCCTGCGCGGCTTCGGCGCCGCCTTCGATCAGGCTCAGCTCGCCGTCGGGGAAGGCCTCGGCGACGATCTTCGCGCACAGCGCCGATGAATACGGCGACAGCTCGCTGGGCTTGATGATGATGCTGTTGCCGCCGGCGATCGCCCCCAACACCGGCAGAAAGCCGATCACGTACGGCGCGTTCCAACTCGGCAGCACCAGCACCGTGCCCTTGGGCTCGTAGCGCACGTAGCACTTCTTGCCCAGGGTCATCAGCGACGGCGGCGCCGGCTTGGGCGTCATCCAGGCCCGCAGGTGCTTGGCGATGAATTCCGCTTCGAACTTCAGCATCACCAGCTCGCCATCCATGTCCGGCGGCGACAGGCCGCGCTCGAGCTTGCCGGTCTCGTAAATCTGCTCGCGGTACTTCATCAGCGTCTTCATCAGGCGCTGAATCTTGGCGATGCGCTGTTCGGCAGTGGTGTCGAGCAAGGCCGGCGCCAGCGCTTTTACCTTATCGAATGTCGCGCGGATAGCCGCAGTCGGCATCGGCATGTCGGTAGCAATATTCATCTGAACCCCTTACTCAATGACCCGCGCGGCCCGCCGCTTCCGGCGTGAACAGCGAGGCCGACATCGGCGTATTGATGCGCCACCAGTCGCCGCCGCGCTCGTTGACCAGATAGCCGGCCTCGTAGCCGCCGGCCGTCAGATCGATGTAGAACGAGGCGCCGCGATGGAAGCTCGATGATTCCTGCGAGTAGTGATAGGTGACCATCGAGATCCGCCACAGCTGATCGCGGCCGTCGTAGTTGTCGGACCAGACCACCTGCCAGTTGTCCTCGTCGACGTAGACCTGGCGCTTCTTGTAGATGTGGCGCACGCCTTCCTTCAGCGTCGCCTCCAGCACCCAGACCCGGTGCATTTCGTAGCGGATGTGGTCGGGGTTGGGCACGCTGGGCTTGATGATGTCCGAATACTTCAGCGCCGGATCGTTGATCTTGAAGTCGTGGTAGGGGACATACATTTCCTTCTTGCCGACCAGCTTCCAGGTGTAGCGCTCGGGCGAGCCGTTGAAGCCGTAGTCGTCGTCGATGGTGCGCGCGCCGGCCGGCGGCACCGGATAGTCGAAGCCGATTTCCGGCGCCTGGCGCACGCGGCGCGTGCCGGGCAGGTATTGCCAAGCCTGGGTGTGATCCTTGGCGAAATTGTTCGGCTGGAAACCGACGGCGACATAACCCTTGTCGCGCTCCGGCAGTGAATACCCGGTATAGAAGTAAGAGTTGATGCGATCGGTCAGCGGCAGGCGCTTGGCCGGATCGTTCATCAGGTTGTAGGTCATGAACTTGTTGCGGCCCCAGGCGACGCTGCCGTTGGCGTAGACGTTGGCGATGTCGCACACCGCCTTCTCGGTGGTCGGACGGAACGAGGTCGAGGTGTTCCAGATCACTTCCAGGCCGCTCTGCGGAATCGGGAACGCCGCCGCGCCGCCGGTGCCGGTGACGCCGCGGCCGTCGTCGACCAGCTCTGCCGTGGTTGCGTTCTTCTTCGAGGTATCGCAGACCCAGGACGGGAAGCCGAAGTCGCGGTGGCTCGGGTACACGTTCATCTTGTAGTTCGGGTACTTCTTCAGCATCACCTTCTGGCCTTCGGTCAGATTCGCGGCGTACTGCGCCATATTGGCGGCAGTGATCGTGAACTTGGGCTTCTCGTCGGCGTAGGGGCCCGGCTCGTAGCCATACGGGCCTTTCATGCCCGGCCACTTGCCGACGTACTTGCCGGTGTATTCGGCGACGCCGCCGGCGCTGCCGGCTTTTTCAGCGCCACCGCAGGTCAGCCTGCCGCCGTCGAGTTCGGCCGCCTTGTCGGGGGCAACCTTGGCGAGCGAGGTGGTGATCGGCAGCAACATTGCGCCGAGCACCGCCAGGCACCAACTCAACCGGATTCGACGCTTCATAGACTTCTCCTAATCGCGATGGCCTGGCTAACGAGCGCGCTCCGGGACCGGACCGTCGTCGTGCCTTGCAAGGGCCTGTGTCATTCAAGGGGGTGTATTGCTGGAAGCATCCTCCATCGGCCCCGACGAGCTCACATCATCCGAAATAAGTACCTGCCGGTTCAGCGGCCGATCAGATGCCGGTGTAGACCTCGAACGCCGACTTCGGCGATCCGCATTCCGGGCAGATCCAGTTCTCCGGCAGATCCTCGAAGCGCTGCCCCGGACCGATGCCGTGCTCGGGCATCCCGATGGCCTCGTCGTAGATGAAGCCGCAGATCACGCAGATCCATCGCTGATGCGTCGGCATCGATCGCCGCCTTTCACAGATGGGTCTTGATCATCAGCTTGTTGATGCGCCGCGCGTTGTGATGCTGGTAGTCGTAGTCGACCTCGCCGTCACCATTGAGCAGCTCCGCGTTCGGGAAACGCCGGGCGAACTCCTGGATCATCAGGCCGCCCTGCACCCGCACCAGGTAGGTGCCGATGCAGAAATGCGCGCCGGCGCCGAACACGATGTTGCCGTCCATCTTGCGCGTGATATCGAGCTGGCGCGGGTTCGGCCACTTCTGCGGGTCGACCCAGGCCGCCGTCAGATTCAGCAGGATCGACTGGCCTTTTTTGATCGGCTGACCCCAGAACTCGGCGTCCTGCGCGGCGAAGCGGAACTGCGGCGTCTTGCCGAACGCGCCGTAGCGCAGCAGCTCGATGATCGCGTTCTCCATCAGCTCCGGCTGCTGCTTCAGCAGCGCGAACTGCTGCGGATTTTTCAGCAGGCCCTGCAGCGCGTAGGTGTGAAGATCGGTCGCGGTATCCGAGCCGGCGACGATCACCGCCTGGATCACCGACACGATACTGTAGTCGTCCAGGCGATCGCCGTTATCGGACGCGGAGATCAGGCTGCCGACGAAGTCGTCGCCCGGATGCGGCGCGGCCCGGCGCTGCCGGATCAGATCGAGAAAATACTGGAACCCCGGCAGCGTGTCCTGGATCGCCTGCTCGCGGCGTTTCAGCGGCAGGTTGATGCGCGTGGCAGTGACCACGTTGACAGCAAAGTCGTGGAAGAAATTCTCCATGTCGGTGGGCACGCCGACCATGCGCGCGATCGACCGCACCGGCAGCTTCTCGGCGATCATCTCGAACGCATCGAAAGTCGCTGGACTGCCGATCTCGTCGAAGCAGGTCACGATCAGATCGCGGATCTTGGCGTCGATCTTCATCATCACCGGCTTGGAGAACGCCGGCATCGTCAGCTTGCGCAGCCGCAGGTGCTCGCGCACTTCCACGGCGAACAGCCCCGCGTCGATCGCCTTTTCGAAATGGTTCTTGTCGGCCTCTGGCTTGGGCGCCGGCGCATGCTCCCAGTTCTTGTAGTTGGTCGAGAAGCGCGTGTCCTTCAGCATCTCCGAGCAGGCGTCGTGGCTGCTGCAGACCCACATCTGCAGGTCCTTGTGCCAGCACACCGGGTAATCGCGCACCAGGCGGTCCCAGGCATCCCAGGGCGAGCGGATGAAGTCCTTGGAATACGGATTGAACAGACGGCCGTCGATTTCGAGACGGCTCGACGGCCGCGCGCCGACGGGATCGGCTGGAGCGGCAACGGCGGAGCGGGCGACAGGGTTCATCTGGGTCTCCTGGTGATCGGGACGGGCGTTTGCAATCGGGCCCGGCCACGGGTTTCGCACTGATTTCCGGCTAGAACGGCGCCGCTCCCACGCGATTCACGGCACCGCGCCGGCGCAAGGCAGGATCTCGCCGCGCGCCGCGGCCACGCCGCTGAGCAGATGCCGCAACAGCGTCTTCCAGTCACCGGCGTTCAGATCGACATTCGCGGCCAGCGCCGCGCGGATCCGCGGCAGCGCGCCGGCGGGACGCTCCGCGAGCGCGCGTGCAAAGGCCTCACCCTCCTCGCCGCCGGAGGCTCGCGACTGCTGCGCGGTGGCCGCGACCGCCGCGCCGACCGCCAGCATGCCGATCGCGCGGAACAGCTGCAGACCCTCGCCGGGCGCGAAGCCGTGCTGGCTCATCGCCTCCAGAAAGGGCTCCAGATAATCAACCTCGATATCCGGGCCGAGCCGGCCGCGCATCAGCTCCTGGATCACCAGCGGCTCGCGCGCCAGCGACTCGAACAGGCTCTCGGCGTAGCGCCCGGCCAGCTCGGACCAGTGCAGCCCGACACCGGTTGGCAGGCGGCGTTCGAGCGCGACCTTGACCGTCGCCAGCCGCAGCAGCTCGTCGCGATTGCGCACGTGGCGATACAGCGTCGACGAGCCGACGCCGAGCCTGTCCGCGACCATCGGCAGGCTGACCCGGTCGAGCCCGATCGCCAGCGCGGCATCGACGATCAGCTGCAGGTTCACCCGCGGCGGACGGCCGACGCGGTTCGGCAGCACGGCGCTGAGGGCGATCGGGTCGGCGGAGTCCGGGTTCATGCGGCCAGTTTCGAGAACCGGCCACCGAATTTCATCCTCCGGTCGGACTACGTGGCTGCGTACGGCGGCTTACGACCCGCCCTGCAAAAGGACGACGTTGATGCGGCGCCATTGCGGCACTGTCCGCTCACGACAAACTGCAGAGAGACGCCATGGCCCGCTGGATCGACCGCTTCCTGATGCTGCTGTTCGCGCTCGCCGGCTTCACGTCCTTCGTCTACACGCCGATGTTCCTGCTCGGCTGCGGCTGGGCCGGGCTGATGCAGGGCGCCGCCGGACCCTGCGCCGACAGCTGGGTCGGCCGCGCCTGGCTCGGCTACACGAAAGTGGAACCGCTGTACGCGAACATCCCGATCTGGCTGCAGATGATCAACGAGTTCGATACCTACTTCTTCGGCTGGTTCTACCTGCTCTCACTGATCGTGTTTCTGCGGGGCAGGCAGCGGCATCGAGGCTATCGCGCGCTGGCGACTTTCATGAGCGGCATGATGGCCTACGCGATGACGTTCTACATGGTCTGGGAAGTGCGCACCTACCGCGACACCGGCGCCGATCTGCAGTCGGTGATCGTGTTCAACGGCATGTGGGTGGTGCTGTTCGTGACGCTGATGCTGCGGCTCTACGTGGTGCGCGAGCCGACGCCCGCCGACGCCTGATCGTTTCGATCCGGCGCGCACTGCCGCGCTGCACCGGAAAGCCGCTCGAAACACGCCGAAACAATCTTGACAGGCAGTTGCTGTCGGATCAGTATCTGCCCGGACAATATCTGCCTAGGCAGCAATAACTGATGGCCAAGCACTACAGCACCGCGAATTTCAGGTCGGCAAGCAGCATCGGCTATCTGGTGAAAGTCGCCCATTCGCTGATGCTCGACCGCGCCACCGAAGCCTTCCTGGGGCACGACCTGTCGTTCGCGCAGTGGATCGTTCTGATCCGGCTGAAAGAGGGCAAGGAGGTCACCGCCAGCGACCTGTGCCGCGCGTTGCGCCACGATACCGGCGCGTTGACGCGGCTGCTGGATCAGCTCGAGGAGCGCGGCTACGTCGCGCGCGAACGCAGCAAGGAAGACCGCCGCGTGGTGTATCTGCAACTGACCACGGCGGGCCTGCAGAAAACCACAGAACTGACGCCGATCATCGTCGACCGCCTCAACGACGCGCTCACCGATTTCAGCAAGGCCGAATTCAACGAGCTGTCGCGTCTGCTCAACAAACTGATCGCTACCATCCGGGCGGATGCCGGCGGCGGAGAATCCTGATGCGCCCATTCCCGTATCACGCGCTGCCCAGGACGCTGGCCACTGTAGTACCGCGGCACAGAGGTTTCGCAACAAATCCGCTCGGTCTGGTGGCGCGATACGGCGTTGCTCGTCGTCGCCATAGCTACGGCTATGACTCCTCCTCGCGCCTTGTCTCGCGCCCCCATCCCTTCGCGCCTTTGCTGCGAAACCTCTGTGCCGCGGTACTGGCACCGGCCGCCTTGCTGCTCGCCGCCGGCTGCGTCACCGTGCCCAAGACCGCGCCCGCGGTTGCTGCCGTGAGCCCGCAGCAGCTCGGCCTGTCGCAACAGCGGATGATGAGCGTCGACAAGCAGTGGTGGAAAGGCTTCGGCGACTCGCAGCTGGACTCGCTGATCGAGGAGGCGTTCGCGCACAGCCCGAGCCTGGACGAGGCGATTGCACGCGTGCGCCGTGCCCAGGCGCAGGCCCTGGCAGCCGGCGCCGGCAGCCAGCCGCAGCTGACGCTGGACGGCAACGAGATCCGTCAGCGCCTGTCCGAAAACTACACCGCGCCGCCGAAGGATTTGCATATCGGCGCCGGCGGTGGCGGCGTGTACTGGATCGGCGAGCTGGGGCTGAACCTGGGCTGGGATCTGGATTTCTGGGGTCGCCAGGCCAGCCTGCTGCAGGCCGCCAGCAGCCAGGCCTACGCCGCCGAACTCGACCGCGCCAGCGCTCGCCTGGCACTGGCCGGTTCGATCGCGCAGGCCTATGTCGACCTGTATCGCGCCTACGCGCTCGCCGACGTCGCGGCCGACGCGCAGACGCAGCGCGAGTCGCTGTTGCGGCTCGCCCAAAGCCGCTTGCATGCCGGCCTCGACACCGCGGTGGAAGTGAAGAACGCCGAGGCGCTGGTGCCGCAGGCGCGGCTGGCGCGGCTGATGGCCGAGAACCAGCGCGATGTCGCCGTGCATCGCCTCGCCGCGCTGGCTGGTCACGGCGCCGACTGGTACGACAGGATCCAGCGCCCGCAGCTGAAACTCGACACCGCGCTGCCGCTGCCCGATGCGCTGCCGATGGATCTGCTGGCACATCGCCCCGACGTGATCGCGGCCAAGGCGCGCATCGATGCGGCAACCGCCGATCGCGCGGCAGCCAAGGCCGCGTTCTATCCGGACATCAGCCTGCGTGCCTTCGCCGGCTTCCAGGCCGTGGGTCTCGACAAGCTGCTGGATTCCAACAGCGCCGCCTACGGCGTCGGCCCGGCGATCCATCTGCCGATCTTCGACGCGCATCGGCTCGAGGCCGGCTACCTCGGCGCGACGGCCGAGATCGACGGCACGGTTTCGCAGTACAACGACACCGTGCTCGGCGCGGTGCGCGACGTCTCCGACGCGCTCAGCCGCGGCGATTCGCTGATGCGCCAGCGCGTCGAATCCGAGCAGAGCCTGGTCGCGGCCCAGGCCGCCTACGATCTGGCCAAGAGCCGCTACAAATCAGGCCTAACGTCGCAGCTGACGGTGCTGAACGCCGAAACGCAGCTGCTCGGCCTGCGCGCTGCCACCGTTGGGATTGATGCAAACCTGGTGATCGCGCGCGTGACCCTGCTGCTGACCCTGGGCGGCAGCTTCGAGCCGCCGGCCGACACGGCGGCCGCCGACAACTCCATTCCTTCCTCACCTTCTTCGGCCGTCGCCGGTTCCGGAGCTTCCTCATGAATCAGACTTCTCAAACCGCTGCCGGCGCGCCCGCAGCTCCTGCTCCCGGCAACCCGCGCCGCGGACGGCTGATCGGCGTCGCGCTGATCGTGATCGTCGCGCTCGCCGGCTACGCCGCGTACTGGTACCTGCATGCGCGCTTCTTCGAACACACCGACGACGCCTACGTGTCCAGCGACCTGGTGCAGATCACCTCTGAAGTCGCCGGCACCGTGATCGCGCTGCATGTCGATGACACCCAGCATGTCGAACGCGGCCAGCCGCTGCTCGAACTCGATCCGGCCGACGCGGAAGTGGCGATGGCGACGGCCCAGGCCGAGCTGGCGCGCAGCGTGCGCCAGGTGCGCGGCGTGTTCTCGCAGGCCGAGGGCCTGAAAGCGCAGATCCGCGAACGCCAGGTCGCGCTGGCTGCGGCACAGGCCGATCTGCGACGCCGCCAGATATCGGCCAACGACGGCAGCGTCTCGGCCGAAGAACTGCAGCACGCCAAGGACCAGGTCGCGCAGCTGTCCGCGGCGCTCAACGTCAGCAATGAAAGCCTGACCACAACGCAGGCGCAGATCAGCGGCACGCAGATCGAAACCAACCCGCAGGTGCTGGCGGCTGCAAGCAAGGTGCGCGAAGTCGCGCTGGCGCTGAAGCGCACGAGGATCAATGCACCGGTGGCCGGCGTGGTCGCGCGCCGCGGCGTGCAGATCGGCGCGCGTATCGCTGCCGGCACGCCGCTGCTCGCGGTGGTGCCGCTGGATCAGGCCTGGGTCGACGCCAACTTCAAGGAGGTGCAGCTGCCGCGCATGCGCATCGGCCAGCCGGTGGAACTGCAGGCCGATCTGTACGGCGGCGACGTGGTCTATCACGGCAAGATCGCCGGCCTGGGTGCCGGCAGCGGCAGCGCCTTCGCGCTGCTGCCGGCGCAGAACGCCAGCGGCAACTGGATCAAGATCGTGCAGCGCGTGCCGGTACGCATCGCGCTCGATCCGAACGAACTCGCCCAGCATCCGCTGCGCGTCGGCCTGTCGATGAAAGCCGAAGTCGATCTGCACGACACCTCCGGCTCGCTGGTCGCATCACAGGTGCGCGCCCAGTCGCAGCGGACCGCGATCTCCGAAGACCATGACAACGTGATCGACGCCAGGATCGCGCAGATCATCGCCGACAACGCCGGCCTGCCGGGCGGCGCCGGCGGCGGTCACGCCGCGCCATGAGCGGCTCCGCCGGCACCGCGGCGGCGCCAGCGACGACGCCACCGCCGGTCAAGGGCTCGCACGCACTGGTCGCGACCGCGCTCGCGGTCGGCACCTTCATGCAGGTGCTCGACACCACGATCGCCAACGTGTCGATCCCGACGATCTCCGGCAACCTCGGCGTCAGCAGCGACCAGGGCACCTGGGTGATCACCTCGTTCGCGGTCGCCAACGGCATCTCGGTACCGCTGACCGGCTGGCTGATGCAGCGCTTCGGCGTGGTGCGCGTGTTCGTGCTGTCGGTGCTCGCGTTCACCATCGCCTCGTTTCTGTGCGGCGTCGCCTGGAGCCTGTCGTCGCTGATCATGTTCCGCGTGCTGCAGGGCGCGGTATCGGGGCCGATGATCCCCGGATCGCAGGCGCTGCTGATGTCGATCTTCCCACCGCAGAAAAAAGGCACGGCACTGGCGATCTGGTCGATGACGACCCTGGTCGCGCCGATCTGCGGCCCGATCCTCGGCGGCCACATTTCCGACAACTATTCCTGGCCGTGGATATTTTTGATCAACGTGCCGGTGGGCCTGTTCTGCGCCGCGATCTGCTGGAGCGGTCTGAAGGGCCGCGAAACCCCGACGCGCAGGATCCCGATCGACAGCGTGGGCTTAAGCCTGCTCGTGGTCTGGGTTGGCGCGCTGCAGATCATGCTCGACACCGGCAAGGACCAGGACTGGTTCTCGTCGACCGCGATCGTCGTCGAGGCGATCGTCGCCGGCGTCGGCTTCGTCGCCTTCATGATCTGGGAACTCGGCGAGAAGAACCCGATCATCGACCTGTCGCTGTTCAAGAACCGCAACTTCGCGTTCGGCGTGCTCGCGTTCTGCGTCGGCTACGCGCTGTTCTTCGGCTCGGTGGTACTGCAGCCGCTGTGGATGCAGACCTGGCTCGGCTACACCGCCACCTGGGCCGGCCTGGTGGCGGCGCCGAGCGGCCTGGTCGCGGTGCTGCTGTCGCCGCTGGTGGGCAAGAACATCGGCCGCTTCGATCCGCGCATCTTCGGCATGAGCGCGTTCATCATCTTCGGCATCTCGTACTTCATGCGCGCGGGCTATACCGCCGACGCGGGATACCTGAGCTACACGATGCCGCTGCTGGTGCAGGGCATCGGCATGTCGATGTTCTTCGTCGCGATGCTGACGATCCTGCTCGACGGCGTTCCCGACGCGAAGATTCCGGCGGCATCCGGGCTGTCGAACTTCCTGCGCATCACCGCCGGCGCGTTCGCGACTTCGATAGTGACCACGTTCTGGGACCGCCACGCGGCGCTGCACCAGACGCGGCTCGCCGAGGCCACCAGCGTCTACGATCCGCGGCTGCAGCAGGCGCTCGGTGCGATGAACGATCTCGGGCTCAGCGACCAGCAGGCGGTCGGCGCGCTCACGCGCACGATGAGCAGCCAGGCCTATCTGATGTCGGCGCTGGATTTCTTCTGGATCTGCGGCTGGATCAGCTTCGCGGTTGCAGGGCTGGTGTGGTTCACGCGCAGACCGCGCGGCGCCGCACATGCGGTGGCGGCGGATTGAGACATAACGGCGGGTCTCGACCCGCCCGAAGATCAGTCCCGTAGGGCGGGTCGTGACCCGCCGTTTTTTGTAGTTGGTTTAAACGGCAACGAGCCGTCGTGCGCGTCGACTAGACTCGCCGTACTCATGCGCGCCCTATCCCCCTGATATCGCAGTTGCTTGCCCTGCTGCTGACCGCCTGTGGTGGCGGTGGTGGCGATAAGAACGGCGACGCCGACAGCGGGAGCTATACCACTGGCGCCGGCAAGGTTTACGCGCCCGGCGGCGAGGCGGTGCAACCGGGCGGCATCAACATGTTCGGCTTCGACTCCGCGATCCTGATCCCGCACAGTACCTGGACAAGATGAGCTGGAAGGCGCAGATCCAGCAAGTCAGAGATCTGGGCTTCAACGCGGTGCGGCTGCCGTTCGTGCCCGAGACGCCGTACTCGCCGCTGACCATAGGCGGCACGCTGGATACCTATGTCGACCCGGTATTGAACGGCGACGTCATCGGCAAGACACCGCTGGAATTCCTCGACCTGTGGATGGCCGAGGCGGATCGCCGGGGCCTGTACGTTGTGCTCGATTTCCACTCGCTGAGCAAGGGCACGCTCGACCCGGTCTGGCATGTCGAGGATGCGGCGATCTACGCCGACGGCGGCACCGCACCGACCTACAACTTCCAGTCCTACACCGCCGACAACTGGATTCGTGACCCGGTGTTCGTGGCGGCGCGTTATGCCGGCAACGCACACCTGGTCGGCGTCGACCTGTACAACGAGCCGCACGATGTCGTGCGCTGGGGGCCGGGCGAAGAGGCCGTATACAAGGTCGGGAACGACTGGAAGCTCGCCGCTGAAAACGCGGCCGCCGCGTTACTCGCGGCGAACCCGAAGCTGCTGATCTTCGTGCACGGCATCTACGTCAACAACGACGGCATCGAGGACAGCTCGCCGCCGATCAACTACGGCGAAAACCTGCAGCCCGAGTCTTACCGTCCGCTGGCGATTCCCGACGACAAGCTGGTGCTGTTCCCGCATACCTACGGACCCGATGCACTCGAAGGCGCGTCCAAGAGTTTGTTCGACGATGCGAATTTTCCGAACAATTTCGCCAGCGGCTGGGAGACGCTGTTCGGCCGCTACCAGCCGGTCGCGCCGATCGTGCTCGGCCCCACCGTGATCGTCGGCGAGTTCGGCAGCCATTACGGCAGCGGCGTATCGGGCGACAAGGACCGGCAGTGGCAGGACACGCTCGTCGACCACCTCATCGGCAAGGACATGCGCAGCGCGTTCTACTTGGTGCTATACGCCAAACAGCGCCGGCACCGGCGGCATCCTCGACGACAACCTGAACGTGCGCGACGACAAGATCGCGATGCTGCATGGTTTGTCGGGATCTGAGTTTTGAGCCAACGGCAGTCTTTGGCGCACCGTGATTCCTCGCTGATGCCGGCGGTATCCACGGCGGCCACCGCGACGTTGGCGCCGCAATGCCGGCGATCGCGCGGCTGATGAACAGCATCGTCAGCGTGGTGCTCGAGACCGTCACCAGGTAGTCGATCGCGGCGCCGGCCAGTGACACCAGCAGCACCGGGCGCCGGTCGTAGCAATCGCTGAGCGCGCCAAGCACCAGCGAGAACACGAATTACATCAGCGCATACAGCACGATCAGTGCACCGTAGGGCGCGCTGATCGCGGCGCTGCCGGTGATTTCGCGCAGCAGCTTGTGCAGTACCGGCATGATCAGGCCGTAGACGCCGGCACACGGTGCGATCATTCGCGAACCCACATGAGCATCCGCCCCGGAACCGATCCCCGCCACGCGATTGCTGGCGAAGCCACATCCGCTAATCGCGCTGCGGTTGTTTTCCGGATCTACGGCCGGTCAGCTTGCAGGTAGCGAGGCAGGTGTGTTCAAGCGTAGACCGCGCGGTGGTGGCGTATCGGGCCTCGCAGTCAACTTCGGCACGGGATCGCTCGTAGCCGCTGCGGTCCAGACCATATCAGCTGCGATATTCTCCCTTTATGACAGGCAGACAGGCGGCGCCATGAAGGGAACTTGGATCATTTGCGGATTTGCGGCGGCTCTGAGCCTGGTGATGGTGTCGACTGAAGCCTTCGCTGTTGCCGGCAAGCCTTCTGCAACCCCCGAACCGGGCAGTATCGACGCGACGCAGCAAGCCCTGGATTCAGCCGTGGCTCGATTCAGCAACAACGACATAGCGGGCTCCGGACCTGCGCTGGATGCAGTGATCGCTTCCCCCGCTTTCGATGGGCTTCCCAGCAGGTCGCGTTATCGGGCTTTGCTGCTCGGAGGACTGTCGGCTCTCAACAACGGGGACAAGGCGCATGCCCACGAACTGCTTGTTAGGGCGACTGACATGCCCCAGTCCGGCGGCTCCGACTGGCACGAACGACTCAATGTGGCGTTCATGCTGGACGACGAAGCTGACAGTCTGCGTAGCCTGACCGTGATCGCGCAGCGCTGGCCGCAGTCACTGGACCAGATCAATTACCAGGCGGTTATGCAGATCGCGCAATCTGACTATGCAGACTCTCATGACGAGCTTCATTTCGAGTTGCTCAAGGCCTTGTTCGATGCAGGGTGGACAGTCGAAGGCGCCCTCGAGCCGAGCTGGCAATGGCGCGACCTCGTGGTCGGCTGGATCAAGCGAAAATCCCCGGACCGGGCGCTGGCTGTCGCCCGGCGTATCGACGACATTGATGTCCTGATCGAATTGCGCGCCGATCTGCGCTTTGCGGCGCTCCGCAAGGCGGCGCCGGAACGGTTCGATATCAACCAAGCTCAGGCCGAAAGCGTAAAGTTGTACACGATCGAGGCCGAACGGCGGCCCCACGAAATGTCGTGGAAAGTCGACCTGGTCAACGTGCTGCTGCGAGGGGGGCAGTATCAAGATGTCCTCGACATCTCCGACGCCATCATCGGCGAAGTGAAGGCAGCAGCCTCGTCGGCTTCGTCGACATCGCCCTACACTGACACCGACGACAAACTGATCTGGGTCATGAACAGCCGAGCCCGTGCGCTTCAGGCCCTGGGCCGCTGGGACGAGGCTGTTCTCCAGCTGGAACGCGCTGCGCGCCGCCCAGAGAACGGCAGGCCCAACATCAATCAGGCCATCAACCTCGCACAACTGCTGTGCAAGCTCGGGCGTCCGGAACCCGCGCTCGGAGTGATTTCAGAGATCGAAAACGTTTCCAAATACGGGTTGATGCAAATGTATTGGATCCGGCTGGCTTCAGCGATGCAGACCGGAGACGTCTCTGCCCAGGAGACGGCGCTTGCCTATATGAGCGAACACCGGGCTGAATCCCTTTATCTTTACCAGTCTGCCCTAGTAATAGCCGGCCACAATGACGACGCGGCGCAACTGCTGATCCAGCGCCTTGGCGATCCCGACGAGCGTTCCGAGGCGCTTCGCCAAATACAGACCTATCGAAAAGAGCCGCAACCCGAACTGGCGACGAAATGGCTTGAGCAGAGCCGCCAACTGCTGAATCGCAATGACGTGTTGGCGGCTGTCAAGGCTGTCGGCACCATCGAGTCATTCGAGGTGGCAGCAGCGCCTGGATGAAAAGCGCTACGGTTTAACGCTGGCCAGCGGTGATGAGATCATCGACAACGGCTCTTTTTATTCCTCTCACATCCTTCAATCAACCATGCCGACCGCGACCACGCTGCGACGACTCGTGCCCAACGCCGACACCTGGCTGTTGTGGACGCTGGGCATCGCCGCGCTCGCTTTGCTGTTGCTGCACCCGCAGCAGCCGTTGTCGATCACCAGGCTGATCGACTGGCAGACCATCGGCGCGCTCGCCGGTCTGCTGATCGTGACCAAGGGCATCGAGAGCAGCGGCGCGCTGCAGACGCTCGCGCGGCGTGTGCTCGAGCGCGTCACCAGCATGCGCAGGCTGGCGCTGATGCTGACCGCGCTGTCCGCCGCGCTGGCGGCGATCGTCACCAACGACGTCTGCCTGTTTCTGCTGGTGCCGCTGACCCGCGCGCTCGCGCAGCAGGCCGAGCTGCCGCTGGCGCGGATCGTTGCGCTCGAAGCCCTCGCGGTGAACGCCGGCTCGGCGCTGACGCCGATCGGCAACCCGCAGAACCTGTTCCTGTGGCAAGTGTCCGGAATCGGCTTCGCCGACTTCGTCCTGATGATGCTGCCGAGCGTCGCGATCATGCTCGGCCTGTTGCTGCTGACCGCCTGGCGCGCGCTGCCGGCCGGCCCGGTGTCGCTGCGATCCACCGGGGCGCAGCAACGGCCGGCGATGCGCCTGCTGTGGACATCGGCCGGTCTGTTCCTGCCTTTCGTGCTGGCGCTGAATTTTCACCTGCTGTGGCCAGCGCTGATCGTGGTCACGCTGGTGTTTCTGATCGCGCATCGACAGCTGCTGCTGCAGGTCGACTGGACGCTGCTGCTGATCATCGCGCTGATGTTCATCGACATGCGCCTGCTCGCCGCGCTGCCCGCGGTCCATGCATGGCTGGGCTCGCTGCCGATCGGCAGCGGCCTCAATGCCTATCTGGCCGCGCTGCTGACGTCGCAAGTGCTCAGCAATGTGCCGGCCGCGATCCTGCTCGCCCCGTTCGTGCACGACCTGCCGGCGCTGGCGGCCGGCGTCAGCGTCGGCGGCTTCGGGCTGTTCATCGGATCGCTCGCCAACCTGATCGCGCTGCGCCTGTCCGGCGCGCCCGGCGGCCTGCGCGTGCTGCACCTGTACTCGATCCCGTTTCTGCTGGTCTGCGGCGCGGCGGTCGCCGTGCTTCAGCTTTGATGGTGACCGGCGCGGGTCTCGACCTCAGTCGTAGGTCATCCGAGCTGTAAGGGCAGTGAGCTAAAGTAAGTGCCCGAACCCAGAACAACCGCCAGCCGAAGCGGGAGCACGCTCTCATCCATGCAGATCGATCGCACTCGCAGCCGTCGCCGATGGCGGCTGGCCGCGGCCGGCGCGGCCCTGGTGGGCGCCTACGCGCTGGCCGGCTTCTTCGGCCTACCCTGGCTGATCAGGACCATTGCCGGCGACGAGGTCGACAAGCTGGGCCGCAAGCTGGAAATCGGCGCGATCCGGTTCAATCCCTTCAGCTTCGAACTCGGCATCGACGCGCTGAAACTGAGCGAGGCCGACGGCAAGCCGTTGCTGGCCTTCGATGCGCTTTACGCGAACCTCGACATCCTGCATTCGATCATCGAGCGCGGCGCGGTGCTGACGACGCTGCGCTGGACCGCGCCCGACATCGCGTTGCTGATCGACGCCGATGGCTCGATCAACTGGAACAAACTGATCCCGCCTTCGCCGGACCCAGCCAAGCCCGAATCGGCGGGCGTGCCGCATGTGCGCATCGGCGAGCTGATCATCGAGAAAGGCCGCGTCGGGCTCGAGGATCGCAGCCGGCCGCAGGCCTTCAGCACGACGCTGGCGCCGATCGAATTCACGCTCCGGGATTTCCGCACCGAACCGAGCTACGAGAATCTGTACGAGTTCAGCGCAGCGGCGACGAGCGGCGAAACGCTAAGCTGGTCCGGCACTTTCAGCGTGCAGCCGATCGCATCCAAGGGCCACTTCTCACTGAGCAAGCTGCGGTCGTCGACGCTGGTCGCCTACCTGCAGAACCAGCTGCCGGTGCACCTGGTTTCGGGCAGCGGTGAATTGAGCGGTGACTACCAGCTGACGCTGGCTCCGTCACTGGCGCTGGACCTGCAGATTCCGCTGATCAGCCTGCACCAGCTCGCACTGGCCGAAACGGCGCAGGCGGCACCGACCGTTTCGATTGCGGAACTCGCGTTGCAGGGGCTGAGCGTTTCGCTGGCAAAGCGCGAGGCGAATCTGCAGCGGATCGCGATCACGCAGTTCCGCGCCGACGTGCAGCGCAACGCCGATGGCAGCGTGAATCTGTCGCGCCTGTATACGCCGCCGACTGCGGGCACGAAACCTGCGGACGATGCGAGCGCGGCACCATGGCGCGCCACCATCCAAAGAGTCGACCTGATCGACAACGACATCCGCATCACCGATCACGGCGTACAACCCGCGATTCAGATCGCGCTGAATCCGCTGACGGCAAGCATCACCGGCCTGAGTTCCGAGCTCGCCGCTCCGCTGCATGTCGATGCATCCGTCAACATCAATCGCAAGGGCACGCTGCGCCTGCAAGGCGATGTCGGCCTGCAGCCGGTATCCACCAAGTTGAGCGTGGATGCGGCGGGCATCGATCTGTCGGTGCTGCAGCCTTATCTGGCGACACGCACCAGCCTGCGGCTCAAGACCGGCCTGCTGGCGGTCAAAGGCGAGCTCGCCTACTTGCAGAAAGAAGCGCCGTCCGAACCGCAACTCGATTTCAGCGGTGCAGCGGGACTATCGCAGCTGAATGTGGAAGACCGCGCGCTGAAGCAGGACCTGCTCAGCTGGCGCGATCTGCGGCTGGCCGGCATCGACTATCACAGCCAGCCGGCCAGGCTCAGCGTGGAACGGGTCGATCTGGTGGAGCCCTCGGCGCGCGTGACGATTTCGCCGAGCCGCGAGATCAATGTCACCAGCGCGCTGGTGCCGCCGGGCGCGGCGCCAGCAAGCGCGAGCGCGCCGCAAGCGGCGGCCAGCGAAAACAAGTCCGCGCCGGCGCTGCCCTGGCAGATCAAACAGATCCACGTCAGCAAAGGGCAGATGCGCTTCACCGATCTGTCGATCGATCCGAATTTTTCCGCCGGGATCTTTGCTCTCGGCGGCGACATCACGCAGCTGTCCAGCGATGCGGCGGTGCACGCGAAGATCGAGCTGGCGGGCAAGGTCGACGAGTTTGCGCCGGTGCTGATCAGCGGCGAGCTGGTGCCGTCGCGCTTTGATCACTACAGCGACATCTCGCTGAGTTTCCGCAACATGGATCTGGTGCGCTTCAACCCGTATTCCGGCCGTTTTGCCGGCTACAACATCGTCAAGGGCAAGCTGACCACCGACCTGCATTACCAGATCCGAGATCGCGAACTGGTGGCCGAGCACCACGTCGTGCTCGACCAACTCGAGTTCGGCGACGCCACCGGCTCCAAGGACGCGGTGCCGCTGCCGATCAAACTGGCCGTGGCCTTGTTGAAGGACCGTCACGGCGTCATCGACCTGGCCTTGCCGGTGCGCGGCAGTCTCGACGACCCGGCCTTTCACGTCGGCGCGATGGTCGGCAAAGTGCTGACCAACTTGCTGGCGAAAGCCGTCACCGCGCCGTTCTCGGCGCTGGCCGCGCTGTTCGGCGGCGGCGACGAACTCGCCTACGTGAACTTTGCGCCGGGCAGCGCCGCACTGAGCGAGGCCGAGAGCGCCAAGCTCGACCACCTGGCCCAGGCGCTGATCGAGCGGCCCGCACTCAAGCTCGACATTCCGATGGCCGAAGCCGCAGAGCAGGACGCCGCGGCGCTGGCGCGCCAGGAGCTGGACCGCCGGGTCCCGGCCGCGGCCAGTGCCGGCGCGAGCCCGCAGAACACGCCGAGCCAGCGGCTGCGGGCGCTGGAACAGCTACATCGCGAGCTGCTGGTCGCAGCGCCGGGGTACGACGCAATGCCGGCCGCCGGCGATGCCGATGCCCGGCTCGCGGCCAGAACGGGCCTCGTCGAAACCGCCCTGCTGCAAAAGCTCGCTCCCGACGCCGCCGCGATCGACCGCCTGGCGGCAGATCGCGCCCGCAGCGTGCAGGCCGCCGTGCTCGCCCACACCGACATCCCGCCCGAGCGGATTTTCCTGACAGGCCGGCACGCCGCCAGCCTCGGCGGTGACGGCGCGGTGCGCATGGAGCTGAGCCTGCAATAGCGGTGCGGCAGGCTGATTCCGTCCAGGCTGTCATTAATAAAAACTAATAACTCAAAATAATAAAGTCATTGTAACTATTGCTCGGCAGGCTCTAGGATGCGGTCTCCCAAACCTCTGAAGCGATCCCCGCCATGTCTCTGATCAATACCTCCGTCAAGCCGTTCAAGGTCAACGCCTTCCACAACGGCGCCTTTATCGAAGTCACCGAAGCCTCGCTCAAGGGCAAATGGTCGGTGGTCGTGTTCATGCCCGCCGCCTTCACTTTCAACTGCCCGACCGAAGTCGAAGATGCCGCCGACAATTACGCCGAATTCCAGAAGGCCGGCGCCGAGATTTACATCGTCACCACCGACACCCAGTTCTCGCACAAGGTCTGGCACGAGACCTCGCCGGCCGTCAGCAAGGCCAAGTTCCCGCTGGTTGGCGACCCGACGCACCAGCTGACCCGCGGCTTCGACGTGCATATCGAAGAAGAAGGCCTGGCGCTGCGCGGCACCTTCGTTATCAACCCGGACGGCGTGATCAAGACCGCCGAAATCCACGACAACGCGATCGCCCGCGACATGAAGGAGACGCTGCGCAAGCTCAAGGCCGCGCAGTTCGTCGCCAACAACCCGGGCCAGGTCTGCCCCGCCAAGTGGAAGGAAGGCGAGAAGACCCTGAAGCCCTCGCTGGATCTGGTCGGCAAGATCTAAGCAGCACGCGCCACCCAAGCCCGTCATTCCCGCGCAAGCGGGAATCCAGATTCACCGTGGCCGCCGCCGTTGGGGCCGGAACTGGATGCCCGCCTGCGCGGGCATGACGGGCTAGTTTTGCCCGCAGTTCGTTGATGCATGCCCAATTCGCCCAATTCGATATACAACTTTTTGATTCACCCGATTCCTGGAGCCTCGCCATGTTGGACGCCGATCTCAAAGACCAGCTCAAAACCTATCTCGAACGCGTCACGCGGCCGATCGAGATTGTCGCCTCCGTGGACGACAGCGCCGCCTCCATCGAAATGCGGGCGCTGCTCGCCGACTTGGTATCGGTCAGCGACAAGATCACCGTTACCGAGCGCCGCGACGACGACCAGCGCAAGCCCTCGTTCGCACTCGGCTCGCCGGGCCAGGCCATCAGCCTGCGTTTCGCCGGCATCCCGCTGGGCCACGAGTTCACCTCGCTGGTGCTGGCGCTGCTGCAGGTCGGCGGCTATCCGTCAAAGCTCGCCACCGACGTGATCGAGCAGATCCGGAACCTGGACGGCGATTTCAGCTTCGAAACCTATTTCTCGCTGTCCTGCCAGAACTGCCCGGACGTGGTCCAGGCACTGAACCTGATGGCGGTGCTGAACCCGCGCATCCGCCACACCGCGATCGACGGCGCGCTGTTCCAGGCCGAGGTCGACCAACGCCAGGTGATGTCGGTGCCGATGATTTTTTTGAACGGCGAGAACTTCGGTGCCGGTCGCATGGGCGCCGAAGAAATCCTCGCCAGGATCGACACCGGCTCCGCCGAGCGTGAAGCCGGCAAGCTCGTCAGTAAAGCAGCCTACGACGTGCTGATCGTCGGCGGCGGCCCGGCCGGCGCGGCGGCCGCGATCTATGCGGCGCGCAAGGGCATCCGCACCGGCATCGCCGCCGAGCGTTTCGGCGGCCAGGTACTCGACACCATGGGCATCGAAAACTTCATCTCGGTCACCGAGACCGAAGGCCCGAAAATGGTCGCCGCGCTGGAGCAGCACGTGCGCCACTACGACGTCGACATCATGAATCTGCAGCGCGCCGAGAAGCTCACGCCGGCCGGCGCCGACGGCCTGGTCGAAGTGCAGCTCGCCAATGGCGCAACGCTGAAATCCAAGACCGTGATCCTGTCCACCGGCGCGCGCTGGCGGCAGATGAACGTGCCCGGCGAGAACGAGTACCGCAACAAGGGCGTGGCCTACTGCCCGCACTGCGATGGCCCGCTGTTCAAGGGCAAGCGCGTGGCGGTGATCGGCGGCGGCAACTCCGGCGTCGAGGCCGCGATCGATCTCGCCGGCATCGTCAGCCATGTCACGCTGATCGAGTTCGACAGCCAGCTGCGCGCCGACGCGGTGCTGCAGCGCAAGCTCTACAGCCTGCCGAATGTGCGCGTGATCGTGTCGGCGCAGAGCACCGAAGTCAGCGGCGACGGCCAGCGCGTCAACGGCCTGAACTACAAGGACCGCGGCACCGGCGAGCTGCACCACGTCGAGCTCGAAGGCATCTTCGTGCAGATCGGCCTGCTGCCGAACAGCGACTGGCTCCGCGGCACGCTTGAGCTGACGCCGCGCGGCGAAATCATCGTCGACGAACGCGGCCAGACCTCGCTGCCCGGCGTGTTCGCCGCCGGCGACGTCACCACGGTGCCGTACAAGCAGATCATCATCGCAATGGGCGAAGGATCGAAGGCGGCACTGTCGGCCTTCGATCACCTGATCCGGCACTCGGCGCCGGAGACGGCGAAGCAGGCGGCGTGATCGCGGCCGCCGCGACTTACCGGATCGCGGGCAGGATATAGGCCGGCGTGTAGCGCTCCTGCGCGTCGTACATGAGCTTGTCGCTGTAGTTGCCGGCGTAGATGGCGACCACCAGATCCAGCGCGTAGGGGCCGAACTGCAGCGGCCGCGCGATCAGCCGGTCGATGCCGTCCTCCAGCCGCTCACCCGTTACTTTCGCCAGCACGCCGCCGGCGAGGTTCGGCGCAGTCGAGCAATAGACGGTCTGCTCGCCCGGCGCAGACGCCATCGGCAGATCGAGCGCGTAGCGGTACCAGTCGGGCTGCGCCTGCTGGTCCTGCATCACGTCCTCGTTGCCCGGCGCCTGCGGATCGCGATCGTCGCAGGCGAAGCCGGACGACATCGTCAGCAGATGCTCCAGCGTCATCGCGTGCTTGCGCGGATCGAGCCCGGGCGCTTGCGCTGCGTCCATCGTCCGATAGACCGGTGTTGCCGGGCTGATCGCCGCGCCCTTTTCGATGTTCGCGCCGATCAGCACCGCGGTCAGGCTCTTGGCGGCCGAGCGGCGCCGCTCCACAAGCCGGCCGACGTGGCGGCGAGTTCGACCGGCGTCTTGTAGGCCAGGCCGCCGATGACCGTTTTCGGCTGCGTCCAGAAGCCGCGAACGCGCCGGCCACCCTCGACCAGCGCGCCGCAGAACGCGCCCTCCTCGCAAGCCAGCGCGAAGCTGACAGTGTCGCCGTCGAAGCGGGCCTCGGCTTCACGACCGGCGAGAAACGCCCGGCCGCCCGCGCCGCTGCGCACCAGGGTCAGCGTCCCGCTCACATCCGGGCCGAAGCGCTTTTTTGCCTGCCATGGCCCGATCAGCGCGCTCGCCGGGTCGGCATCGGCAGCGAGCGCGGGCAGGCTTGCGAGAAGGCCCGAAAACAGCAGAACCGACAGCAATCGACGAATGGACATCAAGAACCCCGTGGCGGCAGACCGGTGCAAAACTGCCTTGGCCGCGTCTACCGGTCTTGTATCGAGGAAACCTGTTGCCGCGCGCGCCATCGGCCGGGCGTGCTGCCACGCCCGGCCTAAAAGCGCGACACTACCGAACTGCAAGCGGCGCAGGAACAACAGCGGTCCGATCGGCTTACCAGAACATCAAATCGAGGACAACATGGCAAAGAAGGATTCCAACAAAGTCAGCGAACTGAAAGAGCGTAGAAAGGCTCCGTTGATCACGCCGACAGACCTTGGTGCTGACGCATCCAGGGACATCACCGGCGGTATGAACGCGATCCTGGCCGACGTATTCGCGCTTTATCTGAAAACCAAAAACTTCCACTGGCACATGAGCGGCCCGCACTTCCGCGACTACCATCTGCTGCTCGACGAGCAGGCGGACCAGATTTATGCGATGACCGATCCGATCGCGGAACGGATACGCAAAGTGGGCGGTTCGACTTTGCGATCGATCGGACACATTGCCCGCCTGCAGCGGATCAAGGACAACGACGCCGACTACGTCGAGCCGCTCGACATGCTGGCCGAACTGCGCGAGGACAACCAGACGCTGGCAGCACGCCTGCGCGAAGTGCATAACGTCGTCGACGAGCATCGCGACATCGCCACGGCCAGCCTGATCGAGAACTGGATCGACGAGACCGAACGCCGCACCTGGTTCCTATTCGAATCCAGCCGCCGCGGGAGCTGATGCCTGACGGGGTCCGGGCGATGAGCCTCGAACCCTCACCGCAGCCCCTTTCTGGCTCAAGCCTGAGCCTTTGTGGCTATCGGCCCAGCCTCCGGCGCTGTCGCGTGCCCCGGCGAGGGTCATGCATGAACCGTCGAGGGTCATCAATGAATCTCTACGGCTCAAGCATGACCTTCCATGGCTCAACGATGCCCCTCGCTGGCTCATCGTTGAGGGGGTCGAGCTTATCCGCTGAGCCAAAATGGCTCAGCGGATAGCCTCAGAACCTCATCGCTGATGCCGTTGATATACAGCACCAGTCCGGCCGGCGGGTGCGGTCGCCGCGCAGGGTTTCGGGCATCGGGCTATGGGTTCACGGCCGGGGTGTCAGGCTCCGAACGAGTTTGCGGCATACTCAATGCACTGTGCCAACGGTTCTTCGCATCGGCGCCTACCGCTTCTTTTTCTACGCGAACGAGAACGGCGAGCCGCACCATATTCACGTTCAACGCGAACAAAGGCTGGGCAAAGTTCTGGCTCAAACCGGTATCGCTCGCGGGCAACGTCGGGTTTTCTGCGCAGGAGGATCAACAGACGTTCGTGGAGGCTTGGGATGAGTTCTTTGGTGCTTGAGGTCGCGCCGCGCGCCATGGAGGTGGTGTGCTCGGACGACGAGTTGCGCGTATCGCTTACCGACGGCCGCTGGCTGTCGGTGCCGCTCGCCTGGTTTCCGCGCCTGGCTCATGCCTCTGCGGCACAACGCGCTCAATATGAATTATTGGGTGAGGGTCAGGGTATCCACTGGCCCGCTGTTGACGAGGATATTTCGGTGTTGGGCTTGCTGGCGGGACAAGCGTCCATCGAATTCAGGACGGCACACGCCTGAAGCGCCTGGGCGTCGCCCGGCTGGCCATCGCCACCAGCCGGTTCTGGGTATTGCGTTCGCTGCGCAAGGGTTCGGTTATGGCGTTCTGGGCTGATGAATGCAAGGCTCAGGCCTTGGGCGGCTTCGGTTTCCTGGGCCGCGGCAACTTCTTCAGCTCGTCTGCCGCCTTCTCGAACTCCGCATCGATGGGCTTTGGCAGCGCAGCCTGCAAGGCGCGATACCGCGCATATTCCAGCTCTGCCTTGGCTTTGGCCGACTCGGCAGAAATCTTGCCCGCGTGATCCAGCAGATTGCGGCCGGAGATTTTCAGAAACTCGTCCAGCTTCGTCATCCAGTTGCGCATCGTCATCGGCTTGCGCTCCAGTGCCTGGAGTTCGGCATATTCGATGTAGAGGTTGACGATGCGGTTGAGCACCTCAAGCTCGTCTGCCGTGAGGTAGTTCTTGGCCACCGTCACGTCGTCCTTGCGCACGATGCCGCCGGGCCGCGTGGTTTGCAGGCCCATGAAAGCTTGCGCCGCATCGGCTCGCGCCTCGATCACCTCGGCGGCAGTGTGGCCGTGCGTGGCCCAGTGCATCTTGTTCTGCACCGTAGCGAAAAACTGCTGTGAGGCTTCGGCGTCCGGCGTGTAGTCCACGCTCGTTGCGTAGATGTCCAGCACCTTCTGGTAGAACCGCCGCTCGGACGAGCGGATGTCGCGGATGCGGGCCAGCAGTTCGTCGAAGTAGTCCAGTTGGCCTTTGCCGGGCGGGTTCTTCAGCCGCTCGTCGTCCATCGCAAAGCCCTTGACGAGGTATTCGCCCAGGCGGGCCGTGGCCCACTGGCGGAACTGCGTGCCGCGGTGGCTGCGCACCCGGAAGCCCACGGCCAGAATCGCCTCCAGCCGGTAATGGCGCAGCGCGCGGCTGACCTGCCGCCCGCCCTCGGTACGAACTTGTAAGTAATCCTTACAAGTTGCTGCCTCGGTCAGCTCGCCCTCGGAGAAGATCGCCTTCAGATGCAGGGTTACGTTCTGCGGCGTCACCTCGAACAGTTCCGCAATCTGCGCCTGCGTCAGCCACAGCGTCTCGGCCTCAAAGCGGCACTGCACCCGCGTGCGCCCGTCCTCGGTCTGGTAGAGGATGATTTCGGACTGCGGCAGCGGCGCGTCACTCACGGCGCCCCCTTGGTATTGAGCTTCGCTCCGAGCCGCTTCCGCGCATTGGCAATCGACTGGTTCAGCTTGGCTTGCAGTTGCTCGCGCGGCGGCAGCACCGTGAGGTATTCGGCAACGTGGATACCGCTTTGATCCAGCTCCAGCAGTTCAATCTGCTCCTGCTTCTTTCCGGTGCAGAGGATGATGCCCAGCGGCGGGTTTTCGCCGTCCTCCTGCTCGTGCCGGGCCAGCCAGCGCAGATACAGCTCCATCTGGCCTTTGTATTCGGCGCGGAACTCGCCGATTTTCAGTTCGATGGCCACCAGCCGACGCAGCTTGCGGTTGTAGACCAGCAGGTCGATGTAGAAATCATCGTTATCAATTTGCAGCCGCTTTTGCCGCGCCACAAAGGTAAAGCCGGCGCCCAGTTCCAGCAGAAACTGCTCGATCTCGCGCAGGATGGCGTCTTCCAGATCCCGCTCCAGGTAGCGGTCGTTCAGGCCCAGAAAATCCAGCACGTAAGGGTCTTTCAGCAGCAGCGCCGGGTTGGGCGGCTCGCCCTGGCGCAAGGCCGCAAGATCATGGGCGATGGTTTGTTCCGGCTGTCTGGAGATGGCCGAGCGTTCAAACAGCAGGCTGCCGATGCGCTCTTGCAGTTGGCGCACACTCCAATGCTCCAGCCGGCACAGCTCCACGTAGAAGTCGCGCTTGAGCGGGTCATCCACGGCCGCGATCAGGCGCAGGTGCGACCAGCTCAATTCGGCACACAGCGTGTGCACAATCGACTCGCTGCCAAACACCTCGGCAAAGCGCAGGCAGTTGCGTAGCTGACGCACGCCCCAACCCTTGCCATACGCCGCCGTCAACTGCAGCGACAAGCCCGCGACCACCGCCGCCCCGTACTCCGCCCGCTGATTGCCCAGAATGTTGTGACGGATGCGCTGGCCGACCTGCCAATACAGCAGCGTGAGTTCGGCATTGACCGCTATCGCCGCCCGCTGCCAGGCACCGTCAATAAGCCGTTTTATTTCAAGCAGCAAATCAACCTGTGTGGGGACAAGAGCGGTCATAACAACCTCGTCTGGCCGGTGAGGAGTTGCTGCATCATCTGGCTGTTGAAGCTCAGGCCATCGACGATCTCCAGCACGTCGCGCAGCGTGTAGCCGGAGCGGAACTTGTTGACCACCTCCGAGAAGATTTCGCCGATCTTGTATTCGAGCGTGTCGGGGCTGTCGGTGGCCTCGCGGAATTTCTTGAGGTAGGGGAACAGCTCGCGGTTGACGAAGTCGACCAAGTCGACACCGGTGAGCGCCAGCTTGTCGTCGAGCTTGCCGTCCTTCTTCGGGGCGGCCCAGGTCTGCCAGCGGAACTTCGCTTCAAGGATCGGTGTGTACTGCTGCCCTTCGAGTTCGGCCTTGTCCGCGCGCTCGGCTTCGAGGTCGTCGAGGTACTTGAGGAACAGCACCCACGAGGTCTGCTCGGCGTAGTCCAGCTCCGAGGCCAGCCCCTCGTCGTTCCGGAGATCGCGGTCGATATTGTTGAACGCGTTTTCAAACATTGAGTTGGCTCGTTGTGTTTTTGTTTAGCGTAGGAGTCAGCTTAGCGAGCGTCCCAGAGAGAGTTTGACAGTCTTAACCTGTTTATCGCGAAGTGTTCCTGTACCGACGGGTGGTCCGGCAACCGCCCGACTGTGACGAAAACTACGCGCGCGCTAAGGAGCCTCGGCGACTCCCATAGGTGTTTTCCCAGGATGAATGCCGAAGTGTGCTTGCCGGGTTGGTAGGAAGCCCGGTAACTCATGGCGAGCCTGCTCTACGGTTCCAGGCTGCGTCTCACCGGATGCCTGACGATTCGGGGCACTCTGAGTTGGGATCGCGTTTCAGACTTCACTTCCGCGCCCACAGAACGAAGCCTCGTCTGACCGTGTTTCAAATCTTAGTTACCCGCACAAAAAGTCGAGATATGGAGCATGAGTGGTGGGCCCGCAGGGACTTGAACCCTGAACCAAAGGATTATGCTTACCACTTCGGCTTTCGCCGCCCCTTTCGGGTTCGTGGTCTGGACTATACCTTCCCATTACGGGCCGGCCGTCTAGTCTCTACACCTTCCCCGGTGCTTGGGGCTTGGCTCGGTATCGGCCAGTCATCGCGACGTGGCGTTCACCGACTTTGACCGGTTCTACCGTCCGCCAGAGTCAACTTGGCCGATGGCAACCCAGATGGGAGCAACCATGCGCCATGACGGCGTTTAGGCTCGCTCCCGTTAAGTCCTCTGCTCTAACCAATTGAGCTACAGGCCCTCGGCGCCAATTTTACCTCTTTCGTCGTCAGAGCATCGAAGCGGAGCCGGCTTCGCGGCACCGACCGGCCACAGGCACCTTCCGTCGGCAGACAGCGCGGGGGCGGCCAAAGCCTGCTATTGCACAGCGGCAAAGCGGGGTTTCAACCCGTGGGTGGGCGGGTGGAGATCGAGGATGAGCAAAACCAGTGCGGCGCTACAGGAGCCGCTATACGAATCGGAACGCACGCGTATCAGCCGTCGACGCCAGGCGCCGGCGGCAGAAGACCGTGTCGTCTGCAAGGAATTTTTGGGGCCGCAGGGCGCTGAGCGCTCGCGCCACGAGCGGCGCATCCTGGAACGGCTGGCCGGCATGGCCGGCGTGCCGCAGCTGGCGGCGCAGCCGGCTGCCGACGATGTGCTGCTGCTGCAGGAGCCGGAGGCGTTCGCCGGCGCCCGGCCGCTGAGCGGGCTGCGCCCCGAGGTCGCCGAACTCACCGATATCGCCCTGCAGCTGGCCGGCATCCTGGCCGAGTTGCATCGCCGCGGCGTGGTGCATCGCGACGTCAATCCCGCCAACATCCTGCGCTCGCCCAGCGGCCACGTGATGCTGATCGATTTCGACCTGGCGACCACGTTCACGCAGGAGCGCCTCGGCTTCGTGGCGCCGAACCAGATCGCCGGCACGCTGGCCTACATGGCGCCGGAGCAGACCGGCCGCACCGGGCGCTCGGTGGACGCGCGCGCCGATCTCTGGGGCCTGGGCGCGATGCTCTACGAACTCGCGACCGGCCGCCTGCCGTTCGCCGACCTCGATCCGCTGGAGCTGATCCGCGACCTGCTCGCGCGTGCGCCGGTGGCGCCGATCCGCTTGCAGCCGGCGCTTCCGCAGGCGCTGTCCGACATCATCATGCGGCTGCTGGAGAAAGAACCGGACCGCCGCTATCAGAGCGCCGAAGGCCTGCAGTACGACCTGATGCTGATGCGTGATTCGCTGACCAGCGACGCGCCGGAGCCGCTGGTGCTGGCGACGCGGGATTTCCCGCTGCGGCTGTCGGCGCCGTCCGAACTGATCGGCCGCGAAGCGGAGCTGGCCACGCTGCGCCAGGGCTTCGAGGACGCGGTCGGTGGCCGCAGCCAGGTGCTGCTGGTCGCCGGCGCGCCGGGCGTGGGCAAGACCGCGCTGATCAACGAACTGCGTCCGCTGGTCGCCGCCCACCACGGCTGGTTCGTGTCGGGCAAGTTCGACCAGTATCGCCAGGACGTCGCCTCCGACGCGGTGCGCCAGGCGCTGGAGGCGCTGTGCCGGCTGATGATGGCCGAGCCGGAGGCCGAGCTGGTCGCGCTGCGCTCGCGCCTGCTGGCGGCGCTGGGTACCAACGCCGGGCTGGCGGCAGCGGTGCAGCCCTTGCTGACACGCCTGCTGGATGCGCAGCCGGAAGCCCCGGAAGCCGCGATCGAATTCAATTCCGCGCTCGAAGAGCGGCTGATCCAGTGCGCGATGGCGCTGCTTCGATCGTCGGCATCGGCCGAGCGGCCGCTGGTGATCTTCATCGACGATCTGCAGTGGGCGGCGGCGACGCCGCTGGGCTTGTTCGAAGCGGTGCTGCTGGACCCGACGCTGCGCGGCGTGCTGCTGGTGGGCGCGTACCGCGACGCCGAGCTGACGGCCGGGCAGCCGCTGACGCAGAAGCTGCAGCGCTGGCAGCGGCTCGGCCACACGCCATTGCTGCTGCATCTGGACAATCTGCCGCAGCAGCAGCTGGACGCGCTGGTCGGCCGCATGCTGCGCCTGCCGCCGGCCCGAGCCTCGGCGCTGTCGCGGCTGATCGCCGAACGCACCGATGGCAACCCTTACGACACCGTCGAGCTGCTCGCCGGTTTGCGCCAGGACGCGGCGCTGGTGCCGGACCAGGGCGGCTGGCGCTGGGACGAGAACGCGATCCGCCGTTTCGTCGGCCAGGGCAACGTGCTGGATGCGCTCGCGGCACGCATCGCGCGGCTGCCGGCATCGGCGATCGCGCTGTTGGAAACCCTGGCCTGCCTCGGCGGCGAGGTGTCGTACGAGCTGCTGCAGGCGGCCAGCGGCCTGTCCGAAGCCGAGCTGGAACGGCAGCTGCTGCCGGCGCTGGAAGACGGCGTGCTGACACCGGCCGAGCACGGCGCGCTGCGCTTTGCCCACGACCGCGTGCAGCAGGCCGCCTACGCCCGCCAGCCGGCCATCGATCGGCAACAGACGCATCTGCGGCTCGCGCGCCGGCTGGCGACGCTGCCGGTTCACGCGCCGGCCGCCGCCGAGCAGTATCTGGCGGCGGGCGATGCGCTCACCGATGCGCAGGAATGGCGCCGCGCCGCAGCGCTGTTGCAGGCCGGCGCGGCGCACGCCCAGCTGCTGGCCAACCACGTGCGGGTCGAGCGCTATCTCGATGCCGCGCTGCAGCTGCTGCTGCGGCTGCCGCAAGCGGACGACAGCCTGATCGCGCCCTTGCAGGCAGGCCGCCATGCGGCGCTCTACAACCTCGGCCGGCTCGACGATGCCGACGGCGTCTTCGCCACGCTCGCGCCGCTCGGTGCCGAGCCTTGCGCCTGGGACGAGGCCGCCTGCGTGCAGGTGAGCAGCCTCACCAACCGCGGCCGCATTCCGGATGCGCTCGCGCTCGGCCGGCAGGCGCTGCTGCGGCTCGGCCTGCCGGTGCCGCCGCCGGAATCGCTGCCCGGCGCCATCGAAGCCGGGCTCAAGCGGATCTACTACTGGAGCAACCGCGAGCCGCCGGCTACCGCGGAGATGAGCGATCGGCGCGTGCTGGCCACCGCGCGCATGATCAATCGCCTGATGCCGCCGTCGTTCTTCGGCGACCAGGTGATGATGGCCTGGCTGGCTACCGAAGCGCACCGGCTTTGGACCGACTACGGCCCCTGCGCGGCGCTGATCGGGCCGCTGGCCCACGTGCCCTTCGTGATGATGGCGCTGCGCCAGGACTATCGCACCGGCGACCGCGTGACCCGCCGCGTGCTGGCCTACGGCGAGGCGCGCGGCTATGAGCCGGAAACCTCGCAGGCGCGGTTTCTGTTCTCGCTGGGCAGCGGCCACTGGTCCGGCTCGCTCGAAGACAACCTGCAGCAGGCACAGCGCGCTCACGAAGGGCTGATGCGCGGCGGCGATCTGCAGAACGCCTGCTTCACCTATTACGTCTCGATCCAGATCATCTTCGACTGCGCACCGCGGTTCGAGAGCGCACTGGCGGACGCGCAGGCCGGGCTGGCCTTCGCCGCGCGCACCGGCAACGACCAGGCGGCAGCGGCCTATCTGGCGTGGCGGCAGCTGTGCCGCTCGCTGGCCGGCAGCACCACCGCGCCCGGCAGCTTTGACGATGCCGATTTCGAGCAGGCGCGTTATCTGCAAGGCCTGGCGCTCAATCCCACCGCCGCCGCCAACTTCCACATCGCCCGCGCCATCAGTGCCGCGATTTTCGGCCACACCGACGATCTGCTGATCCACGCCGCCGCGGCGATGCCGCTGCTGCCCTACATCCAGAGCACGCCCGGCACCGCCACCGCGCATCTGCTGCAGGCCCTGGCCTGCGCCGAGCGCACGCGCAGCGGCCCTGTCGGGCAGCGCGCCGAGGCCGCGATGGAACTGGACCGCTGCGTGGACTTTCTGGCGGATCGCGCCGCCGATGCGCCCGCCAATTTCCTGCATCTGTCGCTGCTGGCTCAGGCGGAACGCGCCTGGAGCCGCGGCGACACCTGGGCCGCCGCACGCGCCTTCGACGGCGCGCTGCACGAGGCGCTCGCGCGCTCGCGCGTCTGGCATCGCGCACTGATCGCCGAGCGCGCGAGCGCCTTCCACCTCGAACAGGGGCTGACGCATCGCAGCCGGCAGCTGCTCGCCGAGGCTTATCGCGAATACCGCGCCTGGGGCGCGGCCGCCAAGCTTGCCGAGCTGGAACGCGGCCATCCTTTGCTGCAGTCGATGCACCAAGCGGGGCCCACTCGCTCCAGCCACGGCCCCCATTCCGGCTCGTACTCGCAAACCACGGACGAAGGCAGCGTCTCGGTCGATTCCATCGACATGCTGGCGGTGCTGCGGGTGTCGCAGGCGCTCAGCTCGGAAACCAGCATGGCGCGGCTGCGGCTGCGCCTCGACGAAGCGCTCGGCGCGATGACCGGCGCCTCCGGCGTGCAGCTGGTGATGCGCTCCGAAGCGTCCTCGGGCTGGGCGCTGGTGCGGGCCACGGATCGGGGCGCCGACATGCTGGCGCTCGACGAGCCCGAGGCGCTAGCGCTGCTGCCGCTGTCGGCGCTGCGCTACACCGAGCGCAGCGGCGCGACGCTGCTGGTGGAAGACGCCACCCGCGACGACCGCTTCGCGCACGACCCGTATCTGGCGACGCTGCAACGCTGCTCGCTGCTGATCGTGCCGGTGCTGATGCAGGGTGTGATGCGCGCGATGCTGGTGCTGGAGAACCGGCTGAGCAGCGCCGCGTTCTCGGCCTGGCGCCTGGACGCGGTGCAGCTGGTCGCCGGCCAGCTCGCGGTATCGCTGGAGAATGCACTGCTCTACGCCTCGCTGGAGCGCAAGGTGATCGAGCGCACCCAGGCCCTGGAGTCCGCCAATCTGCGGCTGGAGACGCTCAGCCTCACCGACGAGCTGACCGGGCTGCCCAACCGCCGGCGCTTCACCGAAACCCTGGAGTGCGAATGGCGGCGGGCGCTGCGCATGCGCCGCTCGCTCGGCATCGCGATGATCGATGTCGATCACTTCAAGCGCTACAACGATCTCTACGGCCACCCCGCAGGCGATGTCTGCCTGAGCGGCGTGGCCGCGGCGCTGGCCGGCAGCGTACGCCAGGGCATCGATCTGGCGGCGCGCTACGGCGGCGAAGAGTTCGCGCTGATCCTGCCGGACGCGGAAATGCACATGGCGCTGCCGCTGGCCGAGCGCAGCCGCGCCGCCGTCGCCGCGCTGGCCAAGATCCACGGCGGCGCGGATCGCGGCATCGTCACCGTGAGCATCGGGATTGCCGTGCTGGTGCCGGCCGAAGACCAGACCGCTGCCCGGCTCGTGAGTTTGGCCGACGCGGCCTTGTACGAGGCCAAGCGCCAGGGACGCGACCGCGTCGTGGTAGCGCCGTCGTAGGTCGGCAAGCCCTGGCCGACGTGAGGCAGTGATTGCGCATCGTAGGGTGCACGTCGGCAAGGTATTGCCGACCTACGGGTGGTTCCAGCGGCGGCGGCTGGGTACCATCATGGGCTTCGAGCTTTTCTCTGGAGTTTTACCGATGAACAAACCGACCCTCCGCAACCGGCCGCTGGCGCGGCTGATCGGCGCCGGCCTGGGCCTGGGCGCGATCGGCGCGCAGGCGGCAGCACCGACGTTTCAGGCCACGGACCTGGCGTCGGGCTATACGCTCGCCTCGGCGGATGATGCGGCCGCCTCGAAGAAGCAGGCTGAGCACAGCTGCGGCGAAGGCGGCTGCGGCGGTGACATGGGCGGCGCGGCCTCGGACAAGAGCGCGGATGCCAAGGCGGCCGACGCCAAGGCTGCGCAGAAAGTTGCGAGCGAGCAGCAGCCTGCGCCGGCGGCCAAGAAGTAGCAGCGCGCGCAGCGACCCGATGACGGTAGCGGCCGGACTCGGCCTGCGGCGGGCTTTGCTCGATCCGCTGGCGCAGGCCGATGAGGCACTGGGCGCGCCGGACTTTCTGGAGGCCGCGCCGGAAAACTGGATGGAAGTCGGCGGCGCGCTCGGCCGGCGTTTTCGCGCGCTGAGCGAGCGCTATCCGCTGCGCGCGCACGGCCTGGCGCTGTCGATCGGCGGGCCGGCCCCGCTGGATCTGGACTGGCTGCGGCGCCTGCGCGGCTTCCTCGACGCGCACGATATCGCCGACTACAGCGATCACCTGTCGTTCTGCAGCGACGACGGCCAGCTCTACGAACTGCTGCCGCTGCCGTTCACCGACGAGGCGGTCGAGCACCTGGCCGGGCGCGTCGCGATCGTGCAGGACGTGCTGGAGCGGACCATCGCGCTGGAGAACATCAGCGCCTATGCACGTCTGCCCGGAGAACTCAGCGAAGCGCAGTTTCTGAATGCGGTGATCGAGCGCGCGGACTGCGATCTGGTGCTCGACGTCAACAATGTCTACGTCAACGCGATGAATCACGGCGAGGACGCGAGCGCGCTGATCGACTCGCTGCCGCTCGGCCGGGTGCGCGGCCTGCATGTCGCCGGGCATCAGCTGCAGGCCGACGGCCTGCGCATCGACACGCATGGCGAGGCGGTGATCGCGCCGGTGTGGGCGCTGCTGGATCATGCGTATGCGCGCTTCGGCGTGCTGCCGACCGTGCTCGAGCGCGACTTCAATCTGCCGCCGTGGCCGCAGCTGCTGGCAGAATTGCAGACGCTGCGCGCGCATCAGGCGCGCGCCATGAACGAGCCGATGCATGTCTAGCGCAGCCGCGACGGCGCTCGCGAAAACACAGTACGCACTGACGGCCGCGCTGCGCGATCCGCAGCTCGATGCGCCCGACGGCGTTTCGCCCGCGGCGCTGCAGGTTTACCGACGCCTGGTCTACAACAACATCGAGCGCACGCTGGCCGGCACGTTCCCGGTGCTGCGCTCGATCTGCGGCGATGACGACTGGCATGCGCGCCTGCGCCGCTTTGTCGCCGAACATCGTTGCCAGAACCCGGAGCTGCGCCATCTGCCGGAAGACTTCATCGCCTGGCTCGACGCTAGCAGCCTGTCGGGCTTGGCAAGATCTACTGCGGCTTCGGCCCGCTGCGCCCAAGCTGCGGGCGCCCTCGTCAAATATGACTCGATATTTTCCTCAGTCGCCCACAGCTTGGACACAGCAGGCCAAACCCTCGCTACGATCTCCCAAGCCCGACAGGCTGCTAGTGCCGGCGAACGCGGCGGCGATCCGGGCTGGATCGCGGAGCTGTGCCATTACGAATGGGTGGAGCTGGCGCTGGCGAGCGATCCCACGGAGCTGAAAGCCGAGCTGCCGTTCTCGTTCGAGCGGCCGCCACAGCTGTCGCCGCTGGCCTGGACCTTGAGCTATCGCTACCCGGTGCATCGCATCGGCATGGAGCATCAGCCGCAGAGTGCGCCGGCCGATGCGACCTATCTGTGCGTGTACCGCAACCGCGGCGACGAAGTGCGCTTCATGGAGATCAATGCGCTGACCTTGCTGCTGTTGCGCGCGATCGAATCGCAGCCCCAGCTCAGCGCGCGCGATCTGCTGCAGACACTGGCCGTCGAACTCGACAACGCCGATCCGGACGCGATCGTCGAGGCCGGCTCGACGCTGCTCAACGGCCTGGTCCAGCGCGACATCATCCTGGGTTCGCGTTCTGCCTGAATCTTGCGTGGCATCAGCGGTCCACAAGCCGACGCGATGGAAAGACCAAGGATGGTCGATTGATTTCAGCGATGCGCCCCCTGCCGTTTTGTTGTGCCGCCGCGCTGCTGCTCGGCTGCGCTGCGGCACCCCCGGTCCCCGACAAGGCTCCCGACACCCGCGCGCCGCAGCTCAGCATCGGCGGCGTCATCGCCGACCGCGACGCGCCCAGCAGCAACTGGATCGACAGCCGCGTCAGCGTTGCCGGGCCGCTTGATCTGGTCAATTACCAGGCGGGCTACGCGATCCAGGGCGGCGACCTGCTGCCGCGGCTGGCCGATCATCCTCAAACCGCGCCGCTGCTAGCGGCGCCCTCGCAAATCGGCGGCGGTGCGTTCACGCAATCGGTGGCGACGGCGCTGCCCAGCGTTGCCGGCGGCAAGCCGAGCCTGAGCTTCAACACTGTCGACAGCAGCACGCTGACCTCGGCCGGCGATACGCAGCGGCGCGAGCAGCACCAGGCGCAGCTGGCGTGGACCACTTCGCCGCTGAGCCTGCAGCTGCAATGGGCCGCGACCCAGCGTAGCGTCGCGGACCCGGCGACACCGCTGGATTGCAGCCTGGGCGGCAAAGTGCAGCTGGGCCTCGGCGTGCTCGGCGCGGCGGACCAGTCGCTGCAGTTCGGCGCGCGCAGCTGCAGCGTCAACGCCCCAGATCGCGTTGCCGGCGGGCTGGGTGTCGACAGCTGGAGTGGCGCCTGGCAGTTTGGCCCGGCGGATCGATCCGGCCGCCTGCGATTCACGATGCTCGAGACACTGCCGTCAACGATGCAGCAGAGCACCGGCCCGGCTGCCTCGGGCTATGAACTGCAGCTGTCGCAGACCCGCTCGGCGGGCCCCTGGACCGGTGACACCGCGGTCGGTGTGCGCCGGGTCACCGAGATCGATGGCGCCGAGGCGGGCCAGTGGGTCGCACAGGCGAATCTGCGCCGCGAAATCGCCAATGTCGCGGTCACCGCCGGCTGGCAGCGCGACGCCGATCCGCTGTGGTACGTGCCCGGCGCCGCGAGCCCGGTCGACCAGGTCGCGGTCGGCCTGGATCTGCGCTCCTGGCTGCAGCAGCGGCTGGGCTTGTCCAACCTGGTCAACGCGAATCTGAGCTACCGCTGGAACGAGAGCGCCGACCCCAATCTGAGCGGCGGCGCGGTGTACTGGAATCTCGCGAAATCCTGGTGAGGCGCCAAGTCGAGGCCCGCCCGCTTCATGGCTTGCGCGCCGCGGCGGGTTCGGCCCCGACGCAGTTCCTCAGATCGACGGACTGCGTGATCAGCGCGGTGCCGTCGAGCCGCCACGGGCTGATGCAGGCGACCTTGCTGGCGATCTCGACGGCGGGCCGGGTTTCCAGGCCGGCTTCCCAGGCCTGCAGGCGGCCGTCGTCGCCGGCGCTGTAAACCGTGACGCCGTCAAGCGAGAACGCCGCCGCCGACACCTGCCCGGCGTGGACCGCCAGTTTCTGCAACAGCTTGCCGTCGTAGCTGTCGGCGACGTCGGCCAGGCCGTCGAGCGCGCCGGTGACGACGAAGCGGCCGTCCGGGCTCCAGTGCGCGTCGAAGATCGGGCCCGCGTGTTCGCCCAGCTTGAGCAGGCGATTGCTCCGCGGCTCCCAGATCGAAACCGAAGATCCGCCCTGCTGCAGCAGCACCCGCTCGCCGCTGCGCTCGAACTCCGCCTTGAAGCAGCCGGTGGCGCCGTCGATGCTCAGCTGCCGGCGCTCGCTGCCGCGCAACGAAACCCAGCGCGCCGCGCCGCTCTCGTCGTCGGCCATCGCCACCAGCGCATCGGATGCCGGCGCAAACTTCAGGCAGCCGACGGGTGGGTCGCTCGCTGCCAGAGACTCGCTCAGCTCGGTGGTCAGCGAGGCCAGCGCGATGGTCTGTACGCGGTGCTGCACGCCGATCGCCAGGTGCGTCGAGTCCTCGCTGAAATCCGCGGCAAAGCGCGAGTCCATCGCGTAGTCCGCCAGGCGCCGGCCGTCGTCGGTACGCCACAGATAGCCGTGGTTGGAGCGGTCGGCTGCGAACAGGTAGTGCCCGTCCGGGCTGATCAGCAGCTTGGAGATGAAATGGCCCGGCAGGTCGAAACGCTGCAGCGACCGGCCGCTGGCAAGATCCCACAGCTCGATGCGGCCGGAGACGTCCGCGGCGGCGGCGCGCTGGCCGTCCGGCGTCGCCGCGACCACGCTGATGGCCGCGCCCTGATCCGCCAAGCGCCCGACCGGCACGAGATCCCGGCCGTTCCACAGCAGCAGGCGGCCATCCGGGCCACCACTCAGCACACGGCCGTCGGACAGCTGCGCGAAGGCCACCAGCGGCGACCACCAGGTGGGCGGCTGACCGACGCGCGGGCCATGCCAGGCGCTGGCCACCGGCCGGAAGCGCTCGCTCCAGATCGCGATATGGCCGTCGGGGTCGGCGCTCATCAGCTGCGCGCCGCTGCCGGTGAACAAGGCCACGGTGGCGTCGACGTTGAACGTGAACAGCGGCTTCGAGCTGATGACGTCCGACACCACGGTCTGGCGCCATTCGACCCGGGCCAGCTGCTCGCCGTCGGCGCGCAGCGAGCTGGACGCAAAACGGTTGCTGCTGCCGCTGGCATAGACCAGGCTGCCGTTGTCGGTGCGCCAGACGCGCTCGCCGTCCGATCCCAGCGTCAACAGGCGCTTGGCGGCGGCCGCAAACTGCATCTGGTAGATCGGCTGGGCATGGCCGCCGGCAAACGCGATGTGGCCGTCGGGTACGGTCCATCCGCGCATGGCGCCGTCGACGCCATTGGCCACCAGCACATCGCCCGCCGGCTGGAAATCGATACCCATGACGGTCTGGCCCAGGCCAGTCAGGCGCAGCACCGGCCTGTTGTTGCCGGGCTCCCACAGCAGCACGCTGCCGTCGCGGTAGCCGGCGGCGAGCCAGCGGCCGTCGGCGCTGAAACTCACCGCGGTGGCCTCGCTACCTTCGGCGCCGGGCGCGGACCACGCGGCGCCGCCGGCCAGCGGCCACACTGTGGGCCGGCCGTTCGGTGCGATCGCCAGCAGCTTTGAGCCGTCGGGGCTGAAAGGCACCGTCACGGTGCAGTTGAAATTCGCCATCGGCACCTGCAGCAGGCGCGCGCCGTCCGGCAGCGACCAGACCTGCAACAACGCGGCGCCGCCATCGCTGGGGACGGTGGCGAACATCAGCCGGCTGCCGTCGTCACTCAGCAGCGGGCCGCAGAACGCCTGGCTGCTTGCGAAGTCCGGAACTGGCAGATGCGCCAGCTCACGGCCGGATGGCTGCGACCAGACACGCAGCTCGCCGGAGCTGGACAAAGTGACCAGGCTGCGGTCGTCGCGGCTCAGCGCCATCGCGCGCACCGACTCGCCGTTGTCGATCACCTGGGTCAGCGCGTCGATCGGCTGCATCGCCTGGCGCAGCATGAAACGCAGCGCCGGCGTGTCGACCCCCTGCCGATAGGCCTCGGACAAGTACACCGCCGCGCGCATCTGCGCGCCGGCGAGCAGCTCGCCGCGGCCATTCTCGACCAGTCGCGACAACGTCGCCGCACGCTCGCGCGCCGCGTATTCGCGCTGCTGCAGCACCAGCGCCGAAGCCGCCAGCGCAGCGGCCGTGGCGAGGCCGAAGAACCAGGCGAGGCGCAGTTGCAGCAGGCGGCGGCGTTCGCGGCGCAGCAGCTCGTCGAGACCGACGTTGAGCAGGCCCGAGACCAGCTTGATCCGCGCCAGCGATTCGCCGTCGCCGCTACGCCGCGCATCGGCGGCGATCGGCTCGATCGGCGTCCGCGTGGAACTGTCGGCGGCATCGTCGTCCCAGCGCAGCGCCGGCGGAAAACATTCATGCGCCGGATCGACGGCGTTGGGCTCGCCGTCGACGATCAGCGCGAGCACGCGATCGGCGCGGCCCATGGCCTTGAACTGGCGGATTTCCTCGTTGACCCAGTGGCTCGCTGCGGCCTGCGGCGAGCACACCACGATCAGATAGCGCGACGCGAGCAGCGCACGATTGATGACGCCGCCGAGTTCGGCCGAACTCGGCAACTCGTCGCGGTCACGAAAGATCGGGAACAGGCGGCGCGGCAGCGCTCCGGCCGGTGACGCGCGGCCGACCAGGCGGCGCGGCACCGAGTAACGCTCCAGCCAGCGGCGCAGCTGCTCCGCCGCACGCGCGTCGTGATGGCTGTAGCTGATGAACGCCCAATACCGGTACGGCTGCTCAGACAAATGTCCCCCTCGCCGCTAAGGTGCCGCTTTTTTCGCCCCGTATCGAGTGTGGACAGCGTAGCTGCGCGCGTCTATCGGAATTTAGCGATACGAACTCAGCTCGTAGGTCACTGTACTAGACTGCAGTGCAAGGCCAAGGCAATCGACGCGAAGTGAATTCGGCGGAAAGCAGCGACATCGGCATCAGGCAGTGGCTGCTGTTGCGGCGCGGCTACGCGCGCGCGGGTGCCGACGCGGCGCTGCTGCTCGGTGGCACCGGCCACCTGCTGCTGTCGGCCGACGAAGAAACCCACACCACCGCGCACCTGCTGCGGCGCGTGCTGCCCGACATCCGGCGGCAGTCCGCCGCCGGCAAAGTGGTGCTGATGACCGGTGCCGCGCCGGGCATCGACCTGGTCTTTCATCGCAGCGCACTCGAATGGTTTCAGCGCCATGGCGTCGCCTGCGCCAGCGTCGCGCTGCTGCCGGTGCCGCCGGAATGGCTGTATCGCGACTGGATCCTGCGCGCCGAAGCCGAGGGCCAGAGCTTGTCCGACGACGTACGCCAGCGCTGTCACGCGGCGATCATGCGCCTGCTCGAAGAAGCGCAATGGCGCGTGACGCTCTACGACGCGCACGCCGCCGATCTGGACGTGCTCGCGGCTTCCGCCGAATGGCGCACCCAGCAATATCGCGCGCTGGCGGCCTGCCTGGCCGAGCAGTCCGACGTGCTGATCGCGGTGCTGCGTTCGCAAAAACTCGGCGAACCCGGCGGCACCGCCGAAGTCGTGGAATGGCGCCGCCATCCGCAGCGGATCCCGCTGCCGTTGTCGACGCTGGCGCCGGATGATCAGCACCGCAACCATCATCGGCCGCTGATCGTGATCGACCCCGGCGTCGCCTTCACTGATACCGACGCGCAGCCCGCGCGCGACGCCGGCCCCGCCAACGACGAAGCCGCCGCGGTGCTGGCGCAGGCCGAGGCGGCGATGCGCGACGGCAACGACCTGCGTTGCCACGACCTGCTGTCGCGGGCGTTGAAGCGCGGCCTGGTATCGCGGCGCATGGAATACCTGCGGCTGCTCGCGCTGGCCAACGTCGGCGGCACCCAGCTCGCGCTGGAGCACTACGGCCGGCTGGCGCTGGAACCGCAGGAGTTGGACGAGGACTGGCTTGCGCTGCAGGGACGGCTGGAGAAAGACCTGGCGCTGGCCGGAGGCGGCGACGCGAGCGCGCATTTCCTGCGTTCGGCAGAAGTCTATTCGGATTCTTTCCGCCGCTGGCGCGGGCCGTACAGCGGCATCAATGCCGCGACGATGCTGCTGATGGCCGGCCAGCCGGCGCAGGCGCGCGATGTCGCGCAGCAAGTGCGGACGCGCCTGGCCGAGCTGCGCCCGGCCTCGGAATCCGAGCAGTTCTTTCATCTGGTGTCGGGCGCCGAAGCGGCGCTGCACCTGGGCGACCAGGCGCAGTGCCGCGAGCGGCTGCAGCAGGCCAACGAGCTGTGCGTCAACGACGTGGTCCGCCGCGGCCGCACGCTGCAGCAAATGCGGCGCCTGTGCGAGCGCTTGGCGGCCGACCCCTCGGTGCTGGCGAATCTGCGCATGCCGCCGCTGCTGCTGCTGCGCCGCCGGCCGGACAGCGGAGCCGCATTGAGTGCCGCGGCGCGCGAACTGCGCATCGAGGCCGATATTCCGCCCGGCGCGCTGGTCTTCATGGCGCTGCTCGACACGGTGGATCTGGATGTCGCCGAGCATCTGCTGGAGCGCGGCGCGCATCTGTATCCGCTGCTGTCGCAACCGGCCGCCGACGCGCACGCCGAGTGGAGCTCGCGCTGGGGCGAAGCCACCGCGGCGCGGCTGCGCCGCGTGGTCGATCGCGCGCAGCGCCTTGCGATCGTGCCCGGCTTCCTCGACGAGGAGGCCGAGTGGCGCGCGCACCAGCTGGCCTGCACCGCACTGGGCGCCGCGCTGCTGACCGCGCTGCGGCTCGGCTGCGAATGGCGGCCGGCGTGGGTGCAGCGCATGGATCAGCGCGTGTTCCTGCGCTCGGGCGAGCCCGGCGAATACGTTGACGGCCCGCCGCCGGCTCCGAATCGGCGCATGGTCGGCATCCTGTTCGCGGACTTTGCCGGCTTCGGCCGCATCCCCGACACCGAGATGCAGCGCTTCTGGCGCGAGGTCATGGGCACGATGAGCACGCGGCTGAGCCATTACGGCCAGAGCGTGCTGCACAGCGCAACCTGGGGCGATGCGCTGCACGTGGTGACCCGGGACGCCAGCACGGCGGCCGAAATCGCGGCCGACATCCTGCAGGCGCTGGACCAGCAGCGCCGCGACCCCAACGGCGTTGCGTCCAAGCTGGAGCTGCGCGTCGCCGCGCACTACGCGCCCGCGTTCGAGGACCTGGATGCGCTGCGCGGCACGCCGGTGTTTTATGGGTCGCAGATCAGCTTCGCCGCGCGCATCGAGCCGGTGACGCCGCCGGGCACGGTGTTCGGCTCGGACGCCTTCGTCGCGCGGCTGATGCTGGAGTCGCCGGATAGGTTTTCGGCCGAATATGCCGGCGAGCTGGAGCTGGCCAAGAAGTTCGGCGCGCACCCGCTGTTCGCGGTCCACCGGCGCGAGCGGCGGTGAAATCAGCGTAGGTCGGCAATCCCTTGCCGACGTGAGGCCCCGGTTGCGCATCGAAGGGTTCACGTCGGCAAGGGATTGCCGACCTACGAGCGGTTCACGTTGACGAGGGCTACAATCCGCGGCCCCGTCTTGGCCTCAGCCGCCCGCGAGGGCCTGCTGACAGTCATTGGATCGCTGCGTCGCCGCCAACCATGCGGTCAGACAAGGCGCGAGGAGGAGGCATAGTTTGACTATGGTGACGACGAGCAACGATGGATGGCCGCATGGTTGGCGGCAACCCGAAGGGCTGGCTTTAGCCAGCGAAGCGATCCAATGACTGTCTGCAGGTCCTAATGTCCACTGTCGCCGAAGAGACACTGCGCCGCCGCACGTTCGCCATCATTTCGCATCCCGACGCGGGCAAGACCACGCTGACGGAAAAGCTGCTGCTGTTCGGCGGCGCGATCCAGCTCGCTGGCACCGTCAAGGGCCGCAAGGCGACGCGGCATGCGACCAGCGACTGGATGGCGCTGGAACAGCAGCGCGGCATCTCGATCACCACTTCGGTGATGCAGTTCCCGTACAACGGCAAGATCGTGAATCTGCTGGACACGCCCGGCCACGAAGACTTCAGCGAGGACACCTATCGCACGCTGACCGCGGTCGACAGCGCGCTGATGGTGATCGACTGCGCCAAGGGCGTGGAAAACCGCACGATCAAGCTGATGGAAGTCTGCCGGCTGCGCGATACGCCGATCATCACTTTCATCAACAAGCTCGACCGCGAGGGCCGGCCGCCGCTGGAGCTGCTCGACGAAGTCGAGAAAGTGCTGGGCATCCAGTGCACGCCGATCACCTGGCCGCTGGGCATGGGCCGCGAGTTCAAGGGCGTGTATCACCTGCTCGAAGACCGCTTTTATCTGTATTCGGGCGACAAGCACCGGATCTCGGAAATCGAGACCATCGACGGCATCGCGACGCCCGGCCTGCTGGAGCGTTTCGGCGCGGTGTTCAAGACGCTGCAGGACGAGATCGAGCTGCTGCAGATGGCTGGTACCGACTTCGATCTGGATCTGTACCGCGCCGCGAAGCTGACGCCGGTGTTCTTCGGCGCGGCGATCAACAACTTCGGCGTGCGCGAGCTGCTCAAGGGTTTCACCGACTGGGCGCCGAGCCCGCTGCCGCGGCTCACCGAAGGCCGCGAAGTGCTGCCGACCGAGCCCAAGTTCAGCGGCTTCGTGTTCAAGATCCAGGCGAACATGGACCCCAAGCACCGCGACAGAGTCGCGTTCCTGCGCGTCTGTTCCGGCGTGTATCGCAAGGGCATGACGCTGCACAGCGTGCGCCTCGGCGGGCCGGTGCGGGTGAACCACGCGCTGATCTTCATGGCCGCGGACCGCGAAGCTGTCGAAGAAGCGTATCCGGGCGACATCATCGGCCTGCACAACCACGGCACGATCGCGATCGGCGACTCGTTCTCCGAAGGCGAGGCACTGCGCTTCACCGGCATCCCGAACTTCGCGCCGGACCTGTTCCGCCGCGTGGTGCTGAAGGACCCGCTGAAAGCCAAGCAGCTGAACAAGGGCCTGGACCAGCTCAGCGAGGAGGGTGCGACCCAGGTCTACCGGCCGCTGACCAACAACGACATCATCCTCGGCGCGGTCGGCACTTTGCAGTTCGACGTGGTGCAGTTCCGGCTGCGCGACGAGTACAGCGTCGAATGCGTTTTCGAGCCGGTGCAGGTGTATTGCGCGCGCTGGGTCACGGGGACTGACGAAAAACTGTTCAAGGCCTTCGTCGACAAAAACGAAACCCGAATCGCCAAGGACCACTACGGCGATTGGGTCTATCTGGCGTCGAGCAGCGTCAACCTTTCGATGACCCAGGAGCGCCATCCGGACGTGCGTTTTCTGGATACCAAAGAGCACGGCGGCGCCTGACAAAAAGATCAGGGATCGGGCAAAATTTGCTCTCGATACCGGGGCTTACAAACACCACGTTCAGGGCCGCGTTCAGGTTAAATTAATTGGTTCAGCTAACCATAGCGCCTGTTGTGTGGCCGGCGCGACATCGGGGGGGCTCTTCCTGGGTTGGCGGCGAACAAGTTCAAAAAGGTTTGTTGTGGGATTTTTTCTTACCAGGAGGTTGCCAATGTCGTCCCGACTTCGTTGTCTAGCGTTCTCGGCCGCCGCGTTCTGCGCGGTTGCCGGGTTCACGCAAAAAGTGGTCGCCGCAGATGATTCTGCCGGCTACGAAGAGCCCAAAGCCTATGTCGGCGGCGGCGCGTTCTGGAATCACCCCGATTCCAACCGCAACATGGGCGACGGCTGGGGCTCTCGCGCCTTCATCGGCACGCGTCTGGACAGCGGCCTGATGTTCGAAGGCAATGTGTTCGGCCTGCAGGGCGAGCGCGACCTCGGCTCCGGCAAGGATTCCGCCTGGGGCGCCGGTGGCGACTTCCTGTTCCCGTTCACGACCGGCGGCTTCCAGCCGTTCGTCCTCGCGGGCGGCGGCTACACCAGTGAAAAAGTCGAGGGCGACACCGCCGGCGGCGGTTACGCCAATGCCGGCCTCGGCTTCTTCGTTCCGCTGACAGAGGGCCTGAAGCTGCGCACCGAAGGCCGCTACGTGGCGGTGTTCAGCGACCATGCCTCCGCTGGCAACGACCCGCTGTACGACCTCGAAGTCGGCGTCGCGCTGCAGGCCGACATCGGCAAGCGCAAGCCGCTGGATGCCGACGGCGACGGCGTGGTCGACCCGAACGATGCCTGCCCGAACACGCCGGCCGGCGTCCAGGTCGACAGCCGCGGCTGCCCGCTCGACGCGGACGGCGACGGCGTGCCGGACTACCTCGACAAGTGCCCGAACACCCCGCGCGGTGCGCCGGTCAATGCCCAGGGCTGCCCGGTCGACTCCGACGGTGACGGCGTTGCCGACTACCTCGACAAGTGCCCGAACACCCCGCGTGGCGCCACCGTGGATGCCAGCGGTTGCCCGCTCGACAGCGATCGTGACGGCGTGCCGGACTATGCCGACAAGTGCCCGAACACCCCGTACGGCCTGAAGGTCGATGCCGAAGGCTGCGTCCGCGAAGCCCAGACCATCGTGCTGCAGAACGTCAACTTCGAGTTCAACAAGGCAACCCTGACCGGTGACAGCAAGACCGTCCTCGACAGTGTCGCGGTTGGCCTGAAGAGCGATCCGCAGATGAAGGTCGAGCTGGCCGGTCACACCGACAGCAAGGGTAGCGACGCGTACAACCTGAAGCTGTCGCAGTCCCGCGCGAACTCGGTCAAGGCCTACCTGGTCACCCAGGGCATCCCGGCCAGCCGTCTGACCGCGAAGGGCTACGGCGAGAGCAAGCCGGTTGCGAGCAACGACACCGACGAGGGCCGTGCGCAGAATCGCCGCGTCGAGTTCCGCGTGCTGGCGAAGTAAGCCTCAAGCGTCGCGTTGTAACCAGGGCCGGACGGCGCAAGCCGTCCGGCCTTTTTTTGTGGGCGTTCAAGAACGCGGGGTCTCGTCCGTCCCTCGATACGTTCGCTGCGCGAACTACTCGGGAGGAACGGGGTTTTGCGCGGATCTCCGTTCCTCCCGAGTAGGCCCGCATGCGGGCCGTATCGAGGGACGCGCGCGAGACATCCGCCGCATCAATCTGTACCCTGCGCGGCTTCCATGAGCAGCCCCCGCCACGACCCCTACGCCGCCCTGCGTCACGCGCCGTTCCGGCGGCTGATCACGGCGAACCTGCTGCTATCCACCGGCGTGCTGATCCAGGCCGTGGTGCTCGGCTACGCGCTGTACCAGATGACGCACGATCCGCTGGCGCTGGGCCTGATCGGCCTCGCCGAAGCGGTTCCGTTCATAGGCCTGGCGCTGTTCGGCGGACATCTCGCCGACCGCCGCGAAAAAACCCGGCTGATGCAGATGGCCGGCGCGGTGATCGCGGCCGGATCGGCGCTGCTGCTCTGCGCGACGCTGCCGTCGACCCAGGCGATGCTGTCGCAGCCGGTGACGTTGGGCATCATCTACACCTCGGTGTTCATGCTCGGCCTGGCGCGCGGCATCTATTCGCCGGCATCGGCGTCGCTGCGGCCGTTCCTGATTCCGCGTGAGATCTATTCCAACTCGGCGAGCTGGAACGCGACTTTCTTCCAGGCGGGCGCGATCGCCGGTCCGGTGCTCGCCGGGTTCCTGTACGTCGGCGTCGGCCTGACCGGCACCTTGATCGTGGTGCTGGCGATGGTGCTGATCAACATCGTGCTGATCGGCCGCATCGAGAAGCAGCCGGTGTCGCCGCCGGCCGGCATCGCGCTGTGGGCGAGCCTGCGCGAAGGCATCGCCTACGTCTGGAAGACCAAGATCCTGCTGTACGCGATCTCGCTGGACATGTTCTCGGTGCTGTTCGGCGGCGTGGTCGCGATCCTGCCGATCTTTGCCGAAGATATTCTCAAGGTCGGCCCGCAGGGCCTGGGCCTGTTGCGCGCGGCGCCGGCCGCCGGCGCACTGATCACGGTGATCGCCTGCAACTGGTATCCGCCGACGCGCCGGCCCTGGAGTACGCTGCTGCTGGTGGTCGCCGGCTTCGGCGTCGCGACGCTGGCGTTCGCCGTCTCCAAGACGTTCTGGCTGTCGGCTGCGGCGCTGTTCGCCAGCGGCGCCTTCGACAGCGTCAGCGTGGTGATCCGCAACACGCTGCTGCAGACCCTGCCCGCGGATCACATGCGCGGCCGCGTCGCCTCGGTCAACAGCATCTTCATCTCGGCGTCGAACGAACTCGGCGCATTCGAGTCGGGCCTGGCCGCGAAACTGCTGGGCACGGTGCCGTCGGTGATCGCCGGCGGCATGGCGACGTTGGGCGTGGTCGGCTACATCTGGACGCGCTCGCGGGCGCTGTTCAAGGTGCGCCTTATGTAGGGCGGGTCGCGACCCGCCGTTTTGATTTTGTTTCTCGCAGGCCGAAAAACGGCGGGTCATGACCCGCCCTACGAACTAGTGGCCAGTATCGGGGACCGGTATGGAATGTCTGCTTGGCGTGCGTGCGTCACACCGCTAGGCTTGCCGGACACCAGGGAGTGTCCATGCTACGCCATCGTTTTGCCGCCGGCTGCGTGCTGGCGGCCTTCGTCGCTGCGCCCGTCTTTGCCCAGGAAGCGGTCTTCGACACCGGCCTGCCGCTGCGCGCACGCGTCGGCGAATGCTATGCCCGCGTCTACACGCCGCCGCAGTTCAAGACGCTCAGCGAGTCGGTGCTGAAAAAAGCCGAGTCCGAGCGCATCGAGGTGATCCCCGAGCGCTACGAATGGGACGAGCAGACGGTGATGGTCAAGCCGGCGTCGGAGCGCATCGTCGAAGTCGTACCGGCCCAGTACCGATGGGAAGAGCAGCAACTGCTGGTCAAACCGGCGGCCGAGAAGCTGGAGCAGGTTCCGGCGACTTATAAAACGACGAGCGAACGCCAGCTGGTGAAGCCGGCGAGCCAGCAATGGAAGCGCGGCCACGGCCTGGTCGAGAAAGTCGACAACCTCACTGGCGACATCATGTGCCTGGTCGAGAGTCCGGCCGAATATCGCGAGGTCACGCACAGCGAAGTCGACCAGCCCGCGACGACGCGGCGCAGCGAAATCCCGGCCGAATACCAGACCGTGCGCCGCCAGGTGCTGGTGAAAGAGGCCGAGGTCCGCAAGGAAGAAGTGCCGGCGCAGTACCAGAACATCAAGGTGCGCAGGCTCGTCGAGCCGGCACGCGAAAACCGCATCGCGATCCCGGCCGAATACCAGATCCTCACCCGGCAAGAGAAAATCGCCGACGGCCACATGGAATGGCGCGGCGTGCTCTGCGAAACCAATGCGACGCCGGACACCGTGCGCGCGCTGCAGCAGGCACTCAAATCCGCCGGCTACTACAGCGGCCCGCTCGACGGCCGCATCGGCAGCGGCACGGCCGATGGCGTGCGCCGCTACCAGGCCTCGCAGGGCATGGCCCAGGGCGGCATCACGCTGGAGACGCTCGAACGTCTCGGCGTTCATTCCGCCGGACGTGCCAGCGACAGCTGAGCGAAACGAGCTTGAAGCGCCCCATGCACCGCGCGGCACTGCTGCTTGCGGCCAGCCTGATGGTGACGGCCGCGCAGGCAGCCGGGCCACCGGCCGACGCAGGCCTGCTGCTGGCCGAGCCGCCGAAAGCGCAGCCCGGTGAATGCTGGGCGCAGTGGCTGCAGCCGGCGCGCTACGAGCGCCGGACCGAATCAGTGCTGAAAGTGCCTGGCGGCGAGCGCTTCGAAACGGTGCCGGCGCGCTACGAATGGGTCGAGAAAACCGAGACGCGCCCGGCCGGCAAACGCCGCGTCGTGACCCGGCCGGCCGAATACGAGGTCGTCGAGGAGCAGGTGCTGGTGAAGCCGGCCGGCTCGCATGATCGCGTGCAGCCGGCGCAGTACAGGACCGTCGAAGAGCGCGTGGTGACGCGCACCGGCACGGTGCTGAAGCCACATCCGGTCACTGGCGAAATGTGCGCGGTGGAAGGCCCGATCGAATACCGGATCGTGAAGCGCAAACTGCTGGTCGAGCCGGCGCGCAGCGAGCCGGTCGCGCAGCCGGCGGTCTACAAAACGCTGCGTCACAAGAACTTGATTACGCCGGCCGAAACCAGGCTGGTCGATGCGCCCGAGCGCACGATCACGCGGCGCGTCCGCCAGATCGTCGAGCCCGCGTACCAGCGCAGCGTGCCGACACCGCCGGTCTACGAGGACGTCACTCGCGTCGTCCAGATATCGGCGGCGCGCAACCAGTGGTTCAGCATGGTCTGCGACATCAACGCGACACCGCAGCTGTTGCGTCGCGTGCAGCAGGCACTGGCAAAAGACGGATTCGATCCGGGCTCGAGCGACGGCCGCTGGGGCTCTCGTTCGACGCAGGCACTACGCGCCTACCAGGCCAGGAACGAGCTGACGCAGGGTGGTCTGACCATCGAAACCCTGCAGGCGCTAGGGGTCAACCAATCACCGTAGGTCGGCAATCCTTTGCCGACGTGTACCCTCGGATGCGCAATCACCGCCTCATGTCGGCAAGGGATTGCCGACCTACGCAGGCTACTTGCGCTCGACGGTATTGACGATCGCCGCGGCCAGCTGGAACGGCTGCTTGCCGAAGTGCTTCGCCAGCTCCGGCGGCAGATGCGACTTGTCGACCTGCAGCAGCGATAGCTGCGCATAGCCGTTGGGCGTTTGGCTCGACCAGTTCTCGGCCTGCGGACCGATGCCGCGCGCGGGTTGAATACCCATCGCGGCGAGCCTCTCCTGCTGCGGCACCAGCGAATGCGCGCCGTCGTCGAGCGGCTCGGTCGAAGCCTGGATCTCCATCCAGGTGTTGAAGTCGTGCGTCAGCAGCGGCGCGGCCACGCGCTGCACCAGGCGCGTCGCCAGGACTTTCTGCAGGCCGGCATGGGCGATCCGCGCGGCACGGCCCGCCGGCTCGATCGCGCGCGACGCGGACGGCTCGTCCGCCATCGCGCCGGCCGCCTGCAGCAGCGCCGGCCTGAGCACCGAGGCGAAGTTGGTCTGGAAGTGCGCGCGCAGATGCATGCGCTCGCCGTCCTGCTGCGGTTCGCGCAGCAGCTGCAGATCGACGCGGCACAGCGAGCCGAAGCTGCCGGCCGGAATCGCGGCCGAGAACGCGAAGCGTTCGGGCAGAGTCGCATCGCCGTCGGCAAGACGATGATCGGCACCGCGCTTGTCGATGCGCTCGCGCCAGCGTTTTAACATGCCCATGTCGGCACTCCTGCGACGTCCCGGAACCGGTGTCTCGATGAACTCAGCCTTCAAGCTATGTTACCGCTTTAGCGTGAACGGACGGGTTCAGGGCGTCTACTTCCGCCAGTCGACGCGGCACAAGGCGCTGGAGCTGGGCCTGCGCGGCTGGGTGCGCAATTGCGAGGACGGTTCGGTAGAGGGCTGCGCCTACGGCGAGCCGGACGCACTGGAGCAACTGCGCGCCTGGCTGCATCTGGGGCCGGCCGCGGCGCAGGTGGACCAGCTCGAATGGATAAGCGAGGACTCGCCCGGCTTCGACGACTTCGAGGTTCGCAACTCGTAGTCCGTTTCACCAAAGCGCTGCGCCAGCGTGTCGCCACTGTAGGAGCGGCCCATGGCCGCGATTGTGTCGGTGAAGCCTCAATCGCGGCCATGGGCCGCTCCTACAGTTCAGTGATCGAACTACGTCCGTTTCGCCAGAAACGCCGCCGTCGACTTCAGCGCCATCCTGAAGAACATCTCCGGCGCATAGCGTTTGATCAGCGCCTGCTTGCGCGCCTCGGCATGCGTGATCACCAGGAAGCGCTCGTTCTGCACCGCATCGAAAATATCGCCTGCGACGTCGGCCGCGCTAACGCTGGCCTTGTCCATCAGGCGCTCGACGATGCGCTGCATCTGCGGCGCGGTGCTGTGCGCCGCATCGGCGATTTCGCCGCGGCCGCTGTTCAGCAGATCGGTCTTGAAGAACGACGGCGCGGCGACACTTACGCCGATGCCGTCGCCAGCCAGTTCGCTGCGCAGCGTCTCGGACAGCGAAATCACTGCGGCCTTGCTGACGTTGTAGCTGGCCAGCGCCGGCGGGTTGGCGATGCCGGCGAAGGAGGCGACGTTGACGATGCGGCCGGCGCCCTGCGCTTTCATCAACGGAATCACCGCACGCGCGCCGCGCACGCAGCCGAGCAGGTTGATGTCGAGCACGAAACGCCATTGTTCGATCGGCGAATCGGCGACGGTGCCAGCGGTGGCGACGCCCGCGTTGTTGACCAGCACGTCGATGCCGCCCCAGGCTTTTTGTACCTCGGCGACGACGTCGGCGAAGCCTGCTTCCGAGCGCACATCGAGCGCCAGTGCCAAGCTGCTTGCGCCACCAGCAGCGAGATCGCTAGCCGTCTGTTGCGCGGCATCCAGGCGCACATCGCTGCAGGCAACACGCCAGCCCGCGGCGGCGAAGCCCTGCGCGAGCGCACGGCCGAGGCCGCTGCCCGCGCCGGTGATCAGGACCCGCTGGCCCTTGAGCTTCGGCAGCGCAGGCATTCGCCTTAGTGCCTCGGTTCCCAAGTACGGTCACGAAGGCGCACGCGGAGTTTTGCGACTGGCAAGGCGCGACGACGAGGCATAGCCCCGCTATGGCGAGGAGTCGCAACGCCCCCAGGCGCGAAAATCCGCCGCGGATTCGTGACTGTACTTGGGAAACGAGGCACTTAGATAACGATTTCGCGGTTGTAGGCGAAGGCGAAGCGGAAAGTCTTCGGCTTTTCCTTGCTGGCCACATAGTCGGCCATGCGCTCGAGCCGCGCCGGCACCTTGAGCAGCTTTTCCTGCGCCTCGGCGCCGCTGGCTGACAGCCCGGTGAGCTTGTCGACTTCCCAGTGCGCCAGGCACTCCTCGACGATACGCTGATACTGGCGCGCGCCGAAAATATCCGCACGGCGCACGACTTCGCTCATGTCGTCGAAGCCGGCGATGCGGTGGCCCGGCATCGAGAAGTTCGATACTACTTTTTGCAGCGACACCAGCGCGCGATCCGGATCGCGGTTGATGATCTCGCCGAACATCGAGCGGTAGAACACGTAGTGCCGCGACTCGTCTCCAGCCAGATGTGCGAGTACGCGCTGCAGCAGGTTCTCGCAGCCGGCAGCCATACGCCCGGTATTGGCATGCGACAGCTGGGTGGCCTTCTCCTGCAGCGAGGTGTACGCGAGCAGGCGATAGGGATCCTGTTCCCACTCCGGATCGAACCCGGCCTCGATGTACGCGTACTGCTGGCGCTCGAGTTCACCCATATTGAACAGGCGCGCGTCGCGGACGTAGTCGCGCAGCGCGCAGCCGTGACGGTCTTCTTCAGCCGTCCACATGTTGTTCCAGTCCGACCAGGCCGAGTGCTCGCCGAAATACACGGCAATCAGGCGATGGAAGTGCGGCAGCCCCTCTTCGGTCAGCAGGTTCAGCGCGACCGCGACGCGGACCACGTCCGGCAGATCGCGGGCAGCGGCGCGGACCTCACGCAGCGACTCGTCCCAGCTGCCGGGCAGGTCGGCGTCGGCCGGCACCAGTTCGTTGGGGAACCACAGATTGCGGCGCTCCCGGTGCGCTTCCATCTCGGCGCGCACGAAAGCGTCCATCGAGGCCAATACTTCGACCTGCGCGGTCTTCTCCAACTTCAAGCCTGGGGCTGAGCCCATCTTCATACCTCCAACCCGGATGACGACGGCCGTAGGGAGGTACCGCCGGTGCGGGCTCTGTTCCGGGCTCTGTTCAAGGACGCCCCCGTCGGGCCGGCCTGAAAGTCTACCCGAACCCTGGGGTGGCACCGGACCGATCGGTCAATGAGAGTCATAGCTGAGACTACTGGGTGCGCACGAGGTTCAGAAACTCCATCCGTGTGCGCGGGTCTTCGCGGAAGCGGCCGATCATCATCGACGTCACCATCGCGGAATTCTGCTTCTCGACCCCACGCATCATCGAACACAGGTGTTTCGCTTCGATGACGACGGCGACGCCGGCCGCATGGGTAACCGACTGGATGCACTCGCCGATCTGCTTGGTCAGGTTCTCCTGTATCTGCAAACGCCGTGCAAACATGTCGACGATGCGCGAAATCTTGGACAGACCGACGACCTTGCCCTGAGGCAGGTAGGCAACATGAGCCTTGCCGATGAACGGCAGCAAGTGGTGCTCGCACATCGAATACAGCTCGATGTCGCGCACGATCACCATCTCGTCGTTGCTCGACTCGAAGATGGCACCATTGACGATGGTGTCGATATCCTGCTCGTAGCCCTGGGTCAGGAAGCGCATCGCCTTGGCGGCGCGCGCCGGCGTCCGCAGCAGCCCTTCGCGGTCCGGGTTCTCGCCTAGCGCCTGGATGATGGCTCTGTAGTGCTCTTCCACGATAATGCCCTTCTGAAGTGGCCTGCCCTTCATTGTCGCATAGGCTTTCACCGCTGCCGCTATTCCGGATTCAAGCCCGCACCGTTATCGAGCACGCACCGCAGTATGAGCACCCGCCACGCCGATTCCATACGTCACGTCCCGGTGGATCTGATCCGCCCGGGCTCGCAGCAGGCGCGCCGCCATTTCGACGCGGCGAGCCTGGCCGAGCTGGCGCAGTCGATCCGCGAATCGGGCGTGATCCAGCCGGTGGTGCTGCGCACGCGCGTCTGGGGCTTCGAGCTGCTCGCCGGCGAGCGGCGCTGGCGCGCGGCGCAGGCCGCCGGCCTGCACGAGATCCCGGCCATCGTCCGCGACGATCTGAGCGACACCGAAGCCTTCGTCGTCGGCCTGATCGAAAACCTGCAGCGCGAATCGCTGACGCCGATGGAAGCGGCGGCCGGCATGAAGCGGCTCGGCGACGTGTTCGGACTGACCCACGAGGCGATCGGCAAACGCATCGGCAAGTCGCGCGAGTACGTCAGCAACTATCTGCGCCTGCTGCATCTGGCGCCGGAAGTCGCGGCGCTGGTCAACGAAGGGCACATTCATCTGGGCCACGCCAAAGTGCTCGCGGGCCTGGCGCTGCGCGATCAGGTGGGCATGGCCGACGAAGTGATCCGCCACAAGCTCACGGTGCGCGCACTCGAGCGGCGCGTCGCTGCGACGCGCGATGCGCGCATCCTGTTCACGCTGAGCACCAAACCGGGCACCAAGTCCAGCGACTGGGCGGCGCTCGAGCGCGCGCTGTCGGATCAGCTCGGCTATCCGGTCAGCGTGACCGCGGAGCGCGGCGGCGAAGGCGAGCTGCGCGTCAAATTCCATTCGCTCGACGAGCTCGAAGGATTGCTGCAACGCATCGGTTATCGTGCGGACTGAACGATGCAAGGTCTAAGCATAGAACGCGCTCCACCCGATTCGTCCGCCGACCTGCGACAAGGCTGCGACCAGTATTGCGTCTTGCATGACAGACAGCAGAGAAAGCTTGCGACTTATCGACAGATTGATGGGATAAGCCTGTGGATAAGCAGCTTCGAAAGTGGCTGCAAGGCCCGTAGAACAAGGCTTGCCAGCGCGATGACGATTTTTTTACCGCTTTCCGCCGACTTACTTTTTCGTCAGTAAACCTTCATCCGTGTCAATGCCTGGCGCACTCACTTATGACGATCGTCGACACCGCAAAACTGCCCTGGGATCAACGCCAGCGTTTCATGCTGCTCGAGGCCCGCATGATCTGGGACGGCCAGATCCGCGTCGGCGATCTGCGCGACGCCTTCGACATCAGCACGCGCAAGGCCGAGAAAGATTTTCAGCTGTATCGCGCGCGCTGCCCGAACAACCTGGTGCTCGACAACGAGACCGGAATCTATCGCGCCGACGATCGCTTCGAGCCTGCGTTCCTGCGCGGCACCGCGGAAGAATTTCTGACCGTGCTGCGGCATCACGATCTCGCGCAGGATCTGCCGCTGGCGATGGCCGCCGGCGGTCAGGTGCCGGCCGAAACACTGGATCTGCCGCAGCGCGAATTCGACGTGCGCGTGCTGCAGCGCATCGGCGGCGCGATCCGCGAACGTCGCTGGCTCGCGATCGAATACCAGTCGATGAATCGGCCCGATCCGCGTCGTCTGCTGATTGCACCGCACTCGCTGGCCTACGTTGGCCGCTGGCATGCGCGCGCCTACTCCAACGATCACCAGGCGTTCCGCGACTTCCTGCTGTCGCGCATCATCGGCCTGCCCGAGTTGGGCGAGGCGGCGAACATCGACAGCGATCAGGACTGGGACTGGCGCAACCACGTGTGCGTGCGCATCGGCCCGCATCCGCAGCTCACCGATCCGCAGAAGCGCGTCGTCGAACACGACTTCGGCATGCGTCGCGGCATGCTCGAAAAGAATCTGCGGCTGGCGCTGGTCCCGTACCTGTTGAAGATGCTCAATGTCGGGCGCGGCGACGTCGACCGCCCGGCCGCGGAGCAGCAGATCGTGCTGCTGAACCAGGCCGAGCTGGACGCATTCAACCGGCTCGGCTGAAAATCCTCAGAACGTGATTTTTTGATGTATATTATTTTTAGACGGCAATATTTGATAACGACGATCCACCGATGCCTGCGCGCGCTGTGAACCCGGCCAACCAACTCGACCTGCTGTTCGACGCCTACCAGGTGCGCGAACGCATCAGCGCCAAGTCGCGCAGCATCCGCGTCGAGGTGGTGTCGTCCAGCGAAGTGGTGCTGGTGATCCCACGCTTCGTATCGCGCCAGGTCGCACGCGACTTCCTACGCAGCCGCGAAGACTGGATCCGCCAGAAGATTGCCGAGTGGAAACTGCGCGATGCCCGCGATGCCCGGTGCGGGCCGTCACCGCAGCTGCGCTGGGACGGCCACGACCTGCTGCCGCTGCGCGACCAGCCGACCGCACTGAAAGTGATACCGGCCCAGGTGCGTGCGCCGATGCTGCGCATCGAGCCCGGCACGCTGAGCCTGTTCTGCCCGCCGAACGTGCTGTCGCATCCGGGCAAACTGACCAAACTGCTGCGCGACGCGTTGAAGAAAGAGGCCTACAACGACGCGCAGAGGCTGATGACGGAAGAAGCCGCGCGCCTGGGCGTGACATTCGACGGCCCGCGCATCGCCGATCAGAAGACCCTCTGGGGCAGTTGCGCGCCCTCGGGTTTGATCAGCCTGTCATGGCGGCTGGTGCTGACCCCGCCGCTGGTGTTCCGCTACGTGGTCATCCACGAGCTGTGTCACCGGGTACACCTGGATCACTCCGACCGCTTCTGGGCGCTGGTCGGGCGCCAGATGCCGGACTTCGAGCAGCACCGCCGCTGGCTGCGCGAACACGGCCAGCGTCTGCACTGGTATCTCAGCGGCTAGGGCTTCACCGGGTGGCTCGTCCGGATGACGGTTGTCGACATCCGGTGCCGGGAGTAAGGTTCAGGAGCGCTCTTGGCGCTCCGCATCCAATCTGGCACCGACCGGCAACTGACCATGGCCACGCTCGACTCCGTGATCGTCCGCAACTACATGACGACCAGCCTGATTTCCTTCACTCCGGAGATGGAGGTGATGTCGGCGGCCCATGCACTGGTGAAACATCGCATCGCCAGCGCGCCGGTGCTGGATGCGCAGGGCCACCTGATCGGCATGCTGTCGGAACGCGACTGTCTGTCGATCGCATTCATCGCCTCTCATGACACCTGCGTGGCCGGGCCGGTCAGCCAGTTCATGAGCACCAAGGTGGTGACGGTGTCACCGGATACGAGCCTGACGCATCTGTGCACGATGTTTACCAATGCTTCGCATCGGCGGTATCCGGTGGTCGAGGACGGCAAGCTGGTGGGGATCATTTCGCGGCGCGATGCCCTGCGGGCGATTGGGGATGCCTGCGCCAGCGCCGAGGCTTAAGCGGCCCTGATGACGTTCAGTCCGTAGGTCGGCAATCCCGTTGCCGACGTGAACCCTCGATTGCGCATCCAGCTTCGCAGGTCGGCAACGGGATTGCCGACCTACGCCGACGCCATCACCCTGAGCAGTCCGATCTTCTTCAGATGCACCATCAACAGCGAAACTGCGGCCGGCGTCACGCCCGAAATGCGTGAAGCCTGCGCAAGAGTCTCGGGCCGATGCTGCAATAACTTCTGCCGAACCTCGTTCGACAAGCCCGACACCGCCGAATAATCCAGCTCCACCGGCAAGCGTGCATTCTCGTACCGCGCCGCGCGCTCGATCTCCGCCTGCTGCCGCGTCACGTAGCCTGCGTACTTCACCTCGATCTCAACCTGCTCCGCCGCCAGCGGATCGATCGACTCATCCGCAAGCCCCAGCCGCTGCAGCACCGGATAACTACCCTCGGGACGACGCAGCAATTCAAGAGCGGACACGCGATTCGATACCGGCGCCGGACCGAACACCGCCACCGTTTCCGGCGCGGCCAGATCAGCCGGCTTCAACCACAGAGTCTCAAGCCGCGCACGCTCCGCATCGATCGCCTCGCGCTTGGCGTTGAACCGCGACCAGCGCTCGTCGTCGACCAGCCCCAGTTCGCGGCCGACCGGCGTCAGGCGCAGATCCGCATTGTCCTCGCGCAGCAGCAGCCGATGTTCGGCGCGCGACGTGAACATGCGGTACGGCTCGCTGGTGCCGCGCGTGATCAGATCGTCGACCAGCACGCCGATATAGGCCTCGTGACGCAGCGGCGTCCAGGCTTCCTGCTCACTGGCAAAACGTGAGGCGTTGATGCCGGCAAGCAGGCCCTGCGCCGCCGCTTCCTCGTAACCAGTTGTGCCGTTGATCTGACCGGCAAAGAACAAGCCCTGCACGGCCTTGGTCTGCAGCGTGCGCGACAGATCGCGCGGGTCGAAATAGTCGTACTCGATCGCATAACCCGGCCGCACGATGCGCGCGTTCTCGAGGCCCTTGATCGTATGGACAAAGGCTTGCTGGATGTCGTAAGGCAGTGAAGTGGAAATGCCGTTCGGATAAATCTCGGTGGTGCCGAGACCTTCGGGCTCCAGAAAAATCTGGTGGCTGGTCTTGTCGGCGAAACGGTTGACCTTGTCCTCGACGCTAGGGCAATAGCGCGGACCGACGCCTTCGATCACACCCGTGAACATCGGCGAGCGGTCGAAGCCGCTGCGGATGATGTCGTGCGTGGCTTGGTTGGTATGCGTGATATGGCAGGCGACCTGACGCGGATGCTGCGCAGCGCTGCCGATGAACGAGAACACCGGCACCGGCGTGTCGCCGGGCTGCGGCAGCAGCTGGTCCCAGGCGATCGTGCGGCCGTCGAGCCGCGGCGGCGTACCGGTCTTCAGGCGGCCGGTGCGCGGCATCAGCTCGCGCAGCCGGGCGGCCAGCGGCAGCGACGGTGAGTCGCCGGCGCGGCCGCCCGGATGATGCGCCAGACCCACGTGGATGCGCCCGCCGAGGAACGTACCGGTGGTCAGCACCACCGCGCGTGCCGTGAAGCGCAGGCCGATGCGGGTGACGACGCCGGCGACGCGTGTGCCTTCGACGATCAGGTCATCGACCTCGTTCTGGAACAGCTGCAGGTTCCGCTGATGCTCCAGCGCGCTGCGCACAAACGCCTTGTACAGCGCGCGGTCGGCCTGCGCGCGCGTCGCGCGCACCGCCGGGCCCTTGCTGCCATTGAGCATACGGAACTGGATGCCAGCGTGATCCGCTGCGCGCGCCATCAAACCGCCCAGTGCGTCGATCTCGCGCACCAGATGGCCCTTGCCGATGCCGCCGATCGCCGGGTTGCAGGACATCTGGCCGAGCGTGTCGATCGACTGCGTGACCAGCAGCGTCGCCGCACCCGAGCGCGCCGCGGCCAGCGCGGCCTCGGTGCCGGCGTGGCCGCCGCCGATGACGATAACGTCGAAGTGCTGCGCTGACATGGATGGGAGCCGGAAGCTGCGGCGGTCGCTGAACGGGCGATCATTTTATCAGCACGGCGCGCGAGCGCCGGCTTTTTCCCGATAATGCGGCGCAGAAACCCAGGAGTTTCAGATGAGCCGTCGAGTGGAACCCTCCCTCGGCTTCGGCGTGCCACAGGCCGCCGCGCCGAAGCCGACCGCGGGGCTCGCGCCGCAAGCGCGGACGGATCTCGCCGGCCTGCTCGATTTTCGCGAGATGTTCGAGCAGATGCCCGGGCTGTATCTGCTGCTGTTGCCGGACGCGCCGCGCTACACCATCGTCACCGCCAGCGACGCCTACCTGGCCGCGACGCTGACGGTGCGCGAGCAGATCCTCGGCCGCGGCCTGTTCGAAGTGTTTCCCGACAACCCCGACGAACCCGATGCCGACGGCGTGAGCAAGCTGCGCGCCTCGCTGGAGCGCGCCATCGCCAGCGGCCTGCCCGATGCGATGCCGCTGCAGAAATACGACGTGCCGCGCCCCGACGGACGCGGCTTCGAGGAGAAGTTCTGGTCGCCGCTGAACACGCCGGTGATGCGCGGCGGCGCGGTGCGCGGCCTGATCCATCGCGTCGAAGACGTCACCGCCACAGTCCAGGCCCGTCGCCGAGAGGCCAACAGCGAGCTGCTGCTGAGCGAGCGCCAGAACCTGCTCGATGCAGTGTTCCAGCAGTCGCCGCTGATGCAGGCGCTGCTGAGGCTCGACGGCACGATCCTGCATTGCAACGAGCTGAGCGTCCACGGCACCGGCGTTACGGCCGAGGACATGGTCGGCACGCCCATCTGGGAAGGGCCCTGGACCGGCCAAGCTGCGGACACCCAGGCGTTTTTCCGCCGCGCCGTGCTGGCCGCTGCCGGCGGCGAGGTGTTCCGCGACAAATCCACCTACTACCGCGGTGCCGGCGCGGACGCGCAGGCGCGGCGCATCGAGCTGATGCTGTCGCCGGTGCGCGGCGCCGACGGCGGCATCGTCAATCTGTTCGCGGCCGGCCTCGACATCACCGAGCTGGAAGCAGCCTGGCAGCAGCTCAGCGACCGCAGCGTGCGCCTGCTCGAAACCACGATCCACGCGCTGCCCTGCGCGCTGCTGATCGGCGAGGCGCCTACGGGCAAGCCGATCTTCACCAACTCGCGCATGGAGCGGCTGTGGCAGCATGCCCGGCTGGATTCGGTGGGCCAGCCGGAGGAATGGATCGCCTATCACGCGGACGGCCGCCGCTACCAGGGCCTGGATTGGCCGCTGATGCGGGCGATCGTCGACGGCGAGACCGTGCTCGGCGAGGACGTCACGATCGAGCGCGGTGACGGCCGCCGCGGCGTGCTGCGCATTTCCGCAGCGCCGGTGCGCGACGCCGGCGGCGACATCATCGCCGGCGTCGCCGTCTGCGACGACATCACCGATCTGCTGCAGCTCGAGCACGCCCATACCCAGGCCCAGGTGCGCGAGGCCGCGGCGGTGGAAGCCTCGCAGCTGAAGTCGGCGTTCCTGTCGAGCATGAGCCACGAGATCCGCACGCCGATGAACGCGATCATCGGCATGACCAGCATCCTGCTCGATACCGCGCTGACGCCGGATCAGCGCGACAGCGCCGAAGTGATCCGCAACAGCGGCGAGCATCTGCTGACGGTGATCAACGACATCCTCGACTATTCCAAGATCGAGGCCGGCCGCATGCAGCTGGAGCGTGCGCCCTTCAGCCTGCACGAGTGCATCGAGAGCGCGATCGACCTGGTCGCCGGCAGCGCGCAGAACAGCGGCGTCGAGCTGGGCTACCTGATCGCCGCCGGCCTGCCGGACGCGCTGCTGGGCGACAGCGGCCGCCTGCGCCAGGTGCTGGTCAACCTGCTGTCCAACGCGGTCAAGTTCACGCCGGCCGGCGGCCAGGTATCGGTGGAAGTGCAGACCCAGGCGCTGCAGCACAACGAGCACCAGATCGCCGTCGATGTGCGCGACACCGGCATCGGCATCGACGCCGAAGTGCTGCCGACGCTGTTCCATCCGTTCATCCAGGCCGACAGCTCGACCACGCGCCAATACGGCGGCACCGGCCTGGGCTTGTCGATCTGCCGGCGCCTGGTCGAGTTGATGGGCGGCAGCATCACCGCGCACAGCGAGCGTGGCCAGGGTTCGACGTTCCGCTTCAGCTTCCATACCGAGGCGGTGGCGGTGCAGCAGCGGATCACGCCGGCCGTCGCCGCCGCCTCGCTGCGCGGCCTGCGCGTGCTGATCGTCGACGACATCGAGATCAACAACCGCATCCTGCGCCACTACACCGAGCAATGGGGCATGGCGCCGCTGAGCACGCGCTCGCCCAGCGAGGCGCTGGCCTGGGTCGGCCGCGGCGACGTCTTCGACCTGGCGCTGCTCGACTTCCACATGCAGAGCATGGACGGCCTGGAACTGGCGCGCGCGCTGCGCAAGCTGCGCTCCGAGCGCGAGATGCCGATCCTGGTGCTGAGTTCGGTGGCCCAGGACATCCACGAGCCCGGCGTGGTGTCGGGCGGCGTGCAAAAACCGATCAAACCGGCGCGGCTGCTGCAGGAAGTCGAAGCGGTGCTGTTCAAAACCGGCCGCGGCAGCGCGAAGCCGGCCGGCTTCGCGCTGCCGCGCGAGCTGGGGCACCGGCATCCGCTGCGCATTCTGGTCGCCGAAGACAATGCGGTGAACCAGAAAGTCGCGCGGCTGCTGTTGCAGCGGCTGGGCTACCACGCCGACTTCGTCGCCGACGGCAGCGAGGCGCTGGCGTCGGTGGAACGCCAGGTCTACGACCTGGTGCTGCTCGACATGCAGATGCCGGTCATGGACGGCCTGTCGGCGAGCCGCGAAATCTGCCGCCGCTGGCCTCGCGGGCAGCGCCCGCATCTGGTCGCGATGACCGCCAACGCGACGCTCGAGGACCGCCGCAAATGCGAGCAGGCCGGCATGGACGACTACATCTCCAAGCCGGTCGCGGCCGAGCGCCTGGTCGAGGCGCTGCAGCGCTGCCCGCGCCGCGGCGAGGACTCCGCGATCGTCGACCAAGACCGTGACTATGCGCCGGCGATGCTGGCCTCGGTGCGCGCGACTTTCGACGACGACGGCCTGCGTGAGATCGTCGAAGCTCTGGTTTCCGACCTGCCGCGGCAGCGGCGCGAAGTCGGCGCGGCGCTGGCCGGCGGCGATGCCGCGCTGCTGATCCGCCAGGCGCACACCATGCGCAGCAACTGCGAGATGTTCGGCTCCATGAACCTCGCCGCGTTCTGCCGCCGCGTCGAACAGGCGGCCGTCGCGCAGCAAAACGAGGCCGCGCTGGCGGACGCGGGCGCGATGCTCGACCGCTATGTCGGGCTGGTCCGCAGGCTGGAGAAAGCGCTGCAGACCGAGGCCGCGCACGCGCACGCGCACGCGCACGGCGATGATGTTGCCGATCCGCAAACCGGCTTGCCCGCTACCAATCCGGCGGCCGGCGCATGAAGCAAACCTCGTTGCGGGGCACGCGCACGGCGAACAGTGCGGACGCGCCGCTGCTGCTCGGCTGGCGCGAATGGGTCGCGCTGCATGAACTCGGCATCCCCAACATCAAGGCCAAGATCGACACCGGTGCGCGCACCTCGACGATCCATGCGTTCGCCCTCGAGCGGCCGCTCGGCGGGCGCATCCGCTTTGGCGTGCATCCGATCCAGGGCAACGACACGCCGGTCTGGTGCGAAACCGATCTGCTGGGCGAGCGCTGGATCACCGATTCCGGCGGCCATCGCGAACTGCGGCCGGTAATCCTCACCCCGGTCACAATCGGCCAGCAGACTTGGCCGGTGGAGATGACCCTGACCGCCCGCGACAACCTGCGCTTCCGCATGCTGCTTGGCCGCAGCGCACTGGCCGGCCACGCGCAGGTCGACCCCGGCGCCGGCTATCTGCTGGGCCGGCGCAAACGCGCCGCACTGATGGCGAGTGTCGCAGTCAAGGCGGCCGGTCCGTGAAACGCAAGATGAAGATCGCGATCCTGTCGCGCAACACCAAGCTGTATTCGACGCGGCGCCTGGTCGAAGCCTGCGAGGCACGCGGCCACAGCGTGCAGGTGATCGACGTGCTGCGCTGCTACATGAAGATCGCGCCGCGCTGCACCGAGATCCATTACCGCGGGAAAATGCTCGAAGGCTTCGACGCGGTGATTCCGCGCATCGGCGCGTCGGTGACGTTTTATGGCGCCGCTGTCGTGCGCCAGTTCGAGATGATGGGCACGTATTCGCTGAACGAATCGGTCGCCATCACCCGTGCCCGCGACAAGCTGCGCGCGCACCAGTTGCTGGCGCGCCACGGCATCGGCATGCCGGTCACCGGCTTCGCGCATTCGCCCGACGACACCGGCGACCTGATGAAGGTGGTTGGTGCCGCACCGATGGTGATCAAGCTGATCGAAGGCACGCAGGGGCAGGGCGTGGTGCTGGCCGAAACCGACAAGGCCGCCGAGTCGGTGATCGACGCGTTCCGCGGCCTCGACGCGCACTTCCTGGTGCAGCGCTTCATCGCCGAAGCCAATGGCGCCGACATTCGCTGCTTCGTGATCGGCGGCAGGATCGTCGCGACGATGATGCGCCAGGCCAAGGTCGGCGAGTTCCGCTCCAACCTGCATCGCGGCGGTACCGCGCTGCCGGTGCGGATCACGCCGGCCGAGCGCCGCACGGCGCTGGCGGCCGCAAAAGCGATGGGGCTCAACGTCGCCGGTGTCGACCTGCTGCGTTCGGCCGACGGGCCGGTGGTGATGGAAGTCAACTCCTCGCCCGGCCTGGAAGGCATCGAGAGCGTCGCCGGCATCGACATCGCCAGCCTGATCATCGAGTTCGTCGAGAAGAACGCCAAGCCCTGGCGCACGCGGACTCGCGGGCGAGGTTAATTTAAGAAATAAGGCCGTTTTTACATGAACCGTCGTTCATGTACTTATTATTAGACAATTCTACCTAGTGCAGGGCCTTTGGCTCGGCTATTGCTGTTGTTTACTGGCCACTACGGCGACTGATATTTCCAGCGTTGGAAAGTCCCCGTACCGCAGCGAACACCAATGCAGGGCAAAGGCGCCCATCCGTAAAATCGGATGGGCGCTTTTTTTGTCTTTCCATCGTCATTCCATCGTCATTCCATCGTCATTCCATCGGCGTTTTCGTCAACTCTGCAATCGAGCCTCTCACCCAAGCATTGCCTATGTTCTCCACCAGCACAGTCCGCGTTCTGATCGTCGATACCCGTACTCAACATACGGCGAAGCTGGAGCGTGCCCTGGTCGAAACCGGCTTCGTGGTGCTGGGCGTCGTGCATGAGAACGACGACCTTCATTCGCGGGTACGCCAGTTGCAACCCGACGCGATCATCATCGACGTCGACTCACCCAGCCGCGACACGCTCGAAGGCCTGGCCGCGATCACGCATACGTTCCCGCGCCCCATCGTGGTGCTCAGCGAGCGCGATGACAGTCAGCTGGTGCGCGACGCCATGCAACTCGGGCTCAGTGCCTACGTCGTCGACGGCGTGCCGCCGAGCGTTATCCGCTCGCTGATCCATATTTCAATGATGCATTTCCGTGGGCAGCGCCTGTTGCTCGCAGAGTTGCAGAAAGCGCAGCAGCAGCGCGACGAGCAGGGCGTGATTCACCGCGCAAAGTGTCTGCTGATGGAGCGCGAGCGGCACACCGAGAACGATGCGTATCACTGGATGCGTAAACGCGCGATGACGCGCTCGCAAAAACTGGTGGACGTCGCGCGCAGCGTGATCCAGTCGCTGGAGCCGAGCGCTCACTGCGCGATGTAGCAGCGCAGCCCGGCGTGTCCATGGGCTGAGTTTCTGGTCTGAGTGTTGGTCTGAGTTTTTTGGTGCGGCACATGGCTCCAGCGTCGGAGCGCCGCGAAGTTTGCAGTCGAAGATTACCGAGATTCGAGGCGAGGGCGCCTATCCGCACGGCCGGATGGGCGCCCTTTTTTTTGTTTTTTCAACCGGCAGCAAGAGCGGCCGGACATTCAAGGAAACCGATCAATGTCTATCAGGTGTTTCAACTCCCTAGTGGCGGCCGCGATCTTGGCAGCGTCCACCGGCGCTTGCGCCGACGGCCTGGACACGCTGCAGTACGCGGCGTCCGGCGGCACACCGAACATCGACGCGCGGCTGCGCTATGAGCAGGTCGACCAGGACAACCTCAGCGACGACGCCAACGCGCTGACCGCTCGCGTCCGGCTCGGCTACACCACCGGCAAATGGAACAACATCGACGGCCAGCTCGAATACGAGGGCGTCACCGTGCTGGGCAGCGACAAGTTCAACAGCACTACCAATGGCCAGACCGGCCTGCCGGTGGTCGCAGATCCCAAGACCAACGAACTGAACCAGGGCTGGATCCGCTACAGCGGCCTGCCGAAGACCACGATCAAGTACGGCCGCCAGCGCCTGATCTACGACAACGCGCGCTACATCGGCAATGTCGGCTGGCGCCAGAACGAGCAGACCTACGACGCACTGTCGCTGAGCAGCACCTGGCTTCCAAAGACCACGTTCAATTACGCCTACATCTACAACGTCGACGCATTCAAGCCGTTCTCGATCGGCGGCAAGAGCAGCAGCGATATCGACATCAAGGCGCATGCGTTCAATCTTGCCTACGCGCCGCTGAAGACGCTGACGCTCAGCGCCTACGCCTATCTGCTGGACTTCGACGCGATCCCGGCGCCACCGATCGCGCGGCAGGACACGCAGTCGCTGGGGCTGCGCGCGGTCGGCACGCTGCCGCTCGACAAGTTCACGCTGAGCTATACGGCCGAGTACGCCCAGCAGAGCGACTACGCCGACGCACCGTCCACGGTCGACGCCGACTACTATCTGATCGAAACCGGCCTCGCCTACGACAAGTACAACGCGAAGATCGGCTACGAGGTGCTGGGCGGCGACGGCGTTTATAGCTTCCAGACTCCGCTGGCGACGCTGCATGCGTTCCAGGGCTGGGCCGACCAGTTTCTGGTGACACCGGTCAACGGCATCAAGGATTTGTATTTTTCGGTCGGCGGCAATGTCGAGAAAGTCGCGCTGCTGGCCCGTTGGCACGATTACCGCTCCGACGAAGCCAGCATTCACTACGGCACCGAACTCGAATTGCAGGCGACGCGTCCGTTCACCGACCAGCTGTCGCTCGGCCTGAAGTACGCCGCCTATTCCGCGAAGGATTTTCCGGCCGCCGCTGGCACGCCTTTCGACACGACCAAGACCTGGCTGTGGCTCGAATACAAGTTCTAGTAGTCCGTTTCACCAAAACGCTGACATGAAACCGCGTCTTTTTCCGCCAGGCGGCGTTGCAGCCCCTTGCCGCACGAACGGTGCGGCGGCGGGTCTGCGCCTTGCCTGGCGGAAAAATCCATCGGTTTCATTGCGTCATCGTTTTGATGAAACGGACTACTAGTGCCGGATCCCGGAACCCGTTCAGACCTGTTTTCAAACCATTAGCTTGCTGGAGCGTTGCCCGTGAAACATTCAAATCCGCCTACATCCGATGCACTCAGTCTGACGCGGCGCCACTTCGTCAAAAACTCCCTGCTCGCTGCCGGCGGCCTCGGCCTGTCGGCGCTGGCGCCGGGCTTCATCCGCAATGCCGGCGCCGCCGATTTCGGCAAGCCGGAGAAGACCGATCTGACGATCGGCTTCATCCCGCTGACCGATTGCGCCAGCGTGGTCATGGCCTCGGAACTGGGCCTTTACAAGAAGTACGGCCTCAACGTGACCGTCACCAAGGAGGCGAGCTGGGCCGCGGTGCGCGACAAGCTGCAGCTCGGCCAGCTCGACGCCGCACACGTGCTCTACGGCCTGATCTACGGCTCGCACTTGGGCATCGGCAGCCAGAAACAGGACATGGCGATCCTGATGAATCTCAATGCCAACGGCCAGGCGATCACGCTGTCGAACAAATTGCTGGAAGCCGGCGTCGATAGCGGCGAAAAGCTCAAAGCCGCCGTCGCCAGCAAGGATCGCGAGTACACCTTCGCGCATACCTTCCCCACCGGCACGCATGCGATGTGGCTGTACTACTGGCTGGCGGCGCACGGCATCGATCCGCTGCGCGACGTCAAGACCATCACGATTCCGCCGCCGCAGATGGTCGCGAACATGCGCGTCGGCAACATGGACGGCTATTGCGTCGGCGAGCCCTGGAACGGCCGCGCGGTGTTCGACAGGATCGGCTACACCGCGACCACTTCGCAGGCGATCTGGAAAAATCACCCGGAAAAAGTGCTGGGCACGACCAAGGCCTTCGTCGACCGCTATCCGAACACCGCGCGCGCGATGGTGGCCGCGGTGCTCGAAGCCAGCCAGTACATCGACGCGATGAGCAACCGCGCCAAGGTCGCCGAGATCATCGGCGGCAAGTCCTATGTCAACGCGCCTTCGCCGGTGATACTCGACCGCATGCTCGGCCACTACGACGACGGCAAGGGCGGCAAGTGGCAGGACGACAACTACATGAAGTTCTATGCCGACGGCGAGGTCAATTATCCGTACCTGTCGCATGGTATCTGGTTCATGAGCCAGCACCGCCGCTGGGGCCTGCTGAAGCAGGACGTCGATTACCTGGCGATCGCGCGCCAGGTCAACCAGATCGATCTGTACAGCGACGTCGCCAAGATGCTGGGCGTCGCGCTGCCGGCCAGCCCGCTGAAGAGCGAGACTCTGTTCGACGGCGTCGTCTTCGATCCCACCAAGGCGGCAGACTACGCCGCCGCCTTCAAGATCAAGGCCTAGCCGATGGCGAGCACTCCGCAGCCGGCCAGGACGCGGCCGATGGCGCTGATCAGAACCGTGGCGGCGGCGTTGCGCACGGCGCTCGCCTGGCTGCTGCCGCCGCTGTTCGGGCTGGCGGCGCTGGTCGGCGTGTGGGCGCTGATCGCGGCCGGTTCCAGCAACCTGCCGAGCCCCGGCAAGACCTTCGCGTCCGCGGTCGAGGTGTTCGCGCATCCGTTCTACGACCAGGGCCCTAACGACCAGGGCATCGGCTGGAACCTGCTGAAGTCGGTAGGCCGCGTCGCCGAGGGCTTCGGCCTGGCGGCGCTGGTCGGCATTCCGCTGGGCTTTCTGCTGGGCCGCTACGCGCTGCTGAATCGCGCAGTCAGCCCGATCATCAGCCTGCTGCGGCCGGTGTCGCCGCTGGCCTGGCTGCCGATCGGCCTGGCGGTGTTCCAGAAAGCCAACCCGGCGGCGATCTTCGTGATCTTCATCTGCAGCATCTGGCCGATGATCATCAACACCGCGCTGGGCGTATCCAGCGTGCCGCAGGACTATCTCAACGTCGCGCGCGTGCTGCGCTTGTCCGAGTGGAAAGTGCTGACGCGGATCCTGCTGCCGGCCAGCATTCCCTACGTGCTCAGCGGCGCCAAGCTGGCGCTCGGCATCGCCTGGCTGGCGATCGTCGCCAGCGAGATGCTGACAGGCGGCGTCGGCATCGGCTTCTGGCTCTGGGACGAGTGGAACAGCCTCAACATGGAACACATTCTGATCGCGATCCTGGTGATCGGCGTGGTCGGCCTGCTGATCGAGCACGGCATGACGCTGATCGCGAAACGCTACGACTACCGGCAGAGCTGAAAGCGATGAGCGCACGATGAGCACACGATGAGCAACTATCTACAGGTGGACCACGCGACCATCGCGTTCGACACGCGCAAGGGCCGCTACGTGGCCGTGCAGAACGTGAATCTGCAGGTCGCGCGCGGCGAATTCGTCGCGATCATCGGCCACTCCGGCTGCGGCAAATCGACCGTGCTGAACCTGATCGCCGGCCTGATCGAGGCGGCCCAGGGCGGCGTGATCCTGAACGGCCGGCAGATCGACGGGCCGAGCCCGGAGCGCGCCGTGGTGTTCCAGAACCATTCGCTGCTGCCCTGGCTGACGGTCTACGGCAACGTGCATCTGGCGGTGGAGCGCGTCTTCGGCGCGACCGACAGCAAGGCACGACTGCGCGAACGCTGCATTGCTGCGATCGAGCTGGTCGGGCTGGTCCATGCGATCGACAAGCGCCCCAACGAGATCTCCGGCGGCATGAAGCAGCGCGTCGGCATCGCCCGCGCGCTGGCGATGGAGCCCAAGGTCTTGCTGATGGACGAGCCTTTCGGTGCACTCGATGCGCTGACCCGCGCCACGCTGCAGGACTCGCTGATGGAGATCCAGCAGCGCCTGCAAAACACCGTGGTGATGGTCACCCACGACGTCGACGAAGCGGTGCTGCTGTCGGACCGCGTGGTGATGATGAGCAACGGCCCGGCGGCGACGATCGGGCAGATCCTGAGCATCGACCTGCCGCGCCCGCGCCAGCGCGTCGAGCTGGCCGACGAGCCGGCCTACAACCACTATCGCGCCGAAATCCTGCGCTTCCTGCACCAGGGCCAACGGGCACCGGTCGGCGCGCACTGAGCACCGCGGCGAGCAGGTAGGTTGGGGTGAGCTTGCGAACCCCAACATTTCGTCCGCGCCGATGTTGGGGTTCGCTGTGCTCACCCCAACCTACACGCTGGCGAGATGATGTGTAGATACCTACTGCGCCGCGTTACCATGGCCCCATGAGCGGCCCCGCGAATCTGTTCACCATCGGAGGAATCAGCGTCGCGCTCGGCGAGCGGCGCAGCGTCGATCTGCATATCGCCAATCTCTACACCAGCGCGCCGGTGTCGCTGCCGGTGATCGTGCAGCGCGGTGCCGACGCGGGGCCGACGCTGTTCGTCAGCGCGGCGCTGCATGGCGACGAGATCATCGGCGTCGAGATCATCCGCCGGCTGCTGAAGCTGCCAGTGCTGCAGCAGCTGCGCGGCACCTTGCTGGCGGTGCCGGTGGTCAACGTGATGGCCTTCCTGCACCAGTCGCGCTACCTGCCGGACCGGCGCGACCTGAACCGCAGCTTCCCCGGCAGCGAAAGCGGCTCGCTGGCGGCGCGGCTGGCGCACGTGTTCCTGAGCCAGGTGGTGGAGCGCTCGGACTACGGCATCGATCTGCACACCGGCGCGATCCACCGGCCCAACCTGCCGCAGATTCGTACCGACCTGCGCAATCCGGTGAACCTGCGCCTGGCCCAGGCTTTCGGCGCGCCGCTGTTCCTGAATTCCAAGCCGGCGGCCGGTACCTTGCGCGAGTACACCACGCGCCGCGACATCCCGGTGATCCTGTACGAATCCAGCGAGGCGCTGCGTTTTGATGAAACCGCGATCCGCATCGGCGTGCAGGGCGTGCTCAACGTGATGCGCGAGATCGACATGCTGCCGCGGCTCGCGGACCACTCGACACGCTCGCCGCAGCCGGTGCTGGCGCAGTCCAGCCGCTGGGCGCGGTCACCGGCCAGCGGCATCCTGCGCTCGCAGGTCGCGCTCGGCGATCACGTCGCCAGCGGCCAGACGCTGGGCATCGTCGGCGATCCCTTCGGCGGGCAGGACACGCCGATCACCGCGCCGCGCGACGGCCTGGTGATCGGCCGGCTCAGCCTGCCGCTGGTGCACGAGGGCGACGCGGTATTCCACATCGCCGAAGTCGCCGATCCGCGCATCGCCTCGCTGGCGTTTTCGCAACTCGAGGCGATGACCCGGGACATCGAGTCTGACGAACCGCCAATCGTCTGAGATTACTTTAAGTTTCAACTGTTGCAGATTGACTTTAATCGGAATATTCTCCAGCGGACCCGATGGAGACGCGCCCGATGCAAAGCCCTGCCCGCGACGCTGTGCCCAACCCGATGGCGCGACCGCAGCCGCCGCGGACCCATGGCCCCGCCACTCCCGCGACACCGACCGAGCTGCAGCAGATCTTCGAGCGGCTGGCGCGTCCGCTGCTGCCCGCACGAACCTCCTGATCGGATCGCTGCCGAGCGCGACGGGGTGAACGACGCCACCGTCGGCTCGATCGCACACGTCATCCAGCTCGCGGTGGCGCCGGTGTTCCTGCTGACCGGCGTCGGCAGCATGCTCGGCGTGCTGACCAACCGCCTCGCCCGTATCGTCGATCGCGCGCGCAAGCTCGAAGCCGATCTTTCGGGCCAGGAAGAATGGCGGCTGCAGTTGCTGCGGCAATGGCTCAAGGATCTGGCGCTGCGCGCGCGGCTGATCGGCTGGGCGATCAGCCTGTGCATTGGTTGCGCGCTGCTGATCGGCAGCGTCGTCGTGTTGCTGTTCGTCAGCAGCATCACCGAGGTGAATTTCGGCGGCGTGGTCGCGGCGCTGTTCATCGGCGCGATGCTGTCGCTGATCAGCGGCCTGCTGTGCTTCATGCGCGAGATCTACCTGGCGACGCGGCAGCTGCGCATCGGCCAGCCGGAGCGGCCAGCGCCGCTGACGCCGTAGCCGAGAGTAGGTTGGGGTGAGCATAGCGAACCCCAACATCGGCGCGGATGCCCTGTTGGGGTTCGCTTTGCTCACCCCAACCTACGACCCCTTCACTCAGCCCGCGCCAGGTTCGCTTCGGCCACCGTCAGCGCGCTCATGTTGACGATGCGGCGCACCGTCGTGCTCGGCGTCAGGATATGCACCGGCGCCTTGCAGCCGAGCAGGATCGGGCCGACCGCGACGTTGTTGCCGGCGGCGGTTTTCAGCAGGTTGTAGGCGATGTTGGCGGCGTCGATATTCGGCATCACCAGCAGATTCGCCGGGCCCTGCAGCGTGGTTTCCGGAAGAATCCGCTTGCGCAGGCTCTCGTCGAGCGCGCAGTCGCCGTGCATTTCGCCATCGACTTCCAGATCCGGCGCCAGCTCGCGCAACAGAGCCAGCGTCTGGCGCATCTTGATCGACGACGGCGAGTCGTAGCTGCCGAAGTTGCTGTGCGACAGCAGCGCCACCTTGGGCTCGATGCCGAAGCGTCTGACGGTCGCCGCGGCGAGCTGAGTAATTTCGGCCAGCTGCTCGGCGGTCGGGTCGACGTTCACATGCGTATCGACGATGAACACCTGGCGGTTGGGCAGGATCAGCGCATTCATCGCCGCGTAGACGCTGGACTGCTCGCAGCGGCCGATCACGCGATCGACGAACTGCAGGTGGCGCGCCGTGTTGCTGATGGTGCCGCAGATCATGCCGTCGGCTTCGCCCTTCTTCAGCAGCATCGAGGCGATCAGCGTGCTGCGCCGGCGCATCTCGAGCTTGGCGTACTGCGCGGTGACACCGCGGCGCGACATGATCTGGTGATATTCCATCCAGTATTCACGAAAGCGCTCGTCGTGCTGCGGGTTGACGACGGTGAAATGCAGATCGGGCTTCAGACGCAGGCCGAAACGCTTGATGCGCTCCTCGATCACCGAGGGCCGGCCGACCAGGATCGGGCGCGCCAGCTTCTCGTCGACCAGGATCTGCGCGGCGCGCAGCACGCGCTCCTCTTCGCCTTCGGCGAACACGATGCGGCTGTGCTCGGCCGGCGCCTTGCGCGCGGCGTCGTAGACCGGCTTCATGAAAGTGCCGCTCTGGTAGACGAACTGCTGCAGTCTCTGGCGGTAGGCTTCGAAGTCTTCGATCGGGCGCGAGGCGACGCCGGAATCCATCGCCGCCTTGGCAACGGCCGGCGCGATCTGCACGATCAGGCGCGGATCGAAAGGCTTGGGGATGATGTATTCGGGGCCGAACGACAGGTTCTCGATGGCATACGCGGCGGCGACCACGTCGCTCTGCTCCATGCGCGCGAGCTCGGCGATCGCGCGCACCGCGGCGACTTCCATCTCGCGCGTGATCGTGGTCGCACCGGCATCGAGCGCGCCGCGAAAAATGAACGGGAAGCACAGAACGTTGTTGACCTGGTTCGGATAGTCGGTGCGGCCGGTCGCGATGATCGCGTCGCCGCGCACCGCCTTGACGTCTTCCGGCATGATTTCCGGGTTCGGATTGGCGAGCGCGAAGATCATCGGACTCGGCGCCATCGTCGCGACCATCGCCGGCTTGAGCACGCCGCCGGCGGACAGGCCCAGAAACATGTCGGCGCCGTCGATGACTTCGGCCAGCGTACGCTTGGAGGTCGGCTGCGCGAAGCGCTCTTTGTCCGGGTCCATCAATTCCTTACGGCCCCGATAGACCACGCCGGCCAGATCGGTCAGCCAGATGTGCTCGATCGGCAGGCCCAGATCGACCAGCAGGTCGACGCAGGCCAGCGCCGCGGCACCGGCGCCGCTGACCACCAGCTTGATCTCGCGGATATCCTTGCCCACGACCTGCAGGCCGTTGAGCACCGCGGCGCCGACGATGATCGCGGTGCCGTGCTGGTCGTCGTGGAATACCGGGATCTTCATCCGCGCGCGCAGCTTGCGCTCGACTTCGAAGCACTCCGGCGCCTTGATGTCCTCGAGGTTGATGCCGCCGAAAGTCGGCTCCAGCGCGGCGATCACTTCGACGAGCTTGTCCGGATCGGTCTCGTTGATCTCGATGTCGAACACGTCGATGCCGGCGAACTTCTTGAATAAAACCGCCTTACCTTCCATGACCGGCTTGGCGGCGAGCGGGCCGATCGCGCCCAGGCCCAGCACCGCGGTGCCGTTGGTGATCACGCCGACCAGGTTGCCGCGCGCGGTGTAGCGGAACGCGTTGACCGGATCGGCGACGATTTCCTCGCAGGCCGCGGCGACACCCGGCGAATACGCCAGCGCCAGATCGTGCTGGTTGGTCAGCTGCTTGGTCGCGGTGACCGACAGTTTTCCGGGTACCGGGAACTCGTGATAATCCAATGCCGCCTGACGCAGACTTTCACGGACCTTGCTGGGGACGGCGGCTTCCTGGCTCATGCGGCTCTCGTTATCGTCTTGCGAGATGGGAGCATGCGGCTCCTGGCTCGTCGTTTGTGCGTGGGGATCAAGGATCGCGATTATAGGCGTCGCTGCTGCAGATGCCGGCGCCGGCAACTAACACCATCGGGCTATTCCACAGCTGCGTCATCCGCTTCACTATCAGCCAGCAAAGCCTAAAAAGCGGTGCCGCAACCAGCCCGCTGGCGAAGGCAGGAGCCCGCAAAAGCAACATCGACAGCGACACTCAGCGAGTTCTGGAGACCTATGAGCACGACCACGACACCGCCCGCCGCATCTTCGCCATCCCATTCGGGGTCGTCCAAGCGCCTTTATCTATGGGTGCTATTGGCGATCACGATCGGCGGCACCATCGGTCATTTTTTTCCGGAAACCGGCGTCGCCCTGAAGCCGCTGGGCGATGCCTTCATCGGACTGATCAAGATGCTGATCGGGCCGATCATCTTCCTGACCGTGGTGATGGGCATCGCCGGCGTCGCCGACGTGAAGAAAGTCGGCCGCGTCGGCGTCAAGGCGATCCTGTACTTCGAGGTGGTGTCGAGCTTCGCGCTGGTGATCGGCCTGATCGTCGTCAACCTGCTCAAGCCGGGCAGCGGCTTCAATGTCGACCCGGCGACGCTCGACGCCGGCGCGGTCGCCAAGTACGCGGCCGCAGCGCACGAGCAGAGCACCGTCGGCTTCCTGCTGCACATCATCCCGAAGACCTTCAGCGATGCTTTCACCGGCAACGGCGATCTGCTGCAGGTGCTGCTGGTGGCGCTGCTGTTCGGCTTCGCGCTCAGCGCGATGGGCGAACACGGCCGGCCGGTGATGGGTTTTCTGGACGCGTTGTCGAAAGTGTTCTTCCGGATGATGAACATGATCATGCGGCTGGCGCCGCTGGGCGCCGGCGGTGCGATGGCGTTCACGATCGGCAAATATGGCCTGGACAGTCTCGGGCCGCTGGCCAAGCTGATGGGCAGCTTCTACCTGAGCTGCGTGCTGTTCGTGGTGCTCGTGCTCGGCGCGATCGCGCGCATCAGCGGCTTCAGTATCTTCCGCTTCCTGCGCTATATCCGCGACGAGTTGTTTCTGGTGCTGGGCACGTCCTCGTCCGAATCCGCGCTGGTGCCGCTGATGCAGAAGCTCGAGCGCCTGGGCTGCGGCAAGCCGGTGGTCGGTCTGGTGATCCCCGCCGGCTATTCGTTCAATCTCGACGGTACCAACATCTACCTGACGATGGCGGCGATCTTCGTCGCCCAGGCGCTCAACGTCGATCTGACGCTGACCCAGGAGATCACGCTGCTGGCCGTGGCGATGCTGACTTCCAAGGGTGCATCGGGTGTTACCGGTGCCGGCTTTATCACGCTGGCGGCGACGCTGGCGGTGGTGCCCTCGGTGCCGGTCGCGGGCCTGGCGCTGATTCTCGGTATCGACCGTTTCATGAGCGAGGCGCGCGCACTGACCAACCTGGTCGGCAACGGCGTCGCGACCATCGTCGTCGCCGGCTGGGAGAACGAGCTGAATCGTGACCGTATGCGCAGCGAGCTGGCGGCCGGACCGGATGCCGATACCGGCAACACACTGCCACCGCTGGAACACGGAATCGCGCAGACCTAGCACCACGGTCCCTTCCCCCGCCTGCGGGGGAGGGGGCAAAAACCCAAGACCCATTCCGACTCGATCGGAGGAGAACCCGATGAAGACCTTTCCCCTGGCACCGCAAGGTGTCGGCGCCGCCGTGTGCGCTGTGCTCGTTTCACTAGCCTTTGCCGGCACCGCCCGCGCCGATGACGAAGCCTCGACCAGCGGCGGACTCAAGATCAAATCCAGCGACGGCGCCTTCGAAGGCTCGCTCGGCGGACGCCTGCAGTTCGACGCGGTGATGCTGGAGCCCGACAACGGTAGCGGCATCGGCAGCGACAAGGTCGAGAACAACAGCGGCAGCTATTTCCGCCGCGTCTACATCCAGCTCGAAGGCCGCGCCTACGACTGGAGCTACAAGCTGCACTACGGCGTCAGCAGCGGCGGCGGCGGCACCGGCAGCAGCAATTCGCTGCAGGACGTGTGGCTGTCGCACAGCGTGCTGGTGCCGGAAAGCACGATCTACATCGGCCAGCACAAACCCTGGCGCAGCATCGAGGAGATCGGCTCCAACAACCAGGCGCTGTTCATGGAGCGCCCGGTGACTTCGGCCAACGGCATCTACGGCGGTCACGACTATACCCAGGGCCTGTACTACGCCTACGCCGACCAGACCTGGTTCGGCGGCGTGTCGGCCTACCTGCTGAACCGCGACGGCACCGGCAGCTCCGAAGGCACCGGCGGCAACGCCCGCCTGGTGTGGTCGCCGATCAACGACAGCGGACGCCTGCTGCACCTGGGCCTGTCCTACTCCAGCGACCATGCCGACAACACGGCCAACGCCAGCCAGGCGCTGTCGGCCAGTTACCGCTACGGCGGCTACCGACTCGGTTCGGGCTCGGTCACGCAGACTTTCGCCAGCTACGGCGCCGGGCCTTCGCCGTCGCAGGACACCATCGGCGCCGAATTCGCAGGCGTCTACGGCCCCGCCTATTTGAATGCCGAGTTCGCCAGCGCCAAATTCGAGCAGGACGGCAAGCCCAGCTCGACGGTGGACGCCGCCTATGTGCAGGCCAGCTGGTTCCTGACCGGCGAGTCCAAGGCTTACTCGATCAAGGAACACGTGATCGGCAATCCCAAGCCCAAGAACAGGAACGGCGCGATCGAGCTCAAGCTGCGCTACGAGATGATGCGCAACACCGACGTCGATGCCAGCCAGTCGCTGGGCTGCAACATCACCCAGGGGCCGAGCACGGGCGTCGACGACTGCCGCTATAGCGGCTGGACCACCGGTGTGAATTACTATCCGAACCCGGCGATGCGGATCATGCTCGACTACATGCGCTCCACGGCCGATCTCGGCAGCGCCGGCAAGGACGAGCCCGACACCATCGCGGCACGAGTGCAGATCGTTTATTGAGGAGAGCCGGCAAGCGATGATCGACCGTGCCGCAGCATCGCCGCCGCGCAGCACCGCGTGGCGGCTGAAATCAATCTTCAGCGGCTCGGTCGGCAACCTGGTCGAGTGGTACGACTGGTACGTTTACTCGGCGTTCTCGCTGTACTTTGCGAAAGTGTTCTTCCCCAGCGGCGACAACACCGCGCAGCTGCTGAATACCGCCGCGGTATTCGCGGTCGGTTTTCTGATGCGGCCGATCGGCGGTTGGCTGATGGGCGTCTACGCGGACAGGCACGGGCGCAAGGCGGCGCTGCTGCTGTCGGTGTGGCTGATGTGCGGCGGCTCGCTGATCATCGCGCTGACGCCGGGCTACGCCAGCATCGGCGTTGCCGCGCCGCTGTTGCTGCTGGTCGCGCGGCTGATTCAGGGCCTGTCGGTCGGCGGTGAATATGGCACCTCGGCGACCTATCTCAGCGAGATGGCGACGCACGCGCATCGCGGCTTCTATTCGAGCTTCCAGTACGTGACGCTGATCATGGGCCAGCTGCTGGCGCTGGGCGTGCTGATCCTGTTGCAGCGGGTGTTCCTGACGACCGAGCAGCTCGACGCCTGGGGCTGGCGCATTCCGTTCGTGATCGGCGCCGGCACCGCGCTGGTGGCGATGCTGCTGCGGCGTGGCATGGCCGAAACCGATTCGTTCAAGCGCCGCGCGGCCACACCCGGGCCCGGACTGATGCGCCAGCTGATGCAGCACCCGAAACAGCTGGCGACCGTGGTCGGCCTGACCATGGGCGGCACGCTGGCGTTCTACACCTACACGACGTACATGCAGAAATACCTGGTCAACAGCGCCGGCATGAGCAAGGCCGACGCGACGCTGATTTCGGCGGCGACGCTGTTCCTGTTCATGCTGCTGCAGCCGCTGATCGGCGCGCTGTCCGACCGCATCGGCCGGCGCCCGGTGCTGATCACTTTCGGGGTGCTCGGCACGCTGCTGACGGTACCGATCCTGAGCGCGCTGAAAGACGTGCACACGCTGTGGGAAGCCTTCCTGCTGATCATGGCGGCACTGATCGTGGTCAGCGGCTATACCTCGATCAACGCCGTGGTGAAGGCGGAATTGTTCCCGACCGAAATCCGCGCGCTCGGTGTCGGCCTGCCCTATGCGATCACCGTTTCGATCTTCGGCGGCACCGCCGAATACATCGCGCTGTGGTTCAAGAGCATCGGCCACGAGAGCGGCTACTACTGGTACGTCACCGCCTGCATCGGCTGCTCGCTGCTGGTCTACGTGCTGATGCGCGACACGCGCCGGTATTCGCGGATCGTCGATGACTGAGCCGGTCGCGCGCGGGCTCAGGCGGGGCTCGCATCCGCTACGGCTCGCGGTGACGATCGCCGCGCTGCTCGGCGTGATCGGCGCGGTGATGCTGGGTGTCGGCAGGCAGGCCACGCGCCAGGCGCTGCGCGACGCGGGCGCGCGCAGCCTGGAGCAGCTGGCGCTCTACGCCGGCTCGCTGCAGTCGCAGATCGATCGCTATCGCGTACTGCCGGCGGTGCTCGCGCTCGACCCCGAACTGCGTGCGGCCCTGCGCGCGCCGGTCGACGCGGCGGCCAGCGAACGCCTGAGCCGCAAGCTCGAAGCAGTCAACGGCGTTGCCGAAACCTCGACCCTGACCTTGCTCGACCGCCGCGGCCTAGGCGTCGCCGCCAACAACTGGCGTTCGGCCAACAGCAACGTCGGCGTCGACTATCGGTTCCGGCCGTATTTCCAGCAGGCGATGCGGCAGGGCACCGGCCGCTTCTACGGCATCGGCATCACCACCGGTGTGCCCGGCTATTTCCTGGCGCAGGCGGTGCACGACGACGACGGCAGCACGATCGGCGCGGTCACCGTGAAACTCGATCTGCGCCGGCTCGAACAGGAATGGGCCAGCGCCACCGATATCGTGCTGATCAGCGACGCGCACGGCATCGTGTTCCTGAGCAACCGCCTCGCGTGGCGCTATCGCGAGCTGCGCGCGCTAAGCGCGGCGGACCGCGACGAGCTCGGCCGCACGCAGCAGTATGCCGGGCAGACGCTGCAGATACTGCAGCAGCGCGACCTGGAATCGCTAGCAGCCTGTCGGGCTTGGGAGATCGTAGCGAGGGTTTGGCCCGCTGTGTCCAAGCTGCGGGCGCCCGAGGAGAATAGTGAGTCATATTTGACGAGGGCGCCCGCAGCTTGGACACAGCGGGCCGAAGCCGCAGTAGATCTTGCCAAGCCCGACAGGCTGCTAGGCACCGACGGCCGCCGCGTGCGCATCCTCAGCCGCGACATCACCGGCGATTACCTGTGGCAGTCGCTGCCGCTGGCATCGGCTGGCTGGACGCTGCACCTGTTGCACGACACGCGCGACACCCTCGAAGCGGGCCGGGTTGCCGCGCTGGCCGCGGCCGGTGCGGCGCTGAGCCTGCTGTTCCTGCTGCTGTTACTGCAGCAGCGTCTGCGGCTGTCGAAACTGCGCCGGCGCAGCCGCGACGAGCTCGAACAGATGGTGCGCCAGCATGCCGAGGCGATGCGCAGCGCCGAGGACGGCATCGTGCTGGCCGCGGAGCGCGCCAGCGTCGGCCAGCGCCAGAGCCTGGAACATCTGCCGCAAGGCGTCGGTGTGATCGACGCCGAGCTGCGGCTCAGCGCCTGGAACCGGCGCTACGTCGATATCTTCCGCTATCCACCCGAGCTGATGAAGATCGGCCGCCCGATCGAAGACCTGCTGCGCTACAACGCGCGCCGCGGCCTGCTCGGCAGCGGCGATATCGAGGAAGCCGTGCAGCGCCGGCTCGACCATCTGCGCACCGGCAAGCCGCACATGTTCGAGCGCGAATGGGCCGACGGCACGGTGCTCGAAATCCGCGGCAACCCGCTGCCGGGCGGCGGCTTCGTCACTTCCTACGCCGACATCACCGCGTACAAGAACACCGCGCGTGACCTGCGCACGCTGGCCGGATCGCTGGAGAAGCGCGTCGACGAACGCACCCAGGATCTGGATGCGGCGCGGCGCGAAGCCGAGCGTGCGAACAAGTCCAAGAGCAGCTTCGTCGCCGCGGCCGTGCACGACCTGCTGCAGCCGCTGAACGCAGCGCGCATGTATACGTCGGCGCTGCGCGAACGTCTGCGCAATGCCGACGATGCGCAACTCGCCGACAACGTCGACGAAGCACTGGCTGCGCAGGACGACATCCTGGCTAGCCTGCTGGATATCTCGCGGCTGGAGTCCGGGGCGATCCGGACCGAGATCCGTGATCTGTCGTTACAGCGGATGTTCGACGCGCTGCTGCGCGAATTTGCGCCGATGGCGGAATCGCGCGGCCTGCAGCTGCGGCAGGCGCGGACGCGCGCGGCGATCCGCAGTGACGAGGCGCTGCTGCGGCGCATCCTGCAGAACTTCCTGTCGAACGCGCTGCGTTACACCGACCGCGGCGGCGTGCTGATCGGCGCGCGGCGCGTTTCGAACGACAGCGTGCGCATCGAAGTCTGGGACAGTGGCTGCGGCATCGCCGAACATCAGCAGACGCTGATCTTCGAAGAGTTCCAGCGGCTCGACGGCGGCGCTCGACGGCATGACCGCGGTGCCGGGCTCGGCCTGGCGATCGTGCAGCGCATCGCGCAGCGGCTGGCTCACCGCATCACGCTGCGATCGCGTGTCGGCCGCGGCAGCATGTTCGCAGTCGAAGTGCCGCGCGGCGATGCCGCCAAAGTGCAGCCGGCGAGCCGCGCCAGCGCCGAGCCGGGTTCGGCATTGCAGAACCGCCGCATCTGGTGCATCGACGACGATGCGCGCGTGCGCGAGGCGACGCGCACGCTGCTCGAAGCCTGGGGCTGCGCAGTAACGCTCGCCGGCAGCATGGAGGAAGCACTGGTTCTAGCCGCCAGCCGGCCACCGCCAGAACTGGTGCTGCTCGACTATCGGCTAGGCGCCGGCACCGGAGCGGAGCTGATGCCGAAGCTATTCGAGCGCTGGCGGCAGCGTCCGCCGGTGATCGTGATCTCGGCCGAGCGTGAAACCGCGTCGCAGGCCGCGAGCGAGAACGGCTGGGGCTTCCTGCCGAAGCCGGTGAAGCCGGCAGCGCTACGCGCGCTGATGCGACAGCTGCTGCTGGTAAAGACCGGGGTCGATTCGCGCTGATTGTTGGGGTTCGCTGCGCTCACCCCAACCTACCGATCGCCTCGTAGGTTGGGGTGAGCGCAGCGAACCCCAACATCAGCCCCCCGAGCCTTCGCCCTCCGGCTGCAACGCTTTCACCTTCACCGCCGCCTGCGTGCGGCTATTGCAATCCAGCTTACGCAGGATCGCACTGATGTGGACCTTGACGGTGTTCTCGGCGAGGCCGAGTTCGTAGGCGATCTGCTTGTTGAGCAGGCCGTCGGCGATGCACATCAGCACGCGGAACTGCTGAGGCGTCAGCTGCGCGAGCTGTTCGGCGAACTGCGCGTCCTCGGCGCTGCGCGTAGCCTTGTCCTGCGGAAACCATTCGCCGCCGGCCATGACCTGGCGCAGCGCGTTCTGCAGCACCGCGATCGGCGCCGACTTCGGCACGAAGCCCGCGGCACCGAACTCCTGTGCGCGGCTGACGGTGCGCGGCTGATCGTTAGACGAAATCACGATCACCGGCAGCGCCGGCCGTTCGCCGCGCAGATAGACCAGTGACGAGAATCCCTGCGCGCCCGGCATATTCAAATCCAGCAGCACCAGGTCGAGTTCGGGCTGCGCGGTTACCGTCGACACCAGCGAGGCGAAGCTGGACGCCTCGAACAACGCACCGCCGCTCGCAGTGAACGCCTGCAAGGTATGCACGAGCGCCGCGCGGAACAGCGGATGATCGTCCGCGACCAGGATGCGCAGTCCGCCGGCGTCCTCTTCTGCGGTCACGAGTCTCAGGCCTCGGCGGACTGACGCCGGCGCAACACGATCAACCGGCCGATCAGCACCACCAGCAGCGCGCCGAGCACCGAGAACAGATAATCGGTCCAGTGCGGCAGCGAATCCTGCAAGGCGTCCAGCGCGTGATCGTCGATCCACAGGCCGCCGGCGATCCAGCCGAGCAGCGCGCCGCCGAACACGATCACCACCGGATAGCGGTCCATCAGCGCCATCACCAGCTTGCTGCCCCAGACGATGATCGGCACGCTGATCGCGATCCCCATCGCGACCAGGCCGATATGGCCGTCGGCGGCGCCGGCGATCGCGATCACATTGTCCAGGCTCATGACCGCGTCGGCGATGATGATGGTGCGGATCGCGGTCAGCAGATGGTCGCTGGCCTTGATGTCCGGCTCGTCCTGTTTCTCCGGCAGCAACAGCTGCACGCCGATGTACAGCAGCAGCAGCGCGCCGACGATTTTCAGAAACGGCAGCGCCAGCAGCTGCACCGCGAAGAAGATCAGCACGATGCGCAGGCCGATCGCACCGAACACGCCCCAGAAAATGCCCATGTTGCGCTGCCGCGGCGGCAGCCGGCGGCAGGCCAGCGCGATGACCACGGCGTTGTCACCGCCGAGCAGAATGTCGATCAGGATGATCTGGAGGACAGCGATCAGCAGGCCGCTGTCCAGATGGAAGTCGTGCATGGCTCGGTTCTGATCAAACGCAGCGATAGTTTGCACCGGAACCATCGAGTCGGCGCAAGCTCGGTGTTTTGGTGAAACCGACGACTCAGGACTCCGAGCGCTCGATCTCGTCGAGCTGGCGGCGGTGCTCCTCGGCGGTGGTCGGCACGAACGCCGGCACCGGCGTCGGCCGCTTGTCGTCGCCGATCGCGACCATGGTGAAGAAACAGCTGTTCGCGTGGCGTACGAGCTTGCTGCGAATATCCTCGGCGATGACCTTGATGCCGACTTCCATCGAGGTGTTGCCGGTGGAATTCACCGAGGCCATGAAAGTGACCAGCTCGCCGACATGGATCGCCTGGCGAAACACCACGCGGTCCACCGACAGCGTGACGACATAGGCGCCGGCGTAGCGGCTGGCGCAGGCATAGGCGACCTGGTCCAGAAATTTGAGAATCGTGCCGCCGTGGACATTGCCGGTGAAATTGGCCATGTCGGGTGTCATCAGCACGGTCATTTCGAGCTGGTGGCTTGGCAGGGTCGTCATATGAAATCGGCTCAGGCTTCGGGCGATGCCCGCCCAGGATCCGATAAAAAGCAGCTTTCACGCCAGCGGCTCAAGGCGAGGTTCGCCGCTGTCCAGGCGACAACCTGGGCAGCACGGCGGCCCGATGCAACGCCGGCCGGCGACGGCGGGGCCACGACGCCGGCAGGCCAAGTCGGTAGACTCGGCCAAAACCGCCCGTACCGCGGCTGCCCGATGACCCGTCACCGAATCGCGACAACAGACTGAATGAAAATACCGAATGCGCTGCAGCCACTGATCGAGGACGGCGTCATCGACCGCGTGGTGCGGCAGCTGAAGAGCGGCAAGGAAGCCTCGGTATTTCTGGTGGAATGCGGCAGCAACATCCGCTGCGCCAAGGTCTACAAGGAGGCCGAGCATCGCGGCTTCCAGAACCTGGCGCAGTACCAGGAAGGCCGCAAGGCCCGCGGCAGCCGCGACGAGCGCGCGATGGGCAAGCGCAGCCGTCACGGCCGCAAGCAGTCGCAGGAAGAATGGAAGAGCGCCGAAGTCGACGCGCTGTATCGCCTCGACGCCGCCGGCGTGCGCGTACCCAAGCCGTTCGGCTACTTTGATGGCGTGCTGATCATGGAAGTGATCGCCGACCAGAACGGCGAAGCCGCACCGCGGCTCAACGACGTGCAGCCGACGCCGGAGCAGGCGCGCGAATGGCACGAGTTCCTGGTCCGCCAGATCGTGCTGATGTTGTGCGCCGGCCTGATCCACGGTGACTTGTCCGAGTTCAACGTGTTGCTCAGCGCGACCGGCCCGGTGATCATCGATCTGCCGCAGGCGGTCGATGCGGCCAGCAACAACAACGCGTTTCGGATGCTCGAGCGCGACGTCAACAACATGAGGGCGTATTGCGGCCGCGCCGCGCCCGAACTGCTCGACACGCAATACGCACACGAGATCTGGAAGCTGTACCAGGTCGCCGAACTGCGCCGCGACACGCCGCTGACTGGCCGCTTCGTGTTCGATAGCACCCAGGCCGATGTCGGCGACGTGATGCTGCATATCGAGGAAGCGCGCAAGGAAGCCGAGATCCGTCAGCGCGGCCGCGACGAAGCCGCAGCGGCCGATTCCGAGTAATGTAGGTTGGGGTGAGCACAGCGAACCCCAACAGGACGTCCGCGCCGACGTTGGGGTTCGCTGCGCTCACCCCAACCTACTTCGAGTACGCGCGCTCGACTCTGGCGATGCGCACTTCGAAGTGTTCGTACCAGCGGCGCTTGCCTGTTTCCTGCGCGATGCGGTGCTCGGCAACCGCCTTCCAGGCACTGATTGCATCGAGATCGCGCCAGTATGAAACGGTGATGCCCAAGCCTTCGGCACCGCGCGTGCTTTCTACGCCGAGATAGCCCGGCTGCTGCGCCGCCAGCTCGGCCATGCGCTGGGCCATGCCGGCGTAACCGCTGTCGCCATCGGTGCGCGTCGACGTGAAGATCACCGCGTAGTACGGCGGCTGCGGTGTCGAAGCAAAGCCGGATTCACTCATAGTGTTTTACGCATCGGCACGAACTGGATCGTGATGCCGTCCGCCAGCGGATGATGGATCATGGTCTCGCCCTGATAGCCGAAAGTCCTGTAGAGCCGCACGCCCGGCAAGGTCGCCATCATCTCGCACTGGTGGAACCCACGCTCGCTCGCAGCCTGTTCGCAGCGCGCCAGAATTGCGCTGCCGATGCCTCGGCGGCTGTAGTCGGGATCGACGAAAAACGCGCGGATCTTGGCGGCATCGACTGCCGGATCCAGCCGCGCCGCATCGCGGCCACGATTGGCGTCGCCGCCGAACAGGGTACGGCGCCAGCTCCAGCCGCCACAGCCGACGATGCGCGAGTCCGCTTCGGCAACGAAGTAAGTGCCGTCTTCGATCAGCTGCGTATCGACGCCGAACGCGCCCTTCAGCGCGGCCTCGATCTGCTCGGACCGATAGTCGCCGGCACCGAGCTGGCGGATCGAGCGCGCGATCAACTCAAGCAGCATCGGCTTGTCGGTCATCAAGGCGACACGCAGTGGGTATGACATTCACGTTCTTCTGGCCGGGGCTCTAACGCCAGCAAAGATTCTGCCGTAGGGCGGGTCGCGACCCGCCGTTTTTTGTGCAGCCAAACAGAATCAAAAGCGGCGGGTCACGACCCGCCCTACGCGAGTGTCGCTCTGGCGTAACGGCGCGAGCCGACCTGCAGCAGGTATTCGCCGGCAGCCAGCATCAGCGCCCGATCCTCGACGCGCTCGCCGTTCACGCGCACGGCTTTCTGCTCGATCATGCGGTTGCCCTCGCCATTGCTGGCGACCAGGCCGGCTTCCTTGAGCACGCGTGGCAGCGGCAGGCCTTCGGCCGGCACCGCGATGCTGACTTCCGGAATGTTGTCCGGCAGCGCGCCCTGCGAGAACTGGGCGATGAACGCGGCCTTGGCCGCTTCGCCGGCACCGGCGCCGTGGAAGCGGTCGACAATCTCGATACCCAGCGCCATCTTGACGTCGCGCGGATTGGCGCCGTCGTCAACACTGGCGCGCAGCGCCGCGACCTCGCTCAGAGGCCTGAACGACAGCAACTCGTACCAGCGCCACATCAAGGTGTCGGACACGCTCATGACCTTGCCGAACATCTCGCCGGCCGGGTCGGTCAGGCCGATGTAGTTGTTCAGCGACTTGCTCATCTTGTTGGCGCCGTCGAGCCCTTCCAGGATCGGCACCGTCATGATGCATTGCGGCCGCTGGCCGTAGACGCTCTGCAGGTGGCGGCCGACCAGCAGGTTGAACTTCTGGTCATTGCCGCCGAGCTCGACGTCGGCGCGCAAAGCCACCGAGTCGTAGCCCTGCAGCAGCGGGTACATGAACTCGTGGATCGCGATCGGCTGGCCGTCGCGGTAGCGGGTCTGGAAGTCGTCGCGCTCCAGCATCCGCGCCACCGTGTGCTGCGCTGCCAGCTTGAGCATGCCCTCGGTGCCGAGCTTGTCCAGCCACTCGCTGTTGAACGCGATCGTGGTTTTGTCCGGGTCCAGGATCTTGAAGACCTGTTCTTTATAGGTTTGCGCGTTTTCCTCGACCTGCTGGCGAGTCAGCGGCTTGCGCGTCTCGTTCTTGCCGGTGGGGTCGCCGATCATCCCGGTGAAGTCGCCAATCAGGAAGATTGCCTCGTGGCCAAGCTCCTGAAAGGCACGTAATTTGTTTAACAAAAGCGTATGGCCGAGGTGCAGATCCTTGGCCGTGGGGTCGAAACCCGCTTTGATCCTGAGCTTGACGCCAGCCTCGGCAGCCTTGGCCAGCCGGGTGCGGAACTCGTCCTTCGGAATGATTTCGTTGGTCGCGCGTTCGAGTTCGTCGAGGGACATTTAAGTGCCGTTCGTCTGCCGGGGCGGCCAGCGTACCGCCCGTTCTGGGGTGCGCGACAGCGACAGACTGTTACAGAGGGATGGTAGGGAAACTCTTGCGGGACAACAGGTTTTTGTGGTTTCTTACGGTTTCGTGCATTCGGTCACAAACGACCGTAACCGTGTCGTAAACAAGAATACAGCTCTTCAAGGGCACCGAATGCTGGCGACAAGATCGCCGCACAACCGCTTAAAAACGGGTCGATGAATGAAATTTGATTATAGCTCAGCCGAGCAGGCGCCCCGCCGTTCGGCCCACCGTATCGTGTTGATCACGGCCCTCTGCGGCGTCGGCGTCGCGGCGCTGATGTCGCGCGAAACCTCGGCCAACCGGCATGTGCCGGACTCGGCGACCGCGCCGATGGTGCTGGACGCCGACAACGCTGCGCAGTACGACGAGTCGATCCAGTCGGCCCTGGCCGATTCGATTGCCGTGCCGCAGGCCAGCGAATGGATCACGGTATCGGTCAAGAGCGGTGAGAGCCTGTCGAACATCTTCGACTCCCAGGGCTTGCCTCCCGATGAATGGATGGCGCTGCTGAAACTCGGCGGCGACACGCTCGAGCTGAAGCGCCTCAAGGCCGGCGAAGAGATCAAAATCCGCAAGGAGGGCGACCAGCTTCAGGAGCTGAGCTACGCGCTCGATGAACTCCGCACGCTGAATGTACGCCGCGTAGATGACCAATTCGAGGCAGTCACGCTGACCGCCGAAGTCGAGCACCGCCAGGCCCGGGCCACCGGCACCATCACCAGCTCGCTGTTCAACGACGGCAACAAGGCTGGCCTGACCGACCGCATGGTCATGGAGATGGCCGAGATCTTCGGCTACGACGTCGACTTCGCGCTGGACCTGCGCCAGGGCGACCGCTTCGCCGTCGTCTACGAGGAGCTGTACAAGAACGGCAAGCGCATGCGCTTCGGCGACATTCTCGCCGCCGAATTCGTCAACCAGGGCAAGACCTACCGCGCGGTGCGCAATGTCGGCGCCGATGGCCGCGTCGCCTACTACACGCCGGAAGGCCAGTCGCTGCGCAAGGCCTTCATCCGCACCCCGCTGGACGTCTGCCGCATCAGCTCGCCGTTCGACCTGCACCGCCGCCACCCGATCCTGAACACGATCCGCGCCCACAAGGGCGTCGATTACGCCGCCGCATCCGGCACGCCGATCAAGGCCGTGGGCGATGCCAAAGTCAGCTTCGTGGGTCTGAAGAACGGCTTCGGCCGCGTCGTCGTGCTGCAGCACGGCTCACAGTACGAAACCCTGTACGCCCACATGTCCGCGTTCCGCTCCGGCCTGTCGGTCGGCCAGCGCGTTGCCCAAGGCCAGGTGATCGGCTATGTCGGCATGTCCGGCCTGGCCACCGCGCCGCATCTGCACTTCGAATTCCACATCGGCGGCAACGTCGTCAATCCGGTGACCGTCGCGATGCCGCGCGCCAATCCGATCTCGGGCAGCGAGCTGGCCAAGTTCAAGCTGTCGAGCAAGGCGATGGTGGCCGCGCTCGACCAGGCCGACGCCAGGCAGCAGAACGCGATGGCGACCCCGGCCCTCGGCGGCTCGGCCGCGCCGGTCACCGCGGCTCCCTGATCCGCTTTGAGGTACAGCCGATGACGCAGATGCGCGCCATCGGCCTGATTTCCGGCACCAGCCAGGACGGCATCGACGCCGTGCTGGCCGAGTTCGAGGACGGCGCTTTTCGCCGCGTCCTCGCCACTCACAGCGGCGCCTATCCGGCCGCTGTCCGCTCGCGACTGCTGGAACTCGGCTACGAAAACACGCCGGTCATATTGGCCGAATACGCCGCGCTCGACCGCGCCGTCGCGGATGCCTTCGCCGACACCGCGATCGAGCTGCTGAAGCTCGCCGGCGTCGAGCGATCCTCGGTCCGGGTGCTCGGCAGCCACGGCCAGACCGTATTTCACGACGCGGTAAAGATCGGCAACAGCCTGCAGCTCGGCGATCCGTCACGGATCGCGGCGCGCACCGGCATCGTCACCGTCGCCGACTTCCGCCGCGCCGACGTCGCCCTCGGCGGCCAGGGCGCACCGCTGCTGCCGGTGTTCCACCACGCGCTGTTCGCCGAAGACGGCGAGCCCCGCGCGGTATTGAATCTGGGCGGCATCGCCAATCTGACCTTGTTGCCGGGCGCCGAGGCCGCCGCGGTGCGCGGCTTCGATTGCGGCCCGGCCAACGGCCTGATGGACGAATGGGCCGAGCTGCATATCGGTAAGCGCTACGACGCCGACGGCGCTTTCGCCGCCAGCGGCAAGCTCAATGCGCCGCTGTTGAACGCGCTGCTGGCCGACCCCTATTTCGCGCAGCCCTCGCCGAAGAGCACCGGCCGCGGCTACTTCCGGCTCGGCTGGGTACGCTCGCGGTGGCCGGCGCTGGACGCTTTGCCGCCGGCCGACGTGCAGCGCACGCTGTGCGAGCTGACGGCGCGCAGTGCGCTGGATGCACTGCAGGCGGAGATGGCGGACGCGCGCGCGCTGCTGGTCTGCGGTGGTGGCGTACGCAATGGTTTCCTGATGCAGCGGCTGCGGGCCTTGGCACCGCAACTACGCGTCGAGTCGACCGAGGTTTACGGGCTGCATCCGGATTGGGTCGAGGCCAGCGCCTTCGCCTGGCTGGCGGTGCAGCGCCTGGACGGCGCTGCCGGCAATCTGCCGGGGGTGACGGGTGCGAGCCGCGCGGCGGTGCTGGGCGGGATTTTCGATCCATAGATGAACATTCCCTCCCCCGCGTGCGGGGGAGGGCCAGGGTGGGGCATTCGTCGCGGCGCAACTCTTGACCGTCTCGCCCCCATCCCGGCCTTCCCCCGCACGCGGGGGAAGGAGAAAGCACTCAATACAAATCCACCGGATCCACATCCAGCGACCAGCGCACCGCGCGCGCGCCGGGCAGCGCGTCCAGCAGCATCGGCCAGGGCTTCAGCGCCCGATGCAGCGAGGTCCGCTCCTGCGCCTGCAGCAGCAGCTGCGCACGGTAGCGGCCGGCGCGGCGCTCCATCGGCGCCGGCACCGGGCCCAGCGCGTGTAGACCCTCGACCACCGGCAGACAGGCCAGCGCGGCCTCCAGGAACGCGATGGCGGCGTCCTCAAGCTTCGCCTCGGCGCGCAGTAGCGCCAGATACGCAAACGGCGGCAGGCCGGCGATGCGGCGTTCCGCGATCAGCAGCTCGGCCAGGCCGTCATAGCCCTGCTCGACTAGGCGCAGCAGCGCCGGGTGTTCGGGCTGGTGGGTCTGCACCAGCACTTCGCCGCGCTTGTCGGCGCGGCCGGCACGACCGGCGACCTGGGTCAGCAGCTGGCCCATGCGTTCCAGCGCACGGAAATCGACGCTGAACAGCGCCTGGTCGGCGTCGACGATGCCGACCAGCGACAGGCCGGCGAAGTCGTGACCCTTGGCCAGCATCTGCGTGCCGACCAAAATATTGACGCGGCCTTCGCGGGTGTCGCGCAGCAGCGCGTCGAGCGCGCGCAGGCTGCGCAGGCGGTCACTGTCGAAACGCTCGACGCGGGCCTCCGGGAAACGCTCGCGCAGCGCTTCTTCGACCCGCTCGGTGCCCTGGCCCAGCGCCACCAGCTGCCTGGACTGGCACTGCGGGCAGGCGCGCGGCGCGGCCTGCTTGGCTCCGCAGTGATGGCAGATCAGCCGGCCGCGGCCGCGGTGCAGCGTCATCCGCGCATCGCAGTGCCGGCATTGCGCGGTCCAGCCGCAGTCGTGGCACAGCAGCGCCGGCGCGTAGCCGCGGCGGTTGATGAACAGCAGCACCTGGCCACCGTCGTGCAAATGCCGGGCGACCGCATGCGCCAGCGCTGGCGACAGACCGTTGTGCAGCGCCAGGCCGCGCATGTCGAGCAGCTGCAAGCGCGGCGGCGGCACCTGGCGCACGCGCTGGGGCAGCCGCAGCCAGGCGTAGCGGCCGGTCTGCGCGTGGGCCAGCGACTCCAGCGACGGCGTCGCCGAACCCAGGATCACCGGCGCCGCCACGCGCTGGCCGCGCAGCACCGCGAGGTCGCGCGCCGAATAGCGCAGTCCGTCCTGCTGCTTGAACGAGACGTCGTGCTCCTCGTCGACGATCACCAGGCCGAGCCGCGGCAGCGGCAGCAGCACCGCCGAACGCGTGCCGACGACGATCGGAAGCGTGCCGGATCGCGCACGCAGCCAGACCTGGCCGCGCTCGGTCTCCGACAGCGCCGAATGCGAGCCGGCGACCGCGGCGGCACCGAAGCGCTCGCGCACCCGCTCCAGCAGCTGCGGCGTCAGCCCGATCTCGGGCACCAGCACCAGCACCTGATGGCCGGCCGCGAGCGCCGATGTGATCGCGCGCAGATAGACCTCGGTCTTGCCGCTGCCGGTCACGCCGTGCAGCAGATGCACGCCGAAGCCGGGCGATGCGGCCAGTGCATCGACGGCGCGGGCCTGGTCCTCGGTCAATGCCGGAAGATCGCCGATCGCCGGCAAAACCACGGTCGGCGCAGTCGGCGTCTCTTCGACCTGTTCGCCGATCCATTGCTCGGCCAGCGCCCGGCGCAGCACTGCGGCCGGCGCGACTAGCGCCGCTCGCTCGGCAGGCGCCGCGGCCAGCCGGGTCAGCAGCCCGCGCAGCCGCAGCGCGCGCGCCGGCAAGCGGCTCAGCGCTTCGCGGCCGGCCGGCGTGATGGCGTAGCGCAGCGGCTGCCGCAATAGCGCCGGCTGGTCGCCGCGCAGCGCCACCGGCAGCATCGCGGCGACGACTTCGCCGATCGGGTGCCGGTAGTAGTCGGCGATCCACGCCGCCAGCGCGAGCTGTTCTTCGGACAGCAGCGGCTGCGTATCGAGCGCCCGCAGCAGCTCGCGATAATGGCCCGCAGCTGCGTTCGGATCGGCATCGACTCCGATCTTCAACACCACGCCGGTCAACTCGCGGCGGCCGAATGGCAGGCGCACGCGGCAGCCCGGAAATACGCTGATTCCGGCCGGAATCAAGTAGTCGAAGGCGGTGTAAAGCGGCACCGGCACCGCGACCGAAACCAGGCTCTGCGTCATCCGCCGGGCTTGTGGATAACGTTGGGGAACGAATCAGGGACGGCGGAATGGGTCAAACATCCCGGCAAGTCAAGAAAATTCTGCAGGGCTTCGACACAGAACATTATTGTTTTCCATATCATGCACTTGCAACGCTGTTACGAAGCAATGACAGAAGTATGACTTGACCTGAAGGCCGGTTCGATATTAGGCGGAGCTGTGTATAGGCCACGCCCGCCGATTATGCCGGAGCACTGCCGGATCCCCGGGCAAAACATTTCATCTAACGCCGCTCGACCTGGTAGAGCAGATCGCCGCCGGTGAAATTGGTCGAGTCTCCGCTGCCGGATTCGGTGGACAGCTTGAAGCCCTTGCCCAGGTCGTAGAGCAGCTTGAACACCTGGCCCGGCTGGAACAGGCCGATGCCGTAGGACACGAAGATCTTCGGTGACAAATACTTGCCCACCGTCAGCCGCGCCTGTTCCTGGGTCTCGCCCGGGGCCGCGCCCAGCGAGATCGAGTCCAGGCCCAGGCCTTTCTGGAAGCTTTGCGCCAGCAGGCTGCCGCCGCCCAGGCCCAGCGCGACCGCGGCGCCGCTGAGTGCGCTGCGATCCTGGGTGTTGGTCGACGACTGTTCCAGCGGCTGGCCGAACAGCAGCCAGGACAGCTGCTGTTGCTGGGTCATGGTCGGGCTGGAGTACAGCGACAGCACCGGCTTCTCCAGCGTGCCGCGCACGTAGATGCCGACGGTCACGTCCTCGGTCTCCTTCTTTGCCGCCTTGATTTCCAGGCCCGGCTTGGCGATCGGGCCGCCGTTGAACAGCAGCTTACCGGTCTCGATGCTCAGATCCTGACCATAGGCCTTGTACTGGCCCTCTGCCAGATGAAATTCGCCGTAGCCGAGCGTGTCGCGGCCGGGCTGGTCGACCGCGGTGACGGCGCCTTCCAGTCGCGTCTTCAGGCCGTAGCCCTCGAGCTTGACCTTGTCCCCGAACACCAGCTTGACTTCGGTGGCCAGGCTGAAGGACTCGACCCGCTCCGGCGCCTTGCCGCTGGCGTCAACGATGACCTGATCCGACGACGGCCCGACGCCGGTGTTCTCGCCCTGCTGCAGCCGCACGTCGGCGCGCGGCACCGTCAGCCGGCCCTTGAGGCTGGCCTCCTTGCCGGACAGCGTGAAGCGCAGATTCGGCGACGCCCAGACCTGGGCCTGCGGCAGGTTCGCGACCTGGAAATCGCTGCCGTCGACCTGCACCACCAGCTTCAGTCCCTGGCTGTTCTCGGTGGGTAGAATCGCCGGCGGCGGCGGCTGCGTCGACGGAGTCGCGACGCCGCCGGAAGGCGCAGCGACCGGCGCGTTGGCATTGGCTTTTTCGGTCGGCGGCGCGGCGGCTGCGGCGACGGTGGCCGCGGTTTCGACATTGGTCTTGGCGTCATTGCTCTTGCGCCGCAGGTTCGGCGCCGCGGAGCCGGACACCGGCTCTACCGCCAGCGACCCGGTCAACACCTGGCCATCGACGCTGAGCGTGCCACCACCGGACTTGGCCTCGGCAACCAGATGCACGCTGCCGTCGGCGTGGCCGGTGACGGTCGCGTTCAGGCCGGTCAGCTCGATGCCGGGCCGGGTCAGCTTCATCGTGCCGTCGCTGAGCCGGGCCTCGCCCGCGAACTCCGGCGCACTGACCTTGCCGCCGATGCGGTACTGCCCGCTGAGCTTGCCGCTGGCGCTGCTGATCTCGTTGGACAGCACCGACAGGAAGGCCAGATCGGGGAAGTCGAGCCGGATGTCGCCGGCCAGTGCGCGCTCGCCGAGCACTGCACCCGGCGCCAGCGTGGTATCGCCCTCGATGCCGCCGACTTCCAGCGGCAGGCGCAGCTCGGCGCGGCCCTGCTCGGGCGCGTCGGACACGCTCAGATGCCCTGGCAGGAACTTGAAACGGCGCTCGCCCAGCTGCATCGAGCCGGCCGTGGTGGTCAGCTGGGCATCGGCCTGGCGCAAGGCGCCGCCGGCGATCTCGGCCGAAGCGCTGCCGTTGAGCTCGCCCTGTAGTTTCATGTCGTCCGGCAACAAGGCCTGGAACGACGCGAACGCCAGTTGCGCGATCTGCATCTTGGCCCGCGTGGTATCGGGGGTCTGGTGCGCCTCGATGCACACCTGGCCCGGGTTGGCGGTCCAGCAGGCCGGGCCGATGTCGTTCTGCGTCGCCGACAGCAGCAGCGGCGCGGCCTGGCTCAGGCTCCACGGGGGCAGCTTCTGCGGCGCGACATGGCCTTCGGCGAGTTGGCCCTGCCAGCGCTGAGTCTTGTCGTCCCAGCCGCCAGCCAGCAGCACATCGGCCTTGATGTCGTGGCTGGCCAGCGCCAGGCTCAGGCGGTGCTCGCCGCGCGTACCGCTGCCGTGCAACTCCAGGGTTTCGAGATGCGTGCCCACCGATAGATCGCGCGCCTTGGCCTCGATCGTCAGCGGGCCGTTCCAATCCAGGTCGGTTTTCAGCGTCAGCCCCGCCATCGCGTAGTCCTGCCAGCTGGCATGCGCCAGCTCGGCTTCGGCGACCAGCGTCGGCGCCTTCAGGCTGCCGCGGAACTGCGCCTTGGCCTGGATGCTGCCGCCGAGCCCGGGCCACAGTTCGTTCATATGCTGGCTGAGCAGCTGCGCCTGCAGGTCGTAGGGCTCGGTGGCGTGGCCGCTGGCGGTCAGTACGCTGTCGCCGCTGCGCAGCTCGAGGCTGGCGATGTCGAGCGCGCGCTGGGCGTAGCGGCCTTCGACGTCGAGCTTCAGCGGGTAGTTGCGCAGCCGCGAGTCATGCAGCGCGACGATGAAATGCAGCGCCGGATCGGATGGCGCATCAGTCGATCCCGGTTTTTGCGCGACTGCGCCGTCGACGCTGAATTCGCCGTTCAGATCGCCCGGCCAGGCGGCGGCGAACAGGCTCGGATCGAACTTCTGGATACGCCCCTTGAGCGCGCCGCTGGGCTGCGGCGCCCAGGCCAGCTGGCCGGCGGCCTCGAGCCGGCCCGCGCCGACCGCGAGCTGCAGAGTTTCAAGATCAACCGAGCGGGTGCTGCCGGCACCGCGCGCCTGGACATGGCCGGCCTGCTCCTGCGCGACCAGGTCGGCGTCCAGATCGAAGGCATAGGCGTCCGGCAGGCCCTTGAACGACAGCGCGCCGCGTGCCGACTGGTAGGGCTGAACCGGTGCCGGGGTTTTTGCATTCGCCGCCGCCGCGGGTGGGGCGAGCATCGGCCAGGTCAGCTGGGTCCATTGCGCGCTTGCGTCGAGCTTGCCGTTCCAGCGGCCCTGGGCCTGCAGCTGGCCGTCGGCGCCAAGCGCCGCGGCAACACTGAACGCGATGTCGCTCCACGGCCCCTTCAGCGTCGCGGTGCCTTGCTTGCTGGCAACCAGCGGCTGCGCGTCCGCAGCGGCGCCGGCCACACCGGGCATCGGCCAGACCAGGTCGCGCCAGGCCAGCTGCAGATCGCTCGCACTCTGGTAGCCGACGAAACCCTGCGCGCTGGCCACGATCGGCGACAGCAGCGACAGCTTGCGGATGTCGACGCCCTTGTCGCTCAGCTCGGCCTCGGCCTGCAGCGAAACGTGGCCGGCCTGCGGATAGTCCGCGATGAGACGTTCGACGGTGACGCGCGAGCCGATCCAGCGGCCGACGAATTCGGCGCGCGGCAGCACGATCGGCTGCTCGGCTCCGGCGGCCCAGAACTTCAGGTCGGTGACCGCCAGATGCTCCAGCTCGACGTTGACCGGCAAGCGCGACAGCGGCGGCTTGCCACTGGGCGGCGACGGAGTATCGCTGGGCTTCAGATGCACTTCGAGGCCGTCGGCAACCAGCTCCTGCACCGACGCCCTGCGCTCGTACAGATGCGCCGGCGTCCAGTGCAGCACCAGACTTTTTGCGGTGACGCGGGCGTAGCGGTCCTCGTAGACCAGATCGCGCCATTCCAGCGAGCCGCTGATATCGCCCTTGCGCTCACCGATGCTGATCTGCGCGCCGATCAGCGGAGCGAGCCGGGCCAGCAGCACGCCGTTGCCGGATTCGCTGGCGATCAGCCACCAGACGCCGCCCGGCAGGCTCAATGCGAAGAACAGGAACAGCGCGCCGGCGGCAAGCAGTACTTTCCTCACAGCCCCACCCGCACGCTGATATGCAGGCGCAGGCCGATGAACTGGCCCTCGGCGTCGCCGGTCAAGGGATGCGCCAGGTCGACCTGGAACGAGCCGACCGGCGCGCGGTAGCGCAAGCCGGCACCGACGCCGTAATAAAGTTTCGGCAGAAACACTTCGTCGGCGCCGCCGGCATCGACGAACACCGCTGCGCCCCAGTTGCCCTTGATCCGGCGTTCCAGCTCGGTGCTGAACGTGGCCAGGTACTGGCCACCGGTAACGTTGCCCTCGCCGTCGGTGCCGATCGACTCGTAGCTGTAACCGCGCACGCTGTTGTCGCCGCCAGCGAAGAAACGCTGCGTCGCCGGCAGGTCGGTGAACCGGTCGTGAAAGTTCGCGCCCAGCTCCACGCGGCCGAGCAGGCGCGTCTTGTAGTCCAGCGAGTAGACACCGCGGGTCAGCAGATAAGTGCGCACGAACGAGGTGCTCGACAAGGCGTTCTTCTGGGCGCCATGCACGTCGGCAAACACGTACCAGCCGCGGTGCGCGAAGATCGGATCGTCGGAATCGGTACGCGTGAACGACACGCCCGGCGTCAGCAGATCCGCCGTCGCAGTCTGATCGACCGACTCGGTTATCTCGTCTCCGGTCACGGGATCGGTCTGCGGCGCTCCGGTGACGGGATCGAGTACCGCTTGCTTCATGGGGAACGTGGACCGCTCGTGCGAGTACTCCAGATACAAGCGCCGCTGCCACTCGCCCGGATGCCGGTTAAGGCTCGCACCGAAAGTGTATTTTGAGGTGTCGCCTTCGTTCAGAGCTTCCCGATCCTGGATCGCGCTGAAGGTCAGGTTCTCGCCGGGCTTGGCGCCCTGCGGTACACGATAGTTGGCGGCCGCGGTGTCCTTGATCTGCGATACGCGCGCACTCGCGTCGAGGTTGTGGCCCCATTGGTTGATCTGCCGCCACTCGGTGCCCAGCGACACGCGCGCGCCGGTATCGGTGCCGTAGCCGATGCCGCCTTCGTAGCGATGCTTCTTGCGCGGCGTGGTGTGGATCACCAGCGGCACGCGGTGTTCGGCGTCGGCCTCGGTGCGCTGCGGTGTGATTTCCACCGATTGGAAGTAGCCCAGATCGCTGAGCGCGAACTGCTGGTCGAGCAGCTTCTGCGGATCGAAGGGTTCGCCCTCCTTCAACGATAGGTAGCGCTCGACGAAGTCCTGGTTCAGGCCCTGCTCGCCGTCCTGCTGCAGCGTGACGCGGCCAAAGGCGTAGCGCGGCCCGGTCTGCAGATGCAGATAGATCTCGGCCTGGCGCGAATCCGGATTGACGCGCAGCTCGCTGACCGCCCAATACGCATCGAGAAAGCCGCCCGCATACGCGGCGTCGGTGAGCAGCTTCTTGGCCTCCTCGTAGTCGGCATGCTTGAGCCGCTCGCCCAGGGTCAGGCGGCGGTTGGCGCGACGCAGGGCCGCCTTGAAAGCCTCGTGCTCGGCGCCCTCGCCGAGCAGCTGGACATCGATCTTGCTGATCAGCGTCGGCTCGCCGGCGTCGACACGATAGTGCGCCACCCAGGTCGGCTCGGAGCCGCTGAGTTCGGCCTCGATGCTCGGCGTGTACCAGCCGAAAGGCTGCAGCGCGACGCGGATATCGGCAGGCGCCTGCTCGTGCAGCCGCTCGACCAGGCTTTCGCTTAGATCCTTGCGATCACCCTGTTGGCGTATCGTCAGCCGGGCCAGGACATTGGTCTTTTCGTCAGGGCCCAGGCCGCTCACGTCGACGCGCACAGCGGCCTGCGCGGCAGACAGCGGCAACAGAACCAGCAGGCAGATTGCGCTGAGGCGACGGATCATCGTCCCGCATATTATGGAAGCGGCCATCAAATGTCTGAACGAAGGACACGACGGCGCGAGGGCCGCTCAAAATCAAAACCCCTTCCCCGCGCGAGGAAGGCGTAGCGCTTAGCGCGATCCGAGACCGCGAATCGAAGCTACGGGGATCAGCCGCGCCACAGATTGTCGACGTTCACCTTGCCGTCGCTGACCACGCGGCGCGACAGCTCGACCGCGCGATAGATCATCGGCACCGACTTGACCTTGCCCGACAGCAGCACCTCGCCGTTGAGCACCGACACCGCGATGCGGCCGCGCAGCTTGTTGTCGGCGGCGAGGATGTCGATCACCTTGGCGGCGATCTCGCGATCGGCCTCGGTCATCGTGTACGGCGTAATGTCCTGCACCACCTCGGCGCCGGTCAGAATCCGCGCCTCGACACCGCTGATCGGGACCGGCGCGTCGGCCGGGGCCGACATCGCAACCGCGTCGGGGGCCGTGGCCGCTGCCGCGGGCGTGACGGGCACAGCGGCAACCGGCGCTGCGGGTGCGACCGTCGCTGCCGGTGCAACGACGGGGGCGGACTCGGACGAATCGGCCATCGCCGGAGCGGCAAAGGCAAAGCCGGTGACAAGGGCCAAGCCGAGTCCGGCGCGGCTGAGGGCATGGGGGTTGAGCATGGTGTTCTCCTATTGCGACCGGTCCTTAACAGTACCGATCTTGACATCAAAGCTTACGTCACGAAATGCGAGATGGATGCCAAGATGCAAAAAGGCCGCGTCGGAGTACCGACGCGGCCCTGGTTTCAGCGGTCTTGACTAGCAGCCTGCCGGACTTGGGTGACCGAGAGCGAAAAAGTGGCTGTGCGAGGACAGATTGCGCCGACTTCGAAGGCTCATAGCGCCGCTATGGGCCGAGAAGGCGACGAAATATGGACCGCACAGACGCTTTTGCAGCCGATCATCCCAAGCCCGACAGGCTGCTAGTGATCGAACTTCTTGGCGCCGTCCTTGACGGCGTCCTTGGCCTTGCCATAGTTCTCCTGGACTTTGCCTTCGACGCGCTGCACGCCGCCCTTGACCTGCATCTCCTTGTTGTCGATCAACTCGCCGGCTTTCTGCTTGGCGGCGCCGACGACTTGCTTGGCCTTACCTTCGATGGTGTTCTTGTCCATGTTCTTTCTGCTCCTGTGCCTGGTATGCGGATGCAACGGGATAAATATTCGGGCCCTGCTGCGGCCCTGCTTACGACTGGCTGATCTTCAGCTGGTCATCGTCGACGCTCTTGACGCCGTCGATCCTGCGAGTGATATCGACCGCACGCTTGTGCGCCTCGGCGCTGGCCACTTCGCCCTTGAGCGTGACCACGCCCTTGTCGGTGTCGACCTTGATCGCCGTCGCCTTGACCACGTCGTCGGCAGCGAACTGCGCCTTGACCTTGGTCGTGATCGTCGCATCCGAGATCGTCGAGCCGACCTGGTCGGCCGCGTTCTCGGCCTTGGCACTCATATCGTCCATCGCGCCGGGCGCCGCAATCCGGTTGTCGATGCCCTGAACCTCGGCGACATTGCGCGCAAGTTCTTCGGCGGCGTGCTTCGCATCGGCCGACGGTGCGGAACCGCTCAGCGTGACCACGCCGTTATTGGTTTCGATGTCGATCTTCGCGGTTTCCATGCGCTCGTCCGACATCAGGCGCTGCTTGACCTTGGCGGTGATCGCCGTGTCGTCCATCGCCGCGCCGATGCTGGCGCTTTCCTTGGGTGCGTCGGCAGCCGCGCTATCGGTCATCTGGCCATCGTTGCGATGGCACGCGGCGACGCCCAGCGTCGCAACGATGCCGGCGATCATCAGCGATTTCTTGAACAGCGAAGTCGAGTTATTCATGAGCAATCCTTTGCTTGACTGAATGGAACTAAGGGAGAGTGATGCGAATTGGAATTGGAGTCCGTCGCGTGGACGGTGCGAATCGGCGGCGACGCAACACGATTCGCAAAACGAATGAACGGGCCGGCGGCACAACGCAGCCGCCGGCCCGATTCGTCACGGTACCGTGCGGCGGCCGGTGATCAGCGACACCACGAACAGCACCAGGAATACCAGGAACAGCACCTTGGCAATCCAGGCCGCAGTACCCGCGACGCCGAAGAAACCCAGACCACCTGCGATCAACGCGATAACCAGAAAGATGACGGCATAGCTCAGCATGACAGCCTCCTTTTTGTGAGTGCTGACGGATGGAGGCCAGGCCACCGCTCCGTTCAACTGCGGCCAGATTGCCTGTGCGCCTATGAGCCGGGGCTTAAGTGGAACTTGCTGTCGAGTTAACGGATCGGCTTCGCCAAAGCCGCCACCAAAAGCTTGAAAAGAGATTGCAGCTGTCATCCTGTTGGCATAGCGTCGGGCCGGGGATTCAGAAAATGAGCCGCCGCGGCATCTTTAGGCGGCCGACAAAATGATGTGTGCAGCTGTACACAAGGGAGAGTTTTTATGTCGAGAGCAACACGAGCCGGCATCCGCATCGCCACTGCATCGGTCTTGCTGTGGTCCCTTGCGTCGATCAGCAATGCAGCGGCGGGATCATCCGTCGAGACCGCGGCGAGCAAGATCACTCACGGCCAGCGAGTCTCGGGCTCCGAAACCCCGCAAGGCATCACCGCCGAAGCCTGGGCCGGCATCCAGCAGCAGATTGCGAAGGCCGAGTACGAGGCGGCGCCGGTGCCATCGGATCCGGACACCATCAGCTCCCACAATCCGAAACAGGATCTGCAGCTGCGCTTCACCAGCGAAGGCGCCAGTTTCGAGTCGTTGAGAAACCGAGAACCCGCTACTTTCGGTACCAGAAGCCATGATATTCCGGCGACCGGCTCTGACGCGGCGGGACGCTTGCCACTCGGCTTGCAGACACTGTCCTTGTCACGCGGCGCACAGCGTCAAGCAGCCGAAGCAGTGCAGCCGGTCGCGGATGGTGCTCGCATCGAATACCGCCGCAGCGGCTGGACCGAGTGGTACGTCAATACACCGGCAGGTCTCGAACATGGCTACGAGTTGCACCGGCAGCCGAGACATACCAGCAGCGATCGTCCGGACAAGGTCGAACCGGTCCGCATCGTTCTAGCCGTGTCCGGCATGGAGGTCATCACGCAAGCCGACGGCAGCCTGCGCTTCACTGACGCCACCGGTCGCAGTCTGCGGTACGACAAGCTGGTGGTCACCGACGCCGACGGCCGCTCGCTGCCCGCAACGCTGACCGCGCCAAGCAAAGACCGCGTCGAAATCGCCTTTGACGATGCCGCAGCACACTATCCGGTGACCGTCGATCCGCTGCTCGTCAATGAAGACCAGACTATCAGCAATCCGGATGCCGGAGGCCAACAGTTCGGCGTCAGCGTCGCTATATCGGGCGATACCGCCATCGTCTCAACGCCTTACTCAGTCATCTACATCTTCGTCCATAGCGGCAATTCCTGGGCTCAGCAAGCTCGATTCGGAGGCGTACCAGGCTACAAGCTAGGGACGGCCGTCGCGATATCCGGTGATACCGCGGCGGCCGGTCACGGAGCCAAGGATAGCTCCCCGGAAACTTCTCCGGGAACTGTCCAAGTGTACCAGCGGACAGGCACTGTATGGACGCCGCAATTGTCCATGTTCTCTAACTCGGTGGGAGGCTTCGGTACGTCGATCGCGCTTGGAGATGACACTCTGTTGGTTGGCGCGCCCGGCGATGACAGTCAGGAGGGCAATCAGGGCTCGGCCTATGTCTTTGTTCGCTCTGGCGTCAGTTGGAGCTGGCAAGCGACACTGACTGCGGCAGACGGTGCGCCAGGGGACGCCTTCGGCGATTCGGTAGCCCTCTCGGGCGATACGGCGCTGATCTCAAGCTTCAAAGACGACATCGGCGCCAACGTCGATCAAGGCTCGGCCTATGTCTTCAAACGCTCGGGCACTGATTGGTCGCAACAGGCCAAGCTGACCGCAGCCGATGGCATGCCCAACGATCAGTTCGGATCGGCTCTGGCTATCGCCAATGACACGGCCTTGATAGGAGTGTGGTTGCATGACGTCGCAGGCAATCAAGATCAGGGCAGCGCCTACGTTTTCGTGCGCAAGGACGACTCCAATTGGCAGCAACAAGCGACACTGAACTTCTCCGGTAGCGAGACAAGTGCTCATTTCGGTTTTGCGGTGGGGCTAACAGGTGATGTCGCCCTCGTAGGTGCACCCAAAAAGAAAACTGACTCGGGAAACGAAGGGGCGGCCTATGTATTCGTCCGGACGGCATCGGCCTGGTCCCAGCAGGCGGAACTATTTGGTATCGATGGCATGCCAGGCGACAAGTTCGGTAACGCAGTTGCCGCATCGGGAACCGATCTACTCGTGGGATCGCCGGAAGACGATGTACCGGACGGCATCGACGGCGGCTCGATTCACTTCTACCGCATCGGCACCGACTACGGCGATGCGCCGTCGCCCTATCCGACGCTGCTTGCCGACAACGGCGCACGCCACTTCATCAACACCGACGGGCCCTACCTGGGCAGTGGCATCGATGCAGAAACCGACGGTCAGCCGATCAACAGCGGCGCCACCGGCGACGACATCAACAACACCGATGACGAAGACGGCGTGAGCTTCAGCAAGCTCAAGCCCGGCAAGGCGGCCAGCGTCACCGTGGTTGTCACGGCACCGGCCGGCACCGCACAACTCGATGCCTGGATGGATTTCAACGCTGACGACGACTGGAGCGATGCCGGCGAGCAGATCTTCACGAAGAAGCTCGTCAACAACGGCAGCAACACCCTCAGCTTCACGGTGCCGGCAACGGCAATCGTCGGCCAGACCTATGCTCGATTCCGATTGAGCCCTGCCGGGGCTGGTGGCGCAAAAACCGCCGGCAAGGTCATGTTTGGTGAAGTCGAGGACTACCTCGTCAAGATCAAAGCGCCGTGAGCAACGCGGGCTTGGCTGTTGAACTCAGCGAGTGCGCAGCGCAGCCAGGACCGCTTCCACATCCGGGCTTTTGCCGAGCCAGATCTCGAACGACACAGCGGCCTGCTCGACCAGCATGCCGAGGCCGTCATCGGTCTTGGCGGCGCTCTGTTGCTGCGCCCAGGCCGCGAACGGCGCGTGCGCCTTGCCGTAGCTGAGGTCGTAGCAGCTGCCGCCTTCGACCAACAGCGGGCCGGGCAGGCGCGGCATGCCGCCGGCGTGGCCGGCGGAGGTGGCGTTGATGATCAGATCGTAGTGATCGCCTTTCAGCGCGAGATGCGTGCAGGGACGCAGCGGGCCGCGACCTTTGAACTGCTCGGCCAGTGCTTCGGGCTTCCAGGGATTGCGGCTCGACACAACCAGCTCTTTGGGATGCAGCGCGAGCAGCGGATCGATCGCGCCGCGCGCGGCACCACCGGCGCCGAGCAATAAAACACGCTGGCCAGCTACCGCGATGCCCAGACGCGCCAGATCGCGCACCAGACCTTCGCCGTCGGTGTTGTCGCCGATCCAGCCGCTGTCAGTGCGCTTCAGGCAGTTCACGGCACCGGCGATCTGCGCGCGTTCGCTGACGCCCTCGCATAGCGCTGCGACCACAGCCTTATGCGGCAAGGTGACGTTGATGCCGCTGTAGCCGTCGGCATGCAGTTGCTGCAGACGCGCGGCGAGATCGGCGGGCGCAATCTCGATCGCCTCGTAACTCAGATCGATGCCGAACGCTTTCGCAAACAGCGCATGGATGCGCGGCGACAGCGAATGCGCGACCGGCTGGCCGATGACGCCATAGCGTGAAATTTTGCGTAACTCTGCTGCAGCACCCATTTATTCAGCCAGCCACTTTGCAGCTTTCTTCGCGTAGTACGTCAGCACGATGTCGGCGCCGGCGCGGCGGAAGCACAGCAGCGCTTCCATCAGCGCTTTCTTCTCGTCGAGCCAGCCGTTCTGAATGGCCGCGTGCAGCATCGCGTACTCGCCGCTGACCTGGTACGCGGCAGTCGGCACTCCAAACTTATCTTTCACGCGGCGGATGATGTCGAGATACGGCATGCCGGGCTTGACCATGATGATGTCGGCGCCCTCGGCCAGATCGAGCTCGACTTCGCGCAGCGCCTCGTCGGTATTCGCCGGGTCCATCTGATAGGTGCGCTTGTCGCCGCGGCCGAGATTCGCTGCTGAGCCGACCGCGTCGCGGAACGGGCCGTAGAAGCTCGACGCGTATTTGGCCGCGTACGAAAGAATGATGGTGTTGTGCTGGCTGTCGCGCTCCAGCACTTCGCGGATCTGGCCGATGCGGCCGTCCATCATGTCCGAGGGCGAGACGATGTCGGCGCCGGCTCGTGCGTACAGCAGCGCCTGTTTGCGCAGCATCTCCAGCGTCAGATCGTTGGTGACGTAGCCGCTGGCATCGAGCAGGCCGTCGTGGCCGTGCGAGGTGTAAGGGTCGAGCGCGATGTCGACCATCACGCCGAGGTCCGGGCAGGCGGCTTTCACCGCCTTGATCGCGCGCACCACCAGACCATCGGGATTCAACGCCTCAGCGCCGTCTTCGGTCTTCAGTGACTGGGGCAGCACCGGGAACAGCGCGACGCAGCCTATGCCGAGCGCGGCCAGCTCCTGGCATTCGCGTACCAGCTCGAGGATGTCCAGGCGCACTACACCGGGCATCGACGACACCGGACCTTTCTGTGCGCCCTCGGCGATGAAAATCGGCTGGATCAGCTGGCTGGCATGCAGCGAATGCTCGCGGACCATGCCGCGGATGAATTCGGTGCGGCGCAGGCGGCGCGGGCGGGTGCGCGGGAAAGCGTGCTGGCTCAAGGTGATCCTGTCAGGCGGGTGCAATGAGGGCGCGATTATAAGCGTCGTGGCGAACGCTGCGTCCCTCGATACGCCCCGCAAAGCGGGGCTACTCGGGAGGAACGGAGTTTTGTTGAGCTTTCTCCCCCGTTCCTCCCGAGTAGCGCCGCAGGCGCGTATCGAGGGCCGCAGCTGAAACTTGCAGCCCAGCATTTTCCTCCCGCAGAATCGCGCCTCGCGCCGGCTACGCCGTGCGCGGATCTCGGGGCGGGGTGCAATTCCCCACCGGCGGTAATGGCGAGCGATCGCACAAGCCCGCGGGCGCCCGGCGCAGCAGCTTATTGCCGCGTCGGGGACTAGCAGATTCGGTGCGATTCCGAAGCCGACGGTAAAGTCCGGTTACGAGAGCGATGATCTGCCGCGGCCGCGAGGCCGTGCTTGTCGTCTGCGCCCCTTTTCGTCCTGCCGAATCGGAGCGCTGTATGACACACCCTTTCAATCCCCCGCTGACGCTGCCGCGCCTGGCCTTCGTCCAGGCTGGCTGGCACCGCGACATCGTCGACCGCTGCCGCGCCGGTTTCGCCGCCGAGATGCTGGCGCAGGGCTACGCCGCCGACCAGATCGACTACTTCAAAGTCTCCGGTGCCTACGAGCTGCCGCTGCAGACCCGGCTGCTGGCGAAGAGCGGCCGCTATGCCGCGGTGGTCGCCGCCGGCCTGGTCGTCGACGGTGGCATCTACCGCCACGAGTTCGTCGCCCAAGCGGTGATCGACGGCCTGATGCGCAACCAGCTCGACCTGGAGGTGCCGATCCTGTCGGCGGTGCTGACGCCGCATCATTTCCACGAACACGAGCAGCATCGCGGCTATTTTGCCGAGCACTTCGTCGTCAAGGGTACGGAAGTCGCGCGTGCCTGCGCAGAGACGATCGCGGCGACCGCCAGAGCGCGGGAGCAGTTGCCGGCGTAGGTCGGCAATCCCTTGCCGACATGCACACTGGGATGCGCAATCGCGGCCTCACTTCGGCAAGGGATTGCCGACCTACGCGGATGCGGTGCGCTGGTTGAACCAGCCGATCAGATCCGCGGTGACTTCGTCGCGGCAGATGTCGTTCAGCAATTCGTGGCGGGCTTTCGGATAGCTGAGCGCCGTCACGTCGCTCAGGCCCGCATCGCGGTAGCGCTTCTGCAGCGACAACGGCCCTTTGCGCCCCGCACAGACCGGATCGTCCTCGCCGGCGATCGCCAGCAGCGCCAGGTGCTTGGGCACGCGCGCGGCGCGGCGGCTGTCGAGCCGGCCCATTGCCTCGAGCAATTGCACCCACAGGCCGCTGGTGCAGCGGAAGCCGCATTGCGGATCGGCAACGTAGCGGTCGACCTCGACCGGGTCGCGGCTGAGCCAGTCGAACGCGGTGCGCGTCGGCGCGAACTGGCGGTTGTAACTCTTGAACGTCAGCTGCTCGGCCAAGGCGCTGCGCTCGTCGTAGCCGCGCCACAGCCCTTCGGCCTTCAGCAGCGCGAGCCCGACCGCGCGCAGCAGGCCGGCGTCGGCGGTGCTCGCCGACAACACCGCGCCGGCCAGATCGTGCGCGTGGCGGCTCAGGTAATCCTGCAGCAGGAACGAACCCATGCTGTGGCCGAGAATGAATTGCGGAGCGCCGTCGTGCCATTCACCGATCTCGCGCTGCAGGCAGCGGATCGATTGCAGCGCGAGGCGCCAACCGGCGGTTTCGGAGAAATGCCCGAGTTCGTCGGGCGCGCGCGCGGTGCGGCCGTGGCCGGGCAGGTCCTGCGCGTAGACCGCGTAGCCCTCGGCCGTCAGCGCCGCTGCCAGGCGCTGGTAGCGGCCGCTGTGCTCGGCCATGCCATGGATCAGCTGGATCACGCCCCGTAGCGGGCCTGCCGGCAACCAGCAGCGCACGAACGCGATCGCGCTCTTGCTGACGGTCAGCTGGAACTCGCTGGTCTTGTTGCGGCTCGCTTTCATTCGCGATCATCCCGGCGCGATTCGTTAGTCTTGTGCTATCTGTGCGCCTCTCCTGCCGCCGAGTGTTCCACGCGCGGGGGCTCGAGTCGAGACAAACCCCGTCGGGACAAGCTTCAGGAGACAAGATGAGCCAGGCCGCGCCTTCCACCGCTCTGCTGGCGATCGACCAGGGCACCACCAGCTCGCGCGCGATCGTGTTCGACCGTGGCGGCGCCAAACTCGCCAGCGCCAGCCGCGAGCTGCCGCAGTCGTTCCCGCAGCCGGGCTGGGTCGAGCACGACGCGGAGCGCATCTGGACCGACACCGTGGCCTGCGTGCGCGAGGCGCTGGCCCGCGCCGGACGCAAAGCCGCCGATATCGCCGCGCTGGGCATCACCAACCAGCGCGAAACCACGCTGATCTGGAACCGCAAGACCGGCAAGACTATCCATCCGGCGATCGTCTGGCAGGACCGCCGCACCGCCGAGTTCTGCCGCAGGAACGGCCAGCATGACGAGTGGATCGCGAACAAAACCGGCCTGCTGATCGACCCGTATTTCTCGGCGACCAAGATCGCCTGGCTGCTCGAGCACGTCGCCGGCGCGCGTGATGCGGCCAAACGCGGCGAACTGGCGTTCGGCACCATCGACAGCTGGCTGCTGTGGAACCTCAGCGGCGGCAAGCTGCACGCAACCGACGCGACCAATGCCTCGCGCACCGCGCTGTTCGACATCCGCCGCCAGCAATGGGACGACGAGCTGCTGGCTTTCTTCAATATCCCGGCCGAGCTGCTGCCCGAGGTGCGCGACTGCGCCGACGACTACGGCAGCACCGTACCGGAGCTGTTCGGCGGGCCGATCGCGATCCGCGGCGTCGCCGGCGACCAGCAGGCCGCGGTGGTCGGCCAGGCCTGTTTCGAGCCCGGCATGATCAAGAGCACCTATGGCACCGGCTGCTTCATGGTGCTGAACACCGGCCGCGAATTCACCCACAGCAAAAACCGCCTGCTGTCGACGGTCGCGTATCGCCTGAACGGCGAGACGACTTATGCGCTGGAAGGCGCGATCTTCGTCGCCGGCGCTGCCGTGCAATGGCTGCGCGACGCGGTGCGGCTGATCGGCGCCGCCGGCGAAACCGAGGCGCTGGCGCGCTCGATCCAGGACACCCAGGGCGTCTACCTGGTGCCGGCCTTCACCGGCCTCGGCGCGCCGTACTGGGACCCGGAGGCGCGCGGCGCGATCTTCGGCCTGACGCGCGATTCCGGCATCGCGCATATCGTCCGCGCCGCGCTGGAATCCACCTGTTATCAGACTCGCGACCTGATGCTGGCAATGGCCGGCGATGCCTGCACGCCGACCGAGCTGCGCGTCGATGGCGGCATGGTCGTCAACGACTGGCTGACGCAGTTCCTGGCCGATGTGCTGCAGATCGACGTGCTACGTCCGCAGGTGGTCGAGACCACGGCTTTGGGTGCGGCGCTGCTGGCCGGACTCGGCGCGGGTGTCTACGAATCGCTGGGCGAGATCGCCGCGCTGTGGAAGTCCGATGCGCGCTTCTCGCCGGCACGGCCGGCCGCCGATGCGGACCGGCTCTACGACGGCTGGCTCGACGCGGTGAAGCGGGTGCGCAGCGACGCGTGATCGTAGGAGCGACTTCAGGTTTGCTGGCGCTGCGCCTCTGCTAGCGGGCAAGGGTCAGCAAGAATCGGATTGGACTCATCACGGATAGAAAGTGCTCTCAGCCCATAACTGCGGAGCAATTTCAGTAGCGACCGCCCCCTTTTGTCAGGAGGCGCGAGAGGGGCGCTGGAGCATTGCGCTCGGCGCGCAGAAGGCCCCGTTCAGCTTTTCTTGTGCTACTTGTCCTCTTCTCGGTTGATTCGGCTTTGTATGATCTTGAAGTCTCCGGCAATTACGGATTAACCCATGTGGCACGATAAGCTGGGCGCTGGCGGGTCGGCGGAGGTTCCGCGCAAACCCGGACCGTCCCCGTGGTTGCAAATGGGTTCTGCAATTTCGGCGGGACTGCAGCTGGCCGTACTGCGCAAGCCGAATCCCAACCAAGTCGCGTTCACCGCAGGCTCGTTTTGGTTGGCGCTCCTGTTAGTGGCGCCCTGGTACGCCGCCATTGATTACTTCATGGCCGGGTCACCCCGACAGTTCAGCGCCAATGGCTTCGAAAGCCTGGCCGGGCATTCGCTGCTGAGCCTGTTCGTCTGCTACCTGCTCCTCAAGAGCCTCAGCCGCGAGGCGATGCTTTGGTCGCTCGCCACGCTGTTCGCGTACGGCGCGCTAATCCCAATGGCGATCTACGCCGTCGCGTATGACGCGATTCCGGACGGCGGCGATGAAACCAGCAATCGTCAATGGATTATCTACACCGCTCTGGCGTTGTGGTGGGCAGCCATGCTTTGGCGTGCCCTGTCCGGCTTGGCTGCGGGCACGCCGGCCGCCAGGCGCGTGCTGTTGTCGTTCGCAGCGGCGGCAGTGCTGGCTGCCGCCAACTGGCTGATGCCGTCCGGCGAATTCTGGTACACCGACTACTACGCCCTGTATCGCGACCGCCCCGAAGAAGAACCACTGGTCGCAGAGGACGTGCTGCCATCGCAGCCTTTGCTGCTGACCAAGGCACTGGACCGGATCGTACCTGGCACGAAGGGCAAGCCAAGCCTGTACTTCGTCTCCTTCGCGCCCTATGCGAAGCAGGGAGTGTTCGCCAAGGAGGCGCATTACACCGAGCATCTGTTCGAGAGCGATTTGGGCGCGAAAGATCGCACGCTGACTCTAATCAATAGCCGCGCTTCCGTTGCCTCCACCCCGCTGGCCTCGGTCAGCAACCTGCGGACTGCGCTGCGAGAACTAGGGCAGAAGATGATCCTAGATCAGGACATCCTGTTCCTCTATCTCACCAGCCATGGCTCGCGCGATGCGCAGATGGCGGTGAATCTGCCTGGCGTCGGCTTGCATGATCTTGGTGCTCGCGACCTGGCCGGAATGCTCGATGCCGCCGGCATCCGCTGGCGAGTGATCGTGGTATCCAGTTGCTACAGCGGATCATTTATCCCCGAATTGCGGAACGACCATACTCTGGTGATCACTGCGGCGCGTGCCGATCGCACGTCGTTCGGCTGCAGTGATACCGCCGAGTTCACCTACTTCGGCCGGGCCTATTTCCAGCAAGCGTTGAGCCGTACCCGTTCCTTCGTCGATGCGTTCGGCATCGCCCGCGACCTGATCCACCAGTGGGAAACGGAGCAAAAATTTCAGCACGCCGAGCCACAGATCGACAGCGGCAGTCTGATCCAGACCAAACTCGAACAGTGGCAGGCCACGTTGCCGCCGCGTGTGCCGGCAACCGATTCGGCCACACCGGCCGAACCGGCGGTCGCCGATGCCGAGAAGACTCAACTGATCGGACAGCAACGCATTTACCAGCGCTTGTCCCTGGGCTCATTGGCCTTGTCGTCGATCGTGCTGCTGGTGTTGCTCTTCGCCCAACTGCGTGCCTATCTGCGCCATCGCGAACGCAGCCTGCTTGTGTTGACGTTGTCCTCCGCAATGGGGCTTGCTGTTCTTCCATTCCATCTATTGGCGATGGGCGCCGGTGCGGATGCCGAACGATACATGCACCTCTTCTATGCGTCGCTCGTTCTCACCATCGCGCAATGGATGAGTGCCGTAATAGGCACGCTCGCGCTATTACGTTCATACGGCAGCTTGGCTGAGCGAGTACGAGTGGGACCCATCTCGTCACCGAATCTGCCGGCGTTGTTACCCTCAGGTGATTCCGGGCAGGTTGGGGTGAGCGCGGAAAGCGCCAACAATTAGTCGCGCAGCTAACGAGGTTCGCTGCGTTCACTCCGAGCCTACTGGTGCTGCGATTGCGCGAACACGCCCTCGATTTCGACCAGCAGATCACGCCGGCAGACCTCGCCTTCCACCACCAGCAGCGGTGCATCGGCACCGAAGCGTGTCTTCACCAGATCGACGACCGCAGCCGCATCGGCCGGATCGCGCAGATACAGCCGCAAGATCTGCGGCTGCCAGCGCTCGGCGCCGGCATTGCCCAGCAGCGCCTGCACGTTGTCGAGCATCGCGCGGGCCTGTGGCAACACCGCATTCGGATGCTGGGTCTGATGGCCGACGATCGCCGCCGTGCCCGACACCAGCAGCGTGTCGCCATAGCGCGTCGCGCGCGAAAAACTCGGGCTGCTCGGGCCGTATTCGCGTGGGTAGCGGAACGCGCTGGTCTGCCGCGGGTTCTCGATCTGGCGGCCCGCGGTGCGCGAGGCAAAGCCGTACAGCTGCAGGCCCGGCACATGCGTGCCGATCAGCGTCGCCGCCGGCAGACGCCGCTCGAATCCCGGCGCGGCGAGTACCCGGTGACGGCCGACGCAGAAGCGCCGGTAGCGCTCGTTGTCGCCCTCGCCGACGGTGACCTCGTCGAAGTAGTTCCAGATGCGCAGCAGCTCCGGATAGCCGCTGCCGGCGCACAGCGCGAGCAGATCGCGGTATGCGCTTTCGGCCGCTTTTTCGACGTCGCTCGCCGCCGAGTCGATGCGCCAGAAAAACAGATGCTCGCCATCCTCGGCGCAGGCAAAACCCTGGGAGTCGAAGCGGCGCACCGGGCCCGCCGCCGGCCAGACTTCGAGTGCCGGCTCACCGATCGCCGTCAGGGGCACGCGATGCAGGTTTTCGATATCCGCGCCGTCGGTGCCGAAGCGCAGGCAGGCCAGCGCATCGGCCGGCATCGCCGAGGCCGCGTCGGCAAGACGCAGATA
>NZ_JAQGNT010000042.1 GCF_028291725.1 Hydrocarboniphaga sp. | reverse complement strand
ACGCCAGCCGCCATCAGCGGCTGAAAGAACTGGTAGCCAAGAAAATGACCGAGGACAAGGCGACGCTGGCCGAAGGCGAGAAGGCTGCCACCGCGCAAGCAACCGGCGACGCACTAATCAACACCGGCTTGAACTACGTCGGCTATGGCCAGGCCGACAAGGGCATTCCGCTGATTGAGGCGGGCATCAGGAAAGGCGGTATCAAGCTGCTCGATCAGGCCAAGCTGCATCTGGGCTATGCGTATCTGCTGGCTGGCAAGAAAGATCAGGCGCAGAAGGCATTTGCCGGCGTCCAGGGCAACGACGGATCACGTGATCTGGCGCGGCTGTGGACGGTGCAGATGCGAGCCCCCGCAGCGAAATAGGGGTGCGCTCCGAATAAGGTTCATTCGCGGAACAAAGGGAGAGAAACGACATGAAGAAGACCTCTTGGGCCTTGGCCCTGCTCGCAATGCCGATGACGCTGACATCAGCCTGGGCACAGATGGAAGCGACGTCCGAGCCGACGCCGGTTGCCGATCCTGCTGCGCCCGTTGACGCGATACCGCCGACGGAACCGATGGCAGCGACCCCGGCTGAGCCGGCCGCTGAGCCTGCGCTGCCGGCAGAACCGATTGCCACGGCGGCTGCGCCTGCAGCGCCGGCCGCCGCCGCCGCTCCGCCCGCGCCGCCCGTGGCGGAAGCCGCGGCCCCTGCCGACCCGGAAACCTATCCGGACATGAGCAAGCCCGGCAGCGCGATCGCCAAACGTTTCTATGTCGCCCCGATGTTCGACTACAGCTTCGCCGACAGCGACCGCGATGCCGACGATGGACTCGGTGGCCGCTTGATCATCGGCAAGCAGATCGCCCAGGGTTTCCACCTGGAAGTCTCCGGCCTGTACGAGCGCTACAGCGGCAAGGGTTCGGGCAAGGAAGAGCTCACCGGCGGCGGCATTGCCGCGCTGGTGTTTCCGTCCGAGCGCTTCAGCGGTTTCTTCGGCAGTGCCGGCGTCAGCTACGCCAAGGGCAAATCGAGTGTCGCGACCTCGCCGGAAACCGACCAGGACTCGACGGTCTGGGACGTCGGCCTGGGTTATCTGATCGGACCGTGGCGCTGGCTCAATGACGGCAGCCTGCGGCTCGAGGCGCGCTACCAGGCCGACGAGAAGCATGTGCGCGGTGCCGGCAACGATTTCCTCGAGCCGGTATTGTCGGCCGGTCTGCTGATTCCGCTAGGCGCGGCGCCGACACCGCCGTCGCCCAAGGTCGAGCCGGTCGTGGTCGTGCCGGTGGCCGCTCCGGCCGACAGCGACGGCGACGGCGTGACCGACGATAAGGATCAGTGCCCCGGCACGCCGCAAGGCACCGTGGTCAACGCGGTCGGCTGTCCGCTGCCGCCGCCGTGCAAGCCGCCGGAACCCGGCCAGCGCGTCGATCTGTCGGGCTGCGCCGCCGGCGACACGATCGTGTTGCGCGGTGTGAACTTCGAGTTCGACAAGGCGACGCTGACCGTCAACGCCAAGACCATCCTCGACGGTGTCGCCGACGGCCTCGCCGCGGCGCCGGATGTGCACGTCGAAGTCGGCGGACATACCGACTCCAAGGGCAGTGACGAGTACAACCAGAAGCTGTCCGAGCGCCGCGCCGAGTCGGTCCTGCAGTACCTGGCCGGCCGCGGTATCGACGCCGGCCGCATCACCTCGGCCGGTTACGGCGAATCGCAACCGGTGGCGGACAACGAAACCGACGAGGGCCGCGAGCTGAATCGTCGCGTGGAGCTGAAGATCACCGCCGGCGCTTCGCAGGCTACGGTCGCGCCGATGGCACCGTCCGAGGCCACCGCGATCCCGGCGCCGGGCTCCGATCCGTATGCGGTGCCGGGCCAGGCGGAGTCCGCCCAGCCCGCACCGACGCCCTGATGCGTCTGGCCAGCTGTGCCGGTTTGCAGCAACTAGTGAAAATCAAAGCGGCTGTCTCACGCCAGCCGCTTTTCCGACTCAAAGAATTTCACCCCGACCTGCGATTTTGAAAGTCAGATCGTTGGCCATGTGAATCAAGAAACTTACGTTGCGAGCGAAAGACTAAGGAGAGGGGATATGACTGAGCGTGCTCAAACCATCATGATCTGGTGGGGGTTGATCCTCATGGTCATTTACGGCTTCGCCCTGTGGGGCCTGCTCGACATGATGCCGCCACCGCCGGCGACGCTGACCGCAGACGAGGTGGCCGCGTTCTATACCGCCAACAACTTCAAGATCCGCTTGGGTGCGATGGTGACCTCGTGGACCAGTGCCTTTATGGTTCCGTTTTCCGTCGTTGCTGCCGTTCAATTGGCGCGATTGGAAAAGGGCGTTCCGGTCTGGTCGATCCTGCAGTTCGCGGGCGGCATCCTGATGTCGATCTTCCTGGTTTTGCCGCCGATATTTTGGGGCATTGCCGCCTTCAGTCCGGACCGCCCGCCCGAAGTAACCAAGCTGATGCACGAGATCGGCACACTCACACTGGTGACCACGGATCAGTTTTATATTTTTCAGATGGTCGCGATCGTCGTCATCAGCTTGACGCAAAAGGTGGATGCGGATTCACCCTTCCCGCGTTGGATAGGCTATTTCACCGCCTGGGCGGCGTTGATGTTCGAAGTGGGCGCCATCGCTTTCATGCTGAAAAAGGGTCCGTTCTCGTGGAATGGGATTTTCGTTTTCTGGTGTCCGCTGACTATCTTCGGCACATGGGTGACGGTCGTTTCGGTGTCCATGCTGCTGGCAATCGGCCGTCAGCGCCGCCGGGCGAGTGCCTATTGATCGCTACGGAAGTGTCAATCGGCAGCGGAAGCCGGGCTAGTGCGAAGGGAGATCGCCGGCTATACCGTGGAGCCTGCCGCATCGGCGGCCCGGCCCAGCCGCGTGGAGTGGCTATTATCCTGAAGCTCCGGACTTTGCCGCAGGATATTTGCTGACCAACCGCCGCTAAAGCTCGTCAGCCACTACGGACTGCCGCTTTCGGCGAGTTTGGCAATGGCCCAGCCGGCTGCTTCCTGATGAGCCCGGCAGTTCAGCTGGCGCGTCACCATGCCGGACTCGTTACGGGCGCGTACCGCGACTTTGAAACTGTAGTCGCCGTCGGCCTCGGCGACCCAGGGCGTGTTGTCGAGCGGGTCCACGAATTCGGCGGTCGCCGGGTCTTTCAGGCTCTGCATGATCGCGACCCGGCAGGCCGATGCCGCCTTGCGCCGATCGAAAGCGAGCTTGTCGTCGGGGCTACTCGGAACGGGCTCTTCGACTACGACCGGCCCCGATTCGGGTGTCGCTACCTTGATTCCGCGCGGCCAGAAAGCAATTGCCAGCACCGCGACGACCAGCAAGGCAACGATGCCGAACAGCCATTTTATTCCGCCGCTCATGTGAACTCCCTGCAGTGGTCATCTGTAGTTAAGGCCATGTTATTAGCAGCCGCGGCCAGATCGCACCTGAACGCCGCCGCTGTGGTGGCCGCAACAGTCGTGACAGAGTCGTATGATCAGCTTGGCCGAAGGCTGCAGACATAACGGCCGCCGGACCACCCAGCGTCCGAGGAGGAGAACCTTGAAATCGATCCGCGTCGTTCTGGCCGACCCGCAAGTCCTGGTCCGCGCCGGAGTGCGAATGCTGGTGGAGCATTTCCGCGGCATGACGGTGACTGACGACGTGGGCACCGGGCCGGAGTTGCTGGAAATCCTGGCCGAACGGCCGCCGGATATCGTCGTTACCGAAATGAGCCTGGCAGGTGTCAGTGCGATCGACATCGCTCGCCGTATCAACCGCCATCTGCCACAGGTGCGGGTACTGCTGCTGTCGGTGCAGATCGACAACGCCCAGGTGCAAGCGGCGCTGCGCGCCGGGGTGCTCGGTTTCGTTTCCAAGGCCGGATCTCCTGCAGAACTGGAGATCGCGCTGCGCGCGGTGGCCATCGGCAACCCGTATTTGAGCCCGCACCTGGCGCGGTTTGCGATCGACCGCCGCCGCGGTGGCCGCCAAGACGAATCGAGTGTCATTCTTCCGGCGCGTCAGCGCGAAGTGCTGCAACTGCTGGGCCGCGGCAAATCGACCAAGGAGGTCGCGGCGCTGATGGGGCTGTCGGTGAAGACCGTCGAGACCCATCGCTCGCGCCTGATGCAGACATTGGAGCTGAGCAATATCAATGCCTTGATGCACTACGCGGTGCGCCATGAAATGCAGGAGGGGGAGCACTGAAAGCATGTTGTAAAGAACCACTGTGGATCTGTAACGACACGTTTCTGATGTAAGGTTTAGCCTTACATAACGTCAGGCAAACTCCGATGGGCCGATACTGCTTTCGCGGTGACGATGGCGGCCATGGAGACGTTCTTCGTCTCGGTGTGCAGGAGTGAGAAATGAAAAACCTAAGGCCGCAGATGAAGATGCAGGCAGGCCAGTCGCAGGTCATGACCCAGCAGTTGCTGCAGTCGATCCGGCTGCTGCAGCTGACATCTCAGGAGCTGGAAATGGAGGTCCGGCAGGCGCTGGATTCCAACCTGATGCTCGAGGCCGAAGAGACCGACGAAGCCGATACCGGGCCCGGTGAGAGCAGCGTCACTGTGGCGGCCGAAGTCGAGCCGGCTGCACTCGAAGTCAGCGGCGCCGACGCGGGCGCCCACGAGCACGTCGAAGCCGACTTCGACTGGTCCAGCAGCGAGAGCTGGACCGGTGGCGAGCCGGTCGATGAAGACGGCGAATCCGCCGCCTCGCGGGTGCCCGACGCGCTGCCGACCGATCCGCGCCTGATCGTGCTGTCGCAGCTGCAACTCATAGTTTCGGACCTGCGTACCGCCGAGCTGGTAGCCGCTATCATCGACGCAGTCGACGATAGCGGCTACCTCGTCGAGTCCCTGGAAAGCCTGCTCGAACAGTTGCTGGACAAGCAGCCGCCGGCAGATGCGGCCTACACGCTGGCGGAACTCGAAGCCGCGCTGCAACTGGTACAAAGCGTCGAGCCCACCGGTTTCGCGGCGCGCAGCCTGAGTGAATGCCTGAGCTTGCAGCTGCAGGTGCTGCCGCGGCCGACGCCGGGGCGCGCGCTGGCACTGCGCATCGTCAGCGAGCATCTGGCCGAACTGGCGTTGATGACCGAGCACATGTTGGCTGCGGCGGTCGATCACCGCGTCGAGCAGGTTCATCAGGCGCTGGCGCTGATCAAGGCGCTGGATCCCAAGCCCGGCGCGGCCGGCGCGATGCCAGCGCAGGCCGTAGTACCCGAGGTCATCGTGACCGGCCAGCGCGGCGCCTGGAGAGTCGAGCTCAACCCGGGCACGCTGCCGCGCGTGCGCATCAATCGCGGTTACGAGAAGGCGATCGGCGGCGCCGGCCAGCATCGCGCGCTGCGCGATCAGCTGGTCGAGGCTCGCTGGCTGGTGCGCGGTCTGGAAATGCGTCAGGAGACTTTGCTGAAGACCGCCCGCGTGGTGTTCGAGCGCCAGGCCGGTTTCCTCAAATCCGGCGAAGAGGCGATGGCGCCGCTGAACCTGATGGACGTCGCCGAAGCCATTGGCGTCCACGAATCGACCGTTAGTCGTGTCGTTGCCAACAAGTATGCGCTGACGCCTTGGGGAGTCTATCCATTGAAGGCATTCTTCCCGGTACAGATTGCAGGGCGCGATTCAGACACGTCGGGGACAGCGGTAAGAGCGATGATCCGCAAGATCATCGATGCGGAAAACCGCGTGAATCCTTTGTCAGATGGCGATGTCGCGGCCCTGCTGGCGCGTCGCGGAGTGAACGTTGCGCGCCGAACAGTGGCAAAGTATCGGGAGGGAATGCGGATAGCCGCTGCCCCAGCTCGAATGCAGCGGATTCTAGCCGCCGCAGGATGATTGACTACGGCCGCACCGCTATACGAAGGTGTGCCTTATTGATGGACGGAAGCGGACATGAAATTGCGCACCTTGCTCGTCGACGACAACCAGGCTTTCCTGGCGCTGTCCAAACACCTGCTCGCCCCCATGAGCTCGGTCGAAGTGGTCGGCTTCGGCTATGACGGCTTTGACGCGGTGCGTCTGGCCGAGGAACTGCACCCCGATCTGATCATCATGGATCTGGTGATGCCCGGCATGGGGGGCCTGCAGGCGACGCGCCTGATCAAGGCCCAGGAGCGCGCACCGCACATCGTCATCGCCAGCTATTACGACGACGCCGAGCACCGCGAGCATGCGGCGGCGGCCGGGGCCGACGGCTTCGTCGGCAAGAACGCATACGAACACCAGATCGCCCAGTTTCTCTCTGTGCACAGCACTCGGCAGACGACAAGCTGATACTTCGTCATGTCTGAATCGCGCGTACTGATCATCGACAGCGACGCCGAACGCTCGGCAGCGCATGCCGCGATCCTGCAGTTCATCGACTACCGTCCGGTTGAAGTGCGCAGCGCCGCCGAGGTCAAACTGAGCGAGCATCGCCCGCAGGACTGGATCGCGGTCATTCTGGGTAGCGACACCGATTACGAATCGCTGGAGCGCTTCGTCGACTGGCTCAAGCGCGATCGCTATCACCCGCCGCTGCTGGTGCTGCAACCCTATTTCGAGCGCGCCCGCACGCGCTTCGGTCTCGACGAATCCGCACTGCTGCCGGTCGAGGCTCCAGTCAAATACACCCAACTCAACGAACTGCTGCGCCGCGCCGGCCTGCTGCGCATGGATCGAGAGACGGCGGCCGTGCGCCGCTCCGGCCCGACCGGCAATTCCGCGCCGATGCGTCGCGTTCGCCAGATGATCGCCCAGGTCGCGCCGTTTGATTCCACGGTGATGGTGACCGGCGAATCGGGCACAGGCAAGGAAGTCGCCGCGCGAGCGATCCACGATCAATCGTCGCGGCGCGATCATCCCTTCGTCGCGGTGAACTGCGGCGCGATCCCGTCGGAGCTGCTCGAGTCCGAACTGTTCGGTCACGAGAAAGGCGCGTTCACCGGCGCGATCACCGCGCGCAAGGGCCGCTTTGAAATGGCCGACGGCGGCACGCTGTTTCTCGACGAGATCGGCGACATGGCGCTGTCGATGCAGGTCAAGATCCTGCGCGTGCTGCAGGAGCGCACCTTCGAGCGCGTCGGCGGCACCCGCAGCCAGCGCTGCGACGTGCGCATCATCGCGGCCACGCATCGCAACCTCGAAGAGTCGATCATCAAGGGCAGCTTCCGCGAGGACCTGTACTACCGCCTGAACGTGTTCCCGATCGAGATGCCGCCATTGCGCGAGCGTCTCGAGGATCTGCCGCTGCTGATGGACGATCTGGTCAAGGTCATGGAGCGCAATGGTCACGGCCAGGCGCGCCTGCTGCCGGACGCGATCCACGCGCTGCGCTCGTATCACTGGCCCGGCAATGTGCGCGAACTGTCGAATCTGTTCGAGCGCCTCGCGGTGCTGCATCCGGGGCGCGAAGTCAGTGCCGCCGATCTTCCGCGCCAATATCGCGGCGCGGCGGCGGCCGCAGCTGCCCCGCTCGCGATGGCCGCTCCGGCCGTGCGTGAAGAAGGGCGGCCGGCGCCGAACGCCGAGATGATCGCGCTGCAGGCTTCGCGCGCGGCATCGCTGACCGAGCTGCCGCCCGAAGGCATGAACCTGAAAGATCATATCGAAGCCATCGAGATGACCTTGATCCGTCAGGCGCTGGAGAAGTCCGACGGCGTGGTCGCACACGCGGCCAAGCTGCTCAATACGCGTCGCACGACGCTGGTCGAAAAGCTGCGCAAGTACGGCTTGTCACGCGATCTGAGTGACGATGAAGCGTCGGTCGATACCGGTGGCGACAATGCCGAGCGTATAGGGCGCATTCGCAACAACTGATCGGCGCCTGTCAGAATTGTCGCGGTGCTGCCGCACCGGTATCGATAAAAAGGGAAGGGGATGAACGGCTCTAGGACGTTAGGGGCGCTGCTGTCATGCATCGCTCTGTTGTCGGGCTGCGCAGCCGGCAATCGCTATACATATTCGGACGCGCGAGCCAATCCACATTTTTCCGGCAGCGGAGTTGTCGCGGTGACGGCTTTCGACCAGCGCCCTTATGTCGTCTCCGGCGACAAGACGCCGGACTTCGTCGGCCTGCAGCGAAGTCGCTTCGGTATCCCGTTCGACGTGAAGACCGATCAAGGTCAGCCGTTGTCCGATGATTTCACGAGAGTCGTCGTCAACAGTTTGCAGGGCGCCGGTTATCAGGCAGCGGCCTTGCCGGCGGCACCTGGCGACAAGTTGCCGGCCGTAAAAAAACGGCTGCTGCAAAACAGGCCCCGGCGCGCAATGCTGCTGACCATTGACGAATGGAAGAGCGATACCTCGAAGAACGTCGCGCTGTTCTACGATTTGACGCTGTCGGTATCGTCCTCCGACGGCAGCATGCTCGCGCAGAAAACCCTGAAAGGCCGCGACGATCTTGGCGGCACGTTCTTCGGCTCGGGCAAGTACGCCAAGGTCGCCGTGTCCGACGCCTTCGGTCTGAAGATGCAGGCGCTGCTCGACGCGCCGGAGATCGCGCGCGCGCTCAAATGAGCGGCGCGCGCTCAGGCATCAAGGTAACTTGACGACGGTGCCGCGCAGCGCGACGCCGCCGACTACCGAGCCCGCGCCGCATTCGTATTCGGTCTGGCTGGAGAAGTCGTTGTTGCGGTAGACGCTGTGCACGTCGATCACTGCATTGCCGCCTTCCTTTTTCGCGCGCTCCTGCAGCGTCAGCATCGCCGATAGCCAGGCCCATTCGCAGCCCTCCTTGTCGGACTTGTTGAAGAAGTTGGTCTTCTTGTTCGTGGTGTAGGTGCCTAGAGTTTTTTCAGGCGCCGGGTGCGACTGGTCGCCCCAGAAAAACTTTACCGTGCCATCGAGACGTGTGCCCGCCTGATTGGCTTTGGCGGCGTCTTCGATCGGCAGGTTGAGCACGGTGTCCCGGCCGACGGCTGGCAGACTGATGCCGCAGATCGCGATGGTCGCGAGAACAAGGGCTACGCTTCGGGTCGATTTCATCTTGCTTCCTTTCAATGAGTGAACCATTTCCGGTGTTCAGGCCGCGCGGCGGTAAATCAGCGAAGTGTTGATGCCGCCGAACGCGAAGTTGTTTTTCATGATGTATTCGCAGGCAAGCTCGCGACCGCTGCCAATGATGTAGTCGAGCTCGCCGCAGCGCTCGTCGACATTGTGCAGGTTCAGCGTCGGCGCGAACCAGCCGCGGTTCATCATCTCGATCGCCCACCAGCTTTCGATTGCGCCGCAGGCGCCCAGCGTGTGTCCGAGATAGCCTTTCATCGAACTGATCGGCATCTGCTTGCCGAACATTCTCGAGGTCGCCTGGGTTTCGGCGATGTCGCCCTGCTCGGTCGCCGTGCCGTGCGCGGACACGTAGCCGATCACCGACGCCGGCAGCCCGGCATCGGCCAGCGCCATCGTCATCGCCTTCTGCATCGTATTGCTGTTGGGATGCGTCACGTGATCGCCGTCCGAGTTGCTGCCGAAGCCGCAGATCTCGGCCAGGATTCGCGCGCCGCGGGCGAGTGCGTGTTCGCGTTCTTCCAGCACCAGCGTGCCAGCACCTTCGCCGATCACCAGGCCGTCGCGATCGCGGTCGAAAGGCGAGGGCGTGGTCTTGGGTGCGTCGTTGCGGGTGCTGGTGGCGTACAAGGTATCGAATACTGCGGCTTCACTGGGGCAGAGTTCTTCGGCGCCGCCGGCGACCATCAGATCCTGGCGGCCGAACTTGATCGCCTCATAGGCGTAACCGATGCCCTGGCTGCCCGAGGTGCAGGCGCTGGAGGTCGGAATGATCCGACCCTTGAGGCCGAAATGCACGCCGATATTGATCGCCGCGGTGTGCGTCATCATGCGGATGTACGTGGTGGCGTTGATGCCACCCATCTCGCCGGTCTGCAGCATCGAGCCGAAGTCCGAGATCGCGTCGACGCTGCCGGTGCTGGAGCCGTAGGAAACGCCCATGCGGCCGTCGCGGATCAGATCGTCGTGTAACAGGCCGGCGTTATCCAGCGCACGCTCGGTGGCCAGAGTCGCCATCTGCGCGACGCGGCCCATCGTGCGCACCGATTTGCGCGTGTAGTGCGGGGGCAGCGCGAAGTTGCGGATCGGCCCGGCGAGGCGCGTGTTCAGATCGACAAAGCGATCCCACTCGTGCATGCGCTCGACGCCGCTGGCTCCGGCCCGCAGCTGCGGTTCGATCGCGTCCCAGGTGTTGCCTAAAGAAGTGATGCCGGCCATGCCGGTAATGACGACGCGGCGCATCAGCACAGCCCTCCGTTGACCGCGATAACCTGGCGCGTGATGTAGGCTGCGCCTTCCGACAACAAATAGCTGACCAGGCTCGCCACTTCCTCGGGCTCACCGACTCGCCTGGCCGGAATCTGTTTCAGCACTTCGTCGATTGGCGCGTCTTCGATCATGCCGGTGCGGATCAAGCCGGGCGCGACGCAGTTGACGGTGATGCCGCGGCTGGCGAGTTCGATCGCCAGCGCCTTGCTGGCACCGATGATGCCGGCCTTGGCGGCGCTGTAATTGACCTGGCCGCGGTTGCCGATCAGGCCGGAGACCGAGGCCAGAGTGACGATGCGGCCCGGCGCGCGGCGACGCACCATCGGCATGGTCAGCGGCTGCAGCACGTTGTAGAAGCCGTCGAGATTGGTGCGCAGCACCTGATCCCAGTCATCGCCGCTCAGCGCTGGAAACGCGCCGTCGCGGGCCAGGCCGGCGTTGCAGACTACGCCGTACGGCGCGCCATGCTTGGCGACATCCGCGAGCAGCGCGGCGGCGGTAGCGGCGCGGTCGGCTATGTCGAAAGCGAGCGCCCGCGCTTCACCGCCCGCTGCCAGCACAGCCGACAGCGTCGATTGCAGCGCTTCGCCCGGATTTCGGCCGTGCACGATCACGCCGTAGCCGTCCTGCGCCAGCCGCAACGCCACGGCACGCCCGATGCCCCGGCTGGAGCCGGTCACCAGTACCCACTGTTTCATCTTGACTCGTCCCCGGTGAAACGCACGAATGCGCGTGGGTCACCGCCCCAAAAACTCCCCTACGTCCTGCGGCCTGAAAGCTTTGATATCCGCCCAGGCCAGGCGCTGCTCATTATGCTGGATTGCACAGTCGAAAATCGCCAGATCGTTGTCGTCGCGCAGCAGCAATTGTGCGGTGATTCGCAATTCCCAGCCGGCCGCGAAGTGTTCGCAGGCGCTGCGGTAGCGCCGCGACCCGAGCAGGAAGCCGATGCCCGGTGTCACGCCGCGCTGCAACTGCTCGATGCCGCTCCAGGCCGCAGCGGTCTGCGCCATGTATTCGATGCCGGCCCAGGCCGGTACGCCCGCGTCGCCCAGCAACAGGCTGTCGGCGCGGATGCGCACGATAGAGCGCACCCAGTCAGCGCCGTAGTCGTCAATTTCATCCAGCAGCAGCATCCGGCCGCGATGCGGCAGCACCTGCTCGGGCCGATAGCGGCAGCCCGGCACCAGCATCGGTATCCCGCTCACTGCAGCGGCTCCGCCTCGACCGCCAGGCTGTAGCCGAACTGGAAGTTGCTCAGCCAGAAGCGGCCGCGCCAGGGATCACTGCCGGCGTAGTGAACCTCGGCGATCAGGCGCTCGCGATATTTCAAACGGCGCGTGCCGGGCACCGGCTCGCTGACGACCCAGCCGCTACCGGTGGTCGCGGCCTGCCAGGCGGCCAGCGGCCAGTAGACCAGCTGCAGATCAGCAAGGAAGCGTTCCGGCGGAATCGGCGCGGCGATCAGCGGGCTCTGCTCGAGCTTGTTGCCGCTGCTGTCGGAAACCAGGCTGAACAAGCGCTGGCCGGTCGGATTCAGGCCGATCACGGTGATCCGCGCCGCATCAATATCCAGCACGCATTGCAGTGCCGCCTCGCGTTCGCCGAAAGCGGCATGCACAATCTGACGCGAGCGATGCACGGTGTCCAGCGCAGCGGGCGACAGGGTCGGCAGCGGTGCTGCCGGATCAGGGCGTACCGGGGCGCCGATGCAGGCCTGCAACAGCAGTGACAGCAAAAGGACCGGCAGCAGGCCGCGACGCCGGGAGCGCAGCGGCTGCGAGGGACCGCAGAGTCTGAACAATGGGAATGACAGGCTTCGAGTCACGTTGAATATTTTATAAGCCTGAGCACGGGCGCCGGGGATATTGTGTCGGAGATTCTGATTATTGGTGCCGGGCCTGCCGGCGCACTGGCGGCCGTCCACTTGCGGCGGCTCGGGCACGAGGTGCTCGTGCTCGAAAAGCAGCAGTTCCCGCGATTCTCGATCGGCGAGTCGCTGCTGGCGCAGAGTCTGGCCTTGATCGAGCAGGCGGGCCTGCTCGAAGTCGTGCAGGCCGCGGGCTTCCAGTTCAAGAACGGCGCCGCCTTCGCCTGGCAGGATCGGTATGCGGCCTACAATTTTGCACAGAAATCCTCGCCGGGCCCGAGTTACACCTTCCAGGTTCCGCGCGCCGAGTTCGATCACCTGCTGATCCGCGAAGCCGAAAAGCTCGGTGCCGACGTGCGTTTCCGCTGCGAGACCCTGAGCGTCGATTTCAGTGACGAGCGCCCGCGCGTCGGCTGGCGCGACGCGGACGGAGCGCTGCACGAACATTGTCCGCGTTTTGTGCTCGACGCCAGCGGCTTCGCGCGCACGCTGCCGCGGCTGCTGGGTCTGGAATCGCCATCGAACCAGGCGCTGCGGATTGCGCTGTATACGCAGATTCACGATCGCATTCCGGCCGGTGCGTTCGACCGGCAGAAGATTCTGGTCAATGTGCATCCCGAGCATCGCGACGTCTGGTACTGGCTGATCCCGTTCTCCGACGGGCGCTGCTCGATCGGTGTCGTCGGCCCGGCCGCGTTCATGGATGCGCGCAGCGGCAGCCTTGACGAGCGTCTATGGGCGCTGCAGCGCGAAGTCCCGCGGTTGAAGCAGTTGCTGCAGCACGCCGAGCCGGTGTTCGCGGCCGGCGAGCTGCGTGGTTATTCGGCGAACGTCAGTCGCATGGCCGGCCCAGGCTTCGCCCTGCTCGGCAATGCCGCGGAATTTCTCGACCCGGTGTTCTCCAGCGGCGTGACCATCGCGCTGAAGTCGGCCGAACTGGTAGCGCCGCTGGTGTCGCGCCAGCTGTGCGGCGGGACCGTGGACTGGCAGCAGGAGTTCGAAGCGCCGCTGCGCTACGGCGTAGAAACCTTCCGCGCCTTCGTCGATACCTGGTACGACGGCCGGCTGCAGGACATCTTCTTCCACGAGGCCAAGGATACGAAGATCAGCCGCATGATCTGTTCGGTGCTCGCCGGCTACGCCTGGGATCGCGACAATCCTTATACCGGGCCGCTGGCGCTACGCCGGCTGGACGCGCTGGCACGTACCATCCGCCGATCAATCCCAAGCTCGACAGGCGGCTAGGTCTGGTTCGTCGCTGGCCGCTGGCTCAACAGCGCGAACAGATAAGTCAGCAGGATGCCGATCAGCAGCGTCAGACCCAGCGAGCGGATGAAGGGCGTGGCGCTGAAAGCCAGCAGGCCGTAGGACAACACCGTTCCCAGCGTCGACAGACTCAGCGCCAGCAAGGTCGCGCCGCGGGCTTCGCCGGCTTCGCGCAGAAACACCGCGTAATCCACGCCCAGGCCGAGCACCAGGAACAGCGCCAGCACGTTGAACAGGCTGGCGCTGGCGCCGGCCAGACCGAACAGCGACAGCGTCAGCAGCGCCGCGCCGACCGGTACTGCGAGCAGCCGCAGCGCGGTTTTCGCGCCGTAGCGCCAGACCAGGAGCAGGCCGATCAGCGCATAGGCGCCAGCGATCAGCAGCGCGGCGCGTTCCCGGTAGCGTCCGAGCGCGGCGGAGATGTCCGCGACCTTGTCGATGTAGCGTGCGCCGGGCGCGGTGACACTCGCGACCGCGGCCGCGTCGCGGACGCCGACCGGCGCGACCACCGACGCATAACCATCGCCGATGCGTCCCAGCCACAGGCTGCGGAAAGGCTGTGCGATCGGCGTCTGCAGCCAGTCTTCGAGCAGCAGCGGAGCGTCGTTGCCGGTAGCGCCGAAGCGCCGCTGCTGCGCCGCGATCACGTCCGGCGCGAAGCCCAGCTGTGCCAGCAGCCGCGGCGCGATGCCGTTCACCGAGTACAGCTGCGCGGCCACGAGTTCGCGATCGTGGATCTGGCGCTGGGCCGATGGCAGCTCGCGGCTCAGCGCGAGATACGATGCGAGCGCGCCACGCGCAACCAGCGCGTCGAGTGATACGCGCAGCTGTTCTTCCGCGGCGAGTACCGCGCCTGGACTGGCGCCGCGCACCAGGAACACACGGCTGTCCGGCACGTCGCGCAGCAGCTCGCGGACTTCGCGCTCCTGGCGCAGCAGATCCGGCGTCGACGACTGCAGCAATCGCACGTCGTCGGCGAAGTGCAGGCGCCACAGACCGAATACGCCGATCAGCACCGTCGCCAACAGCAGCCAGCGCGACGCGCGCGCGGCCGCGATGCGGCCGACGAGCGTGTCGATGCGCAGCGACACACGCAACAGCAGGGGAGGGTCGAGGCGACGGCCGGCGCGCGCCAGCAGCGGATACCAGCACAGCACCGAAAGGCAGGATGCCAGCAAGCCGACCGCCGAGAAGATCGCCATCTGCCGCAAGCCCGGCAGCGGCGCGAGCGCGAGCGCGGCATAGCCGAGCACGGCGCAGCTCATGCCCATCGCGATGCCGGGGCCGATGTGGCGCATCGCGCGCTGCGGCGTCCAGTGCTGCGGATGGTGGAACTGGTCGGCCAGAAAGTGATTCGAGTAATCGATGCCGACGCCGATCAGGCCGGTACCGAACACCAGGGTGATCAGGTGAATCTTGCCGAATAGGTAGTGGCAGGCAGTGATCGCGGCGAGTGCGCCGCTGCCGAGTACCAGCACCGCGAGCCATAGCGGCCGGATCGATCGAAAAGTCAGCAGCACCATCAGCACGACGCCGATCATCGACAGCGTGCCGACGGTGCCGATTTCGCGCTGCGCCGAGCGTGTCGCCTGCGCGGCGTGCAGCAGCAGGCCGGAGCAGAGCACGGCAACACCGGGCGTCGCGCGTGCTTCCGCCAGCGCCGCGTCGAGCACCGGCATCACCCGATCCTGAGTGTCGCTGGCGAACGGACTGCCGCTGAGTTCGGTACTGACGAGCACATAGCGGGCCTTTTCATTGGACACCATGAGCACGCCGTCCCGCAGAACTGCGGCGCCGATCGGTACCAGCGCCTGGCTCAGAAAATCGCCGAGCAGATTCAGCGGGTCCTGAACGACTGGCAGCGGCCGCAGCGCAGCCGCCGGACCGTAGATCGCACGTAGCGCATCGGCCAGCAGCTGATCGCCTTGCCCGGTTTCGAGTTGCTGCCGAGCGCGTGCCGACAGCAGGCCGTCACGATGCGGCGCGTAGACGCCGGCGACGTCGGTGCCGGCGGCGTCGATCTGCAGGCGAACCTGATCAAAAACCCTGGAATCGCTCAAGCGTTTGGCGAAGACAGCCGCGGCCGCGCGTGCCTGCGCCGCGTCGGGCGCGCCCACCAGGAACAGCGCCTTGCGCGCGACGCCGTCGGAATACACACGCAGTGCCTCGCTGGCCATCGCGTCGTGTTCGGACGCTGGCAGCAAGGCGAGCAGATCGGTTTCGACACGCAGCTTGGGCCGCACATCGGCGAGAAACAACGCCGCCACTGCGAGCATCGCGACGGTCCAGATCCAGAAGCGGAGTTTCAGCATCGCGTGCTCAGCGCGCGAAGTGCCGGCGATCTTCGGGCGTCGGTGCAGGAGCGGTCTGCATGTCCAGGATCGTAATCAGCGTGCGGTCGCCACTGGCGTCATGCATCTCCACGCTCTCGACGGTGGTGGCGCCATCGACCAGCGCCTCGTTGAACACCGCGGACATCGCGGCGCTTTTCGGTTTCAAGCCCAGCTGCCAGTGCTCGCCGGTCTTGATTCCGTAAAGATCGAAATCCGCAGCCAGCGCATCGAGGTCCAGCGAGAACAGGCCGACGAACAGGCGCAGCGCGATCTGCAATGCCGGTTGCTGATCGGACGACAGGCTCATTGCGACACTGCCGGAGTCCTTCTGCATCATGCCGGTACGGCTGAGCACGAATTCGGAGTCGAAGGGCACTCGTGTATGCCAGCTGATGCCGAGATCGCGGGCGAACAGGAAATCGCCGCTCGAGGTCAACGGCGTCGGCAGCTCGCGCAGGAATTTGCGCTGCGAAAAATGCCCGCGCAGCACCGGACTACGGCTCAGTTCGCGCGCCGGCGCCGAAAGCAGTTTCTGCACCGTCGCCGGGTCGGCGCGATGCGCGAACACCGCATCGGCGGCCGTCGCTGTCCCGCCGATGCAGTTGATCCAGGCGGCGAGGCCGATCGCGAGCATCGGGAGCGAGCTTTTCATTTTACGATTCATTTTGCGATGCCGAGCCGTTCCAGCAGGACGCGCGGCGATGCCAGCTGCATTTCCATGTTCTTCAGATCGACCGCGACCTGCACGGTGTCGCCCTTGGTCATGCGCTCGCCGGTGTTGGCATCGCGGATCAGATATCCGATGCGCAACCGGTGTTCCCATTCCTTCAGCGTTGCGCGAACCGCGATCTGCTGACCGAACGTGGCAGGCCGCACATAGCGCAGATGCATGTCGATCACCGGCCAGGTGTAGCCGGATTCGATCATCGCCATATACGAATACCCGAAGCTTTCCAGCAGCTCGCAACGCGCCACTTCGAAGTACTTGGCGTAATGGCCGTGCCATACCATGCCCGCCGAATCGACGTCGTGAAACGGCACCTTGATCTGGATTTCGACGCTTCGTTCTGCCGCTTCCATCAGCTGGCTCCGAGCCGTTTCAGCAGCAGGCCGGGCAGGCGCGGCAGCATGCCGAAGAACAGCCGTGTATGCATCCACGATATGCGCAGGTTGTCGCGCAGCAGGTCGAAGTGCGAGACGCCGTCGAGCGGGTAGCTCACACGCGTCGGCATTTGTACAACCCTGGCGCCGCGCCAATACAGCCGCACCATGATCGCGGTGTCGAAATCCATGCGCCGGCCGACGCCGCCCGCGTCCCACACCGCCAGCGTAGCCGCGAGCGGGTACACGCGAAAACCGCACATCGAATCGCGGATCGAAAAAGACAGCGTGTGGATCCATACCCAGAAATGGGTGAGGTAGCGGCCGTACAGACGCGAGCGCGGCACCGACTCGTCGTAGATCGGCACACCGGTGACCAGCGCCGCCGGCTGGTCGCGCGCGAGTTGCAGCAGGTGAGGGATGTCGTCGATATCGTGCTGGCCGTCGGCGTCGACCTGCACCGCGTGGGTGTAGCCGGCCGCGATCGCCGCGGCGGCGCCCGCCATCACCGCGACGCCCTTGCCCTGGTTCGGCGACAGATGCAGCAGCTGCAGCCAGCCCGATTCCGCAGCGGCGATGTCGTACAGCACGGTTTGCGCCTCGGCGCTGCTGCCGTCGTCGACCAGCCAGCACGGCAAGCCGCAGCCGCGCAGCCGGTCGACGGTGCGGCCGATGGCGAGTTGGTGATCGTAGAACGGCACCACGATGCAGGGTTTGAACGACTCAGGCACTACGCTGCCCGATCGGCGACGCGCAGCTTGCCGGACGAGTACGTATCACCAGATGCGTGGTAGCGGAAGCGCAGTTCGCCGAGCGCGTCGTTCCACTCCAGTTCCAGATTCAGCCGCTGACCGGGCTGGATTACTTTCTGGAACTTGACGCCGACCAGATCGCGGAACCTCGCGCCGACCTGCAGATGACGCTGCGCCAGCTCGACCACCCAGTGCAGCTGGATCAGGCCGGGCAGCACCGCATGCTCGGGGAAGTGCCCCTCGAAGGGGCCGTCTGCCCGATCCCGATCCGGGCTCAGCTGCAACTCGAGTTCGACGCGCGAATCCAGGCTTGAATCCAGGCGCGAATCCAGACGATTTGCGCGCAGCACCGGTGGCGATTGGAGGCTCATTCGGCTGCGGCGCTCGCTCGGCGTGAGCCGACTACTTGGCCAGGATCGCTTCGATCGCGTTGACCACGTCGCCGACCGTGCGCACGCTCTTGAATTCCTCCGGCTGGATCTTTTTGCCGGTGTATTCCTTCAGCGCTAGCACCAGATCGATCGCATCGATGCTGTCGATGTCCAGATCGGCGTACAGATGGGCCTCGGGCGTGATTTTCGCCGGGTCGGTCTCGAACAGCTCGACCAGCTTGGCCTTGAGGTGCTCGAAGATTTCTGCTCGACTACGCATGTGCGCGAGGTGTTCTGCCCTAAAACCCGGATTATACGGGTGCTGGCGCTGGGAGGTCGCCGGACAATCGGTCCAGGAAGTGTCGGGTCAGGCGCCGCGCCGCCAGGCCCTGCGCGCCGCCGAAGGCCGCGATCTCGGACGGCGCGATGATTTCGCCGACCTCGATCTGCCAATGTCCGGGCTGCGGCGGCACCCAATGCCAGTGGTGGTGCTTGCCCAGCATCGGCGGCGCGACCTCGATCCGGACCGGCCGCACTTCGCAGCCGGCGGCCAGCGCGATCTGCGCGGCACCGCGCTTGAAATGCATCGGAGCGCCCGGAACCGTGCGCGTACCCTCGGGGAACACGATCAGCGAGCGCCCGGCGCGCAACGCGGCTGCGCATTCCTCGACCAGATTTTCGGGGTCCCGATTCGGGATATAGCCAGCCCAGGTCACCGGCCAGCGCAGGAATGGGTTGCGCCACAGCGCCTGCTTGACGATGCAATCCACTTGCGGCATCAGCGCGATCAGCATCACCACGTCGATCAGGCTCGGATGATTGGCGATTACCAGCTGCCCCGGTCTGCGCAGTTTTTCTGCGCCGTGCACGGCGCAGGTGATGACGCCCAGCGTCTTCATCAGCCACACGAACAGGCTCATCACCTGGCGCATCGCGCGCTGGATGCGGCGGCGCCGCAGATCGCGATCAGGCGAGATCAGGCGGATCGCGGGGAATACGGTAATACTGATGACGATCGCGCCGACGCCGAAGCAGGCGAAGCTGAAGGCGGTGCCGAAAAGGCGCCAGGCAAGATCGATGCGACGGCGAAGCAGGTTCATGGGCCGCTATTGAGGCTTGATTGAGGCTCGACTGAGGCTGGGTCGACGCTGTCAGATAAAACCAGTTTGCATGCGCGCACGGCCTGCCTACAAGTGGCGCAGACGGCATGCGATGATGATCGCGCAGCGGCCGAGCAAACCGCCGGGGAAAGCCCTCAGGGCGATCCCGGATTAGTACTCAAACAATCAGCTCAAACAATCAGGCAGTGATATGGCGTCGGGTGTGGTGATCGAAAAAACGGCAGTGGAACTCGAGTTGGCGGCCCTGCTGGTCCAGGCTCTGAACCTTGAAGACAGGGACGCGGCGGCGATCGATCCGGTCGCTCCACTGTTCGGCCACGATCAGTCCGGACTCGGTCTGGATTCGATCGACGCGCTGGAGATTGCGTTGGCAATCCAGCAAAAATACGGCGTCGAGCTGCGCTCCGACGACGCCGACACCAAGACGATCTTCAGCTCGCTACGCGAACTCTGTGCGCACGTGCAATCGCGCCGCCGCTGAATCCGCGCAGCGACGCAAGCCGGCCGGCTCCCCGCTCGTGCAAATCGTACTCGGCATCTGCTATCTGATCGTCGTGCACCTGGCCGTGCTGCGCCAGCAGCCGGCGCTCGAATGTCTGGCACTGGTGCTGCTGGCCGCGATTCCGCTGTACGCCTCGCTGCGTGCCGCTCGCGTCAATGCCTGGCTGCTGCTGGTCGCGGCGAGCGCCGCGTTCTATGGGCTGAGCTTGCTCGGCGGCGCGATCTACGCGCTGTTCGTACCGCCGATCGCGCTGCCGGGCATGCTGTTGCTGGTATTTGCCGGATCGCTGCGCCGCGGCCGGATGCCGCTCGTGACCCGCATCGCGCAAGCCTCTTCGGGACCGCTCGATGAAGCGCGTCTCGACTACACACGTCACGTGACCTGGCTTTGGGTGTTCGTGCTCGCGCTGCAGGTCGCCGCGGCGTTCGTACTCGCGCTGACCGGCCCGCTGTGGCTGTGGTCGCTTGTTACCAACTTCATCAACTATCTGCTGACAGGCCTGCTGTTCGTCGGAGAATACGGGTACCGGCGCATTCGCTTTCGCGGCCAGCCGCATCAGAGCTTCGTCGATCATTTGCTGACGCTGATTCGCACCCGCTATCACGCGGCCTGAGACGATGCTGACGATCATCGACGCCAGCCGGATGGACGACGTGCTCGCCTGGCGCGGCTCGGTGCCGGTCAGCGCCGCGCAGTTTCTCGGCGAAGCTGCGGCACTGGCGGCCAGCCTGCCGGATGCGGCGGCCGCACTGAATCTCTGCGAGGACCGTTATCTATTCATGCTCGCCTTCGTCGCGATTGCCTTGCGTGGACAGATCAACTTGCTCCCGCCGAGCGCGGCTCCGGAAATGATCGGGCGGATAGCTGCTGCGCATCCCGGCTGCTATCTGGTCGGCGATCGCACGCACGCCGAGGCACCGTGTCCAGTGCTCGTGTTGCCGGAGTCGACCAAGGCCTTTCCTGCGCGCGAATCTCCGCGGATCGCGGCGGGCGCGACCGTCGCCATCGCCTATACCTCGGGCAGCACCGGCGCGCCGCAAGCACACGCCAAGACCTGGGGCACGCTGGTCGCGACCGCGCGGCTCGCCGCGGCGCGCTTGTTCGATTCCGCAGTGGGCATCAACGTCGTCGGCACCGTGCCGTCCCAGCATATGTACGGGCTCGAGTTGACGATGAGCCTCGCACTGGCCGCCGGTTGCCGCAGTTCCTCGGCGCGCCCGTTCTTTGCGCAGGACATCGCCGACGCGCTTGCGGCGGTGCCGGAGCCGCGCCTGCTGGTGACCACGCCCCTGCATCTGCGCGCCTGCGTCGCGGCCTCGGTGAAATTTCCGAGAGTGGCGGCGATCGTGTCCGCGACCGCGCCGCTGAGCGCGCAGCGCGCGGCCGAGGCCGAAGCGCGATTCGACGCGCCGGTATACGAAATCTACGGCTGCACCGAAGCGGGTAGCCTGGCGACACGGCGTAGCGTCCTCGGCGACATCTGGCAGCTGCATGAAGGCACACGGCTGCGTGCCGACGCCGACGGATCCGTGATCCACGCCGCGCATCTGCCGGAGCCGCTGCCGCTGCAGGACCGCGTTGAGGCGATCGATGAGCAGCGCTTCCGGCTGCTCGGCCGTGGCGACGATCTGGTCAAGGTCGGCGGCAAGCGCGCCTCGCTGTCCGAGCTGACCGCGCGACTGCTCGCCGTGCCGGGCGTCGAGGACGCCATAGTGTTTCTGCCGCCGGTCGACGGCGATGCCGAGCAACGGCCCGCAGCGCTGGTGGTCGCGCCTCGGCTGAGTCGCGCGGCTATCCTGGCGCGTCTCGCGCAGAGCCTCGATCCGGTGCTGCTGCCTCGGCCGCTAATCCGGCTCGAACGTCTGCCGCGCAACGAACTCGGCAAGCTGTCGCGCGCAACGTTGCTCGCGGCGCTGGGGTCGCACATTGAGCGCTGAATTACGCATCCGCGCGCTGGTTCCGGCCGAGCATCCGAGCCTGATCGGACATTTCCCGGGCCGGCCGATCGTCCCTGGCGTGGTGATGCTCGAGTGCGTCGCCGCCGCGGTCTGCGCGACCTCCGGTGCCGCGCGCATCAGCGGAGTGCCGACGGTAAAATTTCTACAGGTTCTGCTGCCGGCGCAGGCTTTCGAGATCGTGCTGGAGCAAGTGAGCGCAACGCTGTGGAAATTCCGCTGCGAATCTCGCGGGGGCGTGCTGGCGCAAGGCAGCATCAGCCTCGCATGAGCCGGCAGCAGCAGATTCGCGGCGGCGACCCGCAATGGAAAGCGCAGCGCGAACGCAGCACGCCGCTGATGCTGGCCTTGCTGATCGCTCTGGCGCGGCGGTTCGGCCGCGCGCCGGTGCGCCTGTTGCTGTATCCCATCGTCGGCTATTTTCTGCTGACTGGCGGATCGCTGCGTCGCGCTTCGATCGGCTATCTGCGACGTGTGTTCGGCCACGAGCCGAACTGGCGCGATCAGGCGCGGCATTTCTTCAGCTTCGCCTCCTGCGCCCTGGATCGGGTGTTCCTGCTCAGCGGCGGCCGCGACCAGCTGGCAGTGGAGGAGCATCGCCACGGCCCGATTTTGGAGATCGCGCGCGAGGGTGGCTGCATTCTTCTGGTGTCGCATATCGGCAGCTTCGAGGCCCTGCGCATCAATGGCACGCAGGACCATCGTCTGTCGGTGCGCGTACTGATGGATCGCGCGCACAACCCGATGGTCACGCAGATGCTCGAGGCGCTGAATCCGGACCTCGCCGCCAACGTGATCGATGCGTCCGCGCGCGGCCCGGAGCTGGTGCTGGCATTGAAGCAGGCGCTGGCTGCCGGCCATGTGATCGGCATCATGGGCGACCGTCTGCGCGAGGACGAACCTGCAACCGAAGTCGATTTTCTCGGCGGCCGCGTGCGCCTGCCGGCCAGTCCCTGGATTCTCGCGGGCGTGCTCGGTGTGCCGGTGCTGCTCGGCTTCGGGCTGTATCGCGGTGGCCGCCGCTACGATTGCCACTACGAAGTCTTCGACCGGCATATCCGGCTGCCGCGCAGCGATCGCGCCGGAGCAGTGCAGGCTTGCGCGCAGCGTTATGCCGACCGGCTTGCGCATTACGCGAAGTCGGCGCCGTACAACTGGTTCAACTTCTATGATTTCTGGTTGCCATGACGCCGCTGCGAATTAGCCGATACACGGTGACCTCGGCACTCGGCCGCGGCGTCGATGCGCATTGGCAGGCCTTGCGCGAGGAACGCAGCGGTCTATCGTCGCGGCTATTCGAAGACAGCGCGCTGTCGTGCTGGATCGGCGAGGTCGGCGGACTCGATCAAGCGCTGGAAGGCGCGCTTTCCGGCTGGGATTGCCGCAACAACCGGCTCGCTCGCATCGGCCTGAATCAGGACGGCTTCCGCGAGGCGGCCAGTGCAGCGCGCGCACGTTATGGCGCCGACCGCGTCGGCGTATTCATCGGTACCAGCACCGCCGGCATCCGTCAGACCGAGCGCGCGTACGCATCGCGCGACGGCGCGTCGTCGCCGCTATCCCCGGACTTCGACTATCGCCGTACGCACAATACTTACTCAATCGCCGATTTCATGCGTCTGGAGCTGGGCTTGTCGGGACCGGCGATCGCGATCTCCACGGCCTGTTCGTCGAGCGCCAAAGTTTTTGCGTCCGCTTCGCGCGCGATTCATGGCGGCATCTGCGATGCCGCTATCGTCGGCGGCGTCGACAGCCTGTGTCTGACGACACTGTATGGCTTCAATGCGCTGCAGTTGATTTCGGTAGACCTGTGCCGCCCGGCCGATGCGGCCCGCGTCGGCATCTCGATCGGCGAGGCGGCGGGTTTCGCCTTGCTCGAAGTTCGGACCGACTGCGCTACCGATCCCGTCCTGCTCGGCTATGGCGAGAGCAGTGACGCTTATCACATGTCGACGCCGCATCCGGACGGCCTCGGCGCTGCCGCCGCAATGCAGGCCGCGCTGGATCGTGCGGGCCTTGCCGCGGACGCCGTCGACTACGTCAACCTGCATGGCACCGGCACGCCGGTCAACGATCTGTCCGAGGATCGCGGCGTCCATGCGGTCTTCGGTGCCGATACCCGCTGCAGTTCCACCAAGGGCTGGACCGGGCATACGCTGGGCGCGGCCGGCATCGTCGAAGCGGCGATTTCGCTGATCTGCCTGCAGCAGGGTTTCGTGCCGCGCAGCCTGAACACGCGCGAGCTCGATCCGCAGCTGCGATGCGCGATCCAGATGCGCTCCAGCCATCGTCCGCTGCACCGCGTGCTGAGCAATTCCTTCGGCTTTGGTGGCAGCAACTGCAGCCTGTTGTTCGGAGCCGCCACATGAGCGCTCCCGGAACCGCGATCTACGTGCAGGCGATCGGCCTCGCGGCCCCGGGCCTGCCGAACTGGGCCGAAGCGCGAGCGCTGCTGCGCGGCGAGCGCGCCTATGTCGCCGGAGAATTACCTCCGTATCAGCCGCAGTTGTTGCCGGCCAACGAGCGCCGCCGTGCCGGCGGCGCGGTGCGCCTCGCGTTCCGCGCTGCCGAAGACGCGATGCAGAACGGCGTTTTCGCGCCGAAGGATCTGGCGACAGTGTTCGCCTCGTCCGACGCCGATACGCCGGTGATTCACCGCATCTGTTCGGCACTGGCCGAGCCCGCGCGCATGGTCTCGCCTACCGACTTCCACAACTCGGTGCACAACGCCGCCGCCGGTTACTGGAGCATCGCCACTGCCTGCGCCAAGCCATCGACCAGCCTGTCGGCCTGGGACTGGAGTTTCGCGGCCGGCTTGCTTGAGGCCTTCACTTGGGCCGCCGACGGAGCCGAGGTGCTGCTGGTGGCCTACGACATTGCGCTGCCCGCACCGTTGTTGGAGCGCCGACCGATTGCCGGGCCGTTCGCGACCGCACTGGTGCTGAGCGCGCGTGCGACGCCCGGCTGCATTGCACGCATCGCGATGTCGATCGGCGACGGAAGCGCCGATACCATCGCGGAGGCCGGACTGGAGGCGCTGCGCGTCGGCAATCCGGCGGCTCGCGCCCTGCCGCTGTTGCAGGCGCTGGCGCGTGGCATTGCCGGCGAAGTCCTGCTGCCGACGGTCGGCGATCGCGTGCTCCGCGTCAGGCTAGCCACGCCGTGATCGACCGCGAAACCATACTCGGACTGATTCCGCACGCGGGTCGCATGTGCCTGCTGGACCGCGTCGTCGGATGGGATGCCGATCGCGTGCTGTGCAGCAGCGACTCGCATCGCGCGGACGATCATCCGCTGCGCGCGGACGGCCAGTTGTCGGCTATCCACCTGATCGAATACGCGGCGCAGGCGGCGGCCGTGCATGGTGGCCTGCTGGTGCGAGCGCCCAGCCCCGGTGTACTTGCCTCGGTGCGCGACCTGCAGCTGCAGGTCGGCCGCATCGACGACATCGACGCCCCACTCGAAATCACCGCGCACCGGCGCATCGCCAGTGCCGCTGGCTCGATCTACGACTTCGAAGTCAGCGCCGCCGGCCGCCAGCTTGCTAGTGGTCGCCTCAGCGTGATGCCCGCTGCGTAGGTTGGGGTGAGCTTGCGAACCCCAACATTGGCGCGGGACGACTGTTGGGGTTCGCAAGCTCACCCCAACCTACGTTCGCCCCGTCGTCCACACGCCGCCAACCAGCGCGTAGACTTTCCCCCATCGGTATTTTCTCTTCCGGACTTCGCATGGACGTAAACACTCTCAACGCCGGCCCGGTGTCCGCACTGCATGTGCCCGAATCGCGTTTCGGTGTCTGGTTCCTGAGCACCGACGTCTGGTCCACGCACGTACTGCGGCGTGCGATCGCCGATCTGCTGCCGCTGATTCCACAGTGCCGGGTGTCCTATGAGGTCGTCGCCGACATCGGCTGCGGCTGGGGGCGTTCGTTCGCGCTGCTGAAGGAGAACTTCGCGCCGCAACGCATGATCGGCATCGATCTGGACCCGGAGATGCTGGCCAAGTCGGCCGAGACCGTGCAGCAGCAGGGTCTGAACGTCGAACTGCATCAGGGCAGCTGCTCGCAACTGCCGCTGGCCGACGCTTCGGTCGACCTGCTGCTGTGCCATCAGACCTTCCACCACCTGGTCGAACAGGACGCCGCGCTGCGCGAATTCATCCGCGTATTGAAGCCGGGCGGGGTGCTGCTGTTCGCCGAATCGACGCGCAAATACATCCACTCCTGGATCATCCGCCTGCTGTTCCGCCACCCGATGGACGTGCAGCGCACCGCCGACGAATACCTGGCAATGCTACGCGCCGCCGGCTTCACGATCGACCCGAAGTCAGTTTCCTATCCCTACCTATGGTGGAGTCGCAGCGACCTCGGCGTAATGGAGCGCTGGTTCGGCCTGCGCCCCCGCGCGACGCGCGAGGAGACGTTGATTAATCTGGCTGCGGTGAAGCTCTAACTAGGAAGCGTCGCACAACCCTATAGTTTGCCGTGTTGAGGTCTTGCCTCATTATTTCCTGTCCAGACTCGTGACAAAAATAGAGCGGCTGAAATGTAATTCCCCGAAAGGGCTCCAACTCCGATACTACATAAATACAATCCGGAGCTTCCGTTCAATCCGGAAAAGCGATGACGAAGAAAGATCAAGACCCCGACACCGACAAGAGAAAACCCTGCGATGTGCAGTAGTTGCAAAGGGTCGATTGGCCACAGTGGATTAACACACCAATCCGGATATCTCCACCTTATCTTCAGAAAACGCGCCCCGACGGCAGACATCGCGGAAAAAAATACGACTGCCAGTAGGGAAAAGGTAGCCAAGAAAACCATCGTGCCTACGGCAGAGCCGTCAAGGTTCTTCTCCGTGGCAGGGAGTCCGCCAGAGAAGGAAAACCAGAATGAGGCCGCTAGTACAAACAGAATCCGAAGGCTCAGCCAAGGTTTTTTCATCATGCTTATTCGCCCAGTGGCAGGTAAAAGTCGATGCCTCCATTCGCCGAGATTCCTCCCTGTAGGCTGGCATTGGGGGAGAAGGTCGGGTCGGTTGGTCCATGGAAAGGAGTAATCATATTGCTAAGGTTCTGCAGCGTTTCCGGTAAATCTCTGCCTTGAATCGGATTGATGTCGATGCCAAGGGCATAGCTGTCCCCTATTTTCGCTGGCCCATATGCGGCCGTAGCTTGGCAGAAGAGACTGGCCCTCAGATTGGATCGTGGTCTCGCGCCATCTGGATCGAACTTGTATCCGGCCGCGAATCCGCCTGCAAGTCTCACATCGATCGCGGTAAGGCTATTCAAGTTCAGGCTCGGGATGGAGCCCAAGCCGTAGATTGTTACTTGCCCACCATAGGGGCCGAAGACGAGGGTTCCTGTAAGTGAATACAGACCGAGCGAATCGGTGAGCGAAACCGGATTCCCCCCGACATAGCTGTAAGTATTCAGCCCTCCCGCCAGTCCAATCGGATCGGATTGCAGATACCGTCCCAACGCTGGATCGTAATCCCGCTGATAGTTATAGAACAGCCCTGACTCTGCATCGAAGTATTGGCCGGGATAGCGCAGGTTGTAGACGAAGCTGACCGACACGCCGGAAGGGCTTTCATCAGGGAGATTGTCACCGAACGGTGTCGGATCCCAGGCCCAGAGGGCATTCTGGTTCTGGTCGTCTATCTGTCTTGGCATGTTGCGGTAGTCGGCATGGATGTAGTGCACGGCGCCACGGGCGAGCAGCGCGACGGGCATGTCACCGAGATAGACGGTTTCCTGGATTGGTGCCGCGTTTGCATCGTATTCGCCGAGCAGGTGTCCCGCTTCGTCATAGACGAATAGCGTGGAGATACCGTCGACTGCCTTGCGCGCTCGCTGACCCAGGCCGTCGTTGAGATACTGGGCGGAATGTGTGGCCGATTGATAGCCCGAGAGCCGGCGGGCGGTGTCGTAGCTCAGGGTGGCCGTGCCGGTGCTGGTCCGGCTTCCGTTGTCGTCGTGGCCGTAGTCGGTGACTTGGTCCTTGCCCAGCCCACGCTTGCTTTGCGTGATGCGATTGCTGCTGGGATCGATGATGTAAGTCGTCCGCGTCAGCCCGGCGACCTGCTGCTCGCGGTTGCCATTGGCGTCGTACTGGTAGCGGAAGGAGTTGCCAAGGCCACCGCTGTAACTGGTCAAGCGGCCCATCCGGTCATAGCCGTAGCGGCGGGTGCCGCTCATCACGCTCCGGTTTCCCGGCCTCCACACCGTGATGCGCGAAGCGTTGTCGTATTCGATCTTGGCGCTGACCGGGTCCGAGACGATGCGGCCGTCAAGATCGTAGCTACGGCCGACGGCTTCGCCGTTGGCCAGGGTCCAACTGCTGGGCCCGGAGAAAGGCTGATAGGTGATGGATGAAACCAGCGCATTATCGTTGAGCGTCAGGGCTATGATCTGGCCGTTGCTCCAGGAATAACCCACTCGTTTGCCGGAGGGCAGGGTCATGCTGCTGATCTGCCCGCTGACAGCGTCGTACTGATAACTGGTGGACAAGCTCTTGCCGTTGATGCTGAGGCTCTTGCCGACGACATGGCCGTTGGCGTCGTAGCTCCAGTGTGTAGAGCCGGAAGGATCGGTCATGGTGGTCAGGCGTCCGATACCGTTGGCTCCTTCGTCGTACTGGAAGTTGATGACCGAGCCATCGGCGTGAGTGATTTTTCGGAGCCGATTGATCGCGTCATACTCGTACGAAGTAAGTTGTTGCTTGGCATCGATCTGCTGGATGAGATTGCCTGCCTGGTCAAGCTGCGGGTGCTGAATGATGCCGGCATCCGGGCTTTCAATCATTCCGATATTGTCCAGAGCGTCGATGGTGTATGCGGTCGTCAAACCACGCGGATCCGTGATGGCGGTAATCTGGTCGAGTACGTTGAGCACGTAGTGGATGTCGTTCTGGTCCGCGTCGGTGCTCTGGTAGCGCCGGTTGAGGGCGTCGTAGGCGTGAGCAGTCTGATGATTCAGCGGGTCGATGATCGTGCTCAGATTCCCGTTGGCGTCATATGCATACTTCACGGTTTCGGCGGTCTTTGCGCCAACATCCTTCGATAAGCGGTCGAGCGCGTCATATATCCGCTTGTGGGTCTGAACCAGCGTATTTTCGGGGTCGAATGTGTCTGTCTGCGTTACGTTGCCCATCGCATCCAAGGTGTAATGAATGCGATCACCCAGTTGGTCGTAGATATCGGTCAGACGCTGGGCATCGTCATAGTGGTAGCTCAGACTCATCCCTGCCGGAAAACTCACCTGCTTGATCTGGCCGGTCGGCCAGTAGTCGAAGCTGGTGATCTCTGACGCGATCTGTACAGTCTTGAGCCAGCCGCGCGGGAAATAGCTGATCTTGGTGGCCGTACCGTTGGGATCGGTGATCTGGGTGGGGCGCCCGTTGGCGTCATAGCTGTTCAAGGTGGTTATGTGGTTCAGAGCGTTCTTGATCTGGTATAGCTGCCCCGAAGTGGCGTTGCCTGGAACGATCGGGTAGTAGCTGACGGTCGTGATGTCGGCAACGTCGCTCCGCGGGCCATCGATGGTCTGCGGTTGTCCGTAGCTGGTGTAGTTGGAGTAGGACCAGGTGCGCGCAAGGCCTGTTAAAGGGTCCTTGGTGGTGCGAGTTAGCAGGTTTCCCGTTCCGTCGTAAGTGAACGTCGTCGAACGTTCCGGCAGGCCTGATGCAGTTTCACCCGCGTATTCGTCGATCTGCTTCGGAAGGTCATAGTTGCTTAGCCAGATGGTGGCAACGGTGCGCGCTTGTAGAGTGCCGGAGGCTTCGGTCCGGAGCGTCTGCAAACCCCTGATGCCGTCATAGCTGAAGTTCGTGAGGTTGCCGTTATAGTCGGCCCTGCTCGACGGATAGCCAGCGTCATCGAATGCCCAGCTTCGGGCATCTGTCCCCCGGCCGCTACTCTTGGGCTGTGCCTGTGCAGTCTGCTTGACGACGCCCAGCACACTTTGGAATCCCGAGGTTCGTATGGTGGAATGCGGATCGGTGACGGTGCTGCTCGCTGCGAGGCTGTCATACGCGATCGTGTATTTGGCGACACCGCCCGCATGCTCGCTGGAGACGGCTCGTCCGAAGCTGTCGTATTGGTAGGTGGCGAAACGCGCGCCGCTTTCATCGGCAATACCGGTCAAGGCATTCGGCAGGTTGGCGCCGGCGGTATAAGCAGCCTCGTTGTAGAAATAGGTGCGCTCGAGGCCGTCCGGATAGATCACCGAAGTCAGGTTTTTGCAGGCGCTGCAGTTGCTGCTGGATCCATCGTACTGATACTGGTAGCTGCCGTTTCCGGGTACAGCAATCTGCACTACGCGGCTGGATGTATCGTATTTGAGCTTGACACTGCGTCCGGCAGTATCGCTCACCGTGATCAGCAAGCCGGGCACGGGTGCGATGTTCGCAGGCGTAGTTGCCGATGAATAGGCAAACGTCAAAAGCCAGCCATCGCGATACCGTATCGATGTCAGCAGTCCGGTTGCGTTATAGGTTTCGACCGAATCGTCGCTGGCAACGGTGTATCGCCAGCCCGTCAAAATGCCGGATGAGTTATTCACTTGAGTCAGCCGATCGGCAACGTCGTCCGGAGAAGTCCATTGCCCGCCGCTCAGCTTGAAAGCATAGGCCTTGCCATCGGGGCGAGAGACCAGCATGCGGCTATCGGTCAGACGTTGGGCCTTCTGTGAAAAGCTGCTCGACCAGTTTTGCCCGAATACACCTCTTTGAAGTACGCCATTGTCGCCGTTGTAAGTGCGCGTAAATGTCCACGGATGAACACCAGCCACGGAAAAATCGCGCTCTATCTGATATTTGTTGCCAGTGCCCGGATTGATCGGGTTACTAACGCCTGGCCCTCCATTTTCGCAGTTGTCGCCTGCATTTTTATCGATGGAAGAGCCGCAGTATCGCTCGATGATGCTCGTTCCGGCGGTGCAGTAATAGCTGGATAGATCGATGCTGGCCAAACTGGCTGTCAGCTTGCAATCGAGACCTTCGCCGGGAATTGCACCGGTGTCCCGATAGAGAGCGAAACAGATGTCGTCGCCCTGCTCGGCGAGAATGGCTGGCGTATAGAGGCTTAAGCCGGCTGCCGAAATGATGACTAGCGCTTGCAGGAAGAATCTTACAAGGCGATTCACGCTGCTCTTAAGTTCACGCAGAAGTACCGAATATTTCACAGCCGACGACATCCCTTTCATGACTCTCTCCCTGACTGCCCCTGGCTCGTCTGCGGATCGGCAGACGAGGTTTGTCCCTGGGCTTACAGTACAACGGAGCTTGAAAGGGGTGATGTGAACGAGTTCACCAACTCACCAGAAGTAAAGCGACAAAACAAGAGCGAGTCCCCACCTTCGGGGGCTGCTGCTGGTTAGCTACACCAAGCCACCAACTCGCGCGCGCTGCACCAGCGCGACCATCGCCTTGCGCACCTCGACCGGCGTCTGCGCCGGCGCGTCGAATGCGATACGCGCCAGACGGTGGCCGAGCATCAGGTCGAAGCCTTCGCTGTCGATTGCCGACATCCGCGGTGGCTCCTTGCCGATTTCGATTCCGAATAGTTTGCAGTAGGCGAGCATTGCGTCGGCATGATCGCGGTTCATGTGGTCGATCATGCCGGCTTCGTCTGTTTCGCTGAACGGATTGCTCAGGCTCAGCGCTTCGGTCTCGATCCAGTGGATGCTGCCGAAGCCGCCGATGTAGCGGCCGCGCAGCGGCTCGATCCGGTAGAACGAGAAGTCGTGTGCGCGGTGGTAGCCGGCGGCGTGGGGGAAGCGGCGGTAGTAGCGGGCCGCGGCGTCCTCGCTCTCGGCCTCGGGCACGGCGTTCGCAATGCCGACGATGGTCAGCCGCGCTTCGGCCTGGCTGTCGTCGCCGCCTTCGGTCAGGGTCAGTGACACGCGCTGGTCGGCCTTGATGTTGCGCGTGTGTTCGGCGATCGTGCTGATCAGGATCAGCGGGCGGTTGTCGCGGTCCGCTGCGAACGTGACCACAGAGCCGAACGGATAACCAGTCATGGTCTGTGACATCGTCGACAGGATGCCCTGATGGCGGCGTGCCAGAAGTCCGCGGGCCTGCTGGGCGGTGGTGTCGGAGTTGGCCATGGCGCTGCCGTTGCGGGTGGATGCCGAGAATAGCGCGGCCCGCGGCACCGGTGACGGGGTTCCGTCACCGGTGCCGCGCAGAACCGGTTCGGCCCGCGACGGAAACACGGCGGCTGTCGGCGCCGGGCTCTGCCGCGGGCACGGGCACAGCGCTTGCCTTAAGGGCTCGTCCACATCGTATCCGGGCCTCACGCAGATGAGCAGCATCGACGTCAACAGCGTGCTTTCGCAGATCCGCTCGCTCAGCCAGCAGGCGGGTCTGCGGCCGGCCGGCATCCCGCCGCTGGCGACCGACCTTGCGGCTACCCAGGCGACGCCGTCGCAGGGCTTCGGCGCGATGGTCAGGCAGGGCATCGACGGCGTCGCCGATAGCCAGAACGCGGCCGGCAAGCTGCAGCAGGCCTTCGAACTCGGCGACCTGAACACCGACCTGGCGACGGTGATGGTCGCATCGGCTAAGGCGCAGGTCTCGTTCCGCGCGATGGTCGAGGTGCGCAACCGCGTCGTCAGCGCCTACCAGGACGTCATGAACATGCCGCTGTAGCGGCCTGCCCACGACTGCCGAACACGAACACATCCGATCAATCGAATGAACGCACACAAGCGAGCACGCAAGCATGGCTGAGCTAACCGGGTCCGGAGCGATGGCGAGCTTGCGGCAGATGCAGGGGCTCAAGGACATTCCGCTGCTGCGCCAGCTGGCGCTGTTCGGCGGCGTCGCGATCGCGGTCGCGCTCGGCCTGACGATGTTCAACTGGTCGCAGAAGCCCGAGTACGTGGCGCTCTACGCCGGCCTGTCGGACAAGGATTCCTCGGAGCTCGCCGACGCGCTGCGCGCGGCCAACATCGAATACCGGCTCGATCCCGGCTCCGGCAACGTCACGGTGCCGCCCGATCAGGTGCACGCGGCGCGGCTGCGCGCGGCATCCCAGGGGCTGCCGAAAGGCGGCGCCCAGGGTTTCGAGATGATCCAGGGCGAGCAGGGCTTCGGTGTGTCGCAGTTCATCGAGAACGCGCGCTATCAGCTGGCTCTGGAAACCGAGCTGGCACGTACCGTTTCCAGCCTGCAGCCGGTCAGCAGCGCGCGAGTGCATCTGGCGGTGCCCAAGCCCAGCGCCTTCACTGGCGGCAATCGCGGCGCGGCCTCGGCCTCGGTGGTCATCGAGCTCAAGGCCGGGCGCACGCTGGAAGCCAACCAGGTCGAATCGATCCAGCACATCGTCGCGTCCAGCGTGCCGAACATGGCGCCGACCGCGGTCACCGTGATCGACCAGTTCGGCCGCCTGCTCGGCAGCGACAAGCGCAACGACGAATTCGCCGAAAGCACCGAGCAATACCAGTTCACGCGCCGTGCCGAGGCCGACTACGTGCGCCGCATCGAGTCGCTGCTCGCGCCGATGGTCGGCGCCAACCGGCTCAGTGCCCAGGTTGCCGCGGATTTCGATTTCTCGGTCACCGAAGAAGCCCGCGAAACCTACAACCCGCAGAACTCGGTGGTGCGCAGCGAGCAGACCAACGAGAGCCAGCGCCGCGACGGCAGCAGCAGCGAGGCCGCCGGCATTCCGGGCTCGACCAGCAACCAGCCACCGGCTGCCGTGTCGCAGACGCCGCCGGCCGATCCGAAAACCGTCGCGGCTGCCGCGACCACGGCGACGACCGCGACCGCGACACCGCCGCCGAGCCAGAGCACGCGCTCTGAGACGCGCAACTACGAACTCGACCGCACGCTCAGCCATACCCGGCAGTCGCAGGGCCGGCTCAAGCGTCTGTCGATCGCGGTGCTGGTGGACAACCTCACGCGCATCGGCACCGACGGCAAGCCGGCGAGCATCGCGCTGACCGCGGAAGAGCTTGCCAAGGTCGAGGCGCTCGCGAAGCAGGCGGTGGGCTTCGATTCCGCACGCGGCGATACCGTCACCGTGCAGAACGCGCCCTTCGTTGCCGAGGCGATCGAGCCGCAGCCGGAGCTGCCGATCTGGCAGCGCGGCGACGTGCGCGACTATGCGCGCCAGGGCGCCGGCGCAATCGCGGTACTGGCGCTGATCCTGTTTGTGGTCCGTCCGCTGTTGCGTACTCTGATCAGCGGCCGTCCGAGCGAGGATCAGCCACGCGGAACTTCTGCTGAATACCAAGGCCAGGCGGCCCTCAGCGGTGAGCATCTCGCCGCCGATCAGCTGTCGATATCGAGCCAGAACGATGCCTTGCAGGCGCAGCAACACGCTGCGCTGCCGCCGTCGGCTTACGAGTCGCACATCACATCGGCGCGCGCCGCCGTCACTCAGGACCCGAAGCGTGTCGCACAAGTCATGAAAACCTGGTTGAACGAAGATGGTTGAAGCCAAAGTGGAAGGCGGCAAGGTACCCGGCCCGGAACGGGCTGCGATCCTGCTGATGTCGCTCGGTGAGAACGAAGCCTCGCAGGTGCTCAAGCACATGGGTGCCAAGGACGTGCAGCGCATCGGCCAGGCGATGGCCTCGCTGTCGAACGTGTCGCGCGACCGCGCCGAGACCGTGGTCACGCGCTTCGTCACCGAACTCGAAACCCAAACCTCGATCGGTGTCGGCGCCGACGACTATGTGCGTCGCGTGCTGGTCGGTGCGCTGGGTGAAGACAAGGCCAGCAGTCTGATCGACCGCATTCTGCTTGGCCGCAATAGCAAGGGCCTCGAGGCGCTGAAGTGGATGGAGACACGCGCGGTTGCCGATATGGTGCGCAGCGAGCATCCGCAGATCGTCGCGATCGTGCTGGCCTATCTGGATTCCGACCAGGCCGCCGAAGTGCTGAGCCTGCTGCCCGAGCGCATGAAGAGCGACGTGCTGATGCGTATCGCGCGCCTCGACGGCATCCAGCCGGCCGCGTTGCGCGAGCTCGATGAAATCATGGAGAAGCAGTTCTCCGGCGGCACCAACCTGAAATCCTCCAGCGTCGGCGGCGTCAAGGTCGCGGCCAATATCCTCAATCTGATGGACTCGAGCATGGAGTCCTTGATCATCGACAAGATCAACGAGATGGATTCGGATCTGTCGCAGCGCATCCAGGATCTGATGTTCGTATTCGACGATCTGGGCGAAGTTGAAGACCGCGGCATCCAGGCGCTGCTGCGCGAGGTCAACGGCGATCTGCTGACCGTCGCATTGAAAGGCGCCGACAGCCGCGTCAAGGACAAGGTGCTGAAGAATATGTCCAAGCGTGCCGCCGACATGCTGGTCGAGGACATGGCCGCGAAAGGCCCGGTGCGCCTCGCCGACGTCGAGGCCGCGCAGAAGGAAATCCTGTTAGTGGCGCGTCGTCTGTCCGAGGCCGGCGAGCTGCAGCTGGGCGGCAAGGGCGACGACTTTGTCTGAGGCGATGAACGCTCCGGATGCGATCCTGATGGGCGACAGCGCCGCATCGGCGCGGCGCTGGGAAATGCCGGTGCTGAACTTCGTCAACCATAATGAGCCGCCGACACCGCCTCTGACCGCCGAGGCGCTGGAAGAAATCGAAGCGGCCGCGCACGCCGAAGGCTATCAGCGCGGGCTTGTCGAAGGTCTCGCCGAAGGGCGCCGCCTCGGTGGGCAGGCAGTGCGCGAAGAGGCGCAGCGCCTGGCCGAGCTGGTCAAGCATCTGTCGCAGCCGCTGGCCGAACTCGACAGTGAAGTCGAGCGCACGCTGATCGCGCTGACGATCGAAGTCGCGCGTCGCCTGGTCGACGAGCAGCTGCAGCTCGACCCCGGCATTACCGCGGCGGCGGTTCGCGACGCGGTGGCGTCGCTGTCGCCGCCGCCGCGCGATGTGCGCGTGCACCTGCACCCCGATGACGCGAGCCTGTTGAAGGATCTGCCGACGCCGCCCGACGTCGTCAGCTGGCGTGTGGTGCCCGACAAGTCGCTGCGCCGTGGCGACGTGCGACTGGTGACCGAGAACGCGATGGTCGATGCGCTGCTGGATACGAGGCAGGCGGGTGTCGCGCGGGCGCTGCTCGGAGACCAGGAGTGATCAGTAAGTGTTGGTCTCCCTCCCCCGCGAGCGGGGGAGGGTTGGGGTGGGGGCGAGACGTCGCGGAGCAGTTCTCGCCGCTTCGCCCCCATCCCGGCCTTCCCCCGCTTGCGGGGGAAGGAGACAGGCAATGAAGGCATCCCCACGCGCCAATCGCGACCTCAAGCTCGTCTCCGCGCTGCGCAATGCGCGCAGCCGTGTCGCCGATGCCCATACCGTCGTCGTCGAAGGCCTGCTGAAGCGCGTCACCGGCCTGACGCTGGAAGCGGTCGGTTGCCAGGTTCGGCTCGGCAGCCGCGTCAGCGTATTGAACGCCGACGGCGGCGCGGTCGAGGCCGAGGTGGTGGGTTTCAACGGCGATCGCACCTACCTGATGCCGATCGGCGATCTGCGCGGCGTGCAGGCGAATGCGCGCGTCGTGCCGCTGGCCAAGACCGTGACGGTGCCAGTCGGTGACGGCCTGCTCGGCCGCGTGCTCGATGGCGAAGGCCGGCCGCTGGACGACATCGGCCGCCTGGTCTGTGACCGCGCGAGCGTAGGCAATACGCCGATCAATCCGCTGCGGCGCGAACCGATCACGGATGTGCTCGACACCGGCGTGCGCGCGATCAATGCGCTGCTGACGGTCGGACGCGGCCAGCGTCTCGGCCTGTTTGCCGGCACCGGCGTCGGCAAGTCGACGCTGCTCGGCATGATGACGCGCTATACCAATGCCGACGTGATCGTCGTCGGCCTGGTCGGCGAGCGTGGCCGTGAAGTGCGTGACTTTCTCGACCATAGCCTGGGTGTCGAGGGCCGCCGTCGCGCGGTCGTCGTCGCAACGCCGGCGGATCGCTCGCCGATGCAGCGTCTGCGCGGCGCCTGGCTGGCCACCTCGATCGCCGAGAGCTTTCGCGACCGCGGCAAGAATGTGCTTTTGCTGATGGATTCCCTGACGCGCGTGGCCCAGGCGCAGCGCGAGATCGGCCTGGCGATCGGCGAGCCGCCGACCACGCGTGGCTATCCGCCGAGCGTGTTTGCGCTGATTCCGAAAATGGTCGAGCGCGCCGGCAACGGCACCGGCGGCGGCGGCTCGATCACCGCGTTCTACACGGTGCTGACCGAAGGAGACGATCCCAACGATCCGATCGCCGACACCGCGCGCGGCGTGCTCGACGGCCACATTCTGCTGTCGCGCTCGATCGCCGAATCCGGTGTGTTTCCGGCGATCGACGTCGAGGCCTCGATCTCGCGTGTGATGCAGAGCATCGTCGCACCCGAGCACCAGCAGCTGGCGCGCCGCTTCCGCGCGCTGGTATCCACGTACCAGCGCAATCGCGACCTGATCGCGATCGGCGCCTATCAGCGCGGAGCCGACCCGCGAGTCGACGAAGCGCTCGCGCTGTGGCCGCGCATCGAGGCTTTTCTGCGCCAGGACGTCAATGAGGGCGCCGACACGCAGGCCAGCCGCAAGGCGCTCGCTGGCATCTTCAATTCCTAAATGACACCGACACAACCCAGGACCCACCATGCTTGAAGAACAGCGTCTGGTACCGATTCAGGAACTCGCCGAAAAGCGCGAGGACGATGCCGCGCGCGATCTCAACGAGGCGCGCAAAGCCCTGACGCTGCGCGAGACCCAACTGCGCGAACTGGAGAACTATCGGGAGCCGCCGGCAACCGCCGTCAGCGCCGAAATGCTGCGCAATCGCGAGGCCTTTCGGCTGCGCCTGAGCGAGGCGATCTGCCAGCAGCGGCGCGCGGTGGAACTGGCGCGGCGCAATGTCGAGACCCAGCGCCAGCGCTGGATCGGCTCGCACCACCAGACCCAGCTGTACGACAAGCTGATCGACCGCGCACGCACCCACGAGCAGACGCAGCAGGATCGGCGCGATCAGCGCGATCTGGATGAAATCGCGCTGCGCATGACCCAGGCGCGGAGTCACTCGTGACCCCAGGCTCCGAGGGCTCCGGTCTCGGTGGCGGCGCTGCGCAGCGAATCGCATCGCCGGCATCGCAGAAGCCGGGCAACTCGCGCGAAACCGGCAGACATGAGCCGTCGAGCGATACGCCCGCGTTCAGCGATTGTCTGAAGGCCCGTACCGCCGAGCGTATGGAGGCGGCTGATGCCGGATCGAAGCCCGAAGCCGTCAGGGAAGAAAAAACGGCCGACGATCAATCGGCCGACGACAAGGCCGATGAAGTCGACAGCGCCGGCGAACCGCAGGGCTTCGGCCTGGTCGCGATGCTGCTGCAGACGATCCTGGCGATGCCGCCGCGCAGTGATCGCGGCGCAGCCGATGCGCCGCCCGATGTCGTCGAGGCGGGCTCGGTTTCCGCCGCGGCCGCGGCATCTTCGGATGCCGCGTTGGCAGCATTGAAAACCGATCTCGGCAAAACCCTTGATACCTCGACAGCCCAGCTCGTCGTTGCGGACGGCGCCACCGCGCATGACACCGTTCCCGATGCCTTGCTGGCGCTGCTGAACGTGCCGGCCTCGGCTGTGACCGGCACCGATCGTGCGGCTGCGGTCGCCGCGCCGGCTACGTCGGCGCAGCCGCCCACGCACGGCGAACTCGCCGAGCCCCTGGCCGAGCGCATCATCTGGATGACCGATACCGCGCGCGCCCAGGGCGGCCAGGCCACGCAGGAAGCGCGGATCAGCCTGCATCCGGCCGAACTCGGCAGCCTGCAGATCCGCATCGAACTCGCTGCCGACGGCAGCACCAAGATTTCATTCGATGTGCAGACGCCGCAGGCCAGACAGGCGATCGAGGCTTCGCTGCCGCTGTTGCGCGACTTGCTGTCGCCGAATGGGGCCAATGCATCGACGACGACGAGTTTCGAGCTCAGCGGCGGCCTTTCGCAGCAACAGCCCCGGCACACACCGAGCTCGTGGGCAACCGCGGGCAACCAGGGATCAGCGGAAGCTTCGGACACTCAGGCCGACGCGCGTCCGGCGCTGCGCACCCGGATCGGCCTGCTGGATCATTTCGCGTAGCGGCGAGACATTTTTTGTAGGTCGGCAATCCCTTGCCGACGTGTCCGCCCCGATCGCTTGAGCACGTCGGCAAGGGATTGCCGACCTACAGGCTCAGCGCTGGATGATCTGCGGATCGCTGTCGATCAGCAGATCGTGCCAGCGGCCCAGCTGCAGGCGCAGGTCCTGCGGCGGCCCGACCAGCATGCCGGCCGCTTCGACCAGGCCGGTGAGGCTCAGGCTGTAGGCGCGTGGCGTGAACAGACGCTGCTGGCAGCTATCTTCGCAGGGATACCCGTTGCTGGCCTCGTAGTGCGTCATGCCCAGGTTCAGGGAAGACTCCGCCCGGTCCAGCCAGTGTTCGCCGGCACGATCGCCGCCGAAGGGCAGGCTCAGGCTCAGGCCGATGCTGTCGATGCCGTCGCTGTCGTAGTTGTTGCCGCTGCCGGCATAGACGGACGGACTGGGCGCGAGGCAGGCGAGGAACAGCGTCATGCCCAGTCTGATCCGCATTGCTTGTCCTCCCGTGCGCCTGGTGCACCGGGCTAGCCGGCCTGCGTGAAGTCTTGCAAAAGAAGCGCCAGGACAGTTCAGCCGGGAGGACCGGCGGCGATCCTGACTGGATCGGCGGGGACCGGCTCTAGACGTCGATTCGACAGCGGCGGCGACGCATTTCCGGCAGGCAGTCGGGATCATCGTGGCCGAACGCGCCGTCAATTTCCCGGCAGCGGGCAGCGGCGATGAGCGCATCGGCCGCCGGAATTGCTGGCACAGCGCTTGTACCAGGGGGGCATCACTACCGGAGTTCCCGCATGGCCCGCGCCGCCACACCCGACGAAGCACCCGCCGCCGCCGCACCCAAGAAAAAGAGCGGCCTGATTCCGCTGCTGCTGTGCACCGTGGTGGGTGCCGCGGCCGCCGGCGGTGGTGTTTTCTTCATGACCAAGCCGGCCTCGCATGGCGGCGGTGAACACAGCGCGGCGGCAGAAGGCGGGCATGAAGCCCCGGCCTCGGCGCACGGCGATGAGCATGGCGGCGAGCACGAGGGCGGTAAACCCGGCGCTGCCCAATACCTGCCGATCGCGCCGGCGATCGTGGTCAACCTCAACGACAACGTGACGATGCGCTATCTGTCGGTCGACATGGAGCTGATGTCGCGCGAGGGCGCCGGCATCGAGGCCGCCAAGCTGCATATGCCGCGCATCCGCAATACGCTGATGATGCTGTTTACCCAGCAGAAGTACGACGATATTGTCGATCGCGAAGGCAAGGAGTCGCTGCAGAAGCAGTCGCTCGCCGCGGTGCAGGCAGTGCTGAAGGAAGAGACCGGCGAGCCGCAGGTACAGGGTCTGTTCTTCACCAATTTCGTGATGCAATGAGCTCTCGCGAGTTGCTATCGCAGGACGAGATCGACGCGCTGCTGCACGGCGTCGATTCCGGTGTGGTCGACACCACGCCGGCACCGGCTGCACCGAACGAGGCGCGCAACTACGACTTCGCAACCCAAGACCGCATCGTCCGCGGTCGCCTGCCGACCTTGGAGATGATCAACGAGCGCTTCGCGCGCCTGTTCCGCATCTCGCTGTTCAACATGCTGCGGCGCACGCCCGAGCTGACCGTGATCGGCATCGAGATGCAGAAGTTCGCCGAGTACACGCACAGCCTGTATGTGCCCACCAGCCTCAACGTGTGCAAGATCAAGCCGCTGCGTGGCAGCGCGCTGTTCATCTTCGAGCCCAAGCTGGTGTTCACCGTCGTCGACAATTTTTTTGGCGGCGATGGCCGCAACGCGATCAAGATCGAAGGCCGTGAATTCACGCCGACCGAGAATCGCGTGATCCAGCTGCTGCTGCGCCAGGTATTCGCCGATCTGCGCGAAGCCTGGTCGCCAGTGATGGATCTGGAATTCGAGTACCAGCAGTCCGAAGTCAATCCGCACTTCGCCAACATCGTCAGCCCGTCCGAGATCGTGGTGGTGTCGCGCTTCAAGATCGATCTTGAAGGCGGCTCCGGCCATCTGCACGTGACGATTCCGTACTCGATGATCGAGCCGATCCGCGACCAGCTCGACGCCGGCCTGCAGTCGGATCGCGCCGAGCGCGACGAGCGCTGGACGCAGGCGCTGGAAATGCAGATCAAGGACACCGAAGTCGCGGTCGAGAGCCAGCTCGCGACCGCGACCATCAGCCTGCGCCAGCTGATGAATCTTAAAGCCGGCGATGTCGTGCCGATCAACATGCCCAAGACCGTCGATCTCTACGTGGAAGACATGCCGGTCTTCCGCGGCACTTTCGGCGTAGCCAACGGCCGCAACGCGGTGCGCGTCACCGACGTCATCCGCAGAACCGCTCCCCTCAAACTCGCTATCGGACCTCGCCAGTGAACAATCCTCTGACCAATCCACTGACCGCCTCTGCGCAGGAATTGCCGCGCGCCAGCTTTCAGAACCTGCAAAACGATCCCGGCGCAATCAACGACGGCGAACAAAGCCTCGACGTGATTCTCGACGTGTCGGTGACGCTGTCGATGGAAGTCGGCCGCGCGCGCATCCCGATCCGCAACCTGCTGCAGCTGAACCCGGGCTCGGTGGTCGAGCTCGAACGCGCCGCCGGTGAGCCGCTCGACGTCTACGTCAACGGCACGCTGATCGCGCATGGTGAAGTGGTGGTGATCAACGATCGCTTCGGCGTGCGCCTGACCGACGTGGTCAGCCCGACCGATCGCATCCGCAAGCTGCGTTAGACGAGCACCGCCGCGTGGAAACATCGAGTCTGATGCAGTCGCTGTTGAGCCTGATGCTGGTGATCGGCGCGATCTTTCTGCTCGCGTGGATCCTGCGCCGGGTGCAGAACCTGCGGCCCAAGGGGACCGGGGCGCTGCGTGTGCACAGCGGCCTGTCGGTCGGCAATCGCGAGCGCGTTTTGTGGATCGAGGCCGGGGGCCAGCATCTGCTGATCGGGGTTGCGCCGGGCCGAATCAATACGCTGCATGTGTTCGATTCGGCGCCAGAGTCGGCGGATATCGCGCCGGCATCGGGTCCGGCTGCGCCGAACTTCGGCGAGCTGCTGAAGAAGGCGCTGGGCAGGGAAGCGCAATGAATGTCCTCGTCTCCGGTAGGGCGGGTCTGGACCCGCCGCTCTCCTCGATGGGCGTACAAAGCGGCGGGTCACGACCCGCCCTACGCTGGGCTGCGATGCTGCTGATCTTGTTCGCGCCGTTCGCCGATGCGGCCGGCTTGCCGGCAGTCAACGTCGTCCCCGCCGCCGGCGGCGGCCAGACGTACTCGCTGAGCATCCAGACACTGATTCTGATGACCAGCATCACGCTGCTGCCGGCAGCCTTGCTGATGATGAGTTCGTTTACGCGCATCATCGTCGTGCTCGGCCTGCTGCGCCAGGCGCTGGGTACCGGCAATACGCCGTCCAACCAGATCCTGGTCGGGCTGGCGCTGTTTCTGACGCTGTTCATCATGAGCCCGACCTTGGACGCGATCTACACCAGCGCAGCCAAGCCCTACCTCGACGGCCAGATGGAGTTCGAGCCCGCACTGCAGACCGGCGTGAAGCCGCTGCGCGAGTTCATGCTGACGCAGACCCGCGACAACGACCTGATGACCTTCACGCGCATCGCCGGCCTGCCGGGCTTCGAGACGCCGGAGGATGTGCCGTTCCGCGTGCTTGCGCCGGCCTTCATGACCAGCGAGCTGACCACGGCGTTCGAGATCGGATTTCTGCTGTTCATCCCGTTCATCATCATCGACCTGATCGTCTCGAGCGTGCTGATGAGCATGGGCATGATGATGCTGTCGCCGATGCTGATCAGTCTGCCGTTCAAGCTGATGCTGTTCGTACTCGTCGACGGCTGGAGCCTGGTGATGGGCTCGCTGGCCGGGAGCTTCATCAAATGACGCCGGAAGAAGTCATGACCCAGGGCCAGCAGGCGCTGCAGCTGGCGCTGATGATCGGTGCGCCGATGCTGCTGGTGGCGCTGGCGATAGGCCTGCTGGTCGGCATGTTCCAGGCCGCGACCCAGATCAACGAGGCGACGCTGTCGTTCATCCCGAAAGTCATCGCGATGTCGGCGGTGCTGGTGTTCATGGGCCCGTGGATGTTGCGGCTGCTGACCGAGTTCACGCGGCGGCTGATCGAAAGCATCCCGGCGCTGGTTCACTAAAAAAGCGCAGCGTGGACATCACCGACGCGCAACTGCAGGGCTGGATTCAGGCCGCGCTGTTTCCGCTGGCGCGCATCGGCGGCCTGCTGATCAGCGCGCCGGTGCTCGGCGACAAGTCTTCTCCCGGCCGCGTTCGCCTGATGCTGGCCCTGGCGCTGACGCTGATCCTCGCGCCGCTGCTGCCGCATACGCCGCCACTGGCCGCGTTCACCGCGGTCTGGTGGCTGCGCATGGCGCAGGAAACCCTGCTCGGCATCATGCTCGGCTTCGTGCTGAAACTGGTCTTCGAGGCCGTGGTGCTCGGCGGCGAACTGATCGGCAACAGCATGGGCCTCGGCTTTGCGCGCATGGCCGACCCGATCCGCGGCACCGACGCTCCGGTGATCGGCCAGTTCCTGCATCTGATTGCGATGCTGTTGTTCCTGACGCTCGACGGCCATCTGCGCCTGATCGAGTTGCTGGCAACCAGCTTCAATGTCGCACCCGATGCCAGCGCAGTGCTCGGCGCCCGCAGTTTCGAAGCGCTGGCCAACAGCGGCGTGAGTATGTTCGCGGGCGCCGTCTCGCTGGCGCTGCCGACGATGTCGGCACTGCTGCTGGTCAATCTCGCGTTCGGCGTGATGAGCCGATCCGCGCCGACTTTAAACGGCCTTTCGGTAGGCTTTCCCTTGTCGCTGATCGCCGGCATGGTGCTGCTGCGGGTCGATCTGCCGAGCCTGCGCCACGTGTTCACCAACCAGCTCGATCAGGCCTGGACTTTCCTGTCCGCGATGATCGGCGTCGGCGTGGCGCCATGAGCGCCAGCACCCAGGACAAGACCGAAAAAGCCACACCCAAGCGCGAACGCGAGGCGCGCAAAAAAGGCCAGGTGGCGCGATCGCGCGAGTTGTCGACCGCGCTGGTGGTGGGCGTGTCGATGATCGGGCTGCTGGCGCTCGGGCACAAGCTGGCGGGGCAGGGCCTGAGCCTGATGCGCGAGAGCCTAAGCTTCGATCCGCGGTTGCTGGAAGATCCGACACGCGTGATCGGTATGCTGTTCCTGCGCCTGTCCGATGCGCTGATCGCGATCGCGCCGCTGCTCGGCGCGAGCCTGCTGGCGGCGCTGATCTCGCCCGCGCTGATCGGCGGCTGGAACTTCAGCGCCCAGGCTTTTCAGCCGAAGTTTTCGCGGATCAATCCGCTGTCCGGTCTGGCCAGAATGGTGTCGGCGAATGCGCTGGTCGAACTCAGCAAGAGCCTGCTGAAATTCGGCGTGCTCGGTGCGGTCGGCTGGCTGTATATCTGGGGCCATCGCGAACAGCTGATGAAGCTGGCGATGCTCGATCTGGGCGCCGCGATCGCGCAATCCTTGTCTTTGGCACTGTGGTGCGTGGTGTGGATGACGGGGGCGCTGATGGTGGTCGCGATGGTCGACGCGCCCTACCAGTGGTGGAAGCACAACAAAGAGATGCGCATGACCAAAAAGGAAGTGCGCGACGAGATGAAAGAGTCCGACGGCCGGCCCGAAGTCAAGGCCAAGATCCGCCAGCTGCAGCAGCAGATGTCGCGCGCGCGGATGATGGAGAAGGTACCGAGCGCCGACGTCGTCATCACCAACCCGACGCACTACGCGGTCGCCATCCGCTACAGCGCCGGCAAGATGCGCGCGCCGATCGTCGTCGCCAAGGGCGCCGGCGTGATCGCCGCCGCGATCCGCGAACTGGCGGCGCAGAACAAGGTTCCGCTGGTATCGGCACCACCGCTGGCGCGCGCGCTGTATCGCAGCGTCGAGCTGGACAAGGAGATCCCGAGTCAGCTGTATCAGTCGGTCGCTGCGGTGCTGACGTATCTGTATCAGCTGCGCGCAGGCACGCTGCGCAGCTCGCCGGATTTCACCGCGCCGGTACCCGGCGGCGAGCCCGATATGGACGCCCGATAAACTTTTTAATCCAGCATTCTCCAACGATCAATGCCTGCTACAGCTGCCAAGTCGAACGCGTCGCTGTGCTCGTAGCGAATGCGCTCGTCGGCGGTGTCAGCGCGCGCAATCGCCAGCAGGTCGTCGCTGAGGTCGACGCCGGTGGCCGACGTGAACGCCGCCTCTTTGATGACATGACGGAGCACTTCGCTGCGACCGCAGCCGGACTCGACCAGCCGGGTGATGCTGCGCTCACGGGCCGTCGCGGTAAGCCGGCTGACGACATCGGCGTGGTATGGCAGGAACTGCTTGTGGAAGCGCTCGCCGAGGTTCAGATAGAGCAGGGCGCCTTCGCGGCCCTGCCAGAACTTCTTGTGAATTGGCTGCAGTACGCTCAAGTCGCCGCGGCTCGAAGCGGTTCAGCTGATTGAAGGCGAAAGTAGATCGACGCAAGCCTGCACGGCGTCAAGCTTGCGTCAGCGAATCCACCGACGCCAGCCAGTCCTGGCACACTTATTACAGCCGTTGCGACCAAAAGCTTTCAATTCGCCGCGGACGGTTTCGCTGGCTCAGCCGGCGCATCGTTGCCTGGCTGCTTTGAAAGTAAAAACTCGGCCTTCTTCGCATCAAGGTCGATCAAATACAGCTCGCCGGGTTTGTCCTTGCCGCTAACTTCCACGATCAGTTTGTGACTATCCGGTGTAGAACTCATCACGCGCAAATTCTGATTGCCGAAGCTCTTTTGCAGCGAGCGGTAGGCTTTGGCTTCGAAGCTGTCGGGTTCAAGGAACACCGGCGGATGATTGCCTTTGTATCCGACTACGATCGGCGCCCCCCCAGCGCGCGCGAATACAATGTTGCCCCGCGTGAGCGGCTCGTCGCAAGCGACTACGCGCACAGTCGCGTTGGTCAAGTCGCGTGCGATCAGGCAGCCATCAGGGCTACGGATCAGGTACGCGGTCGCGCCATTGGCGCTGACTCCAAGCAGCTCGGTATGCTCGTCCGTGCCGGAATTTTCGACCGGTTCCCAACGGTCTCCGTTAGGGATTAATTCGACAAACTCGTCACTGGGTTTCAACACGATGGGTCTGACCGCAATCGCGTAGCGCGGGCGGCCAGCATCGTCAGTCGCGATTTGCCCCGCGGGGGTCCTTAAACCACCGGTAGTCCTGTGAGTTCGGAACCAGCTGTAATTCGCAGAACCTACCGTACGGCGCGTGGCGGTCGCCAGATCGATTTCGGCGAGTTGAAAAGCGGGTTCGCTTCGAAGGATGACGACCAATATATGGTTTGGGTCCAGCGGCAGTGGATCGACCATTAAAGCTATGCCACCCTCTTGCTTGGCGCCGCCCAGATGAGTGCCTGTGTGGGCGTCGCCGTTGCGACCATAGAGGTAGGTGGTTCCCGAGCCTTCCGCGTCAAAGGCGTAAAGCTCGCCGCTCTGCGAGTCGTCGAAATCGCCGGTTTTGCTGACAACCAGCTTGTCGTCTGATGCCCACCAGACTCCTTCGATCGAATGGTCCGAGGTGAATTTGAGTGATCGCGTGGGCTTCATAGTCTTCAGGTTGACTACGCTGAGAATCTTGGCCCCGTTGTCGTGAGAGACAATGCCCAAGTAAGTGCCCTTAGCCGAAAGCAGAGCCTGGTCGTACTGGCTTGCCGTCGAGGAGTCGGATGCCGCTCCGGACGTCGCGTCACCAGCTGTGGCAGGAAGTATGGAGCCGACACACAGACCGGCACAGAGCAAAGCGGTGCCCGTGATTTTGATCATCGTTTTATCTCCAGGAGCAGGTCAGCGGACATTGACGATCGCTGATATTTCAGACGTTGAACCGGAAGTGCAGCACGTCGCCTTCCTTGACGATGTAGTCCTTGCCCTCTAACCGCCAGCGGCCCGCTTCCTTGGCGCCGGCTTCGCCCTTGTACTGGATGAAGTCGGCGTAGCTGATGGTCTCGGCGCGGATGAAGCCCTTCTCGAAATCGGTGTGGATCACGCCGGCTGCCTGTGGTGCCGTGGCACCGACCCTGACCGTCCAGGCGCGCACTTCCTGCACGCCGGCGGTGAAATAGGTCTGCAGGCCGAGCAGCTTGTAGGCGGCGCGGATCACGCGGTTCAGGCCGGGTTCTTCCAGGCCCAGATCCCTCAGGAACTCGGCCTTGTCGGCCTCGTCGAGCTGGCCGATTTCGGCTTCGATCGCGGCGCAGACCGGCACCACGTCGGCGTGCTCCTCGGTGGCCAGCGCGCGCACCGCTTTCAAGTATTCGTTCTCGACCGTCAGCCCGGCTTCGTCGACGTTGGCGATGTACAGCAGCGGCTTGGCGGTGATCAGGTTGAGGTCGCGGATCGCGGCCTTCTGGTCGGTGTCCAGCGCCAGCGCGCGCACCGGCAGCGCCTGGTCGAGCTGCGCGATGCATAGCTTCAGCACCTCGACGCGCGCAATTGCGGCCTTGTCGCCGGTCTTGGCGACCTTGGCCGCGCGGTCGTGGGCGCGGGTCACCGCGTCGAGATCGGCCAGCGCGAGTTCGGTGTTGATGATGCCGATGTCGCGCAGCGGATCGACGCTGCCTGAGACGTGGATGATGTCGTCGTTGGCGAAGCAGCGCGTCACGTGGGTGATCGCGTCGGTGTCGCGGATGTGCTGCAGGAACTGGTTGCCCAGGCCTTCGCCCTTGCTGGCGCCGGCGACCAGGCCGGCGATGTCGACGAACTCGACCGCGGCAGGAAGAACCCGCTGCGGCTTGACGATCGCCGACAGCGCCGCGAGACGCAGGTCGGGTACGCCGACGATGCCGACGTTCGGCTCGATGGTACAGAACGGATAATTCTCCGCCGGGATCTGCGCCTTGGTCAGCGCATTGAAGAGGGTGGACTTGCCGACGTTAGGCAGGCCGACGATGCCGCATTTGATGCCCAAGGGAGATTCCTGTCCGTAGCATTGAGGCGAAACGCGCCCATTGAAGGCGCCCATTGACCCGGGCGCTTGTAACCGCCGCGCGGCGGGTGCTAAACAGGCGTCCGCGATATTCGTTGGAATAGTTGGAGAACGCCATGAGACAAACCAGCGCGACAGCGGCCCCTATTATCCCCGTTTTTGTGCGTCGTTTCGGCATCGCGCTGCTTTTGTCGATGCTGGCGTCCGGCGCGGTTCGCGCACAGAGCGCCTACAGCCTGCGGATGACGCTCGATTACCAGGGCAAGACCTACGAGGTCGCGCCCACCAGCCTGCCCTCGGACCAGCGAACCGAGCTGAGCGTGAGCCCGGTCGGCGCGCTGCGTGTCTATGTCCGCGCGATCGGCCTGCCGGGTGTAGCCGGCCAGGCGCTGATGGATATGCAGATCTATCAGCCGCGCAATGGCAGCCAGGCGCAGCTCAGCTCGTTCACGATGCCGGTCTATCTGGGCACCAGCAATTCCAGCCAGATGAAGACCGTCTACGGCGATCTGAACGTGAATGCCTATGTCGATCTGGCCAGCGCTGGCGCCGGCGGCTCCACCGTGCCCGCTGCCGCGCCACCGCGTGCGACGCAGACGCCCTTGAACATGGGAGAGCCGGTGCGTCCGCAGGCGCTGCCGGCGCCGCTGCCATCGCCGTTGCCGGCCCCCGGCGGCTAGCGTGCCGTCCCGCAAATTCGCACCATAATTCGGCGCGTCTTTCGGCGCCCAGCGGCGTTGCTCCTCCTCACCATAGCGACGACTTAGGTTGGTAGTTGGTAGGTTGGGGTGAGCCTTGCGAACCCCAACATTCGTTCGCGCCGATGTTGGGGCTCGCAAGGCTCACCCCAACCTACAGTGGCTACGTCGGGGTATGCAGCTGCTGCAGCCCCTTGTCCCAGGTCGTCGCCAGCCAGGTTTCGACGGCGTCGGCGGCGCGAGCCAGGCCGTCGAAAATGGCTTCCTCGTCCGCTTTGGACGGGCGCCCCAGCACGTAGTCCAGCACCAGGTTCTTGTCGCCAGGGTGGCCGATGCCGATGCGCAGCCGGCGGTAAGCCTCGCCCTGCGATTTGTGGATGTCGCGCAGGCCGTTGTGGCCGCCGTGGCCGCCGCCGAGCTTGAGCCTCATCGCGCCGGCGGGCAGGTCGAGTTCGTCGTGCGCGACCAGTAGCTGGTCCGGCGTCAGCTTGTAGAAGTTGGCCAGCGCGGCGGCCGCCTGGCCGCTGCGATTCATGAAGGTCATCGGTTTGAGCAGCAGCACGTCGGTGCCGGCGATCTTCACCCGCGCGGTCGCGCCGAAGAACTTCGATTCGCTGCGAAAGTCCGCACGGAACCGGTCCGCGATCAGATCCGCGAACCAGAAACCGGCGTTGTGACGCGTGCGCTGATATTCCGCGCCCGGATTACCCAGGCCGACGATGGCGATGATTTTTTTATCTTCAGGCATGGCGCAACGCTAACAAAAAAGCCCCGCCGATGAGGGCGGGGCTTTAAGCCGAACCAATTCGGGCGGCTTACTTCTTCTTGGCGGGACCCGCCGGCTTGGCTGCGGCGGCGGCGGCCGGCTTGGCGCCGCCCTTGGCATCCGGAGCTTTCTGGGCGATCGCCGGAACTTCGGCGGCGCCTTCGACAACCGGCTCTTCCTCGGCCGTACGCAGCACGTGAATCGCGACGATCGCGAGGTCGTTGTCGTGCTTGAGATCAACCAGCTCGACGCCTTCCGGCAGCTTGATCTGCGACAGATGGATCGACTCGTTGATGTTCAGCGCGGACACGTCGATCTCAAACGGTTCCGGGATGTTCGCCGGCAGGCACTCGACTTCGACGTCATTCAGCAGATGCTCGACGATACCGCCGCCGACCTTGACGCCCGGGGCCACATCGGCACCCTTGAAATGCAGTGGCACGCGCACGCGCAGCAGCACGTCGGCCAGCACGCGCTGCAGGTCCATGTGCATCACGGTCTCGCGAACCGGGTGGCGATGCAGATCCTTGAGCACGACCTGTTCGCTCTCTTCGCCGATCTTCAGCGTGACGATCGCGGAGTAGAAGGTCTCGTGCTTGAGGTTCTTCCACAGCTCGTTGTGGTTGACGCTGATCATCTTCGGCTCGGACTTGCCGCCGTAGACGATGGCTGGGACCTGACCCGCGCGGCGCAGACGGCGGCTCGCACCCGTTCCCTGCAGCGAGCGCGGCTCGGCTTCAATCGTGAATTTCTGTCTCATTGGGTTTTCTCTAAGTGATGGCTGCAAAAGCAGCGATTGACGACACTCGCCGGCCGCGACCAGCCAGCGAGGGGCGCGCATTGTACCGGCGGCCCGGTCAAATTGCGACCAGATCCGGGGTGGCGGCCCGTCCGGTTCGGCTTTGCTTGACCTTTGGCGCCAAGCCGGCAGGCTATGCGCCTTTCCGAAGCCCGGCTCCCGAACTTGCGAATCCTGCTGATAGAAGACGACGCGATGATCGGCGAGGGTCTGCGCCTGGACCTGCGCCGGCGCGGGCACGTGTGCGACTGGGTGCGCACCGCGCCCGACGCGCTCACCGCCGCGACCAGCCAGGACTACGAGCTGCTGCTGCTCGATCTTGGCCTGCCGGGCGGCGATGGCCTGGACGTGCTGCGCAGCCTGCGCGAGCGCGGCATGAAGTCCCCGGTGCTGATCCTGACCGCCCGCGACGCGGTGATGACCAAGGTCGCCTGCCTGGACGCCGGCGCCGACGATTACCTGGTCAAGCCGTTTGACCCGGACGAGCTGGCCGCGCGCATTCGCGTTCTGCAGCGCCGCCGTTCCGGTAGCGCCGGGCCGCTGATCGAGCATCGCGACCTGGTGCTCGATCCGGCGTCGCGCCGCGTGGCCCGCGACGGCGTCGAGCTGAGCCTGTCGCCGCGCGAGTTCGCGATTCTGCAGGCTCTGCTGGAACGTCCCGGCCAGGTGCTGTCGCGCGGCCAGCTCGAACACCGGCTTTACGGCTGGGGAGAGGAAGTGGAGAGCAATGCGGTCGAGGTACATTTGAGCGGGCTGCGCAAGAAGCTAGCGGCCGGCACGATCCAGAACGTGCGCGGCATCGGCTGGAGGCTGGCGCCATGATGGGGTCCTGGTCGCTGCGCGCCCGGCTGCTGCTGTGGCTGATGGCCGCGCTGCTGCTGGTCGGCGTGATCGGCGGCATCGGCCTGTACCAGCGCGCGCTGGCCGAGGCCGACCGGGTATTCGACGAGCAGCTGCAGGAGACCGCGCTGGCGCTGCGCGACCGCAGTTTTCTGCCGACCTCGCCGGCCTACGGCGAGCGCGAGGCCGCGGCCGATCTGGTGGTGCAGGTCTGGAGCCTGACCGGCGTGCGCGTGTACTCCTCGCAGCGCCACGCGACGATGCCGGGCCTGACCACGCTGGGTTTCTCCACCGTGGATACACCCGATGCGCGCTGGCGTGTTTACGGCTTGCAGACGCTGTTCAACGTGATCCAGGTGGCGCAGCCGATGCGGATGCGCGAATCGCGTGCGGCGCGGCTGGCGGCGAGCCTGCTGGCACCGCTGGCGCTGATGCTGCCGGTGCTCGGACTGATCATCTGGATCACGGTCGGCCGCGCGCTGCGCCCGCTGCGCAGCCTCGCCAGCGAAGTCGGCGCGCGGCCGGCGGGCGAGGGCGCCCCCTTGCCGGCGAGGAAACTGCCGGCCGAAGTGCGGCCACTGGTCGCGGCGCTGAATGATCTGCTGGCGCGTCTGTCCGCATTGCGTGACCGTGAGCGTCGCTTCATCGCCGACGCCGCGCATGAACTGCGCACGCCGCTGACCGCGCTGCGTCTGCAATTGCGCGGCCTGGCCGGCGCGACCGACAGCGAGCGCCACGACTCGGTGATCGCGCTGAACGCCGGCATCGATCGCGCGGCGCGGCTGGTCGAGCAGATGCTGGCGCTGGCGCGGCAGGACGCGCCCGAGGCGCAGACTCCGGCGATGGCCCCGGTGGTGCTGGCCGACCTGGCGCGCGAGGTCGTCACCGATCTGCTGCCGGCGGCCGATGCGCGCGGCATCGATCTGGGCCTGGCGGCGGATGAAACTGGCGCGGTTCGCGGTGACGAGGAAGGTTTGCGCGCGCTGCTGCGCAACCTGGTCGACAACGCGCTGCGTTATGCGCCGGAACATAGCCGCGTCGACGTGATCGTCGAGCGCCGGGCCGGTGCTCTGCAGTTACGTGTCACCGACGAAGGCCCGGGCATCGCGCTGGAGGAGCGCGGCCGGGTGTTCGACCGCTTCTACCGGGTTGCCGGCAGCAGCGCCGGCGGCAGCGGCCTGGGGCTGGCGATCGTCCGCAGCATTGCGGAAGCGCATGGCGCCAGCGTCAGCCTCGACGACGGTCCCGACGGACACGGGCTCAGCGTGACCGTCAGATTCGCAGTGTAGGTTGGGGTGAGCGCAGCGAACCCCAACATCGGCGCGGCGCTGGCCCTGATCTGGCGGTGATCGTTGGGGTTCGCTGCGCTCACCCCAACCTACCCCCAACCTACGGCGTTACGTTTCGTTTCATTGCGGCAGCCGCGTCTTAACTCTTCCTTAAGTCGCGCACTCCAATCTCCTGTTCATACAGAGGCGGTTTCGCCCTGCAACACGACTGGAGATGATCAATGTCGCTGAAATTCGTCCGCAATCCGTTCGCCGCCGCGCTGTTGGGCGCGGCCGTCATCGGGGTTCCCGCCACGATCTTTGCGATGGGTCACGAGGCGGCACCGGTGGTTCCGGTCGCGGCGCCGATCCCGCAATCCACCAGCGTGATCGGCCGCGCCGCGCTGCCGGATTTCAGCGCGATGGTTCGCGCCTACGGCCCCGCGGTGGTCAATATCACCACCAAGGGCCTGGTCAAGACCTCGGCCCGCAGCGGCCAGCTGCGCGGCATGCCGGGTTTCGGCGACGACGATGACGACAGCCCCTTCGGCCAGTTTTTCCGCCAGTTCCCGCAGCAGCAGATTCCGGATTCGGCCGTGCGCGGTGAAGGTTCGGGCTTCATCCTCGGTGCCGACGGCATCATCCTGACCAATGCACATGTGGTCGCCGATGCCAAGGAAGTCACCGTCAAGCTGACCGACAAGCGCGAGTTCACCGCCAAGGTGATCGGTCAGGACACCAAGAGCGACATCGCGGTGCTGAAGATCGACGCGCACGATCTGCCGACGGTCAAGGTCGGCGATCCGAGCCAGCTCGAAGTCGGCGAATGGGTGGTTGCGATCGGTAGCCCGTTCGGTTTCGAGAACAGCGTCACCCAGGGCATCGTCAGCGCCAAGGGCCGCACTCTGCCGGACGGCTCGTACGTGCCGTTCCTGCAGACCGATGTGGCGATCAACCCGGGTAACTCCGGTGGCCCGTTGTTCAATCTCGACGGCGAAGTGGTCGGCATCAACTCGCAGATCTATACGCGCAGCGGCGGCTTCCAGGGCGTCAGCTTCTCGATCCCGATCGACGTCGCGATGAACGTCACCAAGCAGCTGCAGGCCACCGGGCACGTATCGCGCGGCAAGCTCGGCGTGACCATCCAGGCGGTGACCCAGGATCTGGCGAAGAGCTTCGGCCTGGACAAGCCGCAGGGCGCGCTGGTGTCGAACGTCGAGAAGGACAGCCCGGCCGAGCGCGCCGGCATCGAGCCCGGCGACGTGATCGTGAAGCTCGACGGCAAGACCATCGACGAGACCGCCGAACTGCCGGCCGCAGTCGCTGCAATGCAGCCGGGCAGCAAGATCAAGCTGACGGTATGGCGTGAGGGCCGCGAGAAAGAGCTGAGCGCGAAGCTCGACGAGATGACGGACAAACAGGTCGCCAGCGCCGACGAAGGCGACAGCGCCGCCGCCTCCGGCAAGCTCGGCATGGCGGTGCGTCCGCTGACGCCCGACGAGCAGAAGCAGGTCGAGGTCAAAGGCGGCCTGCTGGTGCAGGACGTCGCCGCCGCGGCAGCCGAAGCCGGCATCCGCCCGGGCGATATCGTGCTGTCGGCCAACGGCAAGCCCATCGACAGCGTCAAGCAGCTGCGCGACATTACCGCCAAGGCGGATCGCCACATCGCGCTGCTGATCCAGCGCGGCGAAGCGCGGATCTTCGTACCGGTGGATCTGAGCTGAAGGGCGGGGCGCACTACCTTGACGTGAACCGCGCGTAGGTCGGCAATCCTTTGCCGACGTGTACGGTCGATGCGCAATCGAGGCCTCACGTCGGCAAGGGATTGCCGACCTACGATTCGGGCGCCCCGTTGGTTTCATCATCGGGGATGGCAAAAGCGCCATGTCCGTTAAGGTAGAGGCATTGGGGCCACGAGCTGCCCCACGAACAAGGGCGATGCCCGTGGAGGCCGGCACTCTTCCACGGGCTACCGCTTCATTTCAGCCGCAAACGCACGATGGGCCGCGAAGGCAGACGCCGGGCCACCTCGACGAAACCGGTCTGTTCAAATGCTGACAGCGTGCCGACGTACAGCTCCGCCGAGTTGTGTTTGCGCAGCGCATCGACCGGATAGGCTTCGACACATTCGGCGCCATGGTCGCCGGCGAATTTCACCGCGGCGGCGATCATCTTTTTGAGCAGGCCCTGACGCCGGAAGTCCTTCTTCACGATGAAACAATTCAGGGCCCACACTGGCGTGGAGTCGACGGGCGCAAAGGAGCGCGAGCGGTTCAGTCGATCGAAATGGTGGCGGGGTGCAAGGCCGCACCAGCCGGCAGGCGCGGTGCCACGATAGGCAAGGAGGCCTGGCGTGGCGCCGCTGTGCAGCAGTTTGCGAAAGAATTGGTGATTGCCTTCGCCCCAGCCGGCCTTGTAGTCGTGCTGGCTGCGATACCAGTAAGAGCACCAGCAGTGGCGGCCATCGCCGCAATCCCCGAACACCGACTCGGCGTCGCCGAGTTGCGCGAGTTTCAGAGGCTTGAATTCAAAGTCTGCATCCATGCGGCCTGGCCCTCGCAGCAGGTCGGCAATCCTTTGCCGACATGTCACTCGATGTGTAATCGGGGCCTGATGCCGGCAAGGGGTTGCCACCTACGGTTGTGCGAGCGCTTTAGTCGAGATACAGCGAGCTGACGGATTCCTCCGCGCTGACGCGGCGTATGGTTTCGGCGAGCAGGCCGCCGATCGACAGCTGGCGGATTTTCGGACAGGCGGCGGCTTCGGCGCTGAGCGGGATCGTGTCGGTGACCACCAGCTTGTCGAGTCGCGAGTTGTTGATGTTGGTGATCGCCGCGCCGGACAGCACCGGATGCGTCACGTAGGCGACGACGGCAACGGCGCCGGCGTCTTTCAGCGCGCCGGCGGCCTGGCCGAGCGTGCCGGCGGTGTCGACGAGATCATCGACCAGCACGCAGGTCTTGCCGCGTACGTCACCAATGATGTTCATCACCTTGGCCTCGTTCGGGCGCGGACGGCGTTTGTCGATGATCGCGAGGTCGGCGTCGTCGAGCCGCTTGGCGACCGCGCGGGCGCGGACCACGCCGCCGACATCGGGGCTGACGACGATCAGGTTCTCGTACTTCTGCCGCCAGATGTCGCCAAGCAGCACCGGCGAGGCGTAGACGTTGTCGACCGGGATGTCGAAGAAACCCTGGATCTGGTCGGCATGCAGGTCGACCGTCAGCACGCGGTTGGCGCCGCATTCGCCGATCATGTCGGCGCAGACCTTGGCGCTGATCGGCACGCGCGCGCTGCGCGGGCGGCGATCCTGGCGGGCGTAGCCAAAATAGGGCATGACCGCGGTGATGCGCTGCGCCGAGGCGCGCTTGAGCGCGTCGAGCATCATCACCAGCTCCATGAAATTGTCGTTGGTCGGTGCGCAGGTCGGCTGGATCACGAACACGTCCTTGCCGCGCACGTTCTCCAGGATCTCGATCTGCACTTCGCCATCGGAGAATCGGCCCAGCGCGGCCTTGCCGAGCGGAATGCGCATGTAGTTGGCAATTTCGCGGGCGAGCTGCGGATTCGCATTGCCCGTGAAAAGCATCAACTGGCTGTCGGACATGGAATCATCTCGTGGCTACGGCGCTGCGGAAGAAACAAACTGAAAACTGGCTGGGGCGGATGGATTCGAACCCATTGGAATGGTCCGGGATCAAAACCCGCTTCTGCCACACTTCAAAAACTGGCTGGGGCGGATGGATTCGAACCACCGAATGACGGGATCAAAACCCGCTGCCTTACCACTTGGCGACGCCCCAAAAAAGATGAATCGGTCCGAGCCGGGCTCAGAGGCCGCGCATTATATCCGCGAGCGGCGAGCGATTCAGCCCGCGCGCGACAAAAGCCCGCCATTGGGCCGGCACTTCGTGGCGCAGGCTCTCGGCCTGCTTGAGCGTGTCGAACGCCAGGAAGCAGGACGCGCCGGTGCCGGACATGCGCGCAATGCCGCGCTGGCCGAGCCAGTCGAGCACCGCGCCGACCTCGGGATGCAGCGCGCGCGTGACTGGCTCGCAATCGTTGCCGACGGCGCCGCTGCGAAAGCGCTGCAGATCCACCAGCGGCGTGTCGCGGCGCAGCTCCTTTGATCCGAACACTGCGGCGGTCGAGACCGACACTTGCGGGGTCACCACCAGATACCAGGGCTCGGCGAGCTCGATCGGCCACAGCCGGTCGCCGATGCCCTCGGCCCAGGCCGCATGGGCGCGCACGAACACCGGCACGTCGGCGCCCAGACGCAGACCGAGATCGGCGATCTCGTCGAACGGCAGACCCAGATTCCAGATCCGGTTCAAGGCGACCAGCGTCGTCGCCGCGTTGCTGGAGCCGCCGCCGAGGCCGCCGCCGATCGGGATGCGCTTGATCACGCGGATGTCGGCGCCCAGGCCGGCGCCGCTGACTTCGCTGAGCAGGCGGGCGGCGCGAACCACCAGGTCGCGGTCCGCCGGGATTTCCGCAGGGCCTTCGACGCGCAGGCAGACGCCGTCGCCGCGCGGTGTGAAATACAGCGAGTCGCCGTAGTCCAGAAACTGGAACACGGTCTGCAACTCGTGATAGCCGTCACTGCGGCGGCCGGTCACATGCAGAAACAGGTTCAGCTTGGCTGGAGCGGGCCAGGCGTGGTTCACCGCAAACGGGTGGCTCAGGGTGTCTGAAGTGGAGCGGGCAGCTCGTCCCATTGATCGATCAGTAATTTAAGCTTCACTCGGCCATTGTCGGCTTCGAAGCGGCGTGGCAGATCGTACCCGTTCTGCACGCGGTACTCGGTATAGCGGAGCATCCAGCCGTTTTGCGTCAGGCTCGCCAGGCGGCCGGCATCGTCGACAACCCGCTGCGACGGCGAGTCCGGGATCGGCAGGCCCAGCGCCCAGTGGCGCAGGCCGCTGATCGGCAGCGTCCAGCCGTAGCGCTTGAGTATCCAGCCCTCGGGATCGCTGGTGTATTGCACGCCGTCGGAGTTGCGCACTTCCACGCCCTGCGCGTCGCCGCGCAGCTCGACCGCACCGGCGCCGAAGGGGCCGGCGAGGCGCAGTTCGTAGTGGCCGTCGGCATTTTCTTTCCAGCGCAGGTCGGCGCGCAGCGCGAGTTCGGCGCTGGTGACGCGGCCGGACATCAGGAAGCGATCGACCGCGGCCAGCGACGCCTGGTGCAGACGCCAGAGGGCTTCGCGAGCGGCGGGCGTATCCGCGCGCTGCGCCTGAGGCGGCGCGGTCACGCAGCCGGCCAGAACCAGTAGCGCCGCGGCGACCGGCGCCGCGAGTGCTGCCCTCATGGAGTCAGGCGCTGCATGGTCTCGACGACGGCCTTGTGGCCCGGGCTCTCGCTCAGCGCGCGCGTCCACACCGCGCGCGCTTCGTCGCGCTGGCCGAGCACCCACAGCACCTCGCCCAGATGCGCGGCGATTTCGGGATCGGGCGTCTTGTCGTAGGCCTTCTGCAGATAACCGCGCGCGTCCTCGTTCTGGCCGAGTTTGTACTTGACCCAGCCCATGCTGTCGATGATCGCGGAGTCGTCCGGGTCCAGCTTCAGTGCCTTGCCGATCAGGTCCTGCGCTTCCGGCAGGCGCTCGGCCTTGCCGTTGATGGTCAGCAGATAGCCGAGCGCGTTGAGCGCGCGCGCGTCGTCGGGCTTGGTGGCGATGATCGCGCGCAAGTCGGCTTCGGACGCGGCCTGGTCGCCGGTCTTGTCGTAGACCAGAGAGCGGCCGTAGAGCAGGTCGGCGTCGTTGGGTGCCTCGCGCAGCGCGTCGTTGTAGGCGGCCAGTGCTTCTTCGGGCTTGCCGGCTTCCAGCAGGATTTCGCCTTCGGCCATGCGCAGGCGCTGGGCCAGCGGCGGGAACTGCGCGCGCATTTCGGCGAGCATTTCGCGCGCTTCGCCGCTGCGGCCGAGCTGTGCCAGTACCGCGGCGCGGCGCACCGCGGCGTCGAGCGCCTGCGCGCCCGCATTGACCTGCTTGTATTCGTTCAGCGCGTCTTCGTAATTCTTCTGGCGCTCGGCGATGCGGCCGAGCTGGAAGTGCGCGTCGCTGCTGCGCTCGATGTTCTTGGTCAGCGACTGGAACTGCTTCTTGGCCAGGTCGAGCTTGCCGTCGTTGACGTTGAATACGCCGAGCGCATACAGCGCGTCCTCGTTCTTCGGGTTCTCTTTCAGGATTTTTTCGAGCTGGGCGCGGGCGCGCTCGCGCTGGTTGGATTCGAGCAGCAGCTTGGCGTAGGCCAGGCGCAGATCGCCGCTCTCCTTCTTGTTGCGCTTGGTCAGCGCGTCGAGGGTCTTGTCGGCCTCGTCGATCTTCTGCTGCTTGACCAGCACGCCGATCAGCAGCAGCGTGTTTTCCCTGGAGTCCGGCTCGAGCCGCACGGACTCGCGTGCGGCGACTTCAGCGGCGGCGGCCTGGTCGTAGCGCAGCGTCACCAGCGCGGTGGCGTAGTAGGCGCCGGGCTCTTTCGGATACTGGTCGACCAGGCGCTTGAGCACCGCGAGCGAGGTGTCAGGCTTGCCTGGCTGCTGCGCCATCAGCAAGGCGACATGGCGGAAGCCGTCGTCGCGGCCGCCGGCATGGCCGTTGATGATCGCGTCGGCCTGCGTATAGATTTCCTCGGCATCGCCGCGCTGTAGTCCGAGCTGCAGGATCACTTCGCGCGGGTCCATGTTGTTGGGCTCGATCTCGAGCCAGCGGCGCGCGGTCAGCTCGAGCAGGGCGCCGTTGCCGGCGTTGATCGCCAGGCCCGTGGCGCGCGCGGCCAGGGCCGGGTCCGGCACGGTTTTCAGCGCGGCCAGGAACTCGGTGGCGGCGAGGCCGGGCTGGCCGCGGTTGGCGGCCATCTCGCCGGTCATGATGTGGAACTGGGCTTCGGGGTCGCTGACGCCGACCGAATCTGACTCGTCCGGAGCTTCCGGTGCGGGTGCCGGCGCGTCTTCGGCCAGGGCGGCTGCGCAGGACAACAGGCTCAGCATCAGGGTCGGGAAGACAAGCTTGCGGAATTTCAAGGTCACTTTTATTGGCCGGAGACGAGGGCAGGACGAACGCAGCGCGGATCGGAGTAGCCGTCGCACCGCCGGAAAACCGGCAGGACGGCGTCACTGTGGGACTGCGTAATGGTAGCGCGGTTCCTTGTCAGCGCCGGGTCTCGCCGCTGGCATCGCCCTTGCTCTTGTCCGGTCGGGGCCGGTACTGGACAATGACCGGGCAAATATTAGGTAGCTCATGGCCTTGATAACACTCGGGCTTAGCCACCACAGCGCGCCGGTCGAGGCGCGCGAGCGGCTTGCCTTTACCGAAGCGGACCTGCCTGCGGCTCTGGCGCGGTTGCGGGCGCTGCCGGGTGTGGAAGAGGCGGCGATCCTGTCCACCTGCAACCGCACCGAGATCCTGGCAATCACCGCGGCCGACGACGAAGGCCGGCTGATGGAATGGTGGCGCCGCGAGCTGAACGCGCCGCAGGACTACATCCACCAGTTCGTCTATACCCATCGCGACCAGGCCGCGGTGCTGCACAGCCTGCGCGTCGCCTCGGGCCTGGACTCGATGATCGTCGGCGAGCCGCAGATACTCGGCCAGATGAAACAGAGCTATGCCACCGCGCAAAGCCAGCGCGTGCTCGGGCCGGTGCTGTCGCGGCTGTTCCAGCACGCGTTCCAGGTTGCCAAGCTGGCGCGCAGCAGCACCCAGATCGGTGCGCATCCGGTGTCGGTGGCCTACGCCGCGGTGCAGATGGCGAAGCGCATCTTCAGCGACTTTCGCGAAACCACGGCGCTGCTGATCGGTGCCGGCGAAACCGTGCAGCTGCTGGCGCGCCATCTGCGCGGGCAGGGCGTGCAGAAACTGATCGTCGCCAACCGCAGCCTCGAGAAAGCCGAGAAGCTCGCGCGCGAAGTGCAGGGCTACGCGATCCCGCTGACCGATCTGGGCTCGTATCTGCCCGATATCGACCTGCTGGTGTCATCGACTGCCGCGCGCGGTCACATCCTGGACCGCTCGGCGATGGAAGCGGCGATGAAGAAGCGCCGGCGCAAGCCGGTCTTCATGATCGACCTGGCGATGCCGCGCGATATCGATCCGCGTATCGGCCAACTCGAGGACGTGTACCTGTACACGCTCGACGACCTGCGCGACGTCGTGCAGGACAACATGAAGGCGCGCACCGAGGCGGCCAAGCAGGCCGAGGTGCTGATCGCCGAATACGCGCTCGAATTCACCCACTGGCTCGAAGGCCGCGACGCCGGCGCGACGATCGCGCAGATCCGCAGCGCGGCGCGCACCCATCGCGACGACGTACTGGCCAAGGCGCGCCGCCGCCTGGCCAACGGCGCGTCGGCCGAAGACGTGATCGCCTTCGTCGCCGACACGCTCAGCAACAAGCTGCTGCATGCGCCGAGCAGCCAGCTGCGCGCGGCCAGCAGCGTCGAGCAGGCGATGCTGGTGACGTCGGCACGCAAGCTGTTCGATCTGCCCGACGAGGACGCTTAACATCAGGCTGAGAAATGTAAAGAGTTTGTCGGTTTTTTGAACGAGCTGGCGTTGAGCATCTGATCGTCGGCGGCAAGGATCTGTCGATCTCGGTGAGCTGGAGCGCTGAGGCGATCCGCCATTGAGCAGTGAGGCCGCGGAACGATTGAACGACTTGGGAACCCGTGGTTATACCCCAGGTATGAAAACCGCCGTATCGATTCCGGACGTTAATTTTCGACGAGGCCGAGCGGCTGGCGAAGCGCGCCAAGCGATCACGCAGCGAGATCTACAGCCGCGCCCTTCAGGAGTATTTGGCACGCCACCAACCCGATGACATCACTGCCGCGATGGATCAGGTCGTCGCGGATGTTGGAGACGTGCCGCCTGACGGTTTTTCGTCGGAGTCGGCTCGTCAGGTATTAAAGCGCACCGATTGGTGACCGGCCAAGGTGAAATCTGGTGGGCTGATCTGCCGGAGCCGTAAAGGTCCGGTCCCCGACTGCGCAGACCGGTGCTGGTCGTTCAAGGCAACGCGCTCAATTGCAGTCGGATCGCGACCGTGGTTTGTGTGCCACTGACCAGCAATCTGAAATGGGCCGCCGCACCGGGCAATGCATTGCTCGCTTCCCGCGATACCGGTTTGCCGCGGGACTCCGTTGCGAACGTGTCGCTGATGGTCGCGCTTGATCCGACGCTGCTGACCGAGCGAACCGGCAAGCTTGCTCAACGCAAGCTGCAGCTGGTCGTAAGTGGCATCGATGCGGTGCTCGGTCGATAGCTGAGCTTGCGGCAGCTCCGACTTCAAGAGGCTCTCGCTCACCGACCAATGGCGAGCCAGGGCACGACTATGCCAGCAGAGGTCGACTGGGTTGAGGAACGAAACCCAGCGCCTTCGCTCGATCCCGGCGCTGGGTTTCCGCTGCGCAGCAACCCAGCCTGCTCGCTTCATGCTCCGCCGATCAGGTCGAAGTCCGAATCGGCATGCTCCAGCGCTGCGCCGTGGTACCGCGCACAGGCGGCGATGAGCAGATCGCTGGCGGGAACGGTGACGCCGGCAGCACGCGCCTTGCGGGCCAGTTCGCAGGCGGCAGACCAGACCTCCGCAGTGACGGCGAGTTCGGGTAACTGTCGTTCCAGTTCGCGCAGTACCTTTTTCTCCTGATCGCCGCCAGCGCCATTCCAAAGCTCCAGGCGGACCATCGAAGACCAGCAAGCGGTTCCGGCCTGCAGGCAGGCATTCACTCGCGAGCGTACTGCGGCATCGCCGTTGCTCCGCAGCCAATGAATCCACGACGAGCTGTCGATGAGCACCATGCCGCTAGCCGTTTCGGCGCTGCGCCTGCAACTCCGCTGCCGTCGTCATGTCGTTGCCGGTTCCGGCGAACCGGCTCAGCTCTGCCATGCGCTTGCGCCGGTTAAAGTCTTCAACGGCGATGACGATGGCCTCCCGCTTGGTGCGGGCCTTGGTGAAGCGGATCGCATCCTTCAGTGCCTGATCTGGAATATCGACAGTGGTTTTCATGATGCCGATTACCTCTAAAAAATATGCCGGAGATGGTCATATCGTAATCCATATTCAGGCCGTGAGCCATCGGCAGCCGGAAATCGAGGGATCAGTTCAGCCAATCGCCCAGCACGGTTCCCAGCATGCTCCACAACGGCACAAAGGCCGCTTTACAGGCCGCCATCAGCGCCGCGCCGCCCTGGGCTGCGGTGGCGGCGAACGTGACGCTGTCGCAGTAGCTGATCTCGGGCGCCCACTCGCCCAGAGTCTCGGCGATGGGTTTTTCGGGCTCGGCCACGGCCCGGCCGTAGCTGCCCGCAAAGTCCGGGCGTACCAGCAACTGACGCAGGCCGACCATGGCCGTGCTCGAGTCACCCCAGGGCAGCCAGTCGTAGCCCTGAGCTGAACTTGCCAGATCCGGCTTTTTTCCTTCCGTCGATATGACGATGTTGGCGTAGCCGTCGGCATCCAGCGCCGCGTTGCGGTCGGCGATGCAGTCGACCACGGACGAGTGGATGTTGGTGTACTGGCAGATCGACCAGAAACGCACTTCCGGGTCATCGACGACCTCGGGCGGCACCGCCGGTACCTGCGGCGATTTCAGGCGCACCACCACCATATCGGAGTAGTTGCGGCCGGGTCGGGCACGCAGATAGTAGGCGTCGCCATTGGGATAGAAGCCGGCCGTGTCGCCCTGGGTGACGGGGTCGAAGCTCAGGCTGGAGTCGCTGCCGCCCAGCGCCGGGAACACGCTGACTGAGCGCTGCAAACGGTCGTTGAGCTTGCAGGCCGCCTGATCGGGCGTGTTTTCGAAATCGATTTCGCCGTCGGGCCCGACCTGGACCATGTGTGGCAGTTCTTCCGGCCCGGGCCTGGCGACACCGGGGTTGGGCAGGTAGGCGCGAAACACGATGTTCTTGACGAAGGCGCCGTGAGTGCTGCCGTGTCCCACATAAAGCGTGTTGGGTTCGCGGTCCGCCGTAGTGGCCGGCTTGTCTTCGTACTTGATCTTGGCGTTGTAGCGATACTGGTAGTCGCCGGAATCGGGCAGGACCGCAGCATTGGCCTGCGGCGCGTTGCCCTGGTCCGACTGGATCAGGGCGTCCGGCAGGCTGTCGATGAGATTGCCGGGTCGGAAGCCATCGTAGGACTGCAGCGAAAAATACCGCACCTTCGGATAGCCGCCGCGGATCTCGATCTCGGTGCCGGGCTTGGGATTGAGGGGAATGGTCGTGGTGTAGTACGTCGCCGCCTTGTCCGGGAAGCCGGTGTTCCGGTTATCGGCGTCGATGCCTTGGACCCAGGGGCATCCCACGGTGATCGAGAACAGATTGGGATTGACAGCAGCTGCCGACAGGTCGATAGCGGGTGCCGGGCTGATCACGTCGGCGTAGGCGGTGGCGCTCGCCAATACGGCCGCCACCGCGATCCACATGCTGCGCTGATTCATCGCCGTCCCCGGTCGCACAAAGCCAACAAGTGGGAGCCGAGATCGGCGCCCCGGGACTTTCTTCAGGCCCTGTTCGATAAGAGCATATGGATAGAACCGACGATGTCAGGCAAAGACCCTGCAAGGGGTCAGACAAAGACCCGCGATGCATCAGCGTCCGCAGGTTCCCCTCGAAGAATTGCGGCAAAATACGATCTCACGACTACAGCGACAGCATCTTTCGGCCAGCCCGCGCTCGATAGAGCGTGAGCGCGGCCCGGAACACCTACCCTCATGCGCATGCTGATTTATCGGGATCTTGATCTGCGCCGCGTGCGCCCGGCCTTCGACAAAGTACGCAAGGCGATCGAGGCCGGTGATTTTCGCAGCGCCGACGTCAAGAAGCTCTCGCCCACCGATTACTGGCGCGCCCGGCTCGACTACAGCAATCGCCTGCTGCTGCGCTTCGCGCGCAGCGGCGGCGAAACCGTGTGTCTGGCGCTGGAGGTGATCGAGAATCATGCCTACGACAAGTCGCGCTTCCTGCGCGGCGCGGCGATCGACGAAGCCCGGATCGAGCGCGAGCCGTCGCCGGACCCGGCAGCCAACGCAGCCGCGTTGAATCCGCAGCCGCTGCGCTGGCTGGACCCGGTCCGCGCGGAATTCGAGCTGCTGGACAAGCCCATCGTGTTCGACGACGCGCAGGAGACGGTGCGCCGGCTGCCGGCGCCGGTGATCGTGGTCGGCTCCGCCGGCTCGGGCAAGACCGCGGTCACGCTGGCCAAGCTGCGCGAAGCACAAGGGCGAGTGTTGTACGTGACCCATTCGGCCTATCTGGCGCAGTCGGCGCGCGCGCTCTACGGCGCGCACGGTTACGACAACCCGTCGCAGGAGGCCGAATTCCTCAGCTATGGCGAGCTGGTCGAGACGTTGCGCGTGCCGGTTGGTCGCGAGCTTAGCTTCGCCGATTTTCGTGCCTGGTTCGCACGCAACCGGCCGCCTCGCGGTGCGCTCGACGGCATCGACGCGCATGCGCTGTTCGAAGAATTCCGCGGCGTCCTCGGCGCCTCCGAGCAGGGCGCGCTCGATCTGCCGGCCTACCTGGCGCTGGGCCAGCGCCAGTCGCTGCTGGACGGTGCGATGCGCGAGGCCGCGTTCGATCTGTTCCAGCGCTACCGGCGCTGGCTGGCCGAGGCCGGGCTGTTCGATCTGAATCTGGTCGCTCACGAATGGCGTGCGCTGGCCGAGCCGGTGTACGACTTCGTCGTCGTCGACGAGGTGCAGGATCTGACCAACGTGCAGCTGGCGCTGGTGCTGGCCTGCCTGAAGCAGCCGGGGCAGTTCCTGCTGTGCGGCGACAGCAACCAGATCGTGCATCCCAACTTTTTCTCGTGGGCCGCGGTGCGCTCGCTGTTCTGGCGCGGCCTGGGCACTTCGGCGGCGCCGCAGACGCTGTCGGTGCTGCAGTCGAATTTTCGCAACACGCGCTCGGTGACGGCGCTCGCCAACACACTGCTGAAGATCAAGCAGGCGCGCTTCGGATCGGTCGACCGCGAGAGCAACTTCCTGGTGCGCGCGGCCTCAGCAGACGAGGGCGCGGTGCGCTTGCTGAGCCTGCGCGACGCCGCTGTGCGCCAGCTCGATGCCGCCAGCCGCGGCTCGGTGCAGCATGCCGTGGTGGTACTGCGCGACGAAGACAAGGCCGCCGCTCGCGAGCACTTCCGCACGCCGCTGGTGTTCTCGGTGCACGAGTCCAAGGGCTTGGAATACCCGAACGTGATTCTCTATGCACTGATCTCGGGTCAGCGCAGCGCCTACGCAGAGGTCTGCGAGGGCGTGACGCAAGCGGATCTGCAGGGCGAGGAGCTGGAATACCGGCGCGCCCGCGACAAGAGCGACAAGTCGCTCGAGATCTACAAGTTCTACGTCAACGCGCTGTACGTGGCGATGACTCGCGCGGTCGAAAGCCTAGTGCTGGTGGAATCCGACACCGAACATCCGCTGCTGCGGCTGCTGGGCCTGAAAACCGGCGATGCGCCGGCGATGGCGGCGGCAAAAGCCTCGTCGCGCGAGGAATGGGCGCAGGAGGCGCGCAAGCTCGAACTGCAGGGCAAGGCCGAGCAGGCGCAGGCGATCCGCCAGGCTTTCCTGCAATCCGCGCCGGTGCCCTGGTCGCCGTGGTCGCAAACCAGCATCGGCGACCAGCTGGAGCGCGCGCTCGATCGTACACAGCCGTCGAACAAGCCGCGGCAGGCGCTGATGGACTACGCGCTCTGGCATGGTCAGCAGGCCTGGATCGAGCGGCTGGCGACGTCTGCGCAATTCCAGGCCGCCCGCAGTCTGGCGCCGGCCGGCAGACTCGGCATACCGGCCAATTGGAACCACGCGCCGGAGAGCCTGCGCAGCCAGCAGATGCAGGCCTGGCGTGCGGTGGCCTCGCTGCGCCAGCGACATCTCGCGCCGTATGCCGCCCGCAACTTCAAGGATGTGCTGCGCCAATGCGAGCAGTACGGCATCGACCATCACACGCCGGTCGGCGCAACGCCGCTGATGCTGGCCGCGCATGCCGGCAACGTCGCGCTGGTCGAGGCCCTGCTGGAGCGCGGCGCCGACCCCCAGGCCACCGACGAATACGGCCATACGCCCTGGTGGTTCGCGCTGAACCGCGCGATCGACGACGCCGACTTCTTAGGCCAGGCCATCGCGCCGCTGTTCGAGCGCATCGCGCCGCAGGCGCTCGACGTGCAGAGCAGCGGCCGCCTGGTGCGTCTGGAGCGCCACCAGGGCGAGTACTGGGTGCTGAGCCTGATGCTCGCCGGCCTGAAGACCTTGTGTACGCGCTGCGTCGAGCGCCCGCACCGCATCTACAAATATGAGCAGGGTTTTTTCGCCGACTTCATGCACGGTGTGCTGGAACAGCTGCCGCAGCACCTGTGGAAGCCCGAGCGCCGCAAGCGCGTCTATCTCAACCAGGTGCTTGCCCGTGCCGAAGTGCAGAGTCCCTACCAGCCCGCGCGCCGCCTGTGGCTACGTACCGTGAACGGCCACTACCTGCCGAATCCCGATCTGCAGTTGCGCGGCTCCGGCGGTGCCGATGCGCCGGCCTGGCGCCCGGTGTATGAGGTGCTGAACCTGCGGTGGGTCGATGCCGGCACGCATCGCGCAGAGGCCGGTTTCGGCAGCGCCGATCTTGCCACGCTGATCGAGAGCGCGGGCCGGCGCCTGGCCCCCGGGTCTGGAGATGTTTTGTTCTGACGGTGCCCACGACACGGTGCCCTGCGTGCCTGCCCGGCGGCAGGCGATAATGCGCGCATGAAAGACTCGCTTCTCAACAAGCTGCAGCAGATGGTCGACCGCCGCGAGGAAATCGCCGGCGAACTGTCGTCGCCCCAGGTGCTCGGCGATCCGGACAAGTTCCGCCGGCTGTCGCAGGAATATTCGCAGCTCGGTCCGCTGGTGGATTCGTACAACACCTACATGGCGACCACCGCCGAGATCGATGGTCTGAAGCTGATGCGTAACGACAGCGATACCGACATGCGCCAGATGGCCGAGGCGGAGTTGCCGGTCGCGGAAGCCAGGCTCGCCGAGGTCGAGACTTTTTTGCAAGGCTACCTGGTGCCGAAAGACCCGCTGGACGCCAACAACGTGTTCCTCGAAATCCGCGCCGGCACCGGCGGCGACGAGGCCGCGATCTTCGCCGGCGACCTGCACCGGATGTACAGCAAGTACGCCGAGAACCGCGGCTGGCAGATCGAAGTGCTGTCGGCTAGCGAGGGCGAGCACGGCGGCTACAAGGAAATCATCAGCCGCATCGCCGGTTTCGGTGCTTATTCGCAGCTCAAGTTCGAGTCCGGCGCGCATCGGGTGCAGCGCGTGCCGGAGACCGAGGCCCAGGGCCGCATCCACACCTCGGCGGCGACGGTCGCGGTGCTGGCGGAGATTGAAGAGGCGCAGGCGATCGAGATCAATCCGGCGGATCTGAAGATCGACACGTATCGATCCAGCGGCGCCGGCGGCCAGCACGTCAACAAGACCGAGTCGGCGATCCGCATCACGCATCTACCGAGTGGCCTGGTCGTCGAATGCCAGGAAGAACGCAGCCAGCACAAGAACCGCGCCAAGGCGATGGCGCTACTGGCTTCGCGGCTGCTCGACGCCGAGCGCAGCAAGCAGCAGGGCGATGTCGCCGCCACGCGCAAGAAACTGGTCGGCTCCGGCGATCGTTCCGAGCGCATCCGCACCTACAATTTCCCTCAGGGACGCATCACCGATCACCGCATCAATCTGACGCTTTACCAGCTCGAACGCGTGATCCAGGGCGATCTCGACGGCGTGATCGTGCCACTGCTCAATGAGCACACGGCCGAGCTGCTCGCGGAGCTGGGCGAGTGACCGTCGCCGAGGCGCTGATCACGGCCAGTGCACGGCTCGCGCCGAGCAGTGCATCGCCGCGCCTGGATGCCGAGCTGCTGCTGGCATCGATACTCGAGGTCTCGCGCGGCGCTTTGTTTGCGCGTGGCGACGAGGCCTTGAGCGAAGACCGTCGGCGCGTATTTGAAAGCCAGCTGGATCGCCGCGCCGACCAGGTTCCGGTGGCCTATCTGCTCGGCACACAGGGCTTCTGGACGCTGGATCTGCTGGTGAATCCGGACGTGCTGGTGCCGCGTCCCGAAACCGAGCTGCTGGTCGAATGGGCGCTGGAGGTTTTTCCGCCCGGAGCCGGGCGCATCGCCGATCTCGGAACCGGCAGCGGCGCGCTGGCCTTGGCGCTCGCAAGCGAGCGGCCGCAGTCGCAAGTGCTGGCGACCGATATTTCCACCGCCGCGCTGGGCGTCGCCCAAAGCAACGCGATGCGCTGCGGCATAGCCAACCTGAGCTTCGCCGCCGGCAGCTGGTTCGAGGCATTGCACGGCCGCTTCGATCTGATCGTGGCGAATCCGCCGTACATTGCCGCCGGCGATCCGCATCTGCCGGCGCTCAGACACGAGCCGCTGTTGGCGCTGAGCGATCAGGCCGACGGCCTGGCCTGCCTGCGTGAAATCATCGCCGATGCCGGCGAATACCTGTTGCCGCGAAGCTGGCTGCTGGTCGAGCACGGCTACGATCAGGGAGCGGCGGTGCGGGCGCAGTTCGAACGGGCCGGCTTCGTCGAGATTGCGACGCGCCGCGATCTCGACGGCAATGAGCGCGCCAGCGGCGGGCGCCGCGGATGAGTGCGCTCGCACGCTACCGCCGGCAGATCGTGCTGCGCGAAGTCGGTGTCAACGGCCAGCAATTGCTGCGCGACTCCAGCGTGCTGATCGTCGGCGTCGGGGGCCTGGGTTCGGCTGCTGCGCCTTACCTGGCCGGCGCCGGCCTCGGCCGCCTGGTGCTGACCGACATCGACCGCGTCGATCTGAGCAACCTGCAACGCCAGCTGCTGTATCGGCAGGCGGACGTCGGCCGCGACAAGCTCGCCGCCGCCAGCGATTCGCTGCGCGCGCTGAACCCGGACTGCGAGATCGAGCTGTTGCCGGGCCCGCTCGACGACGCCGGCCTGCTGGCAGCCGCGCGGGGCGCCGACCTGGTGCTGGATTGCAGCGACAACTTCCCGACGCGCTTTGCCGTCAACCGCGCCTGCGTCGCCGCGCGCAAGCCGCTGGTGTCGGGCGCCGCGATCCGCTTCGAAGGCCAGCTCGGCGTGTTCGACTTGCGCCGTGGCGGCCCTTGCTACGCCTGCCTGTATCCGGACCTCGATTCGGCCGAGGCTGCTGAAACCTGCGAAGAAGCCGGCATTCTCGGCCCGGTCGTCGGCACCATCGGTAGCCTGCAGGCCTTGTCCGCGATCAAGCTGCTGCTCGGCCTGGCCTCGGAAGCCGGTACGCTACGGCTGTGGAATGCGCTCGACGGCCAATGGCGGTCGCTAAAATTGCGCCGCGATCCGCAATGCCCGGTCTGCGGTTTGGCGCAGCACCCGTAGGTCGGCAATCCTTTGCCGACGTGCGGCCTCGGTTGCGCATCGGCTTCGCACGTCGGCAAAGGATTGCCGACCTACTTCAAACCGACACCCACGAAAAAGCCCATGAACGATCTCCTGCTGGTCCCGCGCCGTCTTGCCATCCAGATCCTGCATGAGGCGCAGATCGCCCAGCCTGCCTCGATGCACGGCTGGGTTTACGAACGCGGTGGCAAGCCCGCAGTGTTCCGGCTCGCCGCTGCCGACATGGGGACGCATCGCGCCGACGAGAATTTGTGGGCGCGGCTGTGGAGCAAGCCGACGTCGCCGGCGGTGCCCACGCCGGCCGAACTGCGCGAAGGCCTGATCAACCTGGTGGTGTCGCTGAATACCAAGGGTGTGCTCGAGATGCGTGCCTGGGAGCTGCTCGGCAATCAAGCCGTCGAGCGTGAGTTGCGCGTAGAAGATTAAAAAAACTTTACCCCGGCCCCGGGGTCTGCGATCACCACCGGCTGGGTTATCCTCGACGTCCTACCGTCCAGGCCGACGGTTGTACCGGGGGTTTTCAGGAATTCATGGATAAGGATCTGATCTTCGTCGTGGACGACCAGGCGTCCAACATCGAGGTCGTGACGGCGCTGCTGGAGCGCGCCCACTATGAAGTCGTGCCCTCGCTGTCCGGTGAAGAGGTGCTGGAGCACTGCCTGCAGCGCACACCGAGCCTGGTGCTGCTCGACATGCGCATGCCGGTTATGGACGGTTTCGCGGTCTGCGAACATCTGCGTGCGAACTCGCGTACCGCCGATGTGCCGATTATTTTTTTGACCGCAGCGCGTGAACGCGACGGTGTGATCCAGGCTTTCCAGCGCGGCGCGGTGGATTACGTCACCAAACCCTTCGTCGCCGAAGAACTGCTGGCTCGGGTCAAAACCCATATCGAACTCAAGCGCGCCCGCGATCACCTGGCGCTGATCGCGCAGGAGCGCGCCGACCTGACGCAGATCGTCGCGCATGATCTGAAGAATCCGCTGGCCAGCATCCTGTTTGCGCTGGACCTGATGGACCGCGGCCAGGACACGCCGGAGCGCATGGTCGGCGAGATCCGCGAGAGCGCGCAGCACTGCCTCAAGTTCATCGACAGCTATCTGGGCCGCTGGGCCAAGTCCACCGATCTGCGCACGGTCGAAATGACTGCACTGAACCTCGCGCCGGTGATCAGGGCCACCATCGACAGTTTCAATCTGCTGGCACATGAACGCGGCATGACGATCTCGGCGGATATTGTCGATGATCCCGAAGTGATGGCGAACGCGACCGCCGTGCGCCACGTGATCGAGAACCTGATCTCGAATTCGCTGCGTTACGCGCCGGCCGGCGGCACCATCAGCGTGCGCTGCGAAACCGGCCGCTCCGGCATGGCGCGCGTATCGGTCGCGGATCGCGGGCCTGGCGTGCCGCGCGACCGGCAGCAGCAGTTGTTCAAGCGCTATGTGCGGCTGCAGGCAAACGCCGACGTGCAGCATGCCAGCGGCCTGGGCCTTGCGATCTCCAAGGAAGAAATCACCCGCATGTCCGGCCATCTCTGGTACGAGGATCGCGAGGGTGGTGGATCGGTGTTTTCGTTCGTACTGCCGCGAGTCGGCTTTGAACCCCCCACGTAGGTCGGCAATCCTTTGCCGACGTGTGCTCTCTGATCACTTGAGCACGTCGGCAAAGGATTGCCGACCTACGGCGCCAGCGGCAGCAGCAGGCTGAACACGGCGCCTTTGCCCACGCCCTCGCTGTAAGCGCTCAGGCTACCGCCGTGCAGCGTCGCCAGATGCGCAGCGATGGTCAGCCCCAGACCCAGCCCGCCGCCGCGCGATTTGCCGCGGCCGCCAAGGCGGAAGCGGTTCAGTAGATCGGGCAGCAACTCGGGCGCGATACCGCGCCCGTTGTCGCTGACGGTAATGCGCGCCTGCGTGCCGTCGCGATGCAGGGCGAGCGTGACGCTTCCGTTCTTCATCGAAAACTTGACAGCATTCGACAGCAGATTGCTCAGGATCTGCTGCAGACGTTCGGAGTCGGCGAGCACCAGCGGCATGCCGGCTTCGATGCTGCGGCTGATCGTGATCTGTCGGGCCTGGGCGGCGTCGGCGACGCTCTTGATCGCGCCGTCGATGACGAAGCCCGGCTCGATCGCGGCCACATCGATTTCGAGCTTGCCGGAGGCCATGTGCGACACGTCGAGCAGGTCGGAGATCATCTGTGCCTGCAGCCGCGCGTTGCGGTCGATGGCATGCAGGCCCTGACTGAAATCCGTGTCGCGCGGCCGGCGCATCAGGATATCGGACCAGCCGATGATCGAGTTCAGCGGTGTACGCAGCTCGTGGGAAACGGTCGACAGGAATTCGTCCTTCTGTCGTTCGGCGTTGCGCGCGTTCAGCAGTGCAGCGACCATCGACAGCAGAACCGGGGGTTCCGCAGCGGAGTTCAGATAAGAAGCGGAAGGTTCGCCATTGGTGACTTTGCCGGCGAACGTCGCGGCGATATGCAGTACGGGAACGACGCGGTGCGCGCCCGGATCGCGCAGGTGGTTCGCAAGATCGTAGCCGTCGGCGTCGGCGTCGGCGTGCTCGTGATCGATCAGGATCAGGTCGAGGCCGTTTGCGATCAGGGGCAGCGCTGCTTCGGCATTGACGGCGGTATCGATTGAATAGCCCGCCGAACTCAGGATCTGTACCAGGTCGGACTGCGCTGCCGGTGTCTTGCTCACGACCAGCAGCTGTCCGTCGCTCATCGTCGCGGTGTCAGTGGCGGAAGTGGCGCATGCCGGTGAAGACCATCGCCATGCCGGCCTCGTCCGCCGCCTTGATCACTTCGGAATCGCGCATCGAGCCGCCCGGCTGGATCACCGCCGAAATGCCGGCCGTGGCGGCGGCGTCGATACCGTCGCGGAACGGAAAGAACGCATCGGAAGCCATCACCGATCCGCGCACCTCGAGCTTCTCGTCTGCGGCCTTGATCCCGGCGATGCGCGCGCTGTAGACGCGGCTCATCTGGCCGGCGCCGATGCCGATGGCCTGACGGCCGCGGGCATAGACGATCGCATTGCTCTTGACGAACTTGGCAACTTTCCACGCGAAGATCAGGTCGTGGATCTCGGCCTCGGTGGGTGCGCGCTGCGTGACGACTTTCAGGCCGTCGGCGGTGATCATGCCGCGATCCTGATCCTGCACCAGCAGGCCGCCGCCGATGCGCTTGTAGTCGAGGCTGGGGCCGGCGATTGCAGGCCAGTTGCCCGATTCCATCACCCGCAGGTTCGGCTTGGTGGCAAGCACGCTGCGCGCTGCGGCGCTGATCGAGGGCGCGATGATCACCTCGACGAACTGGCGCCCGACGATGGCCGCGGCCGTGACGTCGTCGAGCTCGCGGTTGAAGGCGATGATGCCGCCGAAAGCGGAGGTCGGATCGGTCTGGTAAGCCAGCTCATACGCGCGCTCGATGCCGTCGAGGCTGACCGCGACGCCGCAGGGATTGGCATGCTTGACGATCACGCAGGCCGGCTTGACGAAGGACTTCACGCATTCCAGCGCCGCGTCGGCATCGGCGATGTTGTTGTACGACAGCTCCTTGCCTTGCAGCTGGCGCGCCGCGCCGAGCGTCCCCGGCGCGGCATCGCGCTCGGCGTAGAACGCCGCCTGCTGATGCGGGTTTTCGCCATAGCGCAGATCCTGCTGCTTGTGGAACTGCAGGCCGAGCGTGCCGGGAAAGCGTGCGGCTTCTGCGCCTGCGACGCGGCTGCTGAAGTAGGCGGCGACCGCAGCGTCGTAGCGTGCCGTCAGCGAATAGGCCTTGGTCGCGAACTGTTCGCGCTGCTCCAAAGTGGTGCCGCCGCTTTTGAGCGCAGCCAGCACCGGTGCGTAGTCGACCGGGTCGACGACGACCGCGACATCGGCGTGATTTTTCGCCGCTGCGCGCAGCATCGCCGGGCCGCCGATGTCGATGTTCTCGACTGCCTCGATATGCGTGAAACCGGGGCGGGCGATGGTCTGTTCGAACGGATACAGGTTGAGCACGACCAGGTCGATCGGTGCGATGGCGTGTTCCGCCATCACCGCGTCGTCGACACCGCGGCGGCCGAGAATGCCGCCGTGAATTTTCGGGTGCAGGGTCTTGACGCGGCCGTCCATGATTTCGGGAAAGCCGGTGTGGCGGCTGACTTCCGTCGCGGTCAAGCCGGCGCCGAGCAATTGCCTATACGTGCCGCCGGTCGACAGCAGTTCAACACCCAGGGCCTGCAGCGCGCTTGCGAACTCGACGATACCGGTTTTATCCGAAACCGAAAGCAAGGCGCGACGCACCACGCGGGTGCTGCCGACGGGGCTGCTCACGGCGCGGGTTTCGCTGCGATGCGGTGATGGCGCAGCTTCTTGCGCAGCGTTGCGCGATTGAGCCCGAGCATCTCGGCGGCGCGTGACTGGTTGTTGTCGCAATAGCGCAGCGTCGCGCGCAACAAGGGTGGCTCCACCTGGTCGAGAATCATGTCGTAGAGCTCGGCCGGAGAATGGCCATTGAGACTGCGAAAGTAGTCGTCCAGGCATTCCGAAACTGAATGGCTCAAGGGCTTAGCGTCGGTAGCCGTTCGATGTGCAGACATACAAGCCCTCAATTGCTTCGGTGCGTCACGACCTCGCCCTGGCGGCATGCATCGCCCGAGGTCTTGTTCTCTTAGGGGGCGCGAATCATAGCGCCAACGCCGGCCCGAAAAAAGCGCGCGATGGACCAGGACCGGTGATCGGGGCGGCAGTGGCCTCTGTCAGTTACAAAATTTTTTTTAGCGCGCGCGCTCGCAGTGCGGATGCAGGCACTATTGATTTCGTCAGGCAAGGCTTCAGCGCAAGGCCCTAGCGACGGCGTGCGGCCAGCCGCGTCCAGCCTTCGCGCTTGCCCTCGGGCGCGAAATCGAACCAGGGCGCGTACGCGCCGCGTACATCGTCGGCCTGGCGATCGAGCAGGCCGGCGAGCACGATCCAGCCGCCGGGTCTGATCGTTGACGCCAGCAGCGGCGCCAGATCGATCAGCGGCCGGGCGAGGATGTTGGCCAGCACCAGGTCGGCTGGGAACGGTGTCACCGCAAGTTCCGGTGCGACTGTGGTCAGTCGATCGGCGACGCCGTTGGCTGCGGCATTGGCGAGCGTCGCCTGGATTGCCTGCGGATCGATGTCGTAAGCCACCGCGCTGGCGGCGCCGAGCTTCAGCGCCGCGATCGCCAGGATGCCGGAGCCGCAGCCGTAGTCAAGCACGCTCCAGCCGTCGACCTCGTGAGTCGCCAGCCACTCCAGGCACAGGGCGGTGCTCGGGTGCGTTCCGGTGCCGAAGGCGAGGCCCGGATCGAGCAGTAGGGTGACCGTGCCGGGCTCGTCGACGCGCTTCTCGTGCGGGCAGACCCACAGCCGCGTGCCGAATTTCAACGGCGGGCAGTCCTTCAGCCAGACGCGAACCCAGTCCTGGTCCTCGACCAGTTCGGTTTCGATCTTGATGTCGTCGCCGTCGGGCAGTTGCTCGCGCAGCGCTGACAGGGTCGGCGCGAAGTCATGCATTTCGGGGAACAGGCCGAGCGTGACGGTGTGGGTCCACAGCGGGGTCTCGCCCGGTAGCGGTTCCAGCACCGGATCGTCTTCGGCGTCGATGAAGCTGACCGCGCTGGCACCGGCGGCCTGCAGGATTTCGTCGACGAATTCGGGATAGCGCGAGTGGACGCGCAGTTGCAGCCAGGCCATATGGGAATGCCGGAACTAAAACGGGGAGCGATTATCGCTCCCCGTGAGTGCTTGTGTGCGAACCGTAGGTCGTATACGGACTCGTCCCACCCATGCCGACGTGGAACTCCGATATGCGGAGCGTCGCGTCGGCAAAGGATTGCCGACCTACTCGGTCTGCCATTCGGCCAGCATGTCCGCGAGGTAGTGGATGTTGTGCTCGCCGCGCTGGAAGGTCTTGTCCGACATGATCCGCTTCTGCAGATTGATGTTGGTGTCGATGCCCTCGATGATCATTTCCGACAGCGCGTGCTGCATGCGCTCGATCGCCGACTTGCGCGTGTTGCCCCAGCAGATCAGCTTGCCGATCATCGAGTCGTAGTGCGGAGGCACGCGGTAGCCGGTGTAGATATGCGTGTCCATGCGCACGCCCGGGCCACCCGGAGCGTGATACTTGGTGATCGTGCCGGGCGAGGGGATGAAGGTGCGCGGATGCTCGGCATTGATACGGCATTCGATCGCGTGGCCACGCATGCGGATATTGCCCTGCTTCTTGGTCAGCGCCTTGCCGCTGGCGATGCGGATCATCTCGCGGATCAGGTCGACGCCGGTGACCATTTCGGTGACCGGGTGCTCGACCTGGATGCGCGTGTTCATCTCGATGAAGAAGAAGCGGCCCTGCTCGTACAGGAATTCGAAGGTGCCGGCGCCGCGATAGTTGATGCGCTTGCAGGCCGCGACGCACAGCGCGCCGATCTCGTCGCGCTGCTCGTCGGTGACGCCCGGTGCGGTGCATTCCTCGACGACTTTCTGGTTGCGCCGCTGCATCGAGCAATCGCGCTCGCCGAGGTGGATCGCATTGCCCTGGCCGTCGGCCAGCACCTGCACTTCGACGTGGCGCGGCGTCTCCAGATACTTCTCCAGAAACACGGTCGCGTCCTTGAACGCGTTCAGCGCCTCGGTGCGCGCGATCTGGATCTTCTCCAGCAGCTCGGGCTCGGCGCGCACGACTTGCATGCCGCGCCCGCCGCCGCCGGAAGCGGCCTTGATCAGCACCGGATAGCCAACCGCTGCGGCAATCTCCAGGCACTTGGCCTCGTCTTCGGGCAACGCACCGTCCGAGCCGGGCACGCAGGGTACGCCGGCCGCGATCATCTCGGCCTTGGCGTTGGTCTTGCTGCCCATCAGCCGGATCGTCTCGGGACGCGGGCCGATGAAGATGAAACCGGAGCGCTCGACACTTTCGGCGAAGTCCGCGTTCTCCGACAAAAAGCCGTAGCCGGGATGGATCGCGTCGGCCTGGGTGATCTCGGCGGCGCTGATGATCGCCGCCATGTTCAGATAGCTTTTCTGCGCCGACGCCGGGCCGATGCAGACTGCCTCATCCGCCAGCAGCACATGCTTCAGGTCGCGATCCGCCTGCGAATAGACGGCAACGGTCTTCAGACCCATCTCGCGGCAGGCGCGCAGGATGCGCAGTGCGATCTCGCCGCGGTTGGCGATCAGAACTTTCTTGATTTCCGCCATGTTCGGGCAGCCCTATCCGAGCACGAGAACGTTATTTGATTTCGTCATTTCGTTTCACTCGATGACGAACAGGGGCTGATCGAATTCCACAGGGCGTTCGTTTTCGACCAGAATGTCGACGACCACGCCGGCGCGGTCGGACTCGATCTGGTTGAGCATCTTCATCGCCTCGATGATGCACAGCGTCTGCCCGACCTTGACCGTCTGGCCGACTTCGACGAAGGCCTTGGCGCCGGGTGAAGGCGTGCGATAGAACGTGCCGACCATCGGCGCGCGCACCACGTAACCACTGGGCTTGGGCGGCGCGGCGGGAGCAACCGGCGCCGCGACGGCGGCGGGAGCGGCCGGAGCCGGAGCGGCCACCGGTGCTGGCAGCGCTGGCGGCAGCGCGTAATGCAGCGGCTGCGTCTGGCGGCTGATGCGGACTGATTCTTCGCCTTCCTTGACCTCCAGTTCGGAGATGCCGGACTGTTCGACGAGTTCGATCAGCGTCTTGATTTTGCGCAAGTCCATTGTGATTTGAGTTCCCCTGTCAGTGCCGGTGTCCGGCTGATGTATGGCTGATTCATGCTGGATTGAGCCGCGCGTGCGCGGCCTGCAGCGCCAGGCCATAACCCTGAGCGCCCAAGCCCAGGATCACGCCCACCGCAATGTCGGAAAAATACGAGTGATGCCGGAAGCTCTCGCGTGCATGCACGTTGGAGAGGTGGATCTCGATAAACGGGATCGCGACGCCGAGCAGGGCATCGCGCAGGGCCACGCTGGTATGCGTGAAAGCGCCTGGATTGATCAGCACGAAGCCGACGCCCTCGGTGCGCGCCTGATGCAGGCGGTCGACCAGAACGCCCTCGTGATTGCTCTGCAGGCAGCTCAGCTGGTGCCCCAGGTCCGCCGCCTGCTGGACCAGGCCGGCCTCGATTTCAGCCAGGGTCGTGGCCCCGTAAACGCCCGGTTCACGGGCGCCGAGCAGATTCAGGTTGGGGCCATTCAGCAGCAGCAGATGGCTCACGAGGAGTTTCCGATGACGGGAGTCCGGATTCTGCCCGAGCTTGCTGCGAAGAACAACTTTGTAGGATTTTGCCGTCAGGTTAACCGCTGATGCTGGCGGGTTATCCTATTTTGGTCTGGGTGGTTACCCGTATCGACGAATGCCCGCTGTTTCAGCCCGCGGGCAGGTGCTGCTCGATGAGCTTCTGCAGGGCGTCGCGATCGAACTCGCCGTGCTTGCGATAAACGATGGTGCCATTCGCATCGATCAGCACGGAGTATGGCAGGGCACCGAGCGTGTCGCCAAGTGCCTGCATCGCGGTGACGATTTCGGTGTCGCCGACCAGTACCGGATAGTTGATGCCGAGTTCCGGTGCGCTGGTCTTCACGGCCTCCATATCGTCCATCGCCGGACCGACGATCTGCAGGCCGCGAGCGCCGTATTGCTGCTGGATTTCCAGCAGCATCGGGATCTCGTGCAGGCAGGGCGCACACCAGGTCGCCCAGAAATTTACCAGCACCAGTTTGCCGCGCCACTCGCTCAGCTTGCGCGGCTGCGCGTTCAGATCGTTGAGCGTGATTTCCGGTGCCAGGCATGCGGTCTGATCGATCACGCTCGGCTGCGCGAGGTAGCGATAGACCGCGAAGCCGCCGATCGCGGCGACCACGCACAGCCCGATGATCGTCAAGCCTTGAATCGCGCTGTTGCGCATCAGCGTACCGTCTCCACGGTTAGCACTCGTTCCTGCGGGGGATAACACACTAGATTTTCGGCGCAGCCCTGGTAACGGATGCGGACTTTTTGCGGCGGCGTGGCCGACGGGGTTTTATACCGGGCCAGCAGACGGTCGCGGAACACCCGAACCTCGCCGAAATGTTCGTCGTGATGTGTTTCGCCCGCCCGCAGATCCGATTTGCCGAGTACCAGGTTCGCCGGTGCCAGCACGACGACGCCGAACTTGTCGCGGTACAGATAGCAGCCCGGCGCGGCATCGATGCCGATGATCAGCTGGCCGTTCTGCCACAGCGCCGGCTGCACACGGAAGGCTTCATCGACGGGGAGAATTCGGTCGGATTGCTCACGCGGTTGCAGCAGACTGCCGTCAGCGATCGCCGGCTGCGCGCTCAGTGCCAGTGCGGCGACGATCAGGAGGCTTCCGATGCGCGGGTTCATGCCAGAGGCCGGGTGGTGTCGACGACCCATTGCCGATAGGGCTCGTGTGATGCGTCCCATCGGACCGCGATGATTTCCGGAAGTTCGTCAGGGTGTTGCGCCAGCACGGCCTCGCGCAGCGCCTCGAAGCGCGATTGAACCGTCTTGATCATCAGCAGCGATTCCTCGTCGTGCTGCACGCCGCCTTTCCAGCGATACACCGAACGCACGCTCGGCAGGATATTCACGCAGGCCGCGACATGCGCTTCGACCAGTGCGACCGCGATAGCTTCCGCGCTGGCAGGCGGGCAGGTGACGTAGACCAGTAGTGCGGTTTCGCTCACGAGAGGCGTCCTGTGGCATGGAACGGTAGGAGCGGGTCATACCCGCGACTGCGACCTTGAAGAGCACAGTCGCGGGTATGACCCGCTCCTACCGTTGCGGATTGAAGTTTTGCGGTGATCGTTTCAGATCTCGCCGCGGCCGATCGCGTAGTAGTGGAATCCGGCCTGTTTCAGAACCTCGGGTTCGTACAGATTGCGTCCATCGACGATCACCGGGTTCTTCAGCAGCGTCTTCAGCCGCGCGAAGTTTGGCGAATGGAACACGCGCCACTCGGTGACGATCGCCAGCGCATCGGCGCCGTCGCAGGCGGCTTCGGGGGTATTCACCAGGATCAGGTCCGGCCGCTCGCCGTAGAGGCGCAGGCACTCGTGGCTGGCGACCGGGTCGTAAGCCCGGATCGTGCCGCCGGCCGCCCAGACTGCCTCCATCAGGTCGCGGCTCGGGGCCTCGCGCATATCGTCGGTCAGCGGCTTGAACGCCAGGCCCCACAGCGCAATGGTCATGCCGCGCAGCGAGCCGAGACTCTTTTCGAGCTTGGCGTAGACCCGTGTTTTCTGCCGGTTGTTCACCGACTCCACCGCCTGCAGCAACTGCGCATCGAAGTTCGCGCCGCCAGCGGTATGCACCAGCGCCTTGACGTCCTTGGGGAAGCAGCTGCCGCCGTAGCCGCAGCCCGGGTAGATGAAGTGGTAGCCGATGCGCGGATCGGCGCCGATGCCGACGCGCACCTTCTCGACGTCCGCGCCGAGGGCTTCGGCGAGATTGGCGATCTCGTTCATGAAGCTGATCTTGGTGGCGAGCATCGCGTTGGCGGCGTACTTGGTCAGCTCGGAGCTGCGCACGTCCATCACGATCAGCTTGTCGTGGTTGCGGTTGAAGGGCGCGTAGAGCGTGTGCATCGCGTCCGCGGCGCGCTCGCTGGAGGCGCCGACGATGATGCGGTCGGGCTTGTTGAAATCGGCCACCGCGGCGCCTTCCTTGAGGAATTCGGGGTTGCTGACCACGTCGAAGGGGACGCTGACGCCGCGCGCTGCCAGCGCCGCGGCGAGGGTCTGCTGGACCCGGTCAGCGGTGCCCACCGGCACGGTCGACTTGCTGATGACGACGCGGTACTGGTCCATGTGCTGGCCGATCGAGTTCGCCACCGCGAGCACGTACTGCATGTCGGCCGAGCCGTCCTCGTTGGGCGGGGTGCCGACGGCGATGAACTGGTAAGTGCCGTGGGCGACGCCTTCGCCGGCGTCGATGGTGAAGCGCATGCGGCCGTCGCGGACATTGCGCTGGAGCATGTCCTCCAGGCCCGGTTCATAGATCGGGCACTCGCCGCGGCGCAGCCGCTCGACCTTGGCCGGGTCCACGTCCACGCACAGCACGTCGTTACCCGCATCGGCAAAACACGCCGCGGTGACCAGGCCGACGTAGCCGGAGCCGAAAATAGTGATGTTCACGCAGGTCCTTGGATGCCAACGGGGATGCAGGTTGCAGATTGTACGAGGCCGACTCGGACAGCGTCACCCGGTCACTGACGAGCCTTTACTCGCGCGGGTCGCCAAAAGGCAGCTCCAGCGACACGCCGATGCTCGCCGAGCCGTCGCGCGGCAGGTTCGGATCGGTACGCGGAAAACTGTATCCGGCCGCCCATTCGGCGAACAGGCGATCGCTGAGAAAAGGGTGCCGGTACAGCACGCGCCCGCCGTACTCGTAGAGCGGCTCGGGTTCATCGGTCTCGCCGCGGATGAAGAGTTCGTAAGCCAGGCCGCGCTTGTTTTTCAGGTTGTGGTAGAGGATTGCGGAGTTGCGCCAGTTCAGCCCGCCGGTTTGTTGCGAGACCGTGCCGACCGTGTACCAGCGTGCCAGGTAATGCTGGGATAGCACGTGGCTGTAGTCGAAGCTCTGAGTTACGCCAAAGCCATCGTCGGTATTCCAGAACGGCGTGGTCTTGATGTAGGCGACGTCGTCGTCGTCCGAGTAGAGCGTGTAGCGCAGCTGTCCCTGTACAAAGCCCATCGGCGGGCCGAGGCCGCGCACGCCGACACGAAAGCTGGTCTGCAGGTTGTGCCGGTCCGGCAGGCTGTAGCCGAGGCCGGCCAGCCATTCGTTCTGTTCGCTCAGGGTCGGGAAGGTGGAGCGCAGTTCCGAGGTATCGGTACGTCCGCGCACGAAGTCCTCGTCGTTCTCGCGGCCGACGAAGGCCGAGAGCTGGTTCTTGGCCGTGGGCAGATCGAATTCGACATGCAGCCGCGCCCGCGAGTCGAAGCCCTCGAACTGGGAATAAACGTTGGACACCTCAAGGAAGCCGCGGGTGCGGCGTGCCGACGCGGCATCGCCGGACTTGCCGAACAGACCGTCGAGCCACAGCGCGGCGTTGCAGGTCTGCTCCTCGAGCAATTCGCGGGTGTCGTCGATCAGCATGATTTCGTCGGCACGTTCGGGACGGTCGCAGGGATCATTGGCCGACGTCGCCGTCGTCGGCGGCTCTGCCGGGCCTGCGGTCTGGTCGGGCTCGGGCTGTACCGGCGCCTCCGGCGTTGCCTGGGACACGTTCGCCTTGTCGGTGACGATCACCGAGTGATCGGTGTTTTGACTGCCGCGATGCTTGTTCGTGTCCGTGGTTTCGGCCTCGCCGGCCGGATGCTCGATGGCGGCCAGCGTTCCGGCAGAGTCGGCCGCTTCGGTCGGCGTGGTTTCGTCGGTCGCGGTTTCGACTGCGTCCGTCGCAGGCTTTTGCTGCGCCGAGGGTTCGGCGCTCGTCTCCGGCACGGAGGCGGACGGCGCGTTTTGTTGCGATGCGCATGAGCACAACAGCAACAGGGACGGCGCCATCAGCAGAGCGGCGGACGGCGCGCGCGCGCCGAGTGCAGACAGCCTGATCACCGATACCAACATCCCCAGCGTTCTCCTGGTCGTCGGCCGGTGCCGCGACGTGTCCCTTGGTGCGGCGAGTCTCAGCAGCGCCGGCTTGCCGCCGGCTTAAGCCTGGCGGCGGTGCATCAAGGGCTTAGAGATGCTGATGGAAGCGTTCGCGGTAGCGGGCGAACTGCCGATCGACGGCAGCTTCGGTCAGGCCGAATTGCTCGAGCGTGTACTGGTGGCGGCCGCGCTTGTGCTGCGGATTGGCGTCCTTCCAGGACAACATCGCCTGTTGCGCCTGCGGCGTGAAGCCGTAGCCGAAGCGCTCGTAGATTTCGCCAATCGCTTTGAGTGGATCGGCCACCATCGCGCGGTAACCGACATCGGCGAAGCGCGCGTCGCCGATGCGTTCGCGCAGTTCGATCGTGCGGTCGTTGACGCCGCTGATACGTGACAGAATGTTCGGCCCCAGTTCCTGCAGCGGCGCGTTATCGCTGGTCAGCGTATGCATCACGCTGAACAGGCTGCACAACGACGGCATCACCTGCGCGGGATCGCGATGCGTCTGCACGATCACTGCGTCCGGGAAAGTATCGAGCAACGCCTCGAGGCCATAGATATGGAACGGTGATTTCAGCACCCAGTGATCCTTGGGATGCCGCCATTGCAGATGCTGCAGCTGCACGCGGTAGTCGGCGTAGGCAGCGCGCAGATCCTGCTGGTCGAACCATCGTTCATACGAAGGAATCCGCGCCATCAGCTCGTAGGCTGCGGTTTTCATCGTCGCCTGTAGCAGGCCTACGCACTCCTCGGGTTCGCCGGCCACCAACTCGTGCGCGGTCGCGAAGTCCGGCGCCATCCAGTCCAGTGATTTCAAGCGCCGCGCGGTCTGCTTGATGCGGGGGTCGCTCAGGTAGGTCGCGGCTTCGGGTGGGGGCGAGGGATGAAACATTTCCCAGGTCTGCAGCGAGCGCACCGCGGGATCGCGGGCCAGCAGGCGCTGCAACATCGTCGAGCCGGTACGCGGCAGGCCGACGATGAACAGCGGACGCCGCACTTCGACATCCAGAATTTCTGGGTGGGCGAGCAGATCGCGGCGCAGCAGAAGGCGGTTGCTGAGCGTGCGGTGCAGGTATTCGCGCAGCAGCACGCGGCCGATGGTATTGAGCTGCGAATCCTGTGCCAGCGAGCGAGTCAGAACTTGCAGGCCCTCGCGGAAATCGTAGTCGCCCCAGTCGCTCAGGCCGGTGGCGCGCTCGGCGCGGGCAATCAGTGCGGCCGGATCGAGGCTGGGTGCGCTGGGCGCACTGCGGCCGATCCGGTTGAGCAGGCGTATCGCCAGCGGGCGCGGCGAGCGCTCCTCACCCCCGACAGCTGCGGGCGCGGCGTTCATGAGCAATGACCAGGGCTGGGACTGGGTTCTTTCCCCGGGGGCGATACCCGGCACCTGGCTTCTACAATGACCAACATTCTGTCTGGACTCCCCGACATGACCGTTTCCTCGAAGTTCGTATTCGCCGATGCACCGCCGTCGCGCGACGCGCGCTTCCTGGCGATCACCGGGCACTGGCTTGCCGACGAGACCAGCCTGATCAACCGCCTCTGCGCTCTGGCCGAGCTGCCTCCCGAGCAGGCCGCCAGCGTACAACGCAGCGCGGCGGAGTGGGTGCGGCGCGTGCGCGGACTCAAGAGCGGCCAGAGCCCGCTGGATGCCTTCATGCGCCAGTACGACCTGTCGTCGGAAGAGGGCGTGCTGCTGATGTGCCTCGCCGAAGCGCTGCTGCGCATCCCGGACGACGAAACCGCCGAAGCCTTGATCGCCGACAAGCTGTCCGGCGCTGACTGGGAGAAACACCTGGGCCGCAGTGATTCCCTGTTCGTCAATGCCTCGACCTGGGGGCTGATGCTGACCGGCCGCATCGTGCGCCTGTCGCCGCAAACCGCTAACAACTTCCGTGCCGCGATCAACCGCATGGTGGGGCGTTCCAGCGAGCCGGTGATCCGCCTCGCGGTGCGTCAGGCGATGAAGCTGATGGGCCACCAGTTCGTGATGGGCCGCGACATTGCCGAGGCACTCAAGAACAGTCGCGACCGCGACCAGCGCAGCTACCTGCACAGCTTCGACATGCTCGGCGAGGCGGCGCTGACCCAGGCCGATGCGGACCGCTATTTCAAGGCGTATCGCGATGCGATCGACGCGATCGGCAGCTATCCCGATCCGAACCACGACGGCGACGTGGCCCAGCGCCCCGGCATCTCGATCAAGCTGTCGGCGCTGCATCCGCGCTACGAGTTCGCGCATCGCTCGCGCGTATGCATCGAGCTGAGGCCGCGCCTGCTGGCGCTGGCGCAGATGGCGCGCGCGCAGAACATCGGCCTGACCGTCGACGCCGAAGAGGCCGATCGCCTGGAGCTGTCGCTGGACATCGTCGCGCCGGTGTTCGCGGACCCCTCGCTGTCCGGCTGGGGCGGCTTCGGTATCGCGGTGCAGGCGTTCCAGAAGCGGGCGCCGGCGCTGATCGACTGGCTCGAGGAACTGGCGCTCACCACCAGGCGCCGGCTCGCGGTGCGCCTGGTCAAGGGCGCGTACTGGGACACCGAGGTCAAGCGCAGCCAGGAGCAGGGGCTCGCCGGTTATCCGGTATTCACGCGCAAACCGAATACCGACGTCGCCTACCTGGCCTGTGCGCGCAAGCTGCTGAGCCGGCGCGAGACGTTCTATCCGATGTTCGCGACACACAACGCGCACACCATCGCCGCGATCCGCGCTTATGCCGGCGATGATCATTCGCTGAAGGCCGGCGCCGGTTATCCGGCTGCGACAGCGGCCACAGGCTACGAATTCCAGCGTCTGCATGGCATGGGTGAGGCGCTCTACGACGTGGTCAAGGAAGAATGGCCGGCGCCCTGCCGGGTGTACGCCCCGGTCGGCTCGCATGAAGACCTGCTGCCCTACCTGGTGCGCCGTCTGCTGGAGAACGGCGCCAATACCTCGTTCGTCAATCGCATCTTCGACGAGCAGGCCGAGCCCGAACAGCTGGTCGCCGATCCGGTTGCGGCGGTGCAGGCCTTGCCGGTCAAGATCAACCCCTCGTTGCCCTTGCCGCAGGATCTGTACGGCTCGGCGCGACGCAATTCGGCCGGGCTCAATCTGGCCGACGAAGCGGCGATGCTGGAGCTGTCGGCGGCGCTGGCCTCAGTGGCGGTGACCACGCGTGCCGAATCACTGCTTGCCTCCGGCGCCGCGCCTGCGGGCAAGGCCCGGCCGGTGACCGATCCGGCAGATCGCCGCCGCGTGCTCGGCGAGTGGATCGCCTTCGATCCTGCGCGCGTGCCGGCCGTGATCGACGCGGCGGTGAAAGCGCAGCCGCGATGGAACGCGACGCCGGTAGCGGTGCGCGCCGAAATGCTCGAGCGCGCCGCCGATCGCCTGGAGTCGCGCCGCGCCGAATTCATGCATCTGCTGATCCGCGAAGCCGGCAAGACCATCGGCGACGCGATCACGGAGGTCCGCGAGGCGGCCGATTTCCTGCGCTACTACGCGGTGCACGCACGCCGGCTGCAGGCGGCGCCGGAAGTGATGAACGGCCCGACCGGCGAGCACAACGAACTGCAGCTGCACGGCAAGGGCGTGTTCGTCTGCATCTCGCCGTGGAACTTTCCGCTGGCGATTTTCACGGGCCAGATCGCGGCCGCGCTGGTCACCGGCAACACTGTGGTCGCCAAGCCCGCCGAGCAGACCAACCTGGTCGCCGTGACGATGGTGCAGCTGCTGCGCGATGCCGGCATTCCGGCGGATGTGCTGCAGTGCGTGCTCGGTGAAGGCGAGGTCGGCGCGGCGCTGTGCGGCAGCGCCGAAATCGCCGGCGTCGCGTTCACCGGCTCGGTGGACGTCGCGCATGCGATCAATCGGCAGCTGGCGGCTCGCCGCGGTCCGATCGCCACCCTGATCGCGGAAACCGGCGGCCAGAACGCGATGATCGTCGACTCGTCGGCGCTGCCCGAGCAGGTGGTCAAGGACAGCATCGTGTCGGCCTTCCATTCCGCCGGCCAGCGCTGCTCCGCGCTGCGCGTGCTGCATCTGCAGAACGAGATCGCCGACAAGGTTCTGCACATGCTCGGCGGCGCGATGCAGGAGCTGGTGATCGGCGATCCGGCGCTGCTCGGCACCGACATCGGCCCAGTCATCGACGAGGCCGCGCGCGGGCGGCTCGCCGGCCACGCGGCGCGGCTGCATGCCAAAGGCAGTGTGCTCGAACAGCTGGCGCTGCCGGATTCCTGCAAGCACGGCACTTACTTCCCGCCGACGGTCGCGGCGATCGAAGATATCGGGCAGCTCGACGGCGAATATTTCGGCCCGATCCTGCATGTCGTGCGCTACCGCGCGCGCGATCTCGACGAGGTGATCGCCGGCATCAATCGCAGCGCTTATGGCCTGACCCTGGGCGTGCATTCACGCGTGGAGAGCACCTGGCGGCGAGTCCAGACGCAGGCGCGGGTTGGCAACTGCTACATCAATCGCGGAATGACCGGCGCGGTGGTCGGCTGTCAGCCTTTCGGTGGAGAAGGCCTGTCCGGTACCGGCCCGAAAGCCGGTGGACCGCACTACCTGTTGCGGTTTCTGGCGGAACGCACGCTGACGGTCAATACCTCGGCAGTGGGTGGCAATGCGAGATTGCTGGCAGCCAGCGGCTGAGATCTCTCGCGCACGTCGGCAATCCTTTGCCGACGTGCGCGGCGCTATGCGCAATCGAGACCTCGTGTCGGCAAGGGATTGCCAACCTACCGATGTGGCGATCAGCGGGCCGTCGGCGGGCTCAGCCTGCAATCCAGACGCAGGCCGGTCGCGGACAGCTGGGGGCATTCCAAAACCGGTGTCGGCGAGGCCGGGGCCAGCAGTCTTCCGTCGGCGACGGCACGGTTCAAGGGCGTTGGCGCGATCGAGTCGGCATCCCTCGCCTGGCTCATCAGGGTGCCGCCGAGCCAGCCCAGGGCCAGCAAGGCCAGCATGTGGCTGCGCCGCAGCCAGTGGCGGCGGCTCAGCTCGGTAACGCTGAATATCTGGAACTGATTCACGGAGCGCTCGCAGACCGGGATCATCAAATGATCCTCATCAGCACGACTTACAGACCTTGCTGCCGACGGACGGCTGCTATCGACCGATCGGCGCGCTCAAGTAGCGAGATGCGAACTTGGCTTTGGCGGTGACCGGCACTAGCATGGCGCCCCTTTTGCTGGCCCCCGCCGGCGATGTTTTGTCCGGTGGCCGAACGCGCCGGGTACACCTTCCGATATCGTCATCATGTTCATCGACCGCCCACCGGTCGCCCCCGAATCTCGCGGCAGGCTGCTGCGGGCCGAGGCGCGCCATAACCTGGTTCTCGCCGCGCCGCTGATTGCGGCGCAGCTTTCGTTCGTCGGTATGCACACCGTCGACACCGTGATGGCCGGGCGTCTGGGCCCGGTTGCGCTGGCCGCGGTCGCGGTGGGTGCCAACGTCTGGTTCCTGACTTTCATCATTTTCATGGGCCTGTTCATGTCGGTGTCGCCGATCGTCGCGCAGCGCGTCGGCGCCGGGCGTCCGGCTGCTGAGACCGGCAGCTTGCTGCGCAATACGCTGCTGCTCGCGGTGACGCTGGGTGGCGTGTGGACGCTGCTGATCAACCTGGTCGCCGATCCGGTGCTCGATCTGCTCAGGCTCGAGGCGATCACGCGCGGCCTGTCCGAAGGCTATCTGCGTGCGATTTCCTGGGCCGCGATTCCGTTCTGCCTGTGCTTCGTGATGCGCAACGGCTGCGAAGGCAATGGCGCCACACGTGCGCCGGTCGTTGCCGGCATTGTCGCGTTGCTGGTCAATGCGCTGGCGAATCTGCCGCTGATGTATGGCTATCTCGGCTTCCCGGCGCTGGGCGCCGTCGGCACCGCCTGGGGCACGGTCATCGCGGTCTGGTGCATGACGCTGGTTTATGCCTTGTTATACCGGGTAGACCCGAGGCTGCGCGCGATGCGGCTGTTTGCCGGACGGCCGAGCTTGACTCCCGAGCTGCGCGAAATTTTCACGCTCGGCGTTCCGATCTGCGCCAGCGTCGTCGCCGAAGCCTGGCTGTTCAATCTGGGCGCCCTGCTGATGGCGCATTTCGGCGGCAGCGTCGTGGCGGCGCATCAGATCGCGATCAATTTTGCGTCGCTGGTTTTCATGGTGCCGCTGTCGATCGGCCTTGCGACCGCGGTGCGGGTAGGGCAGGCGGTCGGGGCAGGCGACGCGGTGACCGCAGTGCTGCGCGGACGCACCGGTATTCTGCTGGGCGCCGCATTCGCCGTGGTGTCGGCCATATGTATGGCGCTGTTCTCGCGCTCGGTGGTTGCGCTGTATACCGGCGTGCCCGAAATCGCGAATCTCGCGGTCCGTTTCCTGATGCTGGCTGCAATTTTTCAGTTGTTCGACTGCCTTCAGGCGACGACCAATGGCGCGCTACGCGGCTTCAAGGACACGCGGGTGCCGATGGCGGTGACGGTTTCGGCCTACTGGCTCGCGGGCCTGCCGATCGCGGCCTGGCTGTCGCTGGGAACGTCGATCGGGCCGGCAGGTGTATGGTGCGGTTTCATCGTCGGCCTGGCGATCGCTGCGATCGGTTTGGGCCTGCGATTCCAGCGGCGTTCGCGCAAAGCGGTTTTTGCGCTGAATCGCTCGGCGATTCCATCTGTGCTTATGCCTTGAATTTACTTGTAGGCGCGGCATCCTAGTTCCAAGCTGAGCAATGCTTATCGACGGAGAAAACCATGGCACTGCAACTGGGCGATATCGCCCCTGATTTCGAGGCCGATACCACGGCCGGACCCCTCCATTTCCACGACTGGCTCGGCAGTTCCTGGGGTGTTTTGTTCTCGCATCCGAAGAACTACACGCCGGTATGCACGACCGAGCTCGGTTACACCGCCAAGCTGAAGCCGGAGTTCGACAAGCGCAACGTCAAGGCGATCGGCCTGTCGGTCGACAAGCTGGCCGATCACGAAGGCTGGAGCCATGACATCGAGGAAACCCAGGGCACGGCGCTGAATTTTCCGCTGATCGCCGACCCGGATTTCAAGGTCGCCAACCTGTATGGAATGATCCATCCCAATGCCAGCGACCGCTTCACCGTGCGCTCGGTCTTCGTCATCGATCCGAACAAGAAAATTCGCCTTACGCTAACTTACCCGGCCAGCACCGGGCGCAACTTCGACGAGATCCTGCGGGTGATCGATTCGCTGCAGCTGACCGACCAATACAAGGTCGCGACGCCGGTGAACTGGAAGCAGGGCGAAGACGTGATCATCGTGCCGGCCGTGACCGGTGAAGATGCCAAGAAGCTGTTCCCCCAGGGCTGGAAGGAAATCAAGCCTTATCTCCGGGTCGTGGCGCAGCCCAAGGGCTGAAGAATCGCGAAGCGGCAGCTGTGCGGGCAAAAAAGCCGATACGTTCCGTACGTATCGGCTTTTTTCATGGTGCGGCGCTATCGAGCGAGCATTGCAAATTGGCCGGCATAGCCTGGACTCCCTAGATCCCGCGGGAACCCGGATTCCCGAGCGCACGTTCATGGGTTTCGATAGACCGCTCGTCGGCCCATCTGACTAAATCGTCAGATGATCAACCGCGATCAGCGGGCGGTTTATACCGCGTAGCGGAGCCGTCCGCGGAGCCCGCGTAACAAGCCTGATATTTCAATACGCTGGCCGCGTTTCGTGAACCGTCGGTTTAGCGGTGTTACGTGTAGGAATATTGATATATCGACTGGTTCAGACGCGTGCTAGCCTCGGAGCTGTCTAGGGAGTTCACTTGCCGTTCAGCGACTCAGTCGCAACGGTTATCGGCCGGAACAGGCCGCACAGTGTCACAGAGAGCGACGCATCTTTATGGCTGCAAACAATCTCGTCTTCATCGTCATGGACAGTTGCCGCTTCGACAGCTATCAGCGTGCAAAACGCCCGCATATGGACCGCATTGCCGAAGGCAGCCGGCGCTATTCCTATGCCTCGTGGACCTCGCCGTCGCATTACACCTACCTGATGGGCATGGTGCCGCACGAGAGCCCGCGCGGCGTGTTTGCGTCCGAGGTCTACAAGAACGAGTTCTCTCAGTGGGTCGATCGGCTCGGCATCAAGGACCTGTCGTTCAAGAGCTTCGTACCTCAGTTGTCGCTGCCCAAGGTATTGAAAGACAACGGTTATCGGACGGTGGCCCGGGTTTCGATGCCGGTGCTGAACCCGATGTCGCACCTGAACAGGCATTTCGACGACTACAAGCTGATGGCGAATCACAACGACTTCGCCGGCATCGTCGACGAGATCGAGTTCTTTGACGACGAGCCGAGCTTCCACTTCCTGAACCTCGGCGAGACCCATTACCCGTACATGCTCGACCCCAAGGGTCTGCCGCATATCTCCGGCGTGCATGGCGTGTTCAAGCGCATGGACGACGAGCTGGGCGAACAGGCGCCTGACCGCTTCTTCGACGATGACCAGATGAGGCAGCTGCACAGCCAGCAGGTCAAGACCGTCGAGTACGTGGATCAGGTGCTCGACGCGCTGATTTCCAAGGCGCCGACCAATACCCATTTCATCGTCACCGCCGACCACGGCGAGTGTTTCGGCGAGGGCGGCTATTTCGGCCATGGTCCGATCCTGCACGAAAAAGTGCTCGAGATACCATTTTTGGAAGGACGTAAACCCTAAGCAGACGAGGTCCGCGGCCCCGACAACCGTTAGGGTCTGTCCACACTGCACGGTAGGTCGTTATGAACAGCATCATCAGCAGCCAAGCTTTCGAAATCATTGCGCTGGCCCCGGCTGGCTGGGCGCACCCCGGGGTCGCGGTTGCCGCCGCGCGCGCCGGCGGTGTGGGGCTGCTGGATTTGGAGTTCTGCACCGACGAAGCCCGCGCGCTGGCGAATTTCCGCCGGCTGCTGGCAACAACTGACGGGCGCGTCGGGGTTCAGGCTACGGCTGTGCATCTGCCGTTGCTCGAACAGCTGATCGGGATCGCGGGCGAGCGGCCGCTGACTCTGGTGCTGGCGCAGCGCGGCGGTTCGCTGAGCGGCGCCGAGTCGCTGTGTCGCGGCGGGCAGAACCGGCTGTTGATCGAGGTCACCGCCACTGATGATCTCGACAACCTGAGCCTGACGCCAGACGGCATCATCGCCAAGGGCCACGAATCGCCAGGCTGGGTCGGCGAGGATTCCAGCTACATCCTGGTGCAGAAGCTGCTGCGCAAGACGAGATTGCCGATCTACGTGCGCGGCGGCGTCGGCATCAACACCGCCGCTGGTTGCCGAGCGGCTGGTGTTGCAGGTGTGGTGCTCGACGACCAGCTGTTGCTGATGGACGGCTCCGCGCTGAGCGACACCACCAAGACCGAACTCGCGCGCCTGGTCGGCGCCGAGACGCGGCTGTTCGGCGAACTGCTGGGCTCATGCTGCCGCGTCTATGCCAAGCCGGCCGCGGTCGCGCTGAAGCAGGCCGACGCCGATAATCGCGCCGCCGAAGCCGGCACGATGTCGCTCGAAGTCTGGCGCAGCGCGATGAATGCATGCGTCGGCTGGGAGGACAATTCGCTGATGCCGGTCGGCCAGGGTATCGGTGCCGGCGCGATTTATCGCGAGCGCTACCGGCGGGTCGGCAAGCTGGTGCAGGCGCTGCGCAAGATCAGTTTCGAGCAGATGCGCCAGGCCGCCGAGCTGGGCCATCTCGCCGAAGGCTCGCCGCTGGCCGCTTCGCAGAACACGCGCTATCCGCTGGCTCAGGGGCCGATGACGCGCGTCTCCGACAGCCCCGCGTTTGCCGCCAGCGTGACCGAGAACGGCGCGCTGCCGTTTCTGGCGCTGGCGCTGATGCGCGGCGACCAGGTGCTGGAGATGCTGCAGGAAACCGCGCGCCTGGCCGGCGACAAGGTCTGGGGCGTCGGCATGCTCGGCTTCATCCCGCAGGCTTTGCGCGACGAGCAGTGCGAAGCGATCTGGAAGTGCAAGCCGCCATATGCGCTGATTGCCGGCGGGCGGCCCGACCAGGCCGCCGCTTTCGAGCAGCGCGGCATCAAGACCTATATCCACGCGCCGGCGCCGGCGCTGCTGAAGATGTATCTCGAACAGGGCGCGCGCCGCTTCGTGTTTGAAGGCCGCGAATGCGGCGGCCATATCGGCCCGATCACCAGCTTCCCGCTGTGGGAGCAGATGATCGAAGTGCTGCTGGCCGTTGTTACGCCGGGCACCGAGTCCGACGTGCATCTGCTGTTCGCCGGCGGCATCAGCGATGCGCGCTCCGGCGCGATGCTCGCGGCGCTGACCGCGCCGCTGGCCGCGCGCGGCATGAAAGTCGGCGCGCTGATGGGCACGGCTTATCTGTTCACGCACGAGATTGTGTCCAGCGGCGCTATCGTGCAGGGCTTTCAGGACCAGGCCGTGCTGTGCGCGCGCACGGTCAACCTGGAAACCGGTCCCGGTCACGCGACGCGCTGCGCGGACACGAAATTCGCCCACGACTTCTTCGACGCTCGCCGCTCACTGATGCGCGAAAACCGCAGCGCCGACGAAATCCGCGACACGCTGGAAGACCTGAACCTGGGCCGTCTGCGCATCGCCTCCAAGGGCAAGAACCGCGACGAGTCCGGCAAGATCGTCGACATCGCCGCCGAGCAGCAGCTCAGCGACGGCATGTACATGATCGGCCAGGTTGCGACGCTGACCGACGCTACGATGTCGGTCGCCGACCTGCACAGCCGCGTCTGCAGCGATTCGCAGGAACTGCTGGCGAACTTCGACAACGTGGTGCAGGCCAAGGTCGAGAAGGCCGCGCCTTCGGACATCGCCATCGTCGGCATCGGCGTGCTGCTGCCGAAGGCGCCGGACCTCGAGAGCTACTGGGACAACGTATTGGGCAAGGTCAGCGCGATCACCGAGGTGCCGCGCGAGCGCTGGGACTGGCGCTTGTACTACGACGCGGACCGCACGGCGCGCGACAAGATCTACAGCAAGTGGGGCGGCTTCCTCGACGAGGTGATGTTCGACCCGACGCGCTTTGGTATCCCGCCGAACTCGATGAAGGCTATCGATCCGATGCAGCTGCTGACGCTGGAGACGGTGAATCGTGCCGTCGAAGACGCCGGCCTGACCGACTTCGATCGCGAGCACACCAGCATCATTCTCGGTGCCTCGGGCGGTGCCGGCGATCTCGGACTGCAGTACGGCGTGCGCTCGGAGCTGCCGCGTTTCGTCAGCGACATGAACGACGGCGCCTTCGAGCGCTTGCCGGAATGGACCAACGAGTCCTTCGCCGGCGTGCTGCTGAACGTCACCGCCGGGCGCGTCGCCAACCGCCTGGATTTCGGTGGCTTGAACTTCACCGTCGACGCGGCCTGCGCCTCATCGCTGGCGGCGCTGTCGATGGCGGTCAACGAACTCGAAACCGGCCGCAGCAATGTCGCTATCGCCGGCGGAGTCGATACCGTGCAGAGCCCCTACGGTTTCATGTGCTTCAGCAAGACCGGCGCGCTGTCGCCGAACGGCGTGTCGAAAGCCTTCGATAAAAAAGCGGACGGCATCGTGATTTCTGAAGGCGTCAGCATGGTCGTGCTGAAGCGCCTCGCCGACGCCGAAGCGGCCGGCGATCGTATCTATGCGGTGATCAAGGCCGTCGCCGGTTCCAGCGACGGCAAGGCGCTGGGCATGACCGCACCGCGTCCGGACGGCCAGATCCGCGCGCTGAATCGCGCCTACGGCAAGGCCGGCTTCACGCCGGCGACGCTGGGCATGATCGAAGCGCACGGTACCGGCACCGCGGTCGGCGACAAGGCCGAGGCCGAAACCATCACGCGCGCGCTGAAGAGCTACGGCGCAGAACCGAACAGCGTCGCGCTGGGTTCGGTCAAGACCATTCTTGGCCACACCAAGGCCAGCGCCGGCATGGCCGGCCTGATCAAGCTGGCGATGTCGCTGTATCACCGCGTGCAGCCCGCGCATGCGAATGTCGATGATCCGCTGGACGCCATTACCGATCCGACTTCGGCAGCTTTCATCCTGAAACAGCCACGGCCCTGGCTGGCGAGCCCGGACGGCACGCCGCGTCGTGGCGGCGTGTCCGCGTTCGGTTTCGGCGGCACCAACTTCCATGCGGTCGTCGAGGAATATCGCGACGGCATGTCCAATCCCGAGATCAACGGCTCGCGCAACTGGACGCAGGAACTGTGTGTGTTCCGCGCGGCCGATGCCGCTGCTTTGCGCACGGATGTCGAGCGCGTGCTGGCGATGATGCAGCAAAAAGGTCGGCTGAAGCTCGCCGTGCTGGCGCGTGGCCTGGCTCGCGAAGCCGACCGCCGCCGCGGCGCCAAGGTTTGCCTTGCGCTGGCCGCGCGCAGCATGGCTGCGCTGACCACCGATCTGGAAGCGGTGCTGGCGCATCTTGCTACGCCAAGCAAGCCGCTGGCGCCGAACATCAAGCTCGCGCTGGATCGCCCCAACACGGCGCCGCAGATCGCCTTCGTGTTCCCGGGGCAGGGCTCGCAGTATGTCGACATGGGCAGCGAAGCGGCGATGTTCGTCGACGAAATGCGCTCGGCGATCGAACGCGCCGACGCGACGCTGAGCAGCGAACTGCCGGAACGCCTGTCGCGCCGCATCTGGCCGGAATCGGCGTTCAATGCTGAGACCGAAGCCGCGCAGCAGATGCGCCTCACCGACACACGCTACGCGCAGCCGGCGATCGGCGCGCTCGAAGTCGGTTACCTGAATCTGGCGCGTCGCCTTGGCCTGAAAGCCGTCGCCGCCGCCGGCCACAGTTATGGCGAATTCGCCGCACTGCATGCGGCCGGCGTGATCGACGAAGCCAGCTTCCTGAAGCTGTCGGCGGTGCGCGGCCGCGTGATGGCGGAGGCCGCCAGCAGCGGCACGCCCGGCGGAATGGCCGCGGTGCAGGCCGCGCGCGACCTGGTGCTGAGCAAGATCTCGCCGTTCGCCGGCGTTGTCGTCGCCAACCACAATGCGCCCGAGCAGACCGTGATTTCCGGTCCGGCTGCGCAAATTGAAAAAGCAGTCGAAGCGATCAGCAGCGCCGGTCTGCGTGTCACCCGGCTGCCGGTTTCCGGCGCCTTCCACACCGAGCTGATGGCGGCTGCCAAGGGTCCGCTGTCGGCTGCGATCGCGAGCACCGTGTTCGCCGAGCCGACGCTCGCGGTTTACTCCAATGGCAGCGGCGCGAAGTATCCGGCCGGCCTTGATGCGATGCGCGCGCAGCTCGATGCGCATCTGCTGTCCAGCGTCGAATTCGTCACCGAGGTGCAGAACCTCTATGCCGACGGCGTGCGCCTGTTCTTGGAACTCGGCCCGAAGAGCATCTGCAGCAACATGATCGCGGCGACGCTTGCCGGCCGCGACGCGCGCAGCGTGTCGCTCGATGGTCAGGGTGGCGGTTTGCGCGGCCTGCTGTCCGGCCTCGCCGATCTGCTGGCGCTGGGCGTGGACTTCGAAGTCTCGCGTCTGTTCGATGGCCGCACGGTCGAGGCGCTGTCGCTCGCGCAGCTTGCCGAGCGTGCACAGCCGGCCAAAATTCCGGCGACGGCCTGGTATATCTCCGGCGGTTACGTGCGTCCGCATGCGGACCCGATTCTGCGCACCGGCCAGATGCCGCCGATGACGCTGGAGAAGACGATCGAGGTGAAACAGGCGGTCGTTCAGAAGATTCTCGATGCCGCGCCGAAGCCGGCGCCGAACATTGTCCATGTGCCGGCGCCGGTTGCGGCGCAGCCTGCTGCTTATGTATCGCAGCCGATGGCGATGCCGGCCGCGCACAGCGGCGAAGCGCTGATGGCTTATCACGAGACCATGCGTCAGTTCCTGAGCCTGCAGGAGCGCGTGATTTCGCAGTTCCTCGGCGCGCCAGGGCAAGCCGTTCCGCAGGCTGTTCCGGCGCCGGCATATCTACCGCAGATGCCGACACCGGTAGTCGCGGTTGCGCCGGTGGCTGCCGCGCCGGCTGTTGTGGCTGCGCCGCCCGTAGCGGCGCCTGCCGCAAGCGGACTCAATGCGGCGGCGTTGTCGGCGATGCTGCTGCGCATTGTCGCCGATCGCACCGGTTACCCTGAAGACATGCTGGCGCTGGATGCGGATCTCGAAGCCGAACTCGGCATCGACTCGATCAAGCGCGTCGAGATCGCCGGCAGTCTGCAGAAATCGCTGCCTGTCGAACTCGGCGCGGCGATGCAGGCGCAAATGGAGCGCTATACACGAGCCAAGACGCTGAACGCGATTCTGCAGCCGCTGATTGAACTCGCGGCGAGCGCTGCGCCGGTCATCGTTGCCGCGCCAGCCACGGTCGTCGCCACCGTTACGGCCGCTGTGCCGGCGATTGAAATTCAGCCGCTGCTGCTGAAGCTGGTCGCCGATCGCACCGGCTATCCGGAAGACATGCTGTCGCTGGATGCCGATCTGGAAGCGGATTTGGGAATCGATTCGATCAAGCGCGTCGAAATCGTCGGCGCGTTCCAGAAGGCGCTGCCGGCTTCGATCTCCGAAGCGCTGCAGGCGCAGATGGAAAAGCTGACGCGCGCGAAGACGCTGCGGACGATCGTCGATCTGGTGCAGCCGCTGGTGGTTGTCAGCGCCGCGCCGGTCGCTGTTGCGGCCAGTGTTGCCGCGAGCACCGCGCCGCCCGCGGTCGACTACAAGACGGTGCTGCTGGAGATCGTCGCCGATCGCACTGGTTATCCGGCCGAGATGCTGGCGCTGGATGCGGATCTGGAAGCCGATCTCGGCATTGACTCGATCAAGCGTGTCGAGATCGTCGGCGCGCTACAGAAGAAGTTGCCGACCGAGACGGCCGCTGCGATGCAGGCGGCGATGGAAAGCTACACACGCGCGAAGACACTCGCATCGATACTCGACAGCCTGTCCAAGCTCGGCGGCGGCGTCAGCGCGCCGGCTGCCGGTCCGGTCATCGTTGCCGCTGCGCCGGTCACGGTCGCTGCGATCGACTACCGCAGCCTGCTGCTCGACATCGTCGCCGATCGCACTGGTTATCCGGCCGAGATGCTGGCGCTGGATGCGGATCTCGAAGCCGATCTCGGCATCGATTCGATCAAGCGCGTCGAGATTGTCGGTGCGCTGCAGAAGAAGTTGCCTGAAGCCACTGCGGCTGCGATGCAGACGGCTATGGAAAGCTATACGCGTGCCAAGACGCTCGCTGCGATTCTGCAGCAGCTCGGCTCCGCTGCAGCGCCGGTGGCTGCTGCTCCTGCTGTAACGACGAGCGTCGCTGCCGCGCCCACGGTCATTGCAGCTCCGGTCGTCGTCAGCGACGTGCCGCGCTACGTGATCCGCCCGCGGCCGGCGCCGCTGACCAGCAAGCGCGTGACACTGTCGGGCGCGGTGATCGTCGCCGGTGGTTGTGACGCGATTGTGCTGCAGCTGCTGGCGAATCTGCAGAAGGCGAATTTAAAGCCGCTGCGCATCGACGCGATCGACGCCGCCGGCATCGAAGCCGGCATCAAAGCGGCGCAGGCCGCGCATGGCAGCATCAAAGGCGTGATCCATCTGCACGGCCTCGCTGAAGACGAGCCCGAAACACTGGCCGCCTGGCAACAACTCGGCGAACGCAGCGTGCTGTCGCTGTTCCGCCTGCTGAAGCCTTTCGGCGCATCGCTCGCCGACATGCGCGTGATCGCGGCCAGCCGACTCGGCGGCACTTTCGGCCGCGACGCGGTTGGCCCGGGCACGCCGCTCGCCGGCGGCATCAACGGCCTGCTGAACTGCGTGCGCGACGAGTATCCGAGCGCGACGCTGCGCGCGGTCGACTTCAACGGCCAGACCGACGACACCATCGCCTCGCATCTGCTCGACGAGTTGCTCGCCGATGACCGCGCGCCCGAAGCCGGCCATACCGGCGACGCGCGCTACAGCGTGAGCACGGTCGAGGAGGCGCTGGCCGATACCGCGTTTGCGCCGCATCTGCAGCCGGCGGCGGACTGGGTGGTCGTCGCCACCGGCGGCGCGCGCGGCATCACCGCCGAGCTGCTGGAAGAAATGGCCGTGCCGGGCATCAGCTTCGTGCTGCTTGGCCGCACGCCGGAACCGGCGCCGGAAGCAGCTGAGACCGCGATCGCGGCCGATACGGCCGGCTTGAAGAAAGTGCTGCTGGCCCAGGCCCGCGCCCGCGGCGAGACGCCGAAGCCGGTCGACATCGAACGCGCGCTCTCGAGGCTGCTGACCGAGCGCGAAATCCGCGGCAATCTCGATCGCTTGCGCGCTCGCGGTGCCAACGTTGGCTACTTCTCTTGCGACGTGCGCGACGAGGCTGCGTTTGGCGGTGTCATCGACGGCATCTACCAGCACTACGGTCGCATCGATGCGGTGCTGCACGGAGCCGGCGTGATCGAAGACCGCCGCATCGCCGACAAGACCGACGAATCCTTCGCCCGCGTGTTCAACACCAAGCTCGATTCCAGCTACATCCTGAGCAAGAAGCTGCGGCCGGAATCGTTGAAGCTGCTGGTGTTCTTCACCTCGGTCGCCGGCCGCTACGGCAACAAGGGCCAGATCGACTACGCCTCCGCGAACGAGGCCTGCAATCGCCTTGCGTGGACCTTGTCGCGGCGCTGGCCGGAGACGCGCGTCATCGCGGCCAACTGGGGGCCCTGGGACGCCGGCATGGCCAGCGAAGCCGTCAAGCGCCAGTTCCGCGAACGCGGCATCGACCCGATCCCGGTCGCCGGCGGCCGGCGCTATTTCCTGCGCGAACTCGCCTGCGGGCCCAAGCATGAAGTCGAGATCGTGATCGGCCGTGGCCCCTGGCAATCGATGGAAGCCAGCGACGCACCCGAAGCGGTCGCCGCGGGCAGCTCGCTGTATCCGCTGGTGCGCGGTCCGCTGCGCATGGGCGCCGGCGGTGCGCTGGTGCTGACGCATCGCTTCGGCCTCGACAGCGATCCCTACCTCGGCGACCACGTCATCGACGGCCGTCCGGTGCTGCCGGCGGCGGCGGCGACCGAATGGGTCGCGCAGATGGTCGGGCAGGGCTGGCCCGGCTGGCAGGTTGCGGAAGTGCAGGATCTGCGCACGCTCGCCGGTGTGGTGCTGGAGCCGGGCGCGACTCGCGAAATCGAAATCCGCGCCAAGGCCACCAGCCATTCCGGCCCCGGCGAACAGACCGTGACGGTCGACATCGCCGATCCCAGCCGCAAGGCGCCGCTGTATCGCGCCTCGGTACGCCTGGTCGAGCGACTGGAAGCGCCGGTGATCGAAGTGCCGCCGGCCATCAGCGGCCAGCGCATGGACCCGACGCAGACCTACGAGCGCATGCTGTTCCACACCGGCCGCTTCCGGCTGCTGACCGACATCACCGCGGTCGCACCGGAAGGCGTCGACGCGATGGTGTCGGTCAGCAATCTGCGGGACTGGATCGGCGTCGACGGCGACTGGCTGTTCGACCCGGGCCTGATTGATGTCGCCGCACAGCTGGCCTGGATCTGGGGCCGCGTGCATCGCCAACAGAGCGCCTTGCCGAGCCGCTTCGGCCGCGTGCTGCGCGTGCCCGCTCTGCCGGCACCGAGCGGTCCGCTGACGCTGCGCTTCCGCATCAAGGCTGCGGCGCACGAACAGGCGGTGGCGTACGACGCGGTGTTCACCGACGCCGAAGGCCGCGTGCGCCTGGCGATGCTGGACGCGGAAAGCACCTTGTCCGCGGCGCTGAACCGCATCGGCACCGAGAATGCGCAGTGATGCGAAACCTGCAAGACGCCGTAGGGCGGGTCATGACCCGCCGTTGTACCCGTTTGGGCGCCCAAAAGCGGCGGGTCATGCAAAAGCGGCGGGTCATGACCCGCCCTACGCAGGGCGGTCAATGAGCGACCCGCTGCAAGTCGCCGTCGTCGGTGTCTCCGGCTGCTACGCCGGCGCGCGCGACGTGCGCGCCTACTGGCAGAACATTCTCGACAAGGTCGACGCTATCGGCCCGGCCGACGAGGAATGGACCAGCCATTTCCTCGACAAGGAGCACTGGGCGCAGCGCAACGATCGCATCTACACCAATCGCGGCGGATTCCTGCGCGATCTGGCGGTGATCGATCCGACCGAATACGGCGTGATGCCGAGCCAGGCCGACGGCGGCGATCCCGACCATCTGCTGGCCTTGAAGCAGGCCGGTGACGCGCTGGCCGATGCCGGCTATAAAAAGCGCGACTTCGACCGCAGCCGCGCCGGCGTGATACTCGGCCGCGGTACGTATACCAATCGCGGCCAGGCCAACGTGATGTTTCACGCGCTGTTCGTCGATGAAATGATGAAGGCGGTTACGGGTCTGCGCCCGGATTTCAGCGCGACCGAACTCGCCGATCTGCGCGATCGTTTCAAGCAGCAGCTGCCGCCGTACAGCGGCGAGCTGGTCAGCCAGCTGACGCCGAACGTGATCACCGGCCTGATCTGCAACCGGCTCAACTTCATGGGCCCGAACTACATCGTCGACGCGGCTTGTGCCTCGACGATGATGGCGCTCGACCAGGCGGTGCGCGAACTGGTCACCGGGCGCAGCGATCTGATGATCACCGGCGGCAGCCAGGCGCAGATTCCGCCGCAGCTGTACGTGCAGTTCACGCAGATCAAGGCGCTGTCGAACGGCCAGCTGCGGCCGTTCCAGAAAGGCCATAGCGGCACGCTGCTGGGCGAGGGTGTCGGCATGCTGGTGCTGAAGCGCCTGGCCGATGCTGAGGCCGCCGGCGACCGCATTTACGCGGTGATTCAGGGCATCGGCGTCGCCTCCGACGGCCGCGCCAAGGGCCTGCTGACGCCGCGGCTGGAAGGCCAGGTGCTGGCGCTGCGCCGCGCCTACGAGAGCAGCGGAATCGACCCGGCGACGGTCGATCTGATCGAAGCGCACGGCACCGGTACTGACATCGGCGATCGCACCGAGATCGAAACACTGCAGGCGATCTTCGGCGATCGCGGCCCTGGGCCGCAGATCGCGGTCGGCACCGTCAAGTCGATGATCGGCCACTGCCTGCCGGCCTCGGGCTCGGCATCGCTGATCAAGACCGCGCTGGCGCTGCATCACCGGATTCTGCCGCCGACGCTGTGCGACGAACCCGAGCCCGAGCTGCATCTGGAAAAAACGCCGCTGTACATCAACACCGAGACGCGGCCGTGGATACATGGCAAGAATCACGCGCGTCGCGCCGGCGTCAATGCCTTCGGTTTCGGCGGCATCAACGCGCACGTGATCATGGAGGAATATCGCGGCCCGTCCAGGTTCCAGGTGCAGGTGCTGCACCGGCCGTCGCCGACCGAGCTGATCACATTGGCGGCGGATTCGATCTCCGAACTGGTGCTGCTGGCGCAGGCGGCGTTGGCGCATCTGAATGCCAAGCCGGCGACCGAGCTGGCGGCCATCGCGCGCGCCAGCAGTGCGCATGCGCGCGGCGAACATCGGCTGGCGCTCGTCGCCGACAACGCCACCGATCTGCATAAAAAATTGCAGCAGGCGATCGACAAGCTGCAGCGCGCCGAGGCCAAGCCGTTCAAGACGCGTAGCGGCCTGCATTACGGCCGCGGCGCGGCGCCGGGCAAGCTGTGCTTCCTGTATCCGGGCGAGGGCGCGCAGTACAGCAACATGCTCGCCGGCTTGTGCACGCAGTTCCCGCAGGTGCGCGACTGGTTCGATTTCATCGAGAGCACCGCGCTGCGCAACGGCGCGGCGGCGCGCGCGCCTGCCGTGTTCCCGGCGCCGACCGGCCATGACGAAACGCAGCTCAAGGCGCTGGAAGCGCGTCTGTACGAGATGGACGTCGCCGCCGAAACCGTGTTTGCCGCCAGCATGGCGATCCAGGCGCTGCTCGACGACCTCGGCCTTGAGCCCGATGCGATGCTCGGCCATAGCACCGGCGAGAATACCGCGATCACCGCTTGCGGCGTGCGCCGCTTCAAGACGCGCGACGAGATCGCCGAATCGATCCGCGATCTGAACAGGATCTTCCGCAGGCTCGAAGCCGAGGGCCGCATCACCGAGGGCACGCTACTGACGCTCGGCGCGCTGCGACCGGAGTTGCGTGCGGAACTGCTCGCCGGCAGCGGCAGCATGCAAGTTGCGATGGACAATTGCCCGAACCAGCTGGTGATGTTCGGGCCGCCGGCCGAGGCCCAGGTTTTAGCCAAGCGCCTCGCCGACGAAGGCGCGATCTGCCAGGAGTTGCCGTTCGGCCGCGCCTATCACACGCCATTGTTCAAGCCGCTGGCCGATGCCTACCGCGAATATTTCGCCGGCGCGGATTTCGGCCCCGGCCGCAGCACGCTGTACTCGGCGCGTTCGATCGCGCCGTTCCCGGATGAGCCCGATGCGATCCGCGAACTCGCGGCGCAGCAGTGGGAAAATCCGGTGCGCTTCACCGAGACGCTGCAGCAACTCTATGAAGACGGTTATCGCGTGTTCGTCGAAGTCGGCCCCAGCGGCAACCTGACGTCCTTCGTCGGCGACGCGCTGCGTGATCGCGACGACGTCGTCGCGGTGTCCAGCAACAGCCGCCGCAAGCCCGATGTGGCGCAGCTGCACGCGATGCTGGCGCAGCTGTTCGCAGCCGGCGTAGCGTTCGAGCCGGCGGCGTTGTACGCGCATCGCGACGTCGCCGTGATCGAGCTGGCCGCGGCGCCGAAGCACGTCGCGCGCCGCAGCTTGAGGATCAAGCTGCAGATGCCGACGATGCGTCTGCCCGAGGACTGGGCGCCGGCCAAGCGTGCGCCGGCGCCTCAGGTCGTGGTCAAGGAAGTGATACGCGAAGTCGAGCGCATGGTTCCGGCAGCCGGCATGCCGCCGGCCGCGGCCAGGCCGACTGCAGTTGATCCACGGATGGCGGCGCTGAAATCGCATTTCTCGCTGATGCAGAACTTCCTGGATTCGCAGGCCCGCGTGCTCGGCGGCCTGCCGGCGTCCGGCGCGGCGATACCGCCGCCGATGCCGGCTGTTTTGGCGACGGCTGCGAATCCGATCCAGATGTCGATGCCAGCGGCCTCAGCGCTCGGTGATCCGGCGCTGGACCCAAACTATCCGCTGCTCGGCCGCATCCTCGAACTCGATACCCAGCAGCTGGTCAGCGAGCGGCTCTACACCGCGTACACCGACCTGTTCCTGCTCGATCACGCGATCGGCCTGCCGCCTTCGGCGCGCGCGCCGGAGCTGCTGCCGCTGATCGTCGTGCCGTTCACGTTCAGCATGGAAATCATCGCCGAGGCGGCCTGCAAGCTTGCCGGCGATGCACTGAAAGTCACCGCCATAGACGCCTGTCGCGGCCATCGCTGGCTGAGCCTGGACAACGACAAGCGCCTGAGCCTGCGCATCGTCGCCGAGCGTCTGCGCTCGCCGATCGAGGCGCCGCGCGTCGCGGTGAAAATCTTCCAGCTCGATCCGTATCAGCAGGGCGTGCCGACACTGGTGTTCGAAGGCCAGGTGACGCTCGCCGAACGCTATCCGGCGCCGCCGCCACCACGTGCTCTCAGTGCCGGCGCGCTGCTGCCGGCACGCACCAATCCGCCGGGCGAGCTGTATCGCCACGGCATGTTCCATGGCCCGCGGCTGCAGGGCGTCAAGGCGCTGCACGGCTGGAACGAAGAAGGCATCGATGCCGATCTGGCGACGATCGCGACGCATGATTATTTCTCGTTCACGGCGACGCCGAAATTCCGCATCGACGCGGCGCTGCTCGATGCCGCCGGGCAGCTCGCGGGTTACTGGCTGACCGAGAAACTGAGCTGGGGCTACAAGTGCTTCCCGTTCAATCTCGGCCACTACACGCAGTACGCCGATCCGCTGCCGCCCGACCGCAAGCTGCTGGGCCGCGCCGCGATTCACATCGCGCCGCACAAGATCGACTGCCAGTTCGACCTGATCGATTCCGAAGGCCAGCTGATCGCGCGTGCCGCGAACTGGGAAGACGTCAAGTATTCCGCTCCGCAGAATCTGTATCGCTACCGCCTGGCGCCGATCGAGCGTTCGCTGTCGCTGCCCTGCCTCGAAAAGGAACTCGCCGGCAGCGGTCTGGCCGCTCGCCATCTGCTGGCCTTCGAGGCCGGTTATCTCGATCTGGGCAGCGCGGTGTGGAAGCGCATGCTCGCCGCGCTGGTGCTCAACGACGAGGAGCGCCGCGTCTTCAGCGGTGCACTGCCTATAACCGGTCCGCGGCGCGAGGAATGGCTGGTCGGCCGCGTCTGCGCCAAGGATGCGGTGCGCGCCTGGGCGAGCGAACATCTGAAGATCGATTTCGCCGCGGCCGACATCCAGATCGGCAATCGTGCCAGCGGCGAGCCTTATCTCGTCGGCGTGCTCGGCTGGCCGGCCGGCGTGCTGTTCCCGTCGGTGTCGATCAGCCATAGCCGGCGTGCGGCGGTCGCGGTCTGCGGCCCGGCGGAATCCTCGCCCGGCATCGACTTCCAGCATCTGGATCGAGTCGATGCCGAAGACCTGATCGCCGGTGCTTTCAGTCCCGACGAATCGCAGCGCTTTTTGCATAGTCAGCCGAAGGAACAGCTGCGTCGTGCCGCGGTTGCACTGTGGTGCGCCAAGGAGGCCGCGGCGAAATCTTCCGGCACCGGCCTGGAAGGCCGGCCGCTGGACTGGCAGATCATGAAAGCCGAGCTGGACAGTGCCCAGGGCTGCTGGGCGCGCGTCAGGCACGGCGCGCAGGAGTTCGAGGTGGAGTTGCACTACAACATCGACGCTACGGCCACGGATACCGTGATCGCGCTCTGCCGTGGAACGGCGATCCGCGGCGCCGCCATCGTCACGCTGGGCAGGACGGCCTGATGCTATGACCTCGACAACACAATATTGTCCGTTCCTCCCGAGTTGCCATCCGTTCGCCCCGAGTAGCGCCGCAGGCGCGTATCGAGGGGAAGCGACGCGAGGGACGCATCCGAGGTCCGTGCGATCCCTCGATACGCTTCGCTGCGCGGAGCTACTCGGGAGGAACGGGGGCCGCGCACTCGTTTCACCATTCAGCAACCCATGCACTCACTGAGCACACTCATGGACTCGCAAAACACGAAGACCAAGACGCTATTCATCGGACTCGATGGCTGCACTTTCACGGTGCTCGACGAGATGCTGCGCGAGCTGCCGGATGTCGGCGTCACCATGCCGTACCTGTCCAAGCTGCTGAAAGGCGGCGTGCGCGCCAAGCTGCGTTCGACGCCGAACCCGCTGACACCGCCTGCATGGACTTCGATCATGACCGGCAAGAATCCGGGCGCGCATGGCGTGTTCGATTTCATCCGTGCCGAAGACAAAGGCGGTGAGGTCTACTGGACGCTCTACGACAGCCGCGATGTCGACTCCGAGATGATCTGGCAGATCGCCAACCGCAACGGCAAGAAGATCGCCGCACTGAATTTCCCGCTGACCGCGCCGCCGGCAGCGGAAACCAACGGCACCGTGGTGCCAGGCTTCATTCCGGCCAAGCATCTGCGCCGCAACAGCCACCCGGCCGGTCTTTTCGAAAAGCTGAAGGCCGAGATTCCAGGTTTCGATCCGAAGGAACTCGCCTGGGATTTCGACAACGAGAAGCAGGCCACCGAAGTGCTGTCGCCGGAAGACACCTTCAAATGGGTCAGCTACCACCTGCCGCGCGAACACCAGTGGTTCAAGGTCGCCGAGTACGTGCTCAAGAACGAGCAGCCCGACCTGATGGCGGTGATGTTCGACGGCACCGACAAGATCCAGCACCAGGCCTGGCCTTACCTCGATCCGAAGCTGTTGAAGTCGGAGCCGACGCCTTACGACTTGCGCATGCGCGAAGTCTGTCTCGAATATTTCCGCAACGTCGACGACTACATCGAGCAGCTCGTCAAGCTCTGTGGCCCCGACGTGCAGGTGTTCTTCGCCTCCGACCACGGTTTCACGGCTTCGGTCGAAGTGCTGCGCATCAACGTGTTCCTGGAAGAGAAGGGTTATCTGCAGTGGGCCACACACGACGGCAGCGAGCAGGCGCTGCGTCGCGAGGCTTCGGATTTCGCCAACCTCGACTGGTCCAAGACCACAGCGTACTGCCGCACGCCCTCGTCCAACGGCATCCATATCCGCGTATCGACCAAGCCGGGCGAGCCGGGCATCCAGCCTAGCGAGTACGAGGCCTTCCGCGAAAAACTGATCGCCGACCTGCTGTCGCTGCGCAACCCGAATGGCGAGCCGGTGGTCGTCGACGTGCTCAAGCGCGAGGAATGGTTCCCAGGCGCCCACATGGAGAAGGCCTGTGACCTGACCCTGGTGCTGCGCGACAACGGTTTCGTGTCGATCCGCAACATCCAGCCGGCGGTAGTCATGCGGCCTACGCCGGCCGGCACGCATCATCCGGACGGCATCTTCATGGCCGCCGGCAGCGGGATCACGGCCGCGGACATGGCCGAGCGCTGCGACATCCGCGACGTCTGCCCGACCCTGCTGTACAGCCTGGGCCTCGCCGTACCCAAGGACATGGAGGGCAAGGTGGCCGCGCACTTCTTCACGCCAGAATATTTCGCTGCGAATCCGATCAAGAAAGGTGCGCCGACCAGGAAAGTGCAGCGCGAGGCGGGCGAAGAAATGGACGCCGCCGAAAAGCAGCAGATCATTGAACAGCTGCAGATGCTCGGCTACATGGAATAGATACGAAAGGAAAGGCGGATTGTCGGCTGGATGATACCGTTGCACGGGCGGCGGACCATTTGAACGGTCAAAAGCGCCGTTCGGCCGACAGGTTTGCCGAATGCGGCACAGGTAATGCAACTTCCCAGGTATAAAGAACCCAGGGAATGAGCATGGACATGCCGAACGAGTTTGGCGGTAGAGCGCTGTTTGAACGTGGGCTGGTCGCCGAGGAGGGCCAGGGTATTGCTGGGAGACTGCTTTTCGAGCGGCCCGCCTGGCCTCAGGGGCACCGCTTGAAGGATTGCAGTCTCGGTGCGTTCACGTTTTTCAACGCAGCGGGAATTACCAGCGCCTATCGCACCCACTTTGGGCGCTACTCGCAGATCGGCGAGTCGTCGATCATCGGTCCGCCCGAGCACCCGCAGAATTATTTCAGCTCACACCCGTTTGCTTTCACCCGCCCGCAATACATGCCGACGATGTATCAGTTCGAGGACTTCGCGAGACTCGCGCCGGAAAAACAGCCGGGGCTGTCGTATGTCGACACGGTGCCCAGCGATACCGTGATCGGGCACGAGGCCTATATCGGTGCAGGCTCGTTCGTGAAGCGCGGAGTCACCATCGGTGATGGCGCGACCGTCGGCGCGTGTTCGGTGGTGACGCGCGATATTCCGCCTTATGCGATCGCGGTCGGTTCACCGGCCCGGGTGGTTCGGCTGCGCTTCGATGATAGGCTGGTAGAGCGCTTTCTGAAGCTGCAGTGGTGGCGTTACGATCTCGCGCCGTACAAGAAACAGGTGGATTTCACGAAGGTGGAAGCGACACTCGAGTTCTTCGAACAGCACGTTGCCGAGGGCAATCTACCGTTACTGCATCCGGACACCTACAGTGTTACCCGTCAGCCCTCCGGCCTCATGGTCGAGAAGCTGTCGGAGCCGCTTTTCTCAACTTGAATTCATAAAACCGGAGTCCCATGCCTGCATCCAGCGACCAGCTCGTCGGCCAACTTTCCGAGCTGCTGAAAGATTTCACCCAGGACTGGGACAACGAATTCGAAGGCGAGATGACGCGCGAAACCAAGCTGCTCGGCGACCTCGGCTTCGAGTCGATCGATATCATCCAGCTGGTCGTCGCCATTGAGCAGATGGTGCACAAGAGCAAACTGCCGTTCAACGAACTGCTGATGAAAGAAGGCCGCTACGTCGACGACCTGTCGATCGGCCAGATCGCCGACTTCGTCGCGACCAAGATCTAGGCTGGCGGTCGTATGGGCGAAACCGTCGTCGGCGGCGTCAAGCTCGCCTGGCAGCAGATGGGCGAGGGGCCGGATCTGGTCTTCGTCCACGGCCTCGCCGCGAGCCGCGCGTTCTGGTTCGCGCAATACGCGCTGCCGCTGCAGGATCGATATCGCTGCACGATGTACGACCTGCGCGGGCACGGCTACAGCGAGCGCGCGGCGACTGGATATTCGTCGACGGCACTGGCCGCGGATCTTTCCGGCCTGCTCGACGGCATCGGCATCGAACGATGCCATCTGGTCGGTCACAGCTATGGCGGCGGTGTCGCGCTGGAATACGCAGCCGCTCAGCCCCAGCGGGTGCAGTCGCTGTGCGTGATGGACACCAAGGTCAATGCGCTGCAGCCGCGGCAGATGCTGTCGGACATGCCGTATCTGTCAGCGTTCGAGATCGATGTGGCGGAGAAGTCCGGCATTGACTGGGCCATGGAAGAACAGATCGGGCTGCGCTTCCTGGAAGTGGTCGCGCGTTTGAAAGCGGGCAACGCGGAACTGCCGAGCCGTGATGCGGTGACCCCGTTCGGCGAGGGCCGCGGCGCGGCGCGCACTGCGCGTGCCTGGGTTGATCTGATCGACACGCCCGGCGTTCGCGAGCAGCTTTTACAGCCCGGCTTCAGTGCGGACGTGCTCGCCGACAAGCTGCGCGATACGCCGCTGCTGCTGATCTACGGCGAGCTGTCGCGCTGCATGCCGTCCTGCCGCAGCCTGAGTGCGCTGCTGCCGCAGGCCGAAGTCGAAGTCGTGCCCGGCGGCGGGCACTTCTTTCCGCTGTCGCACGCGGCGAGTGTGCGGCCGCGGCTGAAGCATTTCCTGCGCGCCTGATCGGAATCTGTAGGAGCGGCTTTTAGCCGCGATTGAGGCTTCACTGACACAATCGCGGCTAAGAGCCGCTCCTACAGTTGAGGATTGAAGCTCGTATGCAAATTTCAATCAGTGAACACTCCTCGGTCGTTTTCTTCACCGGCGCCGGCCTGTCCGCCGAATCCGGAGTGCCGACGTATCGCGGCGCCGGCGGCATCTGGGCGCAGTATCGCTACGAGGATTACGCCTGCCAGCGCGCTTTCGATCGTGATCCGCAGCGAGTGCTGCACTTTCACGAGCTGAGACGCGCAAGCGTGCTGGCATGCGCACCACACGCGGGGCATGCCGCGCTCGCCGCGATGCAGGCTGCGCATCCGAGAGTGCAGGTCGTGACGCAGAACATCGACGGCATGCTGCAACGCGCCGGCGTGCGGGTCGACGCGGAGTTGCATGGTTCGATGTGGCGCATGCGCTGCACCCAGCACGGTATTCGCGACGATTTTTCGGGCGGCGCCTACGCCAGCCGAAAGTGCGAGCATTGCGCTGCCTGGCTGCGGCCCGACATCACTTGGTTCGAGGACTCGATCGACGAAGCGGTGTTCGCGCGCGCAGGGAAATTGATCTCGGAGTGCTCACTGTTCGTCGCGGTCGGCACCTCGGCCGTGGTTTATCCGGCGGCGGCTTTCGTGCCCCTGGCGAAACGTTCGGGTGCGCAACTCGTCGAGATCAATCCAGAGACCACCGAGGCTTCATCCTTGTTCGATCGCCATATCGCCTTGCCGGCGAGCCAGGCGCTGACGACGCTGTTCGTCTGAGCCTTGCTGATTCTCAACTGTAGGAGCGGCTCTTAGCCGCGATCGTGCCGTTGAGGCCTCAATCGCGGCTAAGAGCCGCTCCTACAGTGGCGGCATCAAGGTGAATTGCGTGGCCGAACCATCGACCGCCGAGGGCGCGATCCATAGATCGAATTCACCGGGCTCGGCGACCGGCTTCAGCTCGGTGCCGATGAATTCCAGATCCGCACGCGACAGTTCGAAGCTGACTTCGCGGCTTTCGCCCGGCGCCAGATGCACGCGCAGGAAATTCTTCAGTTCGCGGACCGGCCTGGTGACGCTGGCAACCCGGTCGTGCACATACAGCTGCGCCGTTTCATCCACGGCGCGTGGGCCGGTGTTGCGGATGGTCGCGCTCGCCTTCAGGCGTCCATTCCAGGGCATCGTGCGCGCGCTCAGTGCCGGCGCAGAATATTCGATCGTCGAATAACTCAGCCCGTGACCGAACGCATACAGCGGCGCCGCGGTCAGCTCGCGGTAGCGCGCGGTGTATTCCTTCAGCGGGCCGGGCGGCGGCGGCCGCCCGGTGGATTTGTGCGCGTAGTAGTAGGGCACCTGGCCCGATGCCTGTGGAAAGCTGACCGGCAGGCGCCCGCTCGGACTCACGGTGCCGAACAAAACGTCGGCGATCGCATGGCCGGTTTCCGCGCCGAGGAACCAGGTCACCAGCGTTGCGTCTGCGTCGCGCACCGCGCCGGTCAGCGCGAGCGCGCGACCGGTGCGCAGCAGTACCACGAGCGGTTTTCCAGTGGCGGCAACCGCTTCTGCAAGCGCCTGCTGGGCCGCTGGAATCACGATCTCGGTGCGCGACTGCGCTTCACCGGACATCGCCTCGCCTTCGCCGATTGCGAGCACTACCACGTCGGCCGCCGCTGCGGCGGCGACTGCGGCGGCAATACCACCTTCGAGCGGCGCATCGATGTCGCTGCCGCGAGTCACGCTGAGCAGCGTGGGGTCCGCGATCGCGGCACGCAGGCCGGCCTCGACACTGACCGCGTCATGCCGGTCATCGAACACCGTCCAGGGACCATTCAGATCGGCCGGTCCGCCGGCCAGCGGGCCGATCAGTGCAAGTCGTTTGCCGGTACGCGGCAGCGGCAGCAGATCATGATCGTTCTTCAGCATCACGATGGCGCGCGTGGCCGATTCGCGGGCCAGCGCCCGCATGTCGGCCGTATGTGAAAAGCGCTTTTCCCGGGCTGTGTCCATGCGGCCATAAGGCCGGTCGAACAGCCCCAGATTGCGCTTGGCGCGCAATACACGACGCACCGCTTGGTCGAGCCGCGTCATCGGTACGTCGCCACTGGCGACCAGTTCCGGCAGATATTGCTGGTAAAGCCGGCTGGTCATGCTCATATCGACGCCGGCCATGAAGGCGAGCTTCACCGCCGCGCGATCGTCGGCGGCGACACCATGCTCTACCAGCTCGTGATCGGCGGCATAGTCGGAGATCACCAGGCCCGGATATTGCCACTCGCGGCGCAGCACGCCGTCGAGCAGCGCCGAGTTCGCCATCGCCGGAATGCCGCCGATCTCGTGGAAGCCGGCCATTACTGCACCGGCGCCGGCGTCGAACGCGGCCTTGAACGGCGGCAGGTAGACCTCGCGCAGCGTGCGTTCGGAGATGTCGACGACGTTGTAGTCGAGCCCGCCTTCAGCGCCGCCGTAGCCGGCGAAATGCTTGGGCGTCGCCATCATGGCATCGTCGTCGGCCAGCCTTCCGCCTTTCTGATAGCCGCGCACGCGCGCCGCAGCGAAGCGCGAGGCCAGCAGCACGTCTTCACCGGCGCCTTCGACGCCGCGGCCCCAGCGCGCATCGCGCGCGATATCGACGTTCGGCGCCAGGTTCCAGGCGACGCCGGCGGCGGTGGCCTCGACTGCGGTGGCGCGCGCCACCCGCTCGGCCAGTGCCGGGTCCCAGCTCGCCGCTTCCGCCAGCGGCACCGGGTAGATCGTGTGAAAGCCGTGGATTGCATCGACCGAAATCAGCACCGGAATCTTCAGCCGCGACTGCTCGACCGCGGCGCGCTGCAGCTGCCGCGCCCAGTTGGCGCCGATACCGTTGAACACCGCGCTGATCCTGCCTTCGCGGATCTCGTTGAGCTGCCGCTGCATCGCGGTGGGTTCGCCAGGCTGGCGTTCGTTGTCCGAAGGTTCATGCTCGTAGACCGCGGCCACCAGCGTCAGCTGGCCGGCTTTTTCTTCCGGCGTCATCTTCGTGATCAGGGCTTCGATCTGGGTGTCGTCAAAAGCCGATGCCAGCGGCGCCGCGCACAGCAGCAGTGCGGCTACAAGGCCGCGATTCTTCCGTGGTTTCGCCATGGCGGGATTTTAGTGGCTGGCGACGGACTGCGCTTCTTTCCCGCGGCAATGGGTTTCTATCTGCCGGAAACTCGGGCAGGATCGCGCGCCGGCGCGACAGACGTCGGAGCAATCAACGGGGTTGAACGGGGACTTATGCGGGAACTTATGCGGGGACTTATGAAATATCGGGTTTTACTGCTTTGCTTCGGGGTTTTGGGGATCAGCGCGCAGGCGCAGGCGCTTGGCAACCTACGCGCCGCGATCGGCAGTGGCGGCTTCGAGCTGGATGATGGGGATCTGGATGTCGATGCCGACCTGAGCAGTGCGGATTTCCGCGCCGCGCTCCAGGTCAACGAGCATGTCTTTCTGCGGGGCCAGTACACGCGCTATTCGGCGAACAAAATCGAGATCGACGGCGACAAGTACGATGCCGACATGGATCTGGACACCGTCCGTCTCGGTGCCGGTTACGGTGGTGACGTCGGCAGCATCCGGCTCTACGGTGCGGCGGAGTACGTCAGCCTGGACTTCGAGATCGAAGGGGAAAGCGACGACGGCAATGGCTGGGGCGTGACGCTGGGCATCGGCGACCAGAACAAGTCTAAGCTGATGTGGAATGCCGAGCTGACTTTCCTTGATGTGGACGGGACTGGCGGCGCGAGCCTGGATGCCAGCATCGGCTACCGCATTACGCCGGTTTTCGCGGGACTGATCGGTGTTCAGAGCTATGCGCTCGAAGACGACGACAGCGAGCTGAGCTTCGGCAGCGCCTACCTGGGTCTGCAGCTGTCGTTTTAGCGTTCCGCCGGATCGCCGCGGCTTGCCCGGCGATCCGGCTCAGCTGCCGCGGTAACCGATCGATGCTTCAAGCTGCGGCAGTGTCGGCGCCATCGCCCGCAGTTCTTGGCGCGCATACGGCCAGTTGAAGCGCTCTGATGTCGTCGTTGCGCGGGCCAGCAGTGCATCGGCATCGAGTCCTGCCAGTTCGGCGATATCGACGCGAATGCGGCTCAGATCACGCGCGTCCGAGAAAGCGCGTGCCAAGGCTGCGTGGATCTGATACCAGGCAAGCTCCGGCTTCAGCACCGGCGCCGCGTTGAACACGTTGTGATCGCGATAGTCCGGCGGCGTGAACAGCCTGCCCTTGTAGTGCGCGGTGGCTGCTTCTACGAACGGCGCGAGCGGCGTCGTCACGTGCACATATACGGCTCGCGGCAAGCGCGCGAACCAGCGCTCGATTTGATGGATGCGGAAGCCGGCCGACAGATCGGTCATCGTCACCAGCGGCGTATCGATCGCGCCGAGCAGCGCCTCGAGCAATTCGGCGATGCTCCAGTTCGCATGCAGCGCGAGAAACGCGGCGGGGTTTTCCGCAGCGGCCGGCAGATAGCGGCTCAGTGCCGCGAACAGAGGCTCGTGCTGCGGCGTCTGCGCCAGCGCATAAAGCTCGGGCAGCTGTTTGACCCTGTCAACCAGCGACAATTGCAGATCGCCCAGGTACACACCGCGGTCCACGCCGTTGCCGGATTGCGCCAGCCGCTGTGCCTGCGCCTCGATGCCGCTGTGCGGCGTCCCCAGCAGGACGACGACGCTCGTCGACTTCGTCATTCGTTCGGCCCGCGACGATGGCCCAGAAAAACCTCGCAGCCGCCGCGCGGATTCTTCACGTACTGCCACTTGCCGTGACGCTGGATCGCGACTTCCGGCCCATAGGGATTGGCGGTGCCGACGAACAGGCCATGCGGAGTCGAGGCGAAGTTGCGCACGCCCCAGTTGTACTGGTTTTCGAAGCCCGAGCGGGTGACGTTTTCCCAGCGCACGCCGTCGGGCGTGCGCCACAGGTCGAAGCCGCCCATGTCGCGATTCAGTCGGTCCAGGCCCCAGCGCCGCACCAGCACCAGCACGTCTTCGGGCCAGACGTTCAAAGGCACGTAGGGCAGCACGTTGGCCCAGGAGAACGTGCCGACATACAGCCAGCCCTGGTGCTCCGCCATGCGCCAGATGTAGCCGTTGAACAAGTTGTCGAAACCTGCGCCGTAACCGGACAGCGGTGACTTCAGGCCGTCCGGTGTTTCACGCGGCAGACCCACCAGCAATTCCCAGGAGTCGTCGGGCCAGACCCGTATCACTTCCGATGCGGCGGGGCCGATGCGGAACTGGCGGTGGAAGCCGCCGTTGGCGATGCCGGTGCCGACATACAGTGCACCCTTGAACACGCACAGGCTGGCGGCGGCCTCGTTGTGCTTGCCTCGGAAGGCGCCCTTGTCCAGCACTTTCTTCCAGGTGTACGGCGGCTTGTCGGCTTGCTCGGTACGCCATAGCTGCAGGCCGCGCGGATTGACCGTGCCGGCGTACAGACGCCCGTGATACTCGACCATCTCGAACACGGTGATGTTGGCGCGCTCGCCGAAACCTTCGGTATTGGCGCTGGTCCACTTCGCGCCGGCGATGTCGTCGGTGCAGTAGATCGTCGATTCGCTGCCGACGGAATCCAGCGCCCGGCGCACGCCGCCGATCACCGCGCTGGAGCTGGTCGGCGTGGTGTGAATGCGGCCCTGGAACGGCTGCAGCGTGCGGAACGAACGCACGTTCGCGCCAAACGGCGGGCGCGGCACCGATTGAAAGCTGAGGCCGTCTTCGCAGCGCAGAATGTCCGGCGGTTCCGGCGCACGCGCCGGCGCCCAGGTTGACACGTACAGGCAGGGCTCGGCATCGCTGCCGCCCTGGAATACCGCCATGCCGCGGAAGCCGATGTAGCGCGGCACCTGCTGGCCGTTGGCACCGGTGACCCAGACCGCCTGATAGAGCCGCGTCCACTGTTTGGCGAGCGGGTCGTAGCACCAGATCTCGGCGCGCCGGTCGTAGTCGTAGACGTCCTTCTTCCAGTCCGTCGGCCAGGGCAGCATGTTCGGCGTCGGCAGATTGCATTTGTTCATCTGCAGCACGCCGCGCGTGGTGCCGACGAACAGGCGGCCCTTGAACCAAGCCATGCTGTGCGCGTAAGAGTTCAGCCCGTCGCCGAAGCCGCTGCGATTGATCAGCCGGAAATCATCCGTGCCCAGGCCGAGCTCGTCGCCACCGGCCACAGGCTGATCCGACATCGGTGGCGCGAGCGTGGAACTCAAGGCAGCCAGGACCAGACTTCGACCATCGCGAAGCGCACCAGCGCGCGCGTGAATGCCAGGCCCGCCAAGGTCCAGTGACTGCGCACCTTGCCCTGGCCGGTCATCTCCGGCTTGAGCTGGCTGTTGCTGTCGTCGAGCAGCACGCGCACGCGCACGATCTTGCCGTAGTCGCCTTTCTCGGCGTCCGGCGCGATATGCGTGACCTTGCCTTGGAAGCTTGCGCCCGGGAACGCCCAGACGCGCACCCAGGCTCTGGAATCCAGGTGAACCTTGGCCATCGTCGATTCGGGGAGTTCGATTTCGGCCTGCAGCTGCGCGGTGTCCTCGACGAACGCGATCGGCGCGCCGACCGGCAGGTAAGTGCCCTTGGCGAACAGCAGGCGGTCGGAGACGACACGGCCGGCAATCGGCGCGCGCACATGGGTATTGGCGAGCTGCTCCTTGTGATACGTCAGCTCGGTTTCGGCCTTCAGCACCTCGGCCTGCAGCGCGGCGACGCGCTCGTCACGCGCCGGATTGACGATCACCTTGACCTGCTGCTGCGCCTCGATCACTTCCTGGCTGCGTACCGCGGCGGTGCCGCGCGCGGTGTCGTATTCCTGCGGCGAAACCGCCTTGCGGCTGTAGGCCTTGGCCAGGCGATCGGCCTCGGCCTGGGCGAACTGCTGGCGCTTGCGCGCGGTCTCGAGCTTCTCTCGCGCCAGCTGCACTTCGCCGGACGCGCCGCCGGTCTTGACGATGGACAACTCGGCCTGCGCGCGCCGCAGCGTCGCCTCGGCGGCGGCGACTTCGGCCTGGGTCTGCACGTCGGAGATCTGCAGCAGCTCCTGGCCGGCCTGCACCACATCGCCTTCCTGGACCAGCACCTGCTTGACGTCGCCGGATACCAGCGCGCGCACCTCGGCGCGATCGCGCGGCAGTACCACGGCCGCTCCGCTGGGTTCGTACGGGTAGGGCACGAAGAACAGCAGCGCGACGATGCCGATGATGATCCAGGTCGTTTTCGACCAGGTGCCCGGATACTTCAATACGCTGAGAAGTTTCACGCTGAAAGGCTCCATTGAGTCGCGCAGATAAAGCCCGCGCCGGCTTTGGCGATACATCGAGAAACCGAACACCGCCACAAAAATGAAAACGCCCGCGCCGCCGAAGATGCGTTCGAGCAGACGGGCCGGGAACATCAGGTAAAGAATGATCACGGCCGCAAAGTAGACCAGCATCGCACCCGCATAAATCACCCGGATGCGCTTGGACGGCAGTGGCCTTTCGTTCCAGGGCCGGTCCCATCCGAACAGTGACATCCAGGCCTGTTCGCGCAGGTCCGGCACGCCCAGACGGTTGCTCAGCCAGTGATAACCGTCGCGCCGCGCCAGCGGGTTGACGGTGAACAGGAACAGCAGCAGCGCAAACGCGGCCTGGCCGAGAAAATAATGCGGCAGCACGCCCGGCCCGAGCCGGGTCAGGAACCAGCCGAACTGCGCCAGCAGGCACAGCAGCAGCAGCCCGAGTAGCGGCGACAGCAGGATCAGCGAGCGGCCGCGCTCGTCGGCGCGTTCGGCCGCGCCGGCGGTGTTGGTGAAGAAGCGCGGGATGAAGCCGAAGCCGAACACCAGGCCGAACTCCGGCCATTCACCGGTAGCGCGGCGGATCGCGCCGAGCCGTGCGAGCTGCGCGGCCAGGTTGTTGAGCAGCGCCGACACCGCCAGCACGATCGCGAAGTGATACCAGATGCGCAGCTGCATACCGACCATCGCGACGTCCAGGCGCACGTTCCACATCGCGACGATGCCGCCGATCACCAGCACCAAGGTCAGCCAGCCGAGCCAGGTGTGCGCCGCCGGTGCCGAGAACAGCCGCGCCAGACCGGCGAAGAAACCCGGCGACAGCGGCAGCTGCACTTCGTCGGCGGTGCCGCGATGGCGGCCGCCGAAGCTGCCGGCGATCGCGCCGGGCAGTCCGGGCTGCGCCAGCGTGCCGGGCAGCAGCGTCGGCAGCGGCATGATGTCGTGCCGCTCCGGATGGGCGGCCTGGCCCCAGGGATCGCGTTCCAGCTGCGCCGGCGCCGGCAGCGGCTCGCGCACGCCGGGTTCGAGGATGCCGGCCAGCGCCAGGTCGATCGCGGCCTCCTGCAATTCCCAGGCGACGATGTCGCCGAATTGCTCGCGCGCCGCCTGCAGCCGCGCCTCAAAGCTGCGTCGGCCGTCGAACAGCGGCGCGTAGCGGCGCGTCGCCGTGGCGATGCCCGAGGTGACAGGCAAGGCCGCGGCATCGACCAGGCAATACGGCTGCGCGCCAGGTGCGGCCGCGCGGTCGGTGGTGTCAGCGCTCATGCGGATTCATCGCGGGGATCAGGCGAAGTGATCGCGCGCAATCAGTTGGATTCGAGATGGGTGGACGCGGGCAGCGTCTCGCTGCTGACGTCTGGCGGCGGTGTCGGCCAGCCCGGCTCGGGGAACTTCAGCAGCAGCTCGATGCGCGCCATGTCTTCGCGGTTGAGCACGCCGGCCGCGGCCTTGAGTTCGATCAGCGAACCCAGGTAGGCGAGGCGTTCGCGGGCAAAGTCGCGCTCGGCCTCGTAGCGGCGGCGTACCGCCGCCAGCCACTCCGCGGTGGTTTCGGTGCCGACTTCCAGGCCGACCTGGGTGCTGTTTGCGGAATCGGTTGCGGCTTCGACCGCGTGGCGGCGCGCTTCGATCTGCCGGTACGACGAGGCGGCGCTCATCCAGGCGCTCTGCACCGCGATCTTCACCTGTAGTTCGGCGCTGCTGAGCTTGGCTTCGGATTGCGCCAGCTGCGCATTGGCGCGATCGATGTCGGCCGAGATCGCGCCGCTGGTGAACAAGGGCAGCGTCACTTCCACGCCGATGCGCTGATCCAGATCGCGCCGCGCGCCGGAGATACCGCCGTCGGAATCGAAATAGGCGTGGCTGCCGATGATGTCGACTTTCGGCAGGCGCCGGCTCTTGGACAGCTCGATGCCGACACGCGAGGCCTGCACCGCGGTGCGCGCCGCGGCCAGTGCCGGCTGCTTGTCGAGCGCGGTCCTGATCCAGCTTTGCAGGTCGCCCGGATCCAGCCGCGGCAGCGGCGTCTGCGGCTGCAGCACCGCGATCCGCTTGAACTCGCCGCCGACTGTCAGCGCGAGTTTCAGACGCGCCGACTGCACCATGTCTTCGGCGTCGATCTTGTTGGCCTCGGCGCTGGCGCGGGCGGCGCGCACCAGCGCGACGTCGGATTCCTTGACCAGGCCCGAGCTCTGGCGATTCTCGATCTGGCGCTGCTGCTCGATCGTCGACGACAGTTCGGCATACCGGCCGCGCAGCACTTCGAGCGCGTCAACGACCATGAAATAGTCTTTAGCCAGGCTGACCGCAACCTTGGTTTCGGTCATGTCCAGCGACAGTTCGGCGGCACTGACGTTGAGCTTCGCCAGATCCACTGTCTTGAACAGATCGGGGCGGTACAGCGCCTGGCTCAGGCCCAGACCGTAGGCGTATTTGTTGAAAGTGTCGGACCGGTCGATGTCGGCGACGCCGTAGTAGTCGCCCTTGACGGACTGATGGGTCCAGTCGTAGTCGCCCTTCAGGCCAACTTGCGGAAACTCTGCGGCCCGCGCGGTTTTCTCGGCGCTATGAGCGACGGCCAGAGCCGAATTCGCGACGTTCAGATCCGGCGACAGACCCATGGCGCGCACATAGGCGGCACCGAACCGCAGATCTCCCAGGTCCGTGTCCTGGGCCTGCGACGGCCCGGCGACGGCCCCGAGACAGCCGAGCAGCATCAGACCCTTGACGCTCCACGCAAGCGTGCGCTGACCCACGGTGTGCTCTCCCTTACGACGCTCAGGACGTACCCGACTGATGCATCACATGATGACGCGGCCGAATAGCCGAAGACCCGTGCCCCACGTCGCCTTCGGTTTGGTTATATGCCTATAAGCCGCTGACTTTACTGAAACAAACCAGCGCCGTCCACGTCCGTTACGAACGGCTTCAGCATTGAAGGCAACATGGAAATCGGGTGTAGGCCAGAGCTTACAACGGGCTCCATTCGACGATCGCTCCAGCCGAGCAACGGCCATCCGCAGCCGCCGGAATGCGCACCAGCACCGAAGCTTCGGCGAGATTGCTGAGCATGTGTGAAGCCTGCTTGCCCAGAGGCCTCAGCATCGACTGGCCGCCGTCGTCGGTGGCCTCGCGCATGCGCAGCCACAGGGTTTTCGCAGTCTCGGCGCGAACATCGGTGGCGAGCCGTCCGCGGCGCCAGGCCGGCAAGGTCTGCACGCCCTCGAAGCGCGCCAGCGCCGGCCGCACGTACACCAGCAGGTTGACCAGCACCGAGGCCGGATTGCCAGGCAGGCCGAACAGCTGGCTGCGGCCGGTACTGGCGACGTACAGCGGCATGCCGGGCTTTTGCGCGACTTTCCAGAACAGCGTGGTCGCGCCGCAGGCCTGGGCCGCAGCCGGCACATGGTCGTGATCACCGACCGAGACGCCGCCGGTGGTCAGCACGATGTCGGCCTCCGCAAAGGCTTTTGCCAGCGCTACGCAGACGCTGTCGTAGCGGTCGTCGACGTAGCGCAGCCTCACCTGGGTATAGCCCCAGTGCTGCAGATGCGCCTGCAGCAGCGGGCCATTGGCGTCAGCGATCTGGCCGGGCTTGAGCACGGCGCCGGGCGGCGCGACTTCGTCGCCGGTGACCAGCACCGCGATGCGCGGCTGTCGATAGACCTGCACGGCGCAGACACCGCCCATCGCGATGGCGCCGAGCAGGCCGGGCGTGATGCGCGCGCCCGCGCTGCCGATGGTGTCGCCGCGCCGCAGTTCTTCGCCCTGCCTGCGGATATCGGTGCCGGCCGCGAGCGCCTGCAGGATGCGCACGCGATCACCGTCGCGCTGCGTCAGCTCCTGGCGCACCGACACGTCGGCGCTCGTAGGCAGCCAGCCGCCGGTGAAGATGCGCGCTGCGGTGCCGGCCTGCAGCACCGGCGTGCCGGCGCGCGCGGCGGCGGCGATGGTCTGCGAGACCGGCAGATCCAGCGGCGCCTGCGCGATGTCGGCATGGCGCACCGCGTAGCCGTCGACCGCGGACTGGTCGAAAGGCGGCAGGTCGAGTGTGGAAATCGCCGATGCGGCGAGCACGCGGCCGAGCGCGTCGGCGAGTGCCCGCTCTTCGGCCTGTGGCGCGGGGACTGCAGCCAGCGCGATGCTGAGGGCTTCGTCGACGGGGATCATTTTTTGAGCGGCCTCGGTGGATTCGTAGGTTGGGGTGAGCTTGCGAACCCCAACATCGGCGCGGATCGAACGTTGGGGTTCGCAAGCTCACCCCAACCTACGGGTTAGCGATAGCCGCCCTCATGCACCGCATGTTGCGCACGATGCACTTCGATCAGATGCACCAGCGCCGGCAACACCGCGGCCAGCGTTTCTTCCGCTCCCTTGCGCGAGCCCGGGAACGTCGCGATGAAACTGTTCCTTGCCATGCCGGCGATGCCGCGCGACAGCATCGCGTAAGGCGTGCGCGCCTGGCCGAAGGCGCGCGCGGTTTCCATGAAGCCGGGCAGGTCGGTGTCGATCAGGCCCTGCAGCGCCTCGATGGTCTTGTCGCGCGGCGACAGGCCGGTGCCGCCGACGGTGATGATGCAACTGAGGTTCGCTGCGACGTGGCGCTCGACGCAGGCGCGCAGTTGCTCGGGCTCGTCCGGCAGCACTTCATAGGCGGCGATGTCGAAGCCGGCGCGCTCCAGGCCTTCGCGTACCGAGACGCCGGCGGTGTCGGGCTTGCGGCCTGCGGAGACCGTGTCGGACAACACGATGATCGCAGCGTTGCCAGTCTTGGCGCTGCGCTGATATTGCGTCTTGCCGCCTTTCTTCTCGGCCAGACGGATGTCGCCGATGCGCATCGCGATCGCCGGCGCATGCGGCTTGAGCATGTCGTAGGCGCACAGCAGCGCGATCGATACCGCAGTCAGCGCCTCCATCTCGACGCCGGTCGACGCGATCGTGCGCACCTGCGCGCTGACGTGCAGGCCGTCGTCCTGCGTGGTGACATCGATGCTGGCATCCAGTACCGACAGCGGATGGCAATGCGGCAGCAGCTCCGAAGTTTTCTTCAGACCCATCAGCGCGGCGATGCGTGAGGCCTCAGCGACATCGCCTTTCTTGACCTCGCGGTTGCGCACCATCGCCACCGTTTCCGGCGGCAGATAGAGCTTGCCTTCGGCAACCGCGCTGCGCAGCGTGGTCGGTTTCAGCGTGATGTCCAGCATCAGGTGTTCGCCTTCAGCGGCAGCTGTTTCAGATGTTCGGGCGGCTCGAAGCCGTCGGCGATGCAGCAGCCGGTGACGAACGAGGAACTGCCGTCGGGATAGAACTCTTCTTTCCAGATCGGCGCGCGATGCTTGGTCGAGTCCACCGCGTAGCGCAGCGCGGCGAAGGCCTCGGCGCGATGCGGCGCGCGCACCACCGCGTAGATCGCGATGTCGCCGATGCCAAGCTGGCCGACGCGATGCACGATGCGGCATTCCGGCACCTGGAACTGCTCACGCGTTTCCTGCTCGACTGCGGCAATGATCTTGTCGCAAAGCGCCGCATGCGCGGTGTAGATCAGATGGCTGACCGCGGCGCCTTCGTGGTGATTGCGCACGGCGCCGGCGAAGATCGCCAGCGCGCCGCAGTCGGGTCGCTCGGTCGCCAGCAGCAGAGGCTCCAGCGCGAGCGGCTCGGGCTGGATGCGGGAATAATCGATGGGTTCGGCACGCACTGGATCTCTCTCAGCCGCCGGAGACCGGCGGCAGTACGGAAAGCTCGTCGCCTTCGGATAGTGAATGATTCGGCGCAACCAGGTCGGCGCCGACCGCGTAGGCGCAGCGCGGCAGCTCCGTGGCGAGCGCCGCGTCGCTGCGCAGCAGCTCGATGGCGTCGGCGACGGTGGCGGATTCCGTCAGCGATAATCGGCGCCGTTCACTGCCGGCCAAGCGCGCAGTGACGCCCCAAAATTGGATTTCGATGTTCACGGTTTTATCCCCTCCTCGTGCGGGGAGGTGGATGTAGGCGAGTAGGTTGGGGTGAGCGCAGCGAACCCCAACATCGGCGCGGGCACACGTTGGGGTTCGCTGCGCACACCCCAACCTACGCGGCCGGATATCGATGTTCATGAGGAACAGGGGGCGCCCATCTCAGCCCCCCAACCGATGCATCGTGATCGGCCGCTCGACGTAGCCGCGCGGCGCGGCGAAGCCGGCCTCCTTGCTCCAGACGCCGCCGCGGATCATCGCCAGCAGCGCTGCATCGGGTTCGCCGGCGCGCAGCGCGTCGCGCAGCTGGGTGCCCTTGGCCGAGAACAGGCAGGCGAACAGCTCGCCGACCGCGGTCATGCGCACGCGGTCGCAGGAGCCGCAGAACGGATCGGAGACGGTGGTGATGATGCCCAGCCGGTGATGGCCGCCGAGAATGTATTCGGTGGCCGGGCTGGCGGTGCGCGGGAGTTTTTCGACCGCGCCAAAGCGTGTGCCCAGCCGCTGCAGGATTTCGCTTTCGGTGACGACGCGCTCGCGGCTCCACTGCTGCGCGTTGTCCAGCGGCATGAACTCGATGAAGCGCAGCTCGACGTCCTGCTCGAAAGCCCAGCCGGCGAGCGCTTCGATCTCACTGTCGTTGTAGTCGCGGATCACCACCGCATTGAGCTTGAACGGCAGGCCGGCCGTCTGCGCCGCCGCGATGCCTTCGAGCACCGGTTCGATCGGACCGCGCGTCAGCTTCTGGAACAGCGCCGGATCGCGCGCGTCGATGCTGATGTTCAGATCGTCGAGGCCGGCCGCTTTCAGCGCCGGCGCCAGCTCGGCCAGCCGGGTGCCGTTGCTGGTCATCGATATGCGCTGCAGGCCCTGCGGCCGCAGCAGCTGCAGGCCTTCGATCAGCTCGGGCAGGCCGCGGCGCAGCGTCGGTTCGCCGCCGGTCAGCCGCACATTCGTGATGCCCAGGTGCATCACGAACAGCGCCGTCAGCCGCAGCAGTTCTTCGATGGTCAGCAGATCGCCGCGCGGCAGCCAGGTCGGGTGCTCGGGCATGCAGTAGGCGCAGCGCAGATTGCAGCGGTCGGTCACCGACAGCCGCAGCTTGCGCTTGCGCCGGCCGTGCTGGTCCATCAGTTCCGGCAGCGCCGGTGCAATACCGTCAGCCATGGACCGGCTCCCGCTGCAACTCGTCGAGTGCCGTCGCGTCGTTGACGTTGCACAGCACACCGCCGCGCCGCGCCTGGACCACGCGATGCCGCGACTGCCAGCGCTGCAGCGACAGGCCGCCGTCCCGCATGAAAGCTTCGATGTCCGGCGCCAGCGAGGCCCGCGTCAGGCTGACCGTCGGATGCACGCCGTCGTCATCAGTGAGCACGACGACGTCGGCGTCCTGGCTGCGCTGAATCTCGATGAATTGCCGCGCCAGATCGGTGGGCAGATCGAGCGCGTCGCAGGGTGCCGTCAGCAGCCAGGACCGTGATGCGGATTCGAGCAAGCGCAGCAGGCCGGCCAGCGGGCCGGCGCCGAGACGATCACTCAGCACCGGATGGCCCAGTGCCTGATAACGATCGAGGTTGCGATTCGCCGAGATCAGCAGCTCATCGACCTGGGGCTGCAGCCGCGACAGCACCTGCTCGACGAAGCTGTGGCCGCGATACGCGATCCAGCCCTTGTCGAGACCGCCGAAACGGCGGCCTTCGCCGCCGGCGAGAATGCCGCCGGCAATCGGCTGCTGGGAGTGGGAGAGGTGTGACATGGCTCGCATTGTAGCCCCGACGCGGACCTTGCGCCGGCCCGAATATCGGTACAAATAAGCCGGTTCGGTGTCGATTCGGTGCCGATCCGGCACTGCCTCAGGCCGCGACCCGGCTCTGCGCCAGCAGCACTTTCAGCTCCGGCACGCAGGAGCCGCAATTGGTGCCGCATTGCAGCTTCTCGCCCAGCGCCGCGACCGTGGTCAGGCCGTGCTTGCGGATGCCGTCGATGATGCGGTTGCGGCCCACGCCCCAACAGGAGCACACGGTCGGGCCCTGGTCTTCAGCAGCCTCCAACGGCTCGCCGACCAGCAGGCCGATGCGGTCCGGCTCGCTCAGCACGTCCTTGGCGAACAGGCCGGACAGCCAGGCGCGCGAGGGCAGGTCGCTGCGCTGGGAGACGAAGATGCAGGCTTCGATGCGCTCGTCGACCAGCAGCGCGGCGCGGTACAGGCCGGCGCTGCGATCCTCGTATTCGAGCCAGTCGGCGTTGCTGTTGGCGCCGAGTGCGGCCCGCGCCAGGTTCGGCCAGTCGGCATCGGTGTCGCGGCCGGCCAGTTCGTAGCGGTTGAACTGGGCGCCGGTCACGCGCGTCCACCAGCTGTGCGTCTCCATCGGCAGCGCATCGCGGCTCAGCACGAAACCGTGCCAGGCGACTGTGAAAGCCTCGACCTTGGCCGGCGTGTGCTTGAACTCGGGCTCGCCGGAAACCGGATCGACGACCGGGTTGACCAGGCCGCCGACACGCGCGTCGGAGGCGTACTGCGCATTCCAGTGGATTGGCACGAACAGCGTGCCGCGCGGCATTTCGCCGCTGATCTTGACGCGCGCGACCAGGCTGCCCCAGCGCGTGCTGACGCGCGCCAGCGTGCCGTCGCTGACACCGCTGAGCAGCGCGTCCTGCGCATGCAGGTCAACATAGGGTTCGGCGATGTGCGAGGCCAGCGTCGCCGACAGGCCGGTGCGCGTCATCGTATGCCAGTGATCGCGAACCCGGCCGGTGTTCAGCACCAGCGGATATTCGTCGTCGACCGGATTCACCGGCGCGCGCGGCGGTGTCGCGATGAAGCGGGCGCGGCCGTCGGTGTGGTAGTAGCGGCCGTCGGCGAAGGCCTGCAGCGCGGCGGCCTCAACGCTCGCCGTGACCGGCCAGCGCACCGGTTGCAGCGCGTCGTAGCCGGCGGTGCCGAGGCCGGCCAGGCCGCCGATGTCGAAGTAGCGGCTGCCGTCATTACGCCAGGCCGACAGGCGCGCGTGCTCGTCGAAGATGTCGGATGCGTCCTGATACGCGAACTGCGCCGCAAAGCCCCAGCGGCGCGCGACTTCGGCCAGCATCCACCAGTCGGCGCGGGCTTCGCCCAGCGGCGCGACGAAGGCGCGCTGGCGCGAGATGCAGCGCTCGGAATTGGTTACGGTGCCGTCTTTCTCGCCCCAGCCCTGGGCCGGCAGCAGCACGTGCGCGAACGCGGTGGTGTCGGTTTTCTCGATCACGTCGGAGACGATCACCAGCTCGCACCTGGCGAGCGCACGCTTGACCTTGTCGGCGTCGGGCAGGCTGACCACTGGATTGGTCGCCATGATCCACACCGCTTTGATGCGGCCCTCGTCGATCGCGTCGAACAGATCCACAGCCTTGAGGCCGGGTTTGTCGGCGATGGCGGGGCTGCTCCAGAACGTCTGCACCGTATCGCGATCGGCCGCGCTTTCGAGATCCATGTGCGCGGCCAGCATGTTCGACAGTCCGCCGACTTCGCGACCGCCCATCGCATTGGGCTGCCCGGTCAGCGAGAACGGGCCGGCACCGGGCTTGCCGATGCGGCCGCTCAGCAGATGGCAGTTGATGATCGCGTTGACCTTGTCGGTGCCGGCCGAAGACTGGTTGACGCCCATCGAGAAGCAGGTGACGACGCGCTCGGTGACCGCGAACAGCCGGTAGAACTCGGCGAGCTGGCCGGCGTCGAGGCCGCATTGTTCGGCGACCGCGCGCACGTCGGCGCCGCCGGCTTCGGCCGCGTCCAGCGCTTCCTTGAGGCCGCTGGTCGAGCGCTCGATGAAAGCGGTGTCGACGATGCCGTGCTGGTTCAGATACGTCAGCAGGCCATTGAACAGGCGCACATCGGCGCCGGCGCGCAGCGGCAGATGCAGGTCCGCCATCTCGGTGGTCGCGGTGCGGCGCGGATCGATGACGACGATCTTCATTTCGGGCCGCCGTTCCTTCTCACGCACGATGCGCTGGAACAGAATCGGATGGCACCAGGCGGTATTGCTGCCGACCAGTACGATCAGGTCGGCGAGTTCCAGGTCGTCGTAGGACACCGGCACGATGTCTTCGCCGAACGCGCGCTTGTGGCCGGCGACCGCCGATGACATGCACAACCGCGAGTTGGTGTCGATGTTGGCGGTGCCGACGAAGCCTTTGACCAGCTTGTTGGCGACGTAGTAGTCCTCGGTCAGCAACTGGCCGGAGACATACCAGGCGATCGCGTCGCGGCCGTGCTCGTCGACGATGCCCTGCAGCCTGGCGGCGACATGATCGAGCGCCTCGTCCCAGCTGCGGCGGACCATCACGCCGTCGGCATCGCGGATCTGCGGATACAGCAGCCGCCCCTGCGCAACCACGGTGTCGCCGAGCGCGGTGCCCTTCACGCACAGCCGGCCGTAGTTGGTCGGATGTTCCTTGTCGCCTGCGACCTTGGCGTGATCGCCGTCGACGGTGACGTCGACACCACAGCCGGTCCCGCAATAGGGGCAGGTGGTCTTCACCACCGCGCGGGCAATGTCGGCGCTCTCGTCCATGAGCTAGTGCCGTGAATCGGAGATCCGCGCAATCAGGCGCGAAGGGATGGCGTCGCGAGACAAGGCGCGAGGAGGAGTCATAGCCGTAGCTATGGCGACGACGAGCGACGCAGTATCGCGGCGCCAGACCGAGTCGACTGCTTGTGTGGATCTCCGATTCACGGCACTAGGCCGCCTGACCGGAGGCTTCGCAAAATGAGCGGCCGAACAGCAGTTTATTGCGCAGCGCGGAGATGTCCGCGTTCTTCTGCATCAGCTCGAAATACCAGGGCCCGTCGGCGACGTCGCCATACAGCACCGCGCCGATGATGCGATCGCCGCCGTCGGATTTGCGGATGATCAGGCGCTTGTAGACGCCGCGCCGCGGATCGCGGAATACGAGGTCTTCGGTATCGGCGCCGCCGATGAAATCGCCCGCCGAATACAGGTCGATGCCGGTGACCTTGAGCTTGGTCGAGGTCACCGAGCCGGGATAGCGCTTGTAGCCGACCGCGGCCAGATGCCCGGCGCAGACACGCGCCTGCTCCCACAGCGGCGCGACCAGGCCGTAAACGGCGCCGCGATGCTGCACGCATTCGCCGACCGCGTAGATGCGCGGATCGGTATGCGTCTGCAGCGTGTCGTCGACGACGATCGCGCGGTCGCAGTACAGGCCGGCGGATTTGGCGAGATCGAAGTTCGGGCGGATGCCGACGGCCATCACCACCAGGTCGGTTTCGATTTCGCTGCCGTCCTTGAATTTGATGCCGGTAACGCGATCAGTACCAATGATTTCGGCGGTCTGCGCCGACAGCAGAAAGCGCAGGCCGCGCTTCTCCAGCGCGCTGCGCAGCAGCGAGGCCGCCGGCTTGTCGAGCTGGCGTTCCATCAGGCTGTCCATCACGTGGATCACGGTGACGTCCATGCCCTGGCGCATCAGGCCGTTGGCGGCTTCCAGGCCGAGCAGGCCGCCGCCGATCACCGCTGCGCGTTTATGGCTGCGGCTCGCGCTGAGCATCGCCTCGACATCGGCAATATCGCGGAACGCGATCACGCCGGGCAGCTTGTGGCCCGGCACCGGAATCACGAAAGGCTTGGAGCCGGTCGCCAGCAGCAGGCGGTCGTAGGGCGCCTGGAAACCGGACTGCGACACGACCACGCGGCGATTGCGGTCGATGCGCACCACCGGATCACCGGCATGCAGCGTGATGTCGTTGGCCGCGTACCACTCGCGCGTGTGCAGCATGATGTCGGCGAACTGCTTGTCGCCGGCGAGCACCGGCGACAGCAGGATGCGGTTGTAGTTGCCGTGCGCTTCGCTGCCGAACACGCTGATGTCGTAATGCTCGGGAGCGAACTTCAGCAACTCCTCGACGGTGCGCATGCCCGCCATGCCATTACCGACCACCACCAGGCGCGGTCTGCGGCGGAGACTCACGACGGTCAAACCGCGACCCAGATCTTGCCGCCATCCACGCGAACCGCGTAGGCGCGCACCGGCTGGCTGGCGTCTTCCAGACATTCGCCGGTAACCAGGTCGTAGTGCTGCTTGTAGATCGGCGACGCGACTACCTTGCGCCCGCCGAGCGAGCCGGTGAGCCCGCGCGACAGCACGTTCGCGTCGGACTGCGGGTCGTAGTTGTCGATCGCGTAATAGTGATCGACGCCGTCGCCATCCTGCAGGCGGAACACCGCGATCTGGTTATTCCTGACCAGCGCGCAGACGCCGATGTTCGGCCAGATATCGTCGGCGGCGCAGACGCAGACCCATTCCGCGGCTGCGATGCCCAGGCTTCCACCGTCCATCGTCGCGTCCTCCGTATTCGTAGTGCCCATGGCTTCCAAGATTTCTCAGGCTTCGGCTTCGACGACCGGAATACCTTTGAAGCGGCTTTTTTTCTCATCCGCGGTGGCCGGCCGGATCTGGCCGCGTTCCTGCACGAACACCACGTTGTTGTCGCCTGCATCGCTGTTGACGAAGCTGCGGAAGCGCTTCAGCGTTTCCGGATCGTCGATCGCCTTCTTCCATTCGTCTTCGTAGCTGTCGACGATCGACGCCATTTCGGATTCCAGCTCGGCGCCGATGCCGAGGCTGTCGTTGACGATCACGTCTTTCAGATAATCGAGACCGCCTTCCATGTTGTCGCGCCAGACGCTGGTGCGCTGCAGGCGATCCGCGGTGCGGATGTAGAACATCAGGAAACGGTCGAGATAGCGGATCAGGGTTTCGTCGTCGAGATCGCCGGCCAGCAGCTCGGCGTGGCGCGGCTTCATGCCGCCGTTGCCGCAGACGTACAGGTTCCAGCCTTTCTCGGTGGCGATTACGCCGAAGTCTTTGGACTGCGCCTCGGCGCATTCGCGGGTGCAGCCCGAGACCGCGGACTTGAGCTTGTGCGGCGAGCGCAGGCCCTTGTAGCGGTGCTCGATCTTAAGCGCCATGCTGACCGAGTCGAGCATACCGTAGCGGCACCAGGTCGAACCCACGCAGCTCTTCACGGTGCGCAGCGCCTTGCCGTAGGCGTGGCCGGATTCGAAGCCGGCATCGGTCAGCTCGCGCCAGATCGCCGGCAGCTGATGAACCTGCGCGCCGAACATGTCGATGCGCTGGCCGCCAGTGATCTTGGTGTAAAGACCATACTTCTGCGCGACCTGGCCGATCACGATCAGCCCCTGCGGCGTGATCTCGCCGCCGGCGATGCGCGGGATGATCGAGTAGGTGCCGTCTTTCTGGATGTTGCCGAGGAAATAATCGTTGGAGTCCTGCAGCGCCGCATTCGGTTTGCTCAGCACAAACTCGTTCCAGCACGAAGCCAGAATCGAAGCCACAGCCGGCTTGCAGATGTCGCAGCCGAGCCCGCTGCCGTGCTGATGCACCAGATCGCGGAAGCTCCTGATCTTGTGCACCCGCACCAGGTGGTACAGCTCCTGGCGCGAATACGCGAAGTGTTCGCACAGATGGTTGTTGACCGCGACGCCCTGACGCTTCAGCTCGGACTTCATGATCTGCGTGACCAGTGCCACGCAGCCGCCGCAGGAGGTGCCGGCCTTGGTGCAGCTCTTCAATTCGCCGACCGTGCGTGCGCCGCCTTCGACCGCCGCGCACAGCGCGCCCTTGGACACGTCGTTGCACGAACAGATCTGCGCGCTGTCCGGCAGCGCGTCGACGCCGAGGCCGGGCTTGGCCAGGCCGTCGGAGGAGGGCAGAATCAGAAACTCCGGCGACTCCGGCAGCGGCATGCGGTTCAGCATCATCTGCAGCAGCGTGCCGTATTCGCTGGCTTCGCCGACCAGCACTGCGCCGATCAACTCCTTGCCGTCGGCCGAGGTGACCATCTTCTTGTAGATCTGCTTGCGCTCGTCGGTGAACACATAGCAGCGCGAACCGGGCGTGGCGGCGTGCGCGTCGCCGATGCTGGCGACGTCGACACCCATCAGCTTGAGCTTGGTGCTCATGTCGGCGCCGTTGAATTCGGCGCCGCTGCCGCTGATGTGCTGCGCGACCACGCGAGCCATTTCGTAGCCGGGTGCGACCAGGCCGTAGATCTTGCCGCCTGACAGTGCGCATTCGCCGATCGCGTAGATGTTCGCATCGGAGGTCAGGCAGTTCTTGTCGACCTTGATGCCGCCGCGTTCGCCCATCTCGAGCCCCGACACGCGCGCCAGCTCGTCGCGCGGACGGATGCCGGCGGAGAACACGATCATGTCGGTCTCGAGCTGGCTGCCGTCGGCGAACTTCATCGCGTGGCGGCCGCCGATGCCCATGCCCGAGCCGTCGACGATCTCCAGCGTGTTGCGCTGCGTGTGCACGGTGACGCCGAGCGCTTCGATCTTGTTGCGCAGCACGCGGCCGCCACCATCGTCGATCTGCACCGCCATCAGGCGCGGCGCGAACTCGACCACGTGCGTAACCAGGCCCATGTCAGTCAGCGCCTTTGCACATTCCAGGCCGAGCAGGCCGCCGCCGATGACGACGCCGACCTTGGACTTCTTGCCCCAGTCGGTCATCGCCTCCAGATCTTCGATCGTGCGATACACCAGGCAGCCCGGGCGATCACGGCCCGGCACCGGCGGTACGAACGGGTAGGAGCCGGTGGCGAGCACCAGCTTGTCGTAAGTGACGCGCTCGCCATTGGACGTGACGACGACGCGCGCGGCGCGGTCGATGGCGACGCCCTTGGTGTTGAGTTTCAGCAGCAGATTGTCCTGCTCGAAGAAATTCGGCGTGACCAGCGACAGCTCTTCGGCCGAAGTGCCGCTGAAGTAAGACGAAAGATGGACACGATCATAGGCCGGCCGCGATTCCTCGCAGAGGACCGTGATTTCAAGATCCGGAACGGCTTGCGCGGTCAGCTGCTCAAGCAGCTTGTGACCGACCATGCCGTTACCGATGACGACGAGCTTCATTGCGTACCTGATCTTCCCGTATCAAAAGACGAGTGCTGAATCGACGGGTAAAAATAACGAGGGCTTTTTTGAGGCCCTTCTCGTAAGAACGTTCCCTTGGCCGCTTAGCTGGCCAGCGCCTCCGTGCCGCCCTGCGCTGCCGGTGCGGCCTTGCGCATCGCGACGGCTTCATCGTAGAGCTTGGCTTCGCGGGCCTTATGCTCGGCGCTGAAGCGCACCATGACCGCACAGGCGGCACCAAACAGAACGGCGACGCCGAGATAGAAGAAGGTCAGCTGCACATCACCGAGGCCTTTGAGCAGGAAACCCGCCGCGACCGCGCCGACATTGCCGCCGGCGCCGATGATGCCGGCGACACCGCCGAGGGATTTGCGATCAATGAAAGGCACCAGCGCGTAGGTCGCGCCGCAGGCCATGTGCGTGAAAACGCCGAATACGATCATCGCGACGACGGCGACGCTGGCGATCTGTACCGACGAAAACCAGATCAGGCCGATGCCTTCGCCCAGCATCAGTGCGAACAACAGCATGGTGCGACCGTCGAGGCCCTTGAGGCGCGCAAGGCGATCCGAGGCGATGCCGCCGAGCGCGCGAGCGAACAGCGCCAGCAGGCCGAAGCTGCCGGCGGCGAGGCCGGCGTGCTGCAGATCCATCTGAAACTTGTCGACGTAGTAGCTGGCGGCGACGTTGTGTACGAACAGCTCGATGCCGAAGCACAGGCCGTAGGTGACGAACAGCATCCACACGCGATAGTTTGCCATCGCGGTCTTGAACGAGACCCAGCCACCGCCCTTGCCGCCGCTTTCAAGTTGCACGCCAGCGGCGCGCAGCTCCTTGTAATTGCCTTGCGGGCAGTCCTGCGTGTACTTCCAGTAAAGCAGGCCGACGATCACCATCATGATGCCGGGAACCAGCATTGACACGCGCCAGCCCAAGGCCTTGTCGACGCCGAAGCTGATCACCGCCAGCAGCACCAGCGGCATCAGGCTCTGGGTGACGCCGCCGCCGGCATTGCCCCAACCTGCCGCCGCCGCGTTCGCGGTGCCGACCACGTTCGGCGCGAACATCACCGAGGTGTGGTATTGCGTGATCACGAAGCTGGCGCCGATGGCGCCGATCGCCAGGCGGAACACCAGGAAGGCTTCATAGCTCTTGGCAAAGGCGATGCCGAAGACCGGGATCGCGCCGAGCAGCAGCAGGCCGGTGTAGGTCTTGCGCGGCCCGTACTTGTCCGACATCGGGCCGATCAGCAGACGCACCAGTATCGTGATGCCGACGGCAGCGATATTGATGTTGGCGATCTGGTCCTTGGTCAGTCCGAATTCGCCCTTGATGATCGGCATCAGCGGCGCGACCGCGAACCAGGCGAAGAAGCACACGAAAAACGCCATCCAGGTCAAATGGAACGCGCGCATCTGCGGCGTCGCCAAGCTGAACAGCTTGATTGACGTCGCCTTCGAGTTCTGCAGGTTCATCGGTGAATCTCCAACGACATGATGCGGCGAGTGTGTGCGCCGGCGCGGGCCGGCGTTACGTCGGTAAAAGTCCAGCGAGACCTAGGAGAGGAGGGGAAGATCGCGCCGGAAAGAGTTTGGCGTCCGCGCCTTGTCGCGCAGCCGCCGAATGCGTCCAGCAAAGCCGAAGACACAAGCACGCGGCCCTGCATGGGTACCAATGTTCTGATCATCGTATGCTCGGTATTCAGCAATTCCTGCGGCCAAAAAAAAGGCGCCCCCATGAGTGAACATGGATGGACGCCTTTGCCCGAATGACGATAGTTGCGTACGTCGAGGTGCCGTCTTTGGCCCCGCCGGCTCAATGCCGTAACCGTACTGCTTGCGAATGTAAACGCAATGGACATGCCACTTCACGGTGCGTGGCCGCTGCTACAGCCTTGAGAGTTGAGCTTGCTCGTAAATGTGTCGAAGGCGCTCTCCGGGGAGGTGCATCGTGATCGTATGGCAGCTGAACCCAGGCTGGGTGATGTGCGGCCGCGGTGCGGACGCACCAGATCGGCGCGGGTACGGGCTAGCCCCAATACCGTTCAGTTAACGCGGAGTTGTAGGGCGGGAGCATCCCGCCTTTCGCGACGGGGCGGCGGGATACGTTGCGCTCCTCCCGCCCTACGCGACAAAGTGAACCGTGTTGGGGCTAGCCGATAAGGCTTTCGATTTCGCCCAAAAGCCCGACGGTCTGAATGACTACACCGGGTTCCGCGCGCAGCCTCCTGGCCAATGCCGGTGTCGCCATCACGCGCCCGTCGGTATGCACGGCGAGCACCTGATCGATGCCGAGCTTTGCGGCGAGAGCCGGCCACGCGCCCGGCCCGGCCACGAACAAGGCGGCGCCACCGGCTTCGGCGAGCATGCCGTCGTGGTGTACCACGGTCAGCGAGCGCAGGCCTTCGACCGGATCGCCGCTGCGCGGGTCGAGCAGATGCGCATAGCGGCGGCCTTCATGGATGAAGAATCGTTGATCGTCGCCGTGGGTATTGACGGCCTCGTTGTCGGCCGCCAGCACCGCGAGCAAGCTGGGAGTGTCGGGGTCGTCGCCGAGATCCAGCGGTTTGCGGATGCCGATCAGCCACGACCGATCGTGTTTACGGCCGCGGGCGGACACATTGCCGCCAGCGTCGACGGTTGCGTCGCCGAACCCGGCTTCGCGCAGCAGGTCGAGCGCGCGGTCGACGATATAGCCTTTGGCAATGCCGCCGAAATCCCAGCCGGTTTGCGGTGCAGGCCCGTAATGCGCGCTGCCGGCTTCGTAAGCCGGAGCGCGGTGCATTGCGGCGATCCTGTCGTCGATTTCGGCGCGGTTGGGCGGCTGTTGCCGCAAACGGGCCAGATCGTCGAAACCCCAGAGATGCACCAAGCCGGCGATACGCGGCTCGTAATGTCCATCGCTGGCCTGCCGTATCGCCCAGGCGCGATCGAAAATCGGCTTCAGCGCCGGCGGAATCGCCACGCGCTCGCCAGCGGCGAGCCGGCGATTGAAGGTGCCCAGTTCGCCGTCGCCCCAGGCCCAGCCGTCGCGGCCGAACTCGCGGATCATGATCTGCACGTCGACGATCGCTTCGCGTGCTTTTTTGATCAGGTGGCGGCGGCGCGGAGCCAGCGTCACCATCACGTCCGTGCCCATCGCCAGGAACGAATGGCGTACCAAGGTCCTGGGCGTGAACAGCGATCGCATCACCGGCGCGCCTGGCGCCTTTGCTTGCTGGTGCGCACCACGATCCAGACACCGCTGATCGACAGCAGAATCGCGGCGATGCCGACGAAGTTGATTACCCATGCGCCGAACGCACCGAACAGACGGCCGCTATGCGCGTCGACCAGCACGTGTTCCAGCGATACCGAGGGCCGCGAATAGGGCAGGGCCGAGGCTTTCTGCGCGTCGGTCAGCGGCGTCTGCTCGGACCATTTGACGTCGGAGTTGACCGGCAGTTTGTCCCACTGCAAGCCATCGGTGGTCGCGTAGGCATCCAGATCCTGAATCACGACTTTGTTCGGCTTGCCGTCGACGACGCCGATGCGGCGGATCGCCGGCACCGGCAGCGTGTAGCCGCTCATTTCGTCGACCAGCGAGCCGTCCGGGCCCAGCACGACGACCTTGTCGGGCTCGGCGACGAACAGCAGCGGCTTGTCGGCGCTTCCGCCGATTGCCATGCCGAGTTGCTTCGGGATGCGCTGGCTCAGCGGTTTGCCATCGAGCAGGGTGACGTCGATGGTTTCGGCGAGCCAGTGTCCACCCGCAACCAAGCCGGTGCCCGGCGGCTCCGGATGCAGGCCGTACAGCGACATTACCCACGACACGCGCACGCGGGCGACGTCATAGCCCCAGCTGGCGCTCTGGTTGATCAGAAAGCCGCTGAAGCCGAGCCAGCCCATGAACACGAACGCAAACAGGCCCGCGCGCTTGTGCCAGGTGCGCAGAAACATGCTGAAGTTCGGTTTCGGCTTAGGCGGCTTGGGCACATGCTGATGCCCCGGCAGATTGCGCACGCGCCAGTTGCGGAAGGCCCCGGCGAATTTCCGCAGTACAGGCGGCGGCGGATATTTGGGCGGCGGCTTGATCGAAGGTTGTACCGACATGGCGATGATCAGGCCGGGACAGTCTTGTCCAGCTGCAGAGCGGCATTGGCCATGCGCTTCATCATGTCGACCGAGTAGGTCGCGCCGGAGATGTTGTCGACTTTCCGGTCGATGCCGGCGCCGGCGGATTTGGCACCGATCAGCTGATTCAGGAACGACGGTGTGCCGACCTGGTCGGCGCGCGATTCGCGATAGATCAGCACCTTGGCGGATTCGATCGCGCCCGCCTTGACGACGAAGCCGCAAGTGGTCGGCGCATAACCGACCTTGCCGATGTCGTCGAAGACCCAGGCGGTGCGGCCATTGGCGCGCCAGTAACGCACGCGTCCCGGCAATGGCTGCATCAGACCGAAGCTGCCACCGGGAGCGACCTGCGGAGGCGGCACCTGCCCGCCGAATACTTCGGCGAGCCAGGTTTCGGGTGGGATGTTGTATTTGTAGAACTGCTCGAGACCGCCGGCAGCCTGCGCGCGGCTGATACCGAGACCGGCCAGCGACAGGCCAAGGCCGGCACGCAGGAATGAGCGCTTGGAATTGGACAGGGGGTTCACTGACGTTCCGTCCATGGAATCGGTCGAAGAAGAGGGGGTGAGGTACTGCTTGAGGTTTTTGAACGGGTTCATGGTTTATTGGTAGTGCGAACGGTTCGGGCCTGTGGGTATGAAACCAGAATACAAAAAACAAAGAAGCGCGATCCGCGCGAAAACCACTGGGCGGTGTGGTTGGCGTAGCCGCCATTGGCCGCCCGGTGTTCTCGCGCGAATCGCGCCGTACTACTTGCAACTCGGCAATCTGCAGGCTTGGATCATAGAAGCTTTGAACTCTAAGCCTGCATTGGGTTCAACGGGTGACGATGTCCCTCGTGAACGGCGCCAGCGCATTGATCAGCTGATTGCAGGTGTGATACGGGATCACATTGCGTTCGCAGGCGTTGTAAGCCGCTTCCACCACCGCGTTGAACTGCGGCATGGTGATTCCGAGATCGGCGTGAGCCGCGCTCATGCTGGCACCCTGGTACTCGTTCGGGCCGCCCAGAACCATGATCTCGAGCTGCGTGTTCAAGAAGGTCTGGCGCTCCACGTTGCCGAATTCGCGGAAGATCGGCGCGATGCGGTTGTCGAGCATGATGTAGTAGAACAGGCTCTCGACCCAGGCGCGGACGCCGTCCGGGCCGCCGAATTCTTCGAGCGAGGAGGAGGTGATGCCGAGGATCGGCGAGGTTTTGCTCTCACCGGCAAAGGACGGCGCCGAAGCCAGAGCTGCCATCGACAGCGCCGCTCCGACCATCAGGTTACGCGTGAATGATTTCATGTGAATCTCCATCAGATATGTGTGCAGATAGAACGACGACAGAGTGGTTCAAACAGGATGCAGGCGCTTAGAACGTGGCGTGCAGGGCGAAGTACAGACCGTTCTGCTCGTGAGCCACCGCGATGTCGCCCAGGAACAGGTAGGCGAACACGAGCGAGTAGTTCTTGTTCGGTGCATAAGCAAAGAACACGTCGTACCAGTCGCTTTCGTTCTGTGTCAGCGACTGCGACAGGGCGGTAGCGCCAATCACGCCGCCGACGACGTTGCCGACAACGCCGTGGACGAGGTCGGTGGCGCCATTGGCGCTGGTGGTGGACAGAAGATCACCGGTATCGACCGGACGATGCTTCTGCTGGTTGCCGTGTTGCTGCCACTCGCCACCGATCGCAAAGTTCTTCTGCAACAGATAGGCCGTCGAGAACTCCATGCGGAATTCCTTATCGTTGTTGCAGTTGGTGTGGTTGGCTTCGCAGGAACCAAAGCCGGTCAGACCGATCTGGTTGGCAGAGGTGTAGCGAACAGTCAGGTTGACCAGCGTGCTATAGCGGAAGAACACCTTGGTGAAGGCCGCGTAGATTTCGTAGTCTTTGGCCTTGTCAGCGCTCAAAGTCGTGACGAATTCCTTGGTGCTGTTGACCTTGTAGTACGCGCCGATAGCCGTCTGCGGCAGGAAGCTGTCGGAGGTGTAGACCGCATCGCCGAACAGGCGAATCTTGGCTCCGTAGGTTTCCATGTGCAGATTGCTGCCGTTCGGATCAAGACCCAGGTTCTTGTCGAGGTTCAGCAGTGATGCAGCCAGCGCAACCGTATCGACGTTGCCCAGGTTGGTCGATAGCTTGGTGTTCATGTACGACAGCTCGAAGCGATCGAAGAAGCCGACCGAGGCGCCGAGGAAATTCAGCGTGTAGTTCGGCAAGCTGACATACGTGAAGCCCGCACCACCGTTGATGCCGTCACGGGTTTCATAACCGGTGATGGTCGCCCACGGCACCGCACCGCCGCCACCACCACCGTCGACAGTGAACACGCCGCCCGTCAAGAACACTTTGCCGTCGTCATAAATGCCTGCCCACGAATGGCTGGACACCATGCTCAGCGCTGCAAAAACGGCGCCCTTGACCCAGCGCGCTCCACTCCCTTTAGACCCTTTCATGCCTCAACTCCTTGGTTTGTAGATGGGTACCGCTATTTCGTATTAAAAAAATAAAAAGCGCCCCGCCTCCGGAGCCTGCTTCGCTTTTAACGACCCTGCTGCTTGAAACGCACATCCAAAACAACGCAATCCGCTACCGCTTCCTGGAACTCCGGCTCTGCCTTCGGTGCATCCCTCGGGCAAAAAAAATCCACGTGCCGGCACTGGGCCAGGACGTGGACGTCGATATCCGTAGGAGCGAGCGTCTTTGCTCGAATCCTCAAGCGACTTTGTGTCGCATCACTTATAAAGCAACCGCTGTGCCAACCCTCGTTACGAAAAAAAATCGCTACATATCAAATATTTATGCGTGGTGTGTGGCCGATCAAGGAATTCCTTTCTGACAGGTGAACCAGCTTTGGGCGCCGCTGTCGCTAATACCGAAGCGAAAACGTCATATTTAGTGCATGACCTCTTTTGACGACGAACTCGTACTCGCGGTACTCGCCGCACCGGTGTGGGCCGCGGCCAGCGGCACGATCTTGATGAAACCGTAGAGGCAGAGCATCGCCGCCAAGGCCAGCGTCGCCGCTGCGAGGAACAGGCCGCGCCCTGGATGATTGGGATTCATCGTGGATTCCCCGGGGGCCTGAGGCGTAGTCGCCGAAGCGTTTTCCAGGTGCGCCATCGTGTTCATGAGGCGATGAAGTTCATCGGATAGTTGGGATATGTGTATGCGGGTACGTTCTTCGCGCCGAAGTTCATCAGTCGAACGCGCTGCACTATTTTTTCCTCGAGAGCTGCATCATTGAAGCTGCTCGACACGACTTCGCAGCGCGTGACCGATCCGTCCGGCGCGATCGTCAGACTCAACACGATCTTTCCAGCCTCCATGCCCGGTGTTTCACGCGCAGCGCGATTGAAGATCGCCGAGAACGACGACTTGTTACGGTCGAAAGTGAGCTGCAGGTCCTGCAATGAACGTGAGGCAGCGGGCCCTGTGCCGGTGCCGCCCGATCCCTGAGGTGCGCCGGTACCGTAGCCAATACCGCTTTGCACGCTCGCGGTGCGGCGATTTCCCAGGCTGGTGCCGTTCTGGGCGCCGACGACACTTTTACCGCTGGTGCTGCCGATGCCGCCGCTGCCGCTGGCCGATGCGAGGCGTTCGCCGCGCGCAACGCTGTTGCTCATTGATGTGATGGCCGACTCGACCTGTAGCGGCTGATCGGTGCTGGCACTGAGCGCGTTCTGGCTGCGCACCGCGGCGAGCTGATCGCGGAACTGCATCAGGCCGGACTGCTGGGCAATCTCGCGCGCACTGGGCGCGGGCGCCGCAGACGCGGCGGCGGGCGAGGGCTGCTCTTTTTTAGGTACGACAGGCTTCGGCGCTTCCTGCTTCGGTATCGGCTTGACTGCGGCTTTTTCAACCGGCGGTTCTTCCGGCTTGATTTCGGGTTTGGGAATCGGCTTGGGCTTCGGCGGATCGGGCAACAGCTCGATCACCAGCGCCGGGGGCGGTTTTTCTTCGTCCTTGTCAATCTGCAGCCGCACCCACGGCACGATGATCGCCAGCGCCATCACCGGTGCCAGCACGCGCACCAGAATGCGTTGGAACCGGCGATCGGTTTCATCGGCGAGGCCCCAGGCATCGACGCCGATCACGGCGTTGTGGTGCAGAGCGGTGGCGTTCATGCGCCTCCTCCTTGAGCGCGATAGGCCGTATCGAAGCTGCGTAGGGCGGGTCGCGACCCGCCGTTTTTCTGCGCGGGTGGGCCAAAAAAGCGGCGGGTCATGACCCGCCCTACGTTCGATCGATGGGCGCGGCTGCTCATCAGACGCCCTTCTTCTCGACGACGGCCAGCGAGATGCGTGCGAAGCGGGTATCGGTACAGGTCGCCATGACCTTTTTGAGCAGGTGATAGGGGATGGACTTGTCGGCGACGATATTGACTTCGCCGCGGGTGAGGCGGTTCTGGGTATCGCCGTCGACCTGCATCAGCGGGGCGAGCAGCAGGGCGGATTTCAGCGGCGCCAGCAGTTTCACATCGGCTGGAAGTGCCTGCTCGGTGCGCATCACCG
>NZ_JAQGNT010000025.1 GCF_028291725.1 Hydrocarboniphaga sp. | reverse complement strand
GGTCCTTGACCGCGATTGTGCGGCTGAGGGCCTCAATCGCGGTCAAGGACCGCTCCTACAGTTGGGGAATGGAGCCGCGCTTTGTGCTTTTGTCCCGGTCGCTCGCCGTCCCGTGATGCTAGGATTCGCGCGCTGCTTTCCCACTTCAGGACCTGGTCGCTTTCACTTCCGCATGAGTCTCGCCGCACCGCTGGAATATCCACTGCCGAGACTCCTGCCCGAGGCCGAGCGCAAGCGCCGGGTTGTGCCGTGAGCGGCCTGGTCGTCGTCGATTCGCGCACCGACTGGCCGCTGCAGATCCCCGGCATGCATGTCATGACCGCCTGGGACTACCTGACGCTGACGCCGGAAGTCCTGCAGCGCAACATCCGCGTCTACAACCTGTGCCGCAGCTTCAGCTACCAGAGCACCGGCTACTACGTCAGCCTGCTGGCCGGTGCGCGCGGCCACCGGCCGCTGCCGGACATCACCACGATCCAGGATCTGAAGCTCGCCGAATCGCCCGGCGTGCTCAACGACGAGATCGACGAGCTGATCCAGAGTTCGCTGGCGCGGCTGGGCTCGTCCGAGTACGTGCTCAACGTCTACTTCGGCCAGAGCCCGACCAAGCGCCACGAGCGCCTGGCGCGCGCGCTGTTCAACCTGTTCCCGGCACCGCTGGTGCAGGCCTGCTTCGAATACAAGGGTGACGAGTGGCGGGTGCAGTCGATCGGCCCGATCGCGCTCGGCGAAGTGCCGGGTTCGCACCTGGAATTCATGCACCAGGCGGCGCGCGACTACTTCACGCGGCGGCGTATGCCGCGCCAGAAAAAGGATTCGTATCGCTACGACCTGGCGATCCTGGTCAACGAGGACGAGAAAGATCCGCCGTCGAATGCGCGCGCGCTGAAGCTGTTCGAGAAGGCCGCAGAAGATCTCGGCTTCCAGGTCGATTTTCTGGACAAGGGCGACTACGGCCACGTCGCCGAGTTCGACGCGCTGTTCATCCGCGAAACCACCGCGGTGAATCACCACACTTATCGTTTCGCTCGGCGCGCGGAGCGTGAGGGCCTGGTGGTCGTCGACGATCCGAAATCGATCCTGCGCGCCGCGAACAAAGTGTTTTTATCCGAGCTGATGGATCGCCACCGCATCCCGCAGCCCAAGACCATGCTGATCCATCGCGGCAACGTGAAGCAGATCGCCAAAGAGCTGGGTTTCCCGTGCGTGCTGAAGCAGCCGGATTCGCAGTTTTCGCGCGGCGTGATCAAGGTCGACAACGAGGCCGAGCTGAAGCGCGAAGTGCGCGAACTGCTGGAGCGCTCGGACATCGTCATCGGCCAGTCATTTGAGCCCACCGATTACGACTGGCGCGTCGGCGTGCTCGACGGCGTACCGCTATACGCCTGCCGCTACTACATGGCCAAGGATCATTGGCAGGTGGTCAAGCACGGCAGCAACGGCGGCAAGATCGAAGGCAACCATGACACCTTGCCGATCGAGGAAGTGCCGGCTCTGGTACGCAATGTCGCGGTGCAGGCGGCGAAAGCGGTCGGCAGCGCGCTGTATGGCGTCGATCTGAAGCAGTTCGGCAATGTCGTCAAGGTGGTCGAAGTCAACGACAACCCGAACATCGATTTCGGCGTCGAGGATCTGGTGCTGAAAGACACGCTGTATCGCAAGATCATGGAGTACTTCGTGCGCCGGCTGGAAGCGCGCGTGAAGAACTAGAATGGGTGCCGCCGCGACGGTGCGCCGCGCCGCGCTGGCCGATATCGACGCGCTGCTGAAACTCGAAGCGCTGTTTCCTTCCGACCAGATGTCGCGACGCAGCCTGCGCGGCTTCGTCGCCAATCCGCGCGCCGATTTCCTGGTGGCCGAGACCGGCGGCCGTGTACTCGGCAACCTGCTGTTGCTGAGCCGCGCCGGCAGCCGCACGGCGCGCATCTACTCGGTGATGGTCGATCCCTGGGCTCGCGGCCTCGGGCTGGCGCAGCAGCTGGTGGCGGCAGCCGAGGCCGCGGCGCGGCGGCGGCATTGCACGAGCATCGCGCTGGAAGTGCGCGCGGACAATATTCCGGCACGCCGCTTGTATGAAAAACTGGGCTACACCGTGGATCGCGAACTGCCGGCGTATTACGACGACAGCGCCGACGGCCTGCGGTTGAAACGACGCCTGGAGCCGGACGATGGCTGACCCCGCATTGCGTGCGGCCGCGCCGCTTTCCGGCGAGCACGCGCCGCGCGAAGCCGCGGCGATCGTGGGCGTGTTCGGCAGCGGCCTGTAGCGCCACCTATCGGATCGGCTGATCACACCACTGCCCGCGGTGCTCGGCGCGGGCGCGGTGTTGCTGACGATGGCCGACATCATGGGCCAGCCGCTCGCAACAAAATGCAAGCACCGAAGACACGGATGCCGGCGACGCAACTTCAGTCCAGATTCTCTTCGCGGAAAATCTTCCAGTCGCCCTTCGCCGTCTGCCGCCAATACTGCTGCTTCTTGGCCGTAGAGCTGAAATTGTCGCTGCGATATTTGAGCGTGAACTCGGCCAGCATCATCGGCTCGCCGGGATACCGGTACAGGCTCATGTCATCGATCTTCACGTCGATGAACGACTTGGTCGCGTTGACGCGGCGCTTGTGCGCGACGAACGCCGCCTTGTTCATGCCGTCGGTGGTGAAGTCCTCGCCGTAGAAGCCGAGATAGCCTTCGGTGTCCCTGGCCGCCCACTTGCTGCGCCAGTCCTCGATGCGGTTCAAGAACGTGTCGCGCTCGTGCGCGGCCTCGGCCTTCGCCATCCAGTCGAGATGGTCGGACAGGATCACCGGCGCATTGGTGCCCAGCACATAGGGCTTCAGTGCCACCAGGTCATCGTTGGCCATCGTCACGCAGCCTTCGCTGGACCGCGGCGCGCGCACGTAGGTCGAGCGAGGCACGCCGTGCAGCCAGATGCCGTAGCCGGTCTTGACGCGGAACCGGTCCCACAGGTTGGGATAGTTCAGCGGCAAGGCACCGGAGCCGTAGAGCTCGGGCAGCTGCTCGTCCGACTTCCAGCCGGTGATGTGATAAATGCCGACCGGCGTACGCAGATCGCCCGAGGCTTTCTTGCCGAACCCATTGCGCGCGATGCCGACGTAATGGCTGTGTATCAGCTTCAGATCACCGGCCTTGTTCTCGAACAGATTGAGCCGCGCGTTCGGCAGATCGACGACCACCAGGTATGGGTATTCGGCCGCCAGCTTCAGCACGTTGCCGGGCACGGTGCCGGGCGGAGGCGTAAAGCGCGCCTGCTCGTCGCGATAGCGCGCCTCGTCGTACAGGTCGCCAAGAGCCGGGTCTTCGGCGTCCGGCATGATGCCAGGCTTGCCCGAGCGCGCCGCCAGCAGATCGGCGTACAGCAGTTGCGCGAGCCGGAAGTTGGGCTGCTGCTGCGTTAGCCTGGCGAGTTTTTCGAGGGCGCTCTGGCCTTTGCCGACGCGCAGGTCTTCGATCGCGGAAACCAGTTCGGATTCGAGCGTCGGCTGCGCTGCCGGCTTGGTGGCCGGCGCTGCCGATGCCTGCGCCAACGGCAGCCAGGCCAACAGGCACCCGGCGGCCAGTGCACGTGGCCACATCCACCACCGCTGGTACATTGACGCCGCTAGCGCGTGTATTCGCGAACGATCAGCCAACTTGCGCCGGCCTGCTGCAACTCCAAGGTCTTGGAGACCTTGTCCGTGAAGCTGTCGGACTCGTAGTCCTGGGTGAACGTGACGCCGACGCGATCGTCCGACACGCGCTCGACCCGCGGGTTCAGCGCCTTGACGCTGATACGGGCAGCGCGCGAAATGCGGTCGCGGCGCTGCGCTTCCCAGGTGCCGCGGGTGACGCTGCCTTCGGGGATGAAGCTCGGCGCGTAGATCGCGAAGTACGCGGACACGTCCTTGGATGACCAGGCCGCCGCCCAGGCGTTGACCACGCTGGTCACGTTCTGCATGGTGCCGGCGTCGAGGCTGGCGGCGGCGGACGGGACCGTGGACGCGGGCGGAATCGATGCCGGTGCCGACGACGCGGCCGGTGGCGCGGTCACGGTGCTGGTCGACGACGATGCGATCGCCGGAGCGGTGCCGGCCGAACCTGCATGGTCGAGCTGGCTGATCAGTGCCAGCTTGCTGCGCACCAGCTGATTGCTCTGGTCCAGCGTCAGCGCGCGGTTGTACGCGGCGCCGGCGAGTGCGGCGTAGATATCGCCAAGATTCTCGTGCGCAGTGGCGTAGCTGGGATGCGTCGCCAGCGCGGCTTCGAGCGCGTCGCGCGCCTTTTCGTAGTCACCCTGCTGCGCGTACAGCACCGCCAGGTTGTTGTAAGGCTCGGGCAGCTGCGGATAGTCGCGGGTCAGGTCGGCAAAGACCCTGATCGCCTCCGGACCGCGGTTCAGCTTGACCAGGATCAGGCCGCGCAGAAACCTCGCCTCGGCATCCTGGGGCGCCGTCTTGAGCTGGCCTTCGACCTTCTTCAGCGCCTGGTCGTACTGTCCCTGGCCCATCAGCGTCTGGGCCTCGTCAACCGCGGTAGCGGCGGCCGAGGCCGCCTGGGCGGCGATCAACAGCAGCGTAGCCGCAGCTGCGCGACCAAAAGTCAGATAAAAGCGTTTATCCACCCGGAAGCCTCGATGAGTTCATCAGGAAATCGGGGCGAGTTTAGCAGCAGGCCGGCGGTGATGGGCGCGCCCGCCAACCGCGGTGCAGCCTGCGGTCGAGCAGGCCTAATAAGGCCGCGGCATTCCGGCGGGCCGCTTCTTGAAGCGCCGGTGCAGCCAGAAGTATTGGGGCAGCGCCAGACGAACGCCGTTCTCGATGACCGCATTGATGCGCGCGGCGTCGGCCAGATCGTCGCCGCCCGGAAAGCCGTCGAGCATCGCCTCGAAGCGCAGCACCCAGCGGCCGTGCTCGCGCCGCGGAAAATACGGGAGCACTCCAGCCCTGCCCATCTGCGCCAACCGCGCGGTCGCGGTCAGCGTCAGTGTCGGCACGCCGAAGAACGGCGCGAACACCGACAGGCGCTCGTCCAGGGTCTGATCCGGTGCATACCAGATTGCACGGCCCTCGCGCAGCGCGCGCACCAGCCGGCGCAGGTCTTCGCGCGGCAGCGCCGGTAGCTTCGCCCGTTTCTCGCGCCAACGATGCATGCACCAATCCATTACCGGATTCGCATACGGCCGGTACATCGCATGGAATGGCAGCTCCGCGTCGGTGCACAGCACGCGCGCGCCGATTTCCAAGGTCGAGAAATGGCCGGTGAGCAGCAGCAGTCCTTTGCCGCTGGCCAGCGCCGCCTGAAGATGCTCGCGACCTTCGATCGAGAAACGCGGTGCCAGACGCCGGTCCGACGCGAACCAGGCCAGCCCGGCTTCGATGACACCGGCACCGAGCGCGCGGAAGTGCTGATCGCGAACGCGATCGCGCTCGGTCTGCGGCATCTGCGGAAAACACAGCCGCAGATTGACATCGACGACCTTGCGTCGGCCGCGCACGACACGGCCGAGCAAAGCGCCAAGGCCTTCGCCGAACTTCAGGCCGAAGTCGATCGGCAGCATCGCCAGCAGCCACAGCAAGGCGATCGCCAGCCAGGTCGGCCAATGCCAGGGCGCCAGCAGCTGGGCCTTGAATCTCGGAGCAGCGGAGTACGGGATCGATGACATAGGTTGCGAAGTGTAATGCCTAGCCGAATCGCGACCGCAGAAATCGGCGCGCCGACGAAAGACGCAACGCTGAAGACGAACGATCGAACAGCGCCGCATATCATCAGCAGAAAAAAAACTAACGCCGCAACTGCAGCAGCAATAAAGTCTGTCCATCGTCAACGATGTTCACCATCTGCTGTTACAGCCGCTGTTACAGCAGATAAAGTTAAATAGGGTTAAGAAGCCGGCCATAAGACAGCGGCCTCTTTTTCCATCATCGTCGTGGCTCGAAAGTTGCTGTTTACCGAGTTAATGATGCAAGGCTAGCTGATCGGAACAAAGCCAAGCTGTTGCTGATCTGCGGCTCGAACCGGGCCACAGGATTCGCCGCATCTTCTTGCCTGCGCAGGTTCTCTCATTCAAATGTAACGCCGAGGATGCATGCTCGTGGTGGACGTGTTCCCGAATGCTTTTCAGAATCAGCGCATACGTCCGCGTTTTCATATCGCCGCGTTTTTCAGGCCCCCTTTCGCTGTCCAATCGTCTCAACCGCCCAAGGCACCATGGCCGCCATTCTTTCCGTGCGTGAGCTGCGCAAGCACTACCCGACCAACAAGGCGGTAGACGGAATCAGCTTCGATATAGAGCCGGGCACTTGCCTGGGCTTGCTGGGCCCCAATGGCGCCGGCAAGAGCACCACCGTCGAGATGCTCGAAGGGCTGATACGGCCGACTTCCGGCGATATTCTTTATCGGGGTAAACCGCTCGACTCGCACTATCGCGAACGTATCGGCATCCAGTTCCAGAACACCGCGCTCCAGGATTTTCTGACGGTGCGCGAGAATCTGCAGCTGTTTCGCTCGCTGTACCGGCGCGGCGTATCGATCGACGAATTGATTGCCTCCTGCCACCTCGAAGAGTTTCTCGACCGCGACCATCGAAAACTATCCGGCGGCCAGCGCCAGCGCATGTTGCTCGCACTGGCGCTGGTTAACGATCCCGATCTGGTGTTTCTCGACGAGCCGACCACCGGGCTCGATCCGCAGGCGCGCCGCAATTTCTGGGAGCTGGTCCTCCAGATAAAGGAGCGCGGCAGGACCGTGGTGCTGACGACTCATTATATGGAGGAGGCCTATCTGCTCTGCGACGACATCGCGATCATGGATCATGGCCGCATCCTCGCGCGCGGTTCGCCGCAAAAGCTGCTGGCCGATCATTTCAACGACAGCGTGCTCGAACTGCCCGCCGCTGCCTGCGACGGGCACCGGCTCGACCTTGCGCTGACACGCAAAGTCGACCGCATCGAAATCAATAGTGTTGATGTCAATAAAACCGTTCAGCAGCTGATTTCGGCTGGTCTGTCGCTTGCACAGTTAAAAATTCGGCCGCGCACGTTAGAAGATCTCTTCCTGAAGCTCACCGGCACTGAACTGCGCGCATGAATCGATTGCCTGCTCGATTAACCGCGATGGTTCGGGCCCGCCTGCTTGAAGTGCTGCGCGACCGCTCCGCGTTGGCCTGGAATCTGCTGTTCGCGCCGCTGCTGGTGATCGGCATGGCCGTGGTGCTGTCAGGCGGATCATCGAGACCGGTTTTCAACGTCGGCGTTCTCGGCGATCGGCCGTTGACACCGGCGACACACCCATTTTTCGCCGCCGAAGCGACGCAGTTCCATTACGAATCCAACCCGCAATCGGCGATCACCAAAGTCGAGCGCCACCGTCTGGATCTGCTGATCGATCCGCGACAGTCGCCGTTGCGTTACTGGGTCAACTCCGAGTCCGGCAAGGGATTGCTGCTGCAGCGGCTGCTGAGGGCCGAAGATGCCGACGCACAAGTGCAGGCCGTCGGCGGCGCGCAGACGCGCTATGCGGACTGGCTGGTGCCCGGACTGCTTGGCGTCAACATCATGTTTTCGAGTTTGTTCGCGATCGGCCACGTGATCGTGCGCTATCGCAAGAGCGGCTATCTGAAGCGCCTGAACGGCACGCCGCTGACAGCCGTCGAATTCATCGGCGCGCAGCTGATCGCCTGCCTGTTGCTGGTGGTCTTCATCGCCGCGCTGATCTATCTGGCCTGCAGCCTGTTCCTGCATCTGCGGATGGAGGGCCACTATCTGGATCTGCTGCTGGTGACGGTACTCGGCTCGATGTCGATGATCACGATGAGCCTGCTGGTCGCGGCACGCATCTCGTCCGAGGAACTGTCCGGCGGGCTGTTGAATCTGTTGTCCTGGCCGATGGTGATTCTTTCCGGCGTGTTCTTTTCACTGGATGGCGCACCGCCGCTGGTGCAGGCCGCCGCCAACCTGTTCCCGCTGACGCACATGCTCGAAGCGGCGCGCGCCGTGATGCTCGACGGCGCCGGGCTCGCCGACATTCGGCAGCCACTGCTGGCAATGGCGGCGATGACCGCGGTGTTTCTCGCAATCGGCGCTTACTTCTTTCGTTGGACACAGGATTAGTTGAGGGCAGGGCGCGGCGCGTGGTGGGTGCGTAGGTCAACAACAGGGGCGGGTGTGACATGGGTAGATGGGAGTTGAAAGGGGAGCTGAAGGATTCAGCCGGTGCAATGCACGGCGCCACAGCGGGCTTGTTGTTCAGCACGCAACCGGAGCGCTTCCGCATTCTGGCGATCACGCCGTTCGAGCGGCCCGATCTGGCGCTTGCGCGAAGCCTGTCGCGTCAACAGGTCGCGGTCGCGGTCGATATCGGCCGTGACGCCCAGACCTGGCCCACGCTGCTGTCGCGCATCGCTGCCGAGCCCGCCGCGGGTCTTGGCCTGCGGATTCCCGACGGCGTGAAGCTCGGCGAGCTGGCGCTGCCGGCTTCGGTGCAATACCTGATCGTCGCCGGCACAGCCGACAATCTACCGCTGTCCTGGCGCCGGCTGCCGTTCATTGCGCAGGTGCGCAGCGTCGCTGAAGGCGAGCTGGCATTAGCCGCCGGCGCGGCCGGCCTGATCGCCAAAGGACAGGAAAGCGGCGGACAGGTCGGTGAGGAAAGCAGCTTCGTGCTGCTGCAGCGCCTGGTCGCGCAGACCGCAGCGCGTGTACCGGTATGGAGCCAGGGCGGCATCGGCCTGCATACCGCGGCCGGCGCCTTCGCTGGCGGCGCTTTCGGCATCGTGCTCGACGCTGTGCTCGCGGCGTTTCCGGAAAGCACGCTGCCCGCCGAGCTGAAAAACCAGATCCTGGCGATGGACGGCAGCGAAGTGCGCAACGTCGCCGGCTACAACGTCTATGCGCGCAGCCAGGGCGAGATCGCCGCGCTCGAAGGCCTCGATATTGCGGACCTGAACCTGAGACTGACGCCAGGAAACAGTAATCCCTCGCCACTGCTGGCGATCGGCCAGGACGCCGCGCTGGCGCGGCTGGTGATGGCCGACTGCTCGAATATCGAAGCGCTGATCCAGACGCTGCGGCTGCGCGTCGATGGCCAGCTGCATCAGGCGCGCAAGCTGCGTCCGCTGGCCGAACACGGCGCCTGGGCGCGCGCGCATGGCCTGCGCTATCCGGTCGCGCAAGGGCCGATGACGCGGGTCAGCGACACTGCTGCGTTTTCGGCCGCGGTCGCCGATGCCGGCGGCCTGCCCTTCCTGGCGTTGTCGCTGATGCAGGCCGGCGCATCGCGCAAGCTGCTGGAAGCGACACGCGAACAGGTCGGTGATCGCCCCTGGGGCGTCGGCGTACTCGGCTTCGCGGCGCCGGAAATTCTCGATCCGCAACTCGAACTGATCAAGGAATTCAAACCCTCGGTGCTGCTGCTCGCCGGCGGCCGGCCGTCGCAGGCGCGGCCCTTCATCGAGATGGGCATTCCGACGTATCTGCACGTGCCCTCGCCCGGCCTGCTGGATATTTTCCTGAAGGACGGCGCCACGCATTTCGTGTTCGAAGGCCGTGAATGCGGTGGCCACGTCGGCCCGCGCTACAGCTTCGTGCTGTGGGAGCAGGCACTGGCGCGACTGGCGCAGGTCGAGCATCCGGAAGAGCTGCACATCCTGTTCGCCGGCGGCATTCACGACGAACGCTCCAGCGCGATGGTCGCGGCGCTGGCCGCGCCGCTGGCCGCGCGCGGCGCCAAGATCGGTGTGCTGATGGGCACCGCCTACATCGGCACGCGCGAAGCGGTGACCTGCGGCACGGTGCTCGAAGGCTTCCAGCAACGGGCGCTGTCCGGCGACGCGACGGTGCTGGTCGAAACCGCGCCCGGCCATGCAATCCGCTGCCTGCCCTCGGGCTTCGTCGATCTGTTCGCGCGCGAGAAACAGCGCCTGCAGCGTGAAGGCGTCGATCAGAAAGAAGCCTGGAAACAGCTGGAAACGCTGACCGTCGGCCGCCTGCGCATCGCCACCAAGGGCGTCGACTACGTCGACGGCCAGCTTGCTGCGGTCGATGCCGACCGCCAGCGTGCCGAAGGCATGTACATGATCGGCCAGGTCATCGCGATGAAGCGCGAGGTGACCACGATCGCCGCATTGCATGAGCAGGTCACGCGCGGCGCCGACGACTATCTTGCGCGGCTCGATCTGCCGCCGCTGCGGCTGCCGGCCAAGGCCGAACCGATCGCGGTGATCGGCATGGCCTGCCTGTATGCGGGCTCGGCGGATCTGGAATCCTACTGGGCCAATATCGTCGAAGGCCGCGATCTGGTCGGCGAAGTGCCGGCGGAGCGCTGGAGCGCCGCGCGCTACTACCAGGCCGGCGGCATGGCGGCGGACAAGTCGGTCAGCAAATGGGGCGGCTTCATCGCCGACACGCCTTTCGACCCGCTCAAGTACGGCATTCCGCCGGCTTCGCTGGCCGCGATCGAGCCGGTGCAGCTGCTGTCGCTGGAAGTCGCCAGCCAGGCGCTCAAGGACGCCGGCTATCAAGGAAAGTGGTTCGATCGCGAACGCACTTCGGTGATCTTCGGCGCCGAATCCGGCATGGACCTCGCCAACCAGTACAACTTCCGCAACATGTATCCGCAGTACTGCGGCGAGCTGCCGCCGGCACTCGCGGCAGCGCTGCCGAGCCTGACCGAGGATTCCTTCCCCGGCATCCTGGTCAACGTGATCTCGGGCCGCATCGCCAACCGCCTCGGCCTCGGCGGCGTCAATTATTCGGTGGACTCGGCCTGCGCCAGCTCGCTGACCGCGGTCGAACTCGCGGTCAAGGAACTGCGCGCCGGCAGCAGCGAAATGGTGCTCGCCGGCGGCGCCGACTTCCATAACGGCATCAGCGATTTTCTGATGTTCTCTTCGGTCGGCGCGCTGTCGCCGAGCGGCCGCTGCCGCTCTTTCGACAACAACGCCGACGGCATCGCGCTCGGTGAAGGCGTCGGCATCGTCGTGCTCAAGCGCCTGTCCGACGCCGAGCGTGACGGCGACCGCATCTACGCGCTGATCGACGGCGTCGCCGGCTCCAGCGACGGCAAGGCCCTGGGCCTGACCGCACCGCGCAAGGAAGGCCAGAAGCGCGCGCTCGATCGCACCTATTGGCAGGCGGGCGTGCTGCCGGCCGAGATCGGCCTGATCGAAGCGCATGGCACCGGCACCGTCGTTGGCGACCGCACCGAACTGAAGACGCTGACTGAAGTGTTCAACACTTACGGCGGCGTGCCGGGCCAGGCCGGCCTGGGCTCGGTCAAGAGCCAGATCGGCCACACCAAGTGCGCGGCCGGCGTCGCCGGCCTGATCAAGGCCGCGAAAGCCCTGCATCACCGCGTGCTGCCACCGACCGGCGCGATCACCGCGCCGAACGCCTGGTATCGCAGCGACACCAGCCCGTTCCAACTCAACCGCGCGCCGACGCCCTGGCTTGCGAATGGCAGCAAGGCACGCGCCGCGGTCAGCGCTTTTGGTTTCGGCGGTACCAACTTTCACGCGGTGATGTCGGCCTATCCGGCGCATCACAATGCGCTCGGCGCGCTCCAGTGGCCGGCCGAGCTGTTCGCGGTGCGCGGCAGCAACGCGGCCGAAGCCGAGACAACGCTGCGCAAGCTCGCGAGCTTCGCATCGAAATCCGACGCGCCGGTCGCGCTGCGCGATCTCGCCGCAGCGGCCTGGAACGCCGGCAGCGGGCCGGTACAATTCGCCTTCGTCGCCACCGACCGCGCGAGCCTGTCACAGCGCATCGCCGCCGCGCTGGAGCACCGTAGCGGCGCCGGCATCAGCTATCGCGCGGCCGATGCGGCAAGCGGCAAGCTCGCCTATCTGTTCTCCGGCCAGGGCAGCCAGTACACCGGCATGCTGCGCGAGCTGTTCGTCTACTTCCCGGCGCTGCAGTCGCTGCTCGCCAGCGGCAGCGAATACCTGCCCGTGATGTACCCGCCGACGGCCTACGACGAGACCACGCGCACGCGCCAGCAGCAGCGCCTGACCGACACCCGCAACACCCAGCCCGCGCTCGGCCTGGTCGAACTCGCCGCGTTCGAATGGCTGCGCGGTGTCGGCCTGCAGCCGGACATGGCTGCGGGCCACAGCTATGGCGAACTCGCCGCGCTGGCCACCGCCGGCGCTTTCGACGCGACGACGCTGATCGCGCTGTCGCGCGCGCGTGCCGAGGCGATTCTGGCTTCGGTCGGCGAAGACAGCGGCGCGATGGCCGCGGTGCGGCTCGACGTCGAAGCGCTCGGCCCGCTGCTGGCCGGCTTCCCGAGCGTGGTCATGGCCAACCAGAACAGCCCGGTGCAGACCGTGATCTCGGGGCCGACCCAGGACGTGCACGCGGCCTGCGCGCTGCTCAAGCAGCATGCGGTCGGCTACAAGCTGATCGACACCGACTGCGCGTTCCATTCACCGCTGATGGCCGCCGCCGAGCAGCGTTATGCGCAGGTGCTGGCTGATCAGTCCATCGGCGCGCTGCGCTGGCCGGTGTATTCCAACATCAGCGCTGCGCCGCATGTCGAGGACGCGGACACGCTACGCAGCAGTCTGGCGCGCCACATCGTCAGCCCGGTGCGCTTCGTCGCCGAGATCGAGCGCATGTACGCCGACGGCGCGCGCGTGTTCGTCGAGATCGGTCCGCGCAAGGTGCTGACCAGCCTGGCCGCGCGCATTCTCAAGGATCTGCCGCATACCGCGCTGGCGATCGATCCGGAAGAACGCGGCCTCGCCGGCCTGCTCGAAACCCTGGCGCAGCTGGCCGTGCTGATGCCGAACCTGGATATCGCTGCGCTGTTCGCGAACCGCAGCGAGACGCTGGACCTGGCCGCGCCGCGCATGCTGTCGGCAACCACCTGGTGGGTCAACGGCGGCCGCGCCTGGCCGCTGCGCGGCAAGGCGCCGACGCATGGCGCCGCAGTGGTACTCGAGCCCGTGGTCGATCTGACGGTCGCTGCGAAACCGATCGCCGCGTTGCCGGCGGCATCGCTGTCGGCCGGCGAACAGGCCATCGTCGGCTACCTGTCGAACATGCGCGAGATGGTCAACGCGCAGCGCGATGTGCTGCTCGGCTACTTCGGCGCGCCGGCCGCTACATACGCCGCTACATACAGTGAAGATCGGCGACGCCCCGCTGTGCTTCCCTCTCCCTCCGGGAGAGACCGCCGCAGCTTCATAGCAGCCGGCATGAGTCCCGGAACCGGCCAGCTCCTTCCCCCGCTTGCGGGGGAAGGTTGGGATGGGGGCGCGACGACAGCGCCGCGCCTTCCGCCCCCACCCCAGCCCTCCCCCGCAAGCGGGGGAGGGAGTGGTTCCTTGGAAGCACCGACGCCGGCCGGACCCGACGCACGCAGCGCGCTGCTGCAGATCGTCAGCGAGCGCACCGGCTATCCGGCCGACATGCTCGACCTCGATCTGGACCTGGAAGCCGATCTGTCGATCGACTCGATCAAGCGTCTGGAAATCATCGGCGAGCTGTCGCAGCAGTTGGCGATCCGCAACGCCATCGGTGCCGGCGCCGACGTGCTGCTCGAACAGCTCGCAGCGCAGAAAACCCTGCGCGCGATGCTCAGCTGGCTCGCCGACAAGCTGCCGTCGCAGCCGGTGCCGGTATTGGCTGCCGTGGCAGCACCAACCGCGGCACCGGCGCTGAATGTCGCCGAAGTGCTGCTCGACATCGTCAGCCAAAGCACCGGCTATCCGCCGGAAGCGCTGGATCTGGATCTCGATCTCGAAGCCGATCTGTCGATCGATTCGATCAAGCGTCTCGAAGTCGTCGGCCAGCTGGCCTCGCGCCTGGGCATCGATGGCGGCAGCGACAAGGACGCGATGCTGGAGCGCCTGTCCGGCCTGAAGACATTGCGCGAGATGATCAGCTGGCTGGTGTGCCGTCCCACAGATTCGCACCATCATTCGACGCGTCTTTTGTCGCCCGGCGGCGTTACTCCTTCTCGCCATAGCGACGGCTATGGCTCGTCGTCGCGCCTTGCCGGACACCAAAATCCGCTGTCGACTGATGGCGCGAACCTGTGGGACGGCACACTGCAGCGCGAACACGCGGCAGCCGCACCGGCCACGGCGAGCGCAGCCGTCGTCGAAGACCGGATTCCGCTGGAGCGCTACGTGCTGCGCCGCCAGCAGATTCGCGCGGCGATGCCGGGCGATATCGATCTCGCCGGCAAGCAGTTCCTGATCACCGACGACAAGCTCGGCCTGGCGCCGCTGGTGGCCGCGGCGCTGCAGGCGCGCGGTGCGCTGCCGCGTATCGTCGAGTTCTCCGGCAGCACCGTCGTCGCAGGCCTCGACCAAGTTGACGGCCTGATCCATCTGTGGAGCCTGAACCCCGACAGCCTGGTGATCGACGTCAAGCATTTCTTCGCGATGGTGCGCGAAGCCCTGCTGAAACGCGCGCGTCATCTGCTGGTCGCCAGCAGCCTCGGCGGTGATTTCGGCGTCGCCGGCGGCACCGGCACAGGCTCACAAGCCGGCCGCGGCGGCGGCTTCGCCGGCATGGTCAAGTCGGTCATCAAGGAATTCCCGGAGCTGCGCGCGCACTGGGTCGATCTCGATCTGAACGAGTCGCAGGAACTGCTGGCGCGCTGCATCGAGCAGGAGCTGGTCGCCACCAATCCGGTGCCCGAAGTCGCCTACCAGGCCGGCCTGCGCTATGCGCGTGAAGTGGTGCCGGTGGAATTGCAGCACAGCTCGCTAGCCGGCCTGGCGCTGACCGCCGACAGCGTCGTGCTGCTGACCGGCGGCGCGCGCGGCATCACCGCGCTGATCGCCACCGCACTGGCGCGGCGCTATCGCTGCCACATCGAAATGCTCGGCCGCTCGGCGCTGCCCGAAGGCGACGAGAGCGCGGTGACGCGCGGCATCGATGATCCACGGCGGCTGCGCCAGTTGCTGCTGCAGGCCGAGCCTACGCGCAAGCCGGCCGAGATCGAGCGCCTGGCGCGGCGCATCCTCGCCGAGCGCGAAGTCCGCGACACTTTCGCGCAGCTGCGCGCGGCTGGCAGCAGCTTCAACTACACCCAGCTCGACGTGCGCGACAGCGAGGGCTTCGCGCAATTCATCAAAGACGCCTACGCGCGGCGCGGCCGTATCGACGGCGTGATACACGGCGCCGGCGTGGTCGAGGACAAGCTGGTGCGCGACAAGACCGACGAGAGCTTCGGCCGCGTGTTCGACACCAAGGTGCATGGCGCGCTGATCCTCGACAAGCTGATTCGCGACGACGTCAAGTTCGTGGTGTTCTTCTCCAGCGTCGCCAGCGCTTTCGGCAACCGCGGCCAGGTCGACTACGCCTCCGCCAACGATGTGCTCGACAAGCTCGCGCACAGCTGGCAGACGCGCATCGCCGGCCGCGTGCTGTCGGTGAACTGGGGGCCGTGGGCCGACACCGGCATGGTCTCGGAGTCGCTGAAGAACGAGTACCAGCGCAAGGGCATCGGCCTGATTCCGCAGAACGAGGGTGTCGACGCGCTGTTGCGCGAGCTGTCGACCGGCGCCGGCGATTCGCAGGTGGTGCTGATGTGCGGCAAGCCCGACAGCTTCGGCGCCAGCTCCGGCAGCCGCCTTGCGGAAGCTTGAGGCTCTGACCATGCCCGAACCTGCAATGCGTACCGCGATCATCGGCCTGGCCTGCGTCTTCCCCGGCGCGCCGGATCTGCAGCGCTTCTGGCGCAATATCGTCGACGGCGTAGATGCGATCGGCGAAGTGCCGGCCGCGCGCTGGGACGCGAGTTTCTACGATCCGGATTCGAGCGCGATCGATCGCTTCTACTGCCGCCGCGGTGGTTTCGTCGACGACTACGCCGACTTCGATCCGCTGCCTTTCGGCATGATGCCCAAGGCCACCGAGGCCGGTGAACCCGATCAGCTGCTGACGCTGAAGATCGGCTACCAGGCGCTGCGCGACGCCGGCTACGAGCACAAGCCGTTCGCGCGCGAGCGCACCGGCGTGATCGTCGGCCGCGGCAACTACGTCAGCGCCGGCGTGCTGCGGCTGGAGCAGCATGTGCGGCTGCTGCCGCAGATGCTGCAGACGCTGCGCGACCTGTTTCCTGATCTGTCGGAAGCCGCGCTCGACGCCGCGCGCACGCGCCTGCAGCAGTCGTTCTCGTACTACGGCCCCGACGTCGCCGCCGGCCTGATTCCGAACCTGATCGCCTCGCGCCTCTCCAACCGGCTCGATCTGCACGGCCCGGCCTACACCGTGGATGCGGCCTGCGCCAGTTCGCTGATCGCGATCGAGCAGGCCTGCGCGGCGCTGCAGCGCCGCGAGACCGACATGATGCTGGTTGGCGGCGCACACCTGAGCCACGACCTGACGTTCTGGGCCACGTTCTGCCAGCTCGGCGCGCTGTCGCGCAGCGGCACCGTGCGACCGCTGTCGAAAGACGCCGACGGCATCCTCGCCGGCGAAGGCGTCGGCATGGCGGTGCTGAAGCGTCTCGACGACGCACTCGCCGACGGCGACCGCATCTACGCGGTGATCGAAGGCAGCGGCTCGTCCAGCGACGGCCGCAGCGCCAGCCTGGTCGCGCCCTCGGCCAGCGGCCAGCGCATCGCGCTGGAAAAAGCCTGGGCCAAGGCTGGCATCGATCGCGACGGTATCGGCCTGGTCGAAGCGCACGGCACCGGCACGCCGACCGGCGACGCAGTCGAACTCGAAACCCTGGGCGGCTTCTTCGGCGCGCATCAGGGCCAGCGCGCGCGCGCGGTGGTCGGCTCGGTGAAGTCGATGATCGGCCATGCGATGCCGGCCTCGGGCATGGCCAGCCTGATCAAAACGGCGCTGGCTATCTATCACGGCGTGCTGCCGCCGACGCTGCATTGCAGCGAGCCGCATCCGCTGCTCGCCGACACGCGCTTTCGCGTGATCGACCGCGCCGAAACCTGGCAGCAGCCGCCGGCGAAACGCATCGCCGCGGTCAATGCTTTCGGCTTCGGCGGCATCAACGCACATCTGGTGCTGCGCGGTGTGCCGCAGCCTGGGACGACGGCGGTCGCGGCATCGATACTGCCGCCGGTGCTGCTGCTCAGCGCCGACAGCATCGACGCGCTGCTGGCGCGGCTGGATCGCGGCGAACACGATGTGCGGCCGCAGCCGGGACGCTGCCGGCTGGTGCTGATCGCGCCCGACGTCAAGCGGCTCGCAGTCGCGCGCAAGGCCGTCGCATCGGGCAAGCCCTGGCAGGGCCGCCAGCGCATCTGGTTTTCGCCGGACGGCCTGCTCGGCAGCGGCGGCAAGCTCGCCTTCGTCTTCCCCGGCGTCGACAGCAGCTTTCAGCCGCAGGTGGCCGATCTCGCCGCCTACTTCGGTCGGCCGCAGCCGCTTTACTGCGAGCCGCTGGCCGCAGGCGAGTCACTGGCCAAGCAGGTCATCGGCCTGCTGGGCTTGAACCGCTTTCTGTTCGACATCCTGGTCGAACTCGGCATCGAGGCCGACGTTTACGCCGGCCACAGCGTCGGCGAATGGAGCGCGATGCTGTGCTCGGGAATGATGGACCAGGCGCTGTCGGACCGCACCAACCAGGGCCTGGATGTCGACGCGGTCGAGTTCCCCGACGTGCTGTTTCTCAGCGCTGCCTGCAGCGAAGAGCGTCTGCTGCAGGCGATGCAAGGCCTGGAGCGGATCACGCTGTCGCACGACAACTGCCCGCACCAGGTCATCGCCTGCGGCCAGCGTTCGTCGATCGAGACGCTGGCCGAACGCCTGCACGCGGCCGGCGTGTTCGCGCAGCTGCTGCCTTTCGTATCCGGCTTCCATTCGCCGCTGTTTGCCGAGCACATGGGCTGGTATCGCGACTTCTTCGGCAATGCCGAATTGCAGGAACCCAAAAAACCGGTGTGGTCGGCGACCAGCGCGCAGCTGTTCCCGGCCGCGATGGCCGAGAAGCGCCAGCTCGCCCTCGATCATCTGACGCAGCCGGTGCGCTTCCGCGCGCTGACCGAGGGGCTGTACGCGGAAGGCTACCGCGTGTTCGTGCAGGTCGGCACCGGCTCGCTCAACGGCTTCATCGACGACACGCTCAGCGGCAGGCCGCATCATGCGATCCAGAGCCACCACGGATCGCGCAGCGGCCTGGAACAGCTGCAGCAGCTGTGCGCGGCGCTGTGGGTGGAAGGCGCCGAGTTCGACACGCGGCTGCTGCAGCACGATCCGGCGCCGGCGATCGATTCTGTCGCCGCGCAGACGCAGCCGGACGCCGCCACCGCCAGTACGCGGCGGCTGTCGCTGGGCGTGCCGCTGCTGCGCGTGCATGAACCGCTGGCAGCGGAGCTGTTGCCGACGCGCTTCATCGGCGGCGGCGAACTGCCGGCCGTCGCGGCCAACGACGCGGTCGGCCTGCTGATGCGCGACACGCTGGCCGACATCGAACGCAGCGGCCGCGAAGTGCTGGCGCTGTGGCAGCGTCATCGCGCGGCGCCTGCTGCGCTGCCTAGCGCGCAGATCAGCAAGCCCGGCCAGGTCAGCCAGCGCGTGCAGCGCCGGCTCGATCTGGACAGCACCATCCCCTACGTGCGTGACCACGAGCTGTATCCGCAGCGCGAGCACTGGCCGATCGTCGCCGACCGCCATCCGGTGGTGCCGATGACGATGGAAGTCATGCTGGTGCGCGAGGCGGTCGAAGAAGTGCTGCCCGATCTCAAGGTGATTGAGGTCGCGCAAATCCAGGCCTACAACTGGCTGGTCGTCAGCGAGCCGCTGACGGTCGAGATCAATCTTCAATCGATCGACGACACCACGATCGAGGCCGAGATCGTCGGCTACTTCAAGGCGCGCGTCATCATTGCGGCGCAGTATCCGGCGGCCGAACTCGCGGCTATGCCGGCGCTGGCCGGTGCGCGCGATACCGAAGTCGATGCGGCTTCACTGTATCGCCAGCAGTGGATGTTTCATGGCCCGGCTTATCAGGGCGTCAGCGCGTTTCGCGGTATCGCCGACAACGGCATCGACGGCGAACTGCGTGTGCCCAGCGGCAAGGGCGCGCTGCTCGACAACATGGGCCAGCTCGCCGGCTACTGGGTCATGGAGCAGCCGCAGGACTGCCTGGCGATGCCGATCGGCGTCGACCGCATCCGCTTCTTCGCGCCCGATCCGCTGCCGGGCGAAACCCTGCAGGCGCAGGTCCGCATCCAGCTGCTCGATGCGCTGAATTGCGTCACCCATCATCAGCTGCGCGATGCCGACGGCCGCTTGCGCATCGCCATCGACGGCTGGCGCACGCGGCGCTACCAGATGGACAAGGCATTCTGGGTCGGCAGCCGGCTGCTGTCGCAACATGAAGTCTCGCAGCGCGTGCCGCCGAACGTCGCGCTGTTCGACGACCGCTACGACACCGCGATCCTGCGCGACTACATCAGCCGCCGTTATCTGACGGCCAGCGAACGCGCGGTCTACGACGGCCTGGCGCCGCGCCGCCGCCGCCAGTGGCTGGCCGGCCGCGTCGCCGCCAAGGACGCGGTCCGCGCCTGGCTGCGCGAACACCGCGGCATCGCGACGATCTATCCGCAGGAGCTGCGCATCGAGAACGATGCGGCCGGCGCGCCGAAAGTGTTCGCCAACGTCACAGCCACGCTGCCGCAAGGCCTGCACATCTCGCTGGCGCACAAGGGCTCGCTGGCGGTCGCGATCGTCGGCGAACAGCCGGTCGGCATCGACCTGGAAACCATAGAGCCGCGCGAAACCAGCTTTCTGGCACTGGTGTTCGACGACGCCGAGCGCGCGCTGCTCGACGGCGCCAATGCCGACGCCGAGTACGCGCGCGGCTGGGTGGTCAAGGAAGTCGCGGCCAAGATCGGCGGCACCGGTCTGCGCGGCCGCCTGCACGATTACCGCATCGAGGCGCGCGACGGCGACTGCTTCCGCGTCAACGGCCATTGGATCGTGACCCACCCGCTGCGCGACTGCATCGTCGGCTGGAGCCTGGTGCAGCAAGCCGCACAGCAGTCGGCGACGCAGTCGATGCCGCGCGCCGCCGTCATTCACTAATCCGCAAGAGAGACTCATGAGCAGCCGTAATGACGAAGTGCTGGACCTGGTGATCGCGAAGATCCGCAGCACCATCAACGAAGACTGGATCCAGGATTTCGAGATCGAACCCGAGACTCGTTTCAACGACGATCTCGAACTCGAGAGCATCGAGTTCGTGAAGATCGCCGACGCGATCCAGGCGCACTACGGCACCCAGCTCGACATCGTCGGCTGGCTGTCGGGCAAGAGCATCCAGGAGCTGATCAGCCTGTCGGTGGGCGAGCTGGCCGAGTTCATCAGTGGTGCGGTTGCCGGGAGCGGTGTCGATGCCTGATGCAAGGTTCGACGCGGAACCGGCCAGCTCCTTCCCCCGCACGCGGGGGAAGGTTGGGATGGGGGCGAGACGACAGCGCCGCGCCTTCACGCCCCCACCCGCGTTTGGCCCTCGGCCAGGAGTGACTCAATGTCACTCCTGGCTAAGCCAAACGCCCTCCCCCGCAGGCGGGGGAGGGAGAGCTTAAGACATGGCCCGCATCCTGTTCACCGTGCCGCCCTTAACCGGGCATCTGAACCCGGCGCTGGCCGTGGCCGATGCGCTCGAGCGCCAGGGGCACCAGATCGCCTGGGCGGTGCACGCGGCGCAGATCGGCTCCAAGCTGCCGGACGGCGCGCGCGTCTATGCGCTCGACGACGGCGAGCCGGCAGCGGACCTCGGCAGCAGCACGCCGCAGGTGCGCGGGCTCGAAAGCGTGCGCGTGTTCTTCGAGGACTACGCGCTGCCGCTGGCGCAGCGCATGCTGGCGCCGATGGAAGCGGCGGTGCGCGACTTTGTGCCGGAGGTGATCGTCGTCGACCACCAGATGCTCGGCGGCGCGCTGGTGGCGCGCAAGCTCGGCCTGCCCTGGGTCAGCCTGGTCACCACCACGGCCTCGATCCTGCGCATGTCGCCGGTGTTCGACGCCTGGGTCGCCGAGCAGTATCAGGCGCTGCAGCAGCGTTACCTGCCGGCGTCGCTGCACGTCGAGCGGCCGGATTTCTCGCCGTATCGCGTGCTGGTGTTCTCGGTGGACGTGCTGGTCGGCAACACGCATGCGCGTATAGCTGCGCCGTATGCCTTCGTCGGCCCGGCGCGTGGCGAAGGGCGTCGCGGTGTCGAGTTTCCCTGGGACTGGCTGCGCCCGGAGCGCCGCAGGATTCTGGTGTCACTGGGCACCGTCAGCCGCGACCGCGATACGCGCTTCTTCGAAGTGATGATGGCGGCGCTGCGCGAACTGCCGCAGCTGCAGGCGGTGATGGTGGCGCCCGCGCATCTGTCCGCGCAGGCGCCGGACAATGTGCTGGTGCGCGACTACGTGCCGCAGACCGAGCTGCTCGATCGTGTCGATGGCGTCGTCTGCCACGCCGGCCACAACACGGTCTGCGAAAGCCTGAGCCGCGGCCTGCCGATGATCGTGGCGCCGATCCGCGACGATCAGCCGGTGATCGCGCGCCAGGTCATCGACGCCGGCGCCGCGCTGTTCATGCGCCACGGCAAGGTCACGCCGCCGACCGCGCGCACGCTGATCGAAAAGCTGCTGGCAGACAGCACGCTGGCAGACAACGCGCGGCGTCTGTCGCGCGAACTGCTGGACGCGCCGGGCGCGGCCGGCGCTGCGCAGCTGATAGCGACGCTCGCGCTGGCACCGGCGCTGGCCGAGGTCGCCTGAACCCATGCACCACACCATCGCCGTGAACGGTGCACAGCTGTCATCGCTGGCTCTTGGCGCCGGCGACGGCACGCCGCTGGTGATGCTGCACGGACTGATCTCCGGCAACATGGCGAGCTGGTATTCGGCCTACGCGACGCCGCTGGCGCGCGCGCGCCGCGTACTGCTGTACGACCAGCGCGGACACGGCGACAGCAGTCTGCCGAGCGGCGGTTTCGATCTCGATGCGCAGGCCGCCGATCTGCTCGCGGTGCTGGCGCATCACGGCCATGCCGACACAGCGGTCGACATCGTCGGCCACAGCATGGGCGCGCTGATCGCGTTGCACTTCGCGCTGCGTCATCCGCGGCGCGTGCAGCGCCTGGTGTTGGTCGACGCGCCGATGCCGGCACGTGACCACGTCGCACCCAGCCTGCTGGGCGTGACGTCGCCCGAAGCGCTGGCCGCCTATGTCGACGCCGAGCTGCCGGCCAGCGGACGCCGCCGTGAGCGCCTGCTGAAACGTCTGAGCGCGCTGTTCTTCGGCTCCACGCTGATGCAGGACGTGCTGGCGATGAACGCCGAGCCCGACGCTGCGCTGGCCGCGCTGGATCTGCCGGTGCTGCTGGTCTACGGCCGCCGCTCGCCTTGCCTTGCGGCCGGGCACCGTCTGCAGCGCCTGCTGCCGCGCGCGCAGCTGGAACTGATCGACTGCGGCCATTACATCCCCGAAGAGGCGCCCGCGGCATTGCGTGCGCAACTCGATGCCTTTCTCTCCGTTGCGGTTCCCACCGCAGTTCCCGCCGAAGCCCTCGCATGAACGACTCGATCTCCCATTTCACGACCACGGTCACGGCCGCTGTCACGGCCACCGCGCCGGCGTCCGCGACCATCGATATCCCGAGTGACACACCGCCAAAGAAAGCCGCGCGCTATGTGCGGCCGGTATCGCCGCTGGAGCGCTACTCGCTGGTGCTCAACGAGGCCTACCGCTACCACGTCGACGGCATCGTCGAAGGCAGCGGCACGGTCAGCCGCGAGCAGCTGCAGCAGGCGGTCGACCGCGCCGCCGCAGCCAACCCGGCGATCCGCGTGCGGCTGCGCGGCTGGCTGCAGTATTCGCGCTGGGTCGACAGCGGCATTGCGCCGCAAGTGCGCCTGCTACCGACCAGCGAATGGGACGGCGGCAGCGAGCAGAACGCGCCGTTTCTGCTGGAACGCCTGCAGCCGATGCGCGGCGGCCCGGTGGCCGACGTGCTGATCGTGCCCGGCCGCGACGGCAAGACGCGGCTGGTGTTCCGCACGCTGCACGCGGCGATCGACGGCCGCGGCTTTCTGCACTGGGTCGCGGAGGTCTGCCGCGCGATGCGCGGCGAGCCGCTCGGAGGCTCGAACTCGGCACTGATCGACATCGACATCCAGCAGCAGCATGCGGACAAGGTGGCGCCGGAGCCGCCGGCAGCGCCGGCGCTATGCATCCCGGTGCTGGCGCCCTCGGTGGGCGGGCGGGCGCCGCTGGGCTATGTCTGGCGCCGCCTGGTCATCGACAACAGCGTTTCGCAGCTGCTGCCGAAAACCGCGGTGTTCCTCGCGCAATGGGCACGCCGGCGCGAACCCGGCGACGTCGGCTTCACGGTTCCGGTGGACTATCGCGGCCTGCGCACGCAGGAGATGGGTCTGGGCAATCTGACCGGCTACGTGCGCCTGACGGTGCCCGAGGATGCAACGCCGCGCAGCCTGATGCTGCAGTTCGGCCACAGCCTGCGCGCCTACGCCGACTGCCGCCAGATTCCCGGCATCCGCCTGCTGCTGAAGCTGCCGGTCTGGTACATGCTGCGCAAGGGGCGGCCGAACGTCGACAAGGCGCTGTACACGGTGACGCCGTCGGTGCCCAGCGGCGGCATCGTGTCGATGGGCAATGTCAGCGGCGACACTTATTCCTTCCCGGGCTTCGATGCGCGGATGATCTACGGCATTCCCGGCGCGGTCGGCAAGCTCAACGTGGTGTTCCTGAACTATCCGGACTTCACCGTGATCTCGTTTGCCGCGCCCGCCGCCTACAACCACGAAGGCCAGCTCGACGAGCTGATCGCTGCCTATTCCCGGCACTTTTCGAAGCAGTCGCCTGCGAACACGGAGCGTAGCGCTTGAACGAACTCGACCTGGGCAAGCTGCGCGTCGATCGCAGCGGCATCGCCCCCAAAGCCGGCAAGCGCCGCAAGTTCGACCGCCGCTATCTGTGGCTGCTCGGCGGCGCGCTGGTCGTCGGCTTTCTGGTACTGAAACCTTCGGTCACGCCGGTGCAGACCACGCAGGTCGTCAGCGCCTGGCCGTCGCAGCAATACCTGCTGCTGAACTCCACCGGCTACGTCGTCGCGCGGCGCAAGGCCGCGGTCGCGCCCAAGGGCACCGGCCGCGTCGAGTGGATCGGCGTCAGCGAAGGCGATCACGTAACCGCCGGCACCGTTGTCGCGCGGCTGGAGAGCCGCGACGTGCAGGCCAGCTACCAGGCCGCGACCGCCAACGCCGCGGTCGCGGCCGCCCAACGGCTAAATGCGCGCAACGATCTCGAAGATGCGCAGCGCAACCTCGACCGCGCCGACAAGCTGTTCGCCAAGCATCTGGTGTCGCTGCTGTACCTGCAGGAGGCCAAGTCGCGATACGCGCGCGCCTCGGCCGGCAGCGCCAGCGCCGCGGCGGCCGTCGACGCCGCACGCGCCAACGAGGCCTATGCGCGCAGCGGTGTCGATTACACGCAGATCAAGGCGCCGTTCGACGGCGTGGTGATCTCGCGCTCGGCCGACGTCGGCGACATCGTCACGCCGCTGTCGTCGGCGGCCGATGCCAAGGGCGCGGTGCTGGTGCTGGCCGACATGAGCCGGCTCGAAGTCGATGCCGAAGTCTCGGAATCCTCGCTGGCCTCGGTACATGTCGGCCAGCCCTGCGAGATCGTGCTCGACGCGTTTCCGGATCGGCGCTATCGCGGCGAAATCGCGGTGATCGTGCCCAAGGTCAACCGCGCCAGCGCTACCGTGACCACGCGCGTGCGCATCCTCGACAGCGATCCCGAAATCCTGCCGGACATGAGCGCGCGCGTCAGCTTCCTGTCGCAGCCGGCCGATGCACAGCAGCAGGCGGTGCTGGCGGTGAACCCGCAGGCGATCACCCAGAGCGACGGCCGCAGCTGGGTCTACGCGCTGGCCGACGGCGAGCGCGTGCGCGCGGTGCCGGTCACGGTCGGCGCGCTGCTGGGCGCGGTGCGCGCGGTCAGCGGCGAGCTGAAAGCCGGCGACGCCGTGGTGCTGGCGCCCGGCGCCAAGCTGCGCGACGGCGCGCGCATCAAGCGGACCGACGCGCCGTGACCGAGGCGCTGATCAGCATCCACAACCTGAGCAAGACTTATCGGCGCGGCAATCAGCCGGTGCCGGTGCTGCTCGGCATCGATCTGCAGATCGCGCAGGGCGACTACGTGTCGCTGATGGGGCCATCGGGCTCGGGCAAGAGCACGCTGCTGAACCTGATCGCCGGCATCGACAAACCCAGCGGCGGCACGCTGTTGATCGGCGGCGTCGACATCGCCGCGCTGGAGGAAGACGAGCTCGCGGCCTGGCGTGCCGGCAACGTCGGCTTCGTGTTCCAGTTCTACAACCTGATGCCGGTGCTCGACGCTTTCGAGAACGTCGAGTTGCCGCTGCTGCTGACCCATCTGAGCAAGGCCGAGCGCCGCGAACACGTCGAAATGGCGCTGGCGATGGTCGGCCTGCCCGACCGCATGGATCATCGCCCGAACGAGCTTTCCGGCGGCCAGCAGCAGCGCGTCGCGATCGCACGCGCGCTGGTCACCGATCCGACGCTGATCGTCGCCGACGAGCCCACCGGCGATCTCGACCGCAAGTCCGCCGACGACGTGCTCGATCTGCTCGACCGCCTCAACCGCGAACTCGGCAAGACCATCGTCATGGTCACGCACGATCCGCGCTGCGCGGCGCGCGCGCGCACCCGCATCCATCTGGAGAAAGGCGTGCTGCTGTCCCGCGGCGCCGAACACTGATGCAGGCCGTCTACGTGCTGCGCCTGGCGCGCAAGAACCTGTGGCGTCACCGCCTGCGCAGCCTGCTGACGATCGCCGGCATCGCGGTGGCGATCGTCTCGTTCGGGCTGCTGCGCACCGTGGTCGACTCCTGGTACGCCGGCGCCAGTCTCAGTTCGGCAGCGCGGCTGATCACGCGCAGCGAAGCCTCGTTGAGCTTTCCGCTGCCGGTCACGCACGCCGCGCGCATCCGCCGCGTCGCCGGCGTTGCCGCGGTGAGCTGGGCCAACTGGTTCGGCGGCGTCTATATCGACGACAAACATTTCTTCGCGCAGTACGCGGTCGACGCGGACAGCTACCTGGAGCTGTATCCCGAGTTCGTGCTGCCGCCCGAGCAGCGCTCGGCGTTCCAGCGCGACCGCCGCGGCGTGATCGCCGGGCGCAAGCTGGCGCGCAAGAACCACTGGCAGATCGGCGACACCATCGCGCTGAAGGGCACGGTCTACCCGGGCAACTGGAGCTTCATGCTGCGCGGCATCTACGACGGTGCCGACAGTAAAGTCGACGAGAACCAGTTCCTGCTGCACTGGGACTACGTCAACGAAACCATGCGCGCGCTGTTGCCCTCACTGGCCGACGGCGTCGGCGTGTTCGTGGTCAACATTCATGATCCCTCGCAGGCGGCCGAAGTGTCCGCGGCAATCGACAGCACGTTCCGCAACTCGCTGGCCGAAACCCGCACCGAGACACAGAAAGCCTTCCAGCTCGGCTTCATTTCGATGGTCGACACCATCCTGCTGGCGATCCAGACCGTGGCCTACGTGGTGGTGCTGATCATCATGGCGGTGATGGCCAACACCATGTCGATGGCGGCGCGCGAACGCACCCGCGAATACGCGACGCTGAAGGCGCTGGGCTTCGGCCACGGCTTCGTTTCGATGGTGATCCTCGGCGAATCGATGACGATGTCGCTGGTCGGCGGTGTGCTCGGCATTGCACTGACGTTTCCGGTCGCGCAGGCTTTTTTCAGCGCGACCCGCGACCTGTTCCTGGTGTTCCAGGTAGAGCCGCTGACGGTGCTGCTGCAGCTGGGCTCGGCGCTGCTGATCGGCCTGTGCTCGGCGATCGCACCGGTGGTCAACAGCCGGCGGTTGGTGATCGTCGATGGTTTGCGGGCGGTGGCATGAAGAAGCTGGCCCCGTGCTCACGAACCCTGAACCCCGGTAGGGCGGGAGGAGCGAAGCGTATCCCGCCTTTCGTGCCCGCCCCTGGCCGCGAAAGGCGGGATGCTCCCGCCCTACGTGGGGCGGAGAAGGGACTGGGCTGCTTGGTAGCGCCACTCGCATGAAGAAAGGTCTCTCACTCTCCTACGTCGCGCGCAACCTGGTCGCGCGCAAGCTGACCACGATCCTGACCGCGGCCGGCATGGCGCTGGTCGTGTTCGTGTTCGCAACCGTGCTGATGATGGCCGAAGGCCTGCGCCACACGCTCGGCGGCACCGGCTCGTACAACAACGTCGTCGTGATCCGCCAGGGTTCGCAGACCGAGGTGCAGAGCACGCTGACGCGCGAACAGGCGCGGCTGATCGAAACCCTGCCCGGCCTGGCCACCGGCGCGCACGGCGAGCCGCGCATCAGCCGCGAAATGCTGGTGCTGGTGAACCTGCCGCGCAAGAACTCGACCAGCCTCGCCAACGTCATCGTACGCGGCACCACGCCTACCGGCCTGGAGATGCGGCCGCAGGCCAGGATCGTGCAGGGCCGCGCGTTTCGCGCCGGCTCGTCCGAGATCGTCGTCGGCTCGGGCATGGCGCGCGGCAGCTTCGGCCTGCGTGTCGGCGACCGCATTGCCTTCGGCCTGCGCCAGTGGAACGTGGTCGGCGTGTTCGATGCCGGCGGCAGCGGTTTCGACTCCGAAATCTGGGGCGACGGCGAGCAGCTGATGCAGGCGTTCCGGCGCCAGGCCTATTCTTCGCTGATCGTCGGCCTGCGCGACAGCGGCAGCTTCGAGGCACTGGCCGAGGCGGTCGCGCGACAGCCCCAGCTCAAGGTCGACATCAAACGCGAGACGCAGTTCTACGCCGACCAGTCGGAGAACCTGGCCAACTTCATCGGCGTGCTCGGCAAGACCATCACCATCGTGTTTTCGATCGGCGCGATCATCGGCGCGATGATCACGATGTACGCCAGCGTCGCCAACCGCACGCGCGAGATCGGCACGCTGCGCGCGCTCGGCTTTCGCCGCGGCAACATCGTCTGGGCGTTTCTGCAGGAGGCGATGCTGCTGGGCCTGGCCGCTGGCCTCAGCGGCCTGGTCGCCGCGGCCTTCATGCAGCTGGTCGAGATTTCGACGACCAACCTGCAGACGTTTTCCGAAGTCGTGTTCAGCCTGATCCTGACGCCTCAGATCGCGCTCGACGTCCTGCTGTTCTCGGTATTCATGGGCGTGCTCGGCGGCGCGCTGCCCGCCTTCCGTGCTTCGCGACTGGAGATCGTCGATGCCCTCCGCTCAGTCTGAAATCCTGCCGGCATTGGCGCCGATCACGCAGATCGCGCGGCCACTGTCGACCGTCGAGTATTACCACAGCTGCGTCGGCCGGCATCCGCGCACACTGGAAGTGCAGCGCGAAATCTTCTTCGTGTTCGAAGGCGAAAACGATCTGCCGCCCGAGCGCTGGCAGCAGGCTCTCGATCTCGCGGCGGCGGCGAATCCCGGCACTCGCCTGCGCCTGCAGGGCGAGCGCCGCCGCGCTCGCTGGAGCAGCGACGGCCCGCCGCCGCGCCTGCGCGTGGTCGAGGCATGCCACTGGGACGCGCGCTCCTCGCAAGGCGCGGAGTTTCTGCGTGCGACGCCGCTGTCGCTGGAGGATGGCCCGAGTGTGGAGCTGATTCTGGCGCCGCGGGCTGGACTGAGCACGCTGCTGGTGCTGCGCACACCGCACGCGATCATGGACGGCCTCGGCGCGATGCATTTTCTGCAGGAGATGTTCCGCGCGCTGCGCGGCGAGCGTCTGCTGGGCAGCAACGCCGGCTACAGCGACGTCGAGCTGATGCGCAGCACCGGCGCGCGCGAATCGACGTCGAAACACTTTCGCACCTGCTGGCTCACCGGCGCGCCGCAGGGCACCGAGCAGGGCGACGACTGGCGCCGCATCGCGCTGGGCCGGCCGCAGAAAAGCCAGCTCGGCAAGCTGGCTGCGGCGTTCGCCGAGTTCGCTCATCGCCACAGCGATCTGCCGGCGCTGATCGCGGTGCCGGCGAGCCTGCGCCGGCACGCGCCGGGCCTGCTCTCGACCGGCAATTTCAGCAACATGATGCTGGTGCCGCTGGCCAAGGGCGATGGCGCAGACGCCTTCCGCACACGGCTTGAAGCGATGCTCGCACAGCGCATGGACGCGGTGTATCCGCCGATACTCGAAGCGGTGCGCTATCTGCCGCTGTCCTGGCTCGACCATCTGGTGTCGCGTACGCCGCGCAACTACCGCAAGCGCAGACCGATGGAGACCGTGGTGATCTCCAACCTCGGCCGCATCGATTCGGCCGACTACAGCGCGCCGGGCTTCCGCGCCGCAAGCCTGTGCGTGCTGCCGCTGGCCGGCAGTGCATTCGCCATTCTGACCTGCATGGACGGCCAGACCGAAATCACGCTCAATCTGCCGCGCGTGCTGTCCAGCGGCGGCCGCTTCGACGCGCTGGAAGCGCATCTGCGCGAACGTTTCGCCGACTGATCCTCAACCGAACTCAAACAACACTCATGCGTACCTTTCTTTACCTGATCTTCGTGTTGCTGCCGGTTGCGGCGCAGGCCGGCGACCTGCTGCGGCTGTACGACATGGCACAGCGCAACGACGCCGCGTTCAACACCGCGCAGCACGTCCGCGACGTGGCGCTGGAAAGCGAGCCCGCCGCGCGCGCGCTGCTGCTGCCGCAACTCGGCGCCAGCTACGACATGACCTTCAACGACTCCGATACCACGGTCAGCTATACCGATCCGACCCTCAACATCCCGGTGACGCTGAACCGGTCGAACCACGGCACCGACCGCAGCCTCAGCGTCAGCCTGAGCCAGCCGCTGTTCAACCTGGAAGCCTGGCGCCGGCTGCAGCAGGCCGGCGAGCAGACGGCGCTGGCGCAGCTGAGCTACCGCGCCAGCGAGCAGGCGCTGCTGCTGCGTGTGGCCAAGGCCTACTTCGCGCTGCTGTCGGCCAACGACGGCCTGCGTTCCGCAACGGCCGAGAAGGACGCGCTGCGGCGCCAGCTCGATCTGGCGCAGCAGAATCTCGAAATCGGCTCGTCCAGCTTCACCGATGTGCAGGACGTGCAAGTGCGCTACGACCTCAGCCTGGCCTCCGAACTCGACGCCGACCAGGCCCTGACCGAGGCCAGCGCCGCGCTGGAGGAGATCACCAAGGAGCCGCTCAGCCATATCGACGAAGAGCGTGTGCGCGTGGTGCCGCTGGCGGGCACCGAGCCGCCAGCGCCGCGGCTGGCCGCTCTGCGCGAGGACTTTCCGCTGCCGGCGCCGCAGCCGGCCGACGTCGAGCAATGGGTAGCGAACGCCACCATCGGCAACCTCGACGTGACCAGCGCACTGCTCAACTTCAACGTCGCCGCGCGCGGCATCGACGTGGCCAAGGCGCGCTATCTGCCCACGCTCGGCGCCAAGCTCGCCTATTCCGACTTCAAGACCGCCTCGGGCAGTTTTCCGACCGAGTCCAACGGCGCCGCGGTGACCGTCGGCCTCAGCGTGCCGCTGTACTCGGGCGGATCGGTACGCTCGGCAGTGCGCGCCGCCGAGGCGCTGCGCGATCAGCGGCTGTCGGAATACGACGGCGCCCAGCGGCTGGTGGAGCGCAATACCCGCAGCGCGTTCAAGGGCGTGCTCACCGGCGCGGCGCGAACCCGCGCCTACCAGCGCGCCGTCGCATCCAGCCGTTCGGCGCTCGAGGCCAGCCAGACCGGGCTGGAGATCGGCACGCGCAGCGCCATCGACGTGCTCGACGCCCAGCAGCAGCGCTACCGCGCCGAGCGCGACTACGAGCGTTCGCGCTACGACTACCTGCTTTCCATCCTGAAGCTCAAAGCGGCCGCCGGCTCGCTGAGCCAGCACGACCTGGCCGAAGTCGACGCGCTGCTGGTGTCACGCTGAGGAAGTCGCGGTAACTACGCATCATCCCGCCGGCGTGTAGGTTGGGGTGAGCGCAGCGAACCCCAACATTCGTCCGCGCTGATGTTGGGGTTCGCTGCGCTCACCCCAACCTACGCGGCTATCGCATATCGCGCGAGCGCGCTGCTTGCCGATTCCGGCGCGCCCTCGCATGCTGGCCGGATGCGTCTGCTCTACACCGCCCTGCTGTACCTGATCACGCCGCTGGTCCTGTTGCGTCTGCTGTGGCGCAGTCGCGATCTCGCCGACTACCGGCGGCGCTGGAACGAGCGCTTCGGCTTCGTTGCACCCGCGGACGAAGGCGTCGCGGTCTGGGTGCATGCCGTGTCCGTCGGCGAATCGCTGGCCGCGCTGCCGCTGATCCGCGAGCTGATCGCGCGGCACGGCGAGCGCTCGGTCTGGGTCACGACGACGACACCGACCGGATCGGCACGCGTGATCGCCGCGCTCGGCGAGCGCGTGCGCCATTCCTATGCACCCTACGATCTGCCCGGCGCCGTGTCGCGGTTCCTGCGCCGCACCGCGCCGCGCCAGGTCGTGGTCATGGAAACCGAGCTGTGGCCGAACCTGTTCCATCAGCTCGGCAAGCTCGGCATTCCGCTGATCGTGGCCAATGCGCGGCTGTCGCCGCGCTCGATGCGCGGCTATTCGAAAGTGCGCGGCTTCGCCGCCGCCACGCTGGCGCATTGCCGGGTCGCAGCGCAGAGCCCGGAGGACGCCGAGCGCTTCAAGGCGCTCGGCGCGCAGCGCGTATCGGTGATGGGCAACATCAAGTTCGACCAAGCGGTGCCCGACGCGCAGCTCGCCGCCGGCAGCGAGCTGCGGCGACGCATCGGGCCGCGCGCGGTGTGGATCGCGGCGAGCACCCACGAGGGAGAAGAAGAGGCGCTGCTGAAGGCCCATGTCGAGTTGCGCCGGCACCAGAGCGACGCGCTGCTGATTCTGGTGCCACGCCATCCGCAGCGCTTCGACGCGGCGGCGCGCAGCATCGAGCGCGCATCGCTGAGCTACGTGCGACGCAGCAGCAATGCCGATCCGGCAAACGCGGCGGTGCTGCTCGGCGACAGCATGGGCGAGATCTTTCTGTACTACGCGGCATCGGATGTTGCTTTCGTCGGCGGCAGCCTGATGCCGATCGGCGGGCACAATGTGCTGGAGCCGGCCGCGATCGGGCTGCCGGTGGTGTTCGGTCCGCACATGCACAACTTTCTGCCGGCACGCGACCTGTTGATCGAGCGTGACGCGGCGATTCAAGTGGAAGCCGAAACCGCCTTGGCGCCGACGATCCATCGGCTGCTCGGCGACACCGCGCTGCGGACACGCATGGGCGAAGCCGGCCGCGCGGCGATCTCCGCCAACCGCGGCGCCTTGCAGCGCCTGCTGCAACTGCTCGCGTAAAGCTCGACGCGAAATGGATCTGGTAGTCCCCACCGACAAGGGCCTGTACTGCCCCGCTGGCGACTTTCATATCGACCCTTCGCGGCCGGTGGAACGCGCGGTGATCACGCATGGCCATGGCGACCACGCGCGCTCGGGATCGAAGCGCTACTGGGGCGCGGCGCCGGGCCTGGGCCTGCTGCGCGAACGCATCGGCTACGGCGCCGGCATCGTGCCGCTCGCCTACGGACAGTGCGTCGACTTTGGTCCGACGCGCGTGTCGCTGCATCCCGCCGGGCATGTGCTCGGCTCGGCGCAGGTGCGCATCGAACACGACAACCGGGTCTGGGTCGTGTCCGGTGACTACAAGCGCGATCCCGACCCGAGCTGCGCGCCGTTCGAGGTCGTGCGCTGCGACGTGTTCGTCACCGAAGCGACTTTCGGCCTGCCGGTGTATCGCTGGCAGCCGACGTCGGAAATCGCGCAGGAGATTTTCGACTGGTGGCAGGACTGCAAGGCGCAGGGCCTGTGCGCGATCCTGCATTGCTACGCACTCGGCAAAGCGCAGCGCATCCTCGCCGAGCTGATGCGCCACAGCCATGAGACCGTGTATCTGCATGGCTCGATGACCAAGCTGGTCAAGCTCTATCGCGACGCCGGAGTCGCGATGCTGCCGACCGACGCGGTCGGCAACCAGCCGAAATTCTTCGACTGGAGGGGCCGCCTGCTGCTGGCGCCTCCGGGCGCCGGCGGCACGCCATGGATGCGGCGCTTCCGCCCGCATTCAACCGCGCTGGCATCGGGCTGGATGCAGGCGCAGAACTCGAGCCGTCGCCAGGCCTACGACCGCGGCTTCGCCTTGTCGGATCACGCCGACTGGCCGTCGCTGCTGCGCACCATCCAGGAAACCGGCGCCGCGCGCGTGCTGGCCATGCACGGCAATACCGAGGCACTGGTGGCCTGGTGCCACGAGCAGGGCATCGCGGCCGCGCCGCTGCAGACCCACGTCAACACGTAGGTCGGCAATCCCTTGCCGACGTGAGGCCGCGATTGCGCATCGGGCATTCAAGTCGGCAAAGGATTGCCGACCTACGAGCCTGCCTCGGCCGCGACGATGGCCGATAGCGGGCGCGGAGTCCGGCCGCGCCACAAACCGTCGATCGCGAAGATCACCAGGCCCAGCCAGATCAGGCTGAAGCCAATTGCCTGCACCTGCGTGAACGGCTCCTTGAACACCAGCAGCGCGGTCAGCAGCTGCAGGCTGGGCGCGAAGTACTGCAACAGGCCGATCGTGCTCAGCTGCACGCGGCGCACGCCGAACGCGAACAGCACCAGCGGCACCGCCGTCACCAGGCCGCTGGCGATCAGCAGCAGATCGAGTTGCAGACCATAGTGGCCGAACACCGAGGTGCCGCGCACATACTCGAAAACCAGCCAGGCGAGCGCGAACGGCAGAATCATCACGGTCTCGACGCCGAGCCCGGCCACCGCGTCGACGACCACTTTCTTGCGCACGAAACCGTAAAGACCGAAGGACAGCGCCAGCACCAGCGCGATCCACGGCGGGCGCCCGACCTGCCAGGTCAGCCAGGCCACGCCCAGTGCTGCGAAACCAACCGCGGTCCACTGCTGGCGGTTCAGGCGCTCGCCGAGGAAGAACACTCCCAGCAGCACCGACACCAGCGGATTGATGAAATACCCGAGGCTGGATTCGACGACGTGGCCAGTGCCGACCGCCCAGACGTAGGTCAGCCAGTTGATCGTGATCAGCAGCGCCGAGGCGAACAGACGCGTACGCGTGCCGGCATCGCTCAGCGCACGGCGTACCTGGTGCAGCTCGCCGCGGACACCCAGCCAGCCGAACACGAACAGGCAGCACCAGGCGACGCGGTGGGTCATGATCTGAAACACCGGTGCCTGGTGCAGCATCTTCAGATACAGCGGCAGCAGGCCCCACATCGCGAAGGCGCCGATAGCGGAGAACAAACCACGCCGATCGGTGGCAGTTATTGCAGTAGCGGTGACGGGCTGACTCTGGCTCATTGACATCGCCTCTGCCGCGATTCGCGGCGAGTATCGGAAAGCTGGCGGGGCTTTCCTGGGCGCGCATTGTGGATGGGCCGCAGCAAAAGCGGAATCGAAGCTTGCTGGCCTGCGCCGTGAGTGGAATTCACAGAACCCGAGCGCGCGCTATGCTTGGCGCCATGTCCCTGCGCCTTCCTCCCCTGCAGGCGCTGCAGGCTTTCGAAGCCGCGGCGCGCCACCAGAGCTACACCCGAGCGGCGGAAGAACTCGCGCTGACCCACGGCGCGATCAGCTACCAGATTTCGGCGCTGGAAGACCGCGTCGGCACCAAACTGTTCCGCCGCGAACGCAACCGCATGCTGATGACCGACGCCGGCCGCCTGCTGCTGGCGAACGTGCGCCAGGGCCTGATGCTGCTGGAGCGCGCCTTCGACACGCGCGTGCCCACCGAGCGCCGCGTGTCGCTGACGCTGAGCACGCTGCCGTCGCTGGCGCGCTGCTGGCTGGTGCCGCGGCTGCTGGACTTCCAGTGCGCGCATCCGGACATCGACCTGCTGGTCGACCCCAGCGGCGCGCTGGTCGACCTGGAACACGACGGCGTCGACATCGCGATCCGCTACGGTGGCGGCGGCTGGTCGGGCGTGCAGCAACAACTGCTGATGGACGAAGAACTGTTCCCGGTCTGCAGTCCGCGCTATCGCGGCGGGCATCTGCCGCAGACGCCGGCCGATCTCGCCGACTGCCATCTGATGCACAACCCCTGGCAGCCCTGGGAGCCCTGGTTCCATGCTGCGGGCCTGTCGCTGCGCGAGACCGCGCGCGGCGTCAGCTACACCGACTCGGCGCTGCTGCTGGACGCGGCCGCGGCCGGACAGGGCATCGTGCTGGCGCGCCGCGCACTGGCCTGGCGCGATCTGGCGGAAGGGCGGCTGGTGCGGCTGTTCGAGGTTTCGATTCCGGATACCAGTCGGTATTACCTGCTGTGGCGCCACGATCATCCGCGCCTGGCGGACGTGCTGCGCCTGCGCGATTGGCTGCTCGCACAAGCCACCGCCGCGGACCCGCCCCTGGCATCGGTTTCGTTATTTTTACCGGGCGCGCCGGCGACTTAGAGGTGCCATACTTGACCGGGGTGTGGCGTTCGTATTGAAACGCCGCCGGGGAAAGCGGCAACGGCGATAGACCGATGTCCGTCGACAGGAAAACAGTATGCTGATTCTGACCAGACGAGTGGGCGAGAGCGTCATCATTGGCGAGGACGTCGAGGTGTCCGTGCTCAGCGTCAAGGGCAGCCAGGTCCGTATCGGCATCAAGGCTCCCAAGGGCATCGCCGTGCATCGCCAGGAGATCCTGACGCGAGGCGTCACCGACCATGCGCTGCCCGCCGTTGCCGGCGACAAGGTCACGCCGAAAGGCAGCTAGTTTCCCTCGCCCGCCCTCATGCGCCTTATCGATCCGGATCAGGCCAGGGCCTTGATGGGCGATCCGGCGGCGATGCCGGGATCGCTGTCCGGTGCTCCCTACCTGCTGCTCGATCTGCGCCAGGCGGGAGCCGCCGCGCATTCCGAAATCGCCGACTGGCTGACGACGCTGCCCTGCCCGGTCATCGGCATCGGCGATCCGCTCGGGCAAGCCGCTTCGGAGTTGGCGAGCGCCTGCGATGTGACGCTGGAAAGCGAGCCCGAGGCGGCAACGCTGATCGGCAACATCCAGCGCTGGCCGCTGGCCTCCACGGTGCTGGTGCAGGTGCTGCGCAGCATCCAGACGCTGCCGCTGGCCGCGGCACTGGCCGTCGAATCCCTGGCCTACGGCTGCCTGCAGCAGGGCGCCGAATTCCGCGGCTGGCTGGCCGCGCGATCACCGGTCGCGATGCCGGCCGCCGAGCCCGGGCCCGCCGTCGAGATCGATCGCGACGGCGGCGAAGTGCGACTGATCCTGAACCGTCCGCTTCATCACAACGCGATGTCGGTGGAGATGCGCGACGCGCTGGTCGAAGCGCTGCGATGGATACGCATGGACGACAGCGTGATCCGGGTCCGGCTGAGCGGCCGCGGCCGCTGTTTCAGCACCGGCGGCGAACTGGCGGAATTCGGCACGGCACCGGACCCGGCAACGGCGCACAGGGTCAGAAGCATCGCGCTGCCGGGCCGCGAACTGGCACTGTGCCGTGATCGCGTCAGCGTCGAGGTACACGGCGCCTGCATCGGCTCGGGCATCGAATTCCCGGCTTTTGCTGCAGACCTGCAGGCACGGAGCGACGCCTTCTTCCAACTCCCCGAACTGCGTTATGGGCTGATCCCGGGCGCTGGTGGCTGTGTCAGCATCAGCCGCCGCATCGGCCGCCAGCGCACCGCCTGGATGGCGCTGTCGGGGCGCCGCGTGTCGGCAAGGCAGGCCAAAGACTGGGGCCTGATCGACCGGCTGATCGGCTAGCTGCCGAGCCCGCCTGCGCTGTCGCTGCGATCTTGACATCAATCGTTGTCACAATTAGTGTGACATCAGACGTTGTCAGTTTCCGCACGGCCTGAAGGAACGCACCATGGGCATTTCCGAAACGCTTTCGAACCCGGCTCCGATCGGCTCCCAGCCCGACTACGAGACCGCGATTGTCGGCACCGGCTTTGGCGGCCTGGCCATGGCAATCAAGCTGCGCGAAGACGGCCAGAACAGCTTCGTGGTGATCGAGCGCGGTGCTTCGGTCGGCGGCACCTGGCGCGACAACCAGTACCCCGGCGCCGCCTGCGACGTGCCCTCGCACCTGTATTCGTTTTCGTTCGCGCCCAAGGCCGACTGGTCGCGCGTCTACCCGACGCAGCCCGAGCTGCACGCCTACCTGCGCAAGATCGCCGACGAGCATCGGCTGCTGCCGAACATCGCGTTCGACAGCACGCTGACCGGCGCCGCCTTCGACGAGGCCCGCCAGCTGTGGCGCGTCGAGGTGAGCTGCAACGGCGTCACGCGCCGCTTCACCGCGCGGGCGCTGGTGCTCGCCAACGGCAGCCTCGCCGAGCCCAAGCTGCCGGATGTGGCCGGCGTCGAGAAGTTTGCCGGCAAGACCTTCCATTCCTCGCGCTGGGATCACCACTACGATCTGGCCGGCAAGCGCGTCGCGGTGATCGGCTCCGGTGCCTCGGCGATCCAGTTCGTGCCGGAGATCGCGGACGGCGTCGGGCATCTGGACGTCTACCAGCGCACGCCGAACTGGATCATCCCGCGCCCCGACCGGCCTTACTCGGAGCGACTGAAAGCGCTGTTCGCGAAACTGCCGATGCTGCGGCGCGTGTATCGCAGCTTCATCTACTGGGCGCATGAGGCGCGCGTCTTCGGCCTGGTGCTGAACCCGCAGTTCATGAAGCTGTTCCAGAAAATCGCCCAGCGGCACATCAATCGCCAGGTCCGCGATCCGGCGCTGAAACGCAAAGTCACGCCGGACTATCTGATCGGCTGCCGCCGCATCCTGATCTCCAACGACTGGTATCCGGCGGTATCGCGTGCGAACGTCGACCTGGTGACCGAGGGCATCCGCGAAATCCGCGAGCACTCGATCATCACCACCGACGGCGTCGAGCGCGAAACCGATTGCATCATCTTCGGCACCGGTTTTTACGCCACCGAAAACCCGATCGGTGCCGTCATCCACGGCCGCGGCAATGCGACGCTGGCCAGCGAGTGGAGCAACGGCGAGGAGGCCTACCTCGGCACGCTGGTGAAGAAATTCCCCAACCTGTTCCTGATCGTCGGCCCCAACACCGGCGTCGGCCATACCTCGATGGTGTTCATCATCGAAAGCCAGGTCGCGATGATCCGCCGCCTGCTGGCCCGTCTGCGCCGCAGCGGCAGCGGCACGCTGGAAGTCCGCGCCGAAGTGCAGGACGAATTCAACCGCCGGCTGCAGGCGCAGCTGAGCAGATCGGTGTGGTCCACCGGCTGCAAGAGCTGGTACCAGCACCGCAGCGGCAAGATCACCGCGCTGTGGCCCGGCTTCACCTTCAGCTTCCGCCGCCGGACGCAAGCCGTCGGCGAACGCGACTATGTACTGGAGAAACCCGTCGCCATCGCGTAGGTCGGCAATCCCTTGCCGACGTGCTCACCAGATCCCGGGAATGAGCCTTCTGGTGCGAGCGGCATACCCAATGTAGGCCTCGCCCAGCGCCGATGTCAGCGCGGCTTCCTCGATCGCGATGCGGCGCAGAAACATCCCGGCAATCGGCAAGGTCACCAACGCCAGCGAAATCCAATTGCCGAGCGCGATGCCGTAGCCGACGAAGGCCAGCAGCGCACCGGAGTACGAGGGATGCCGGACCCAGCGATACGGCCCGCTGTCGATCACCCGGTGATCGGTGGCGATCGCGACATTCACCGTGAAGAAACGGCCCAGGTACAGGATCGCGTACCAGCGCAGCGCCAGACCGAGCGCGAACAGCCCGATGCCGAGCACATGCCAATGCAGCAGCAAGGGCGACTGCAGCCGCGGCGCTGAATATGCGACGGTGATGCCGGCGAATACACAGCTGCCGATTCCCGGCCACAGCCAGACCAGCGATTGCCGGTCCGCGTCGCGCGTGGAGCGCCCTGCCCGCTTGAAGATCAGCAGCCCGAGTTCGGACAGCCCGTAGATCATTCCCATCAGATCAAGAATGCGCACGGCGAGCCTCGTCGCTATCCCCGGCCCGTCGGGCGTGAAACCGGCAGCCGCGCCTGCATCCCCAAAGGCAGTCGGCGCAGCACGAACGCGCGACTGCGATGCCAGAACGCCGACAGCAGCAGCAGCGCCGAGCCGATCGCCAGCGCGGTCACCGCAAAACCCAGGCTGACCACGCCGTATTCCTTGAGCAGGGCGCTGAAGGTGTATAGCACGTAGGCCAGCGCGGAGACCATCAGCGCACGCCGATCGATCGCCAGCGACACCAGCGCGATGAACACGTACAGCGCCACGACCGCCACCGCCTGCACCAGCTGCGTATGCCCGCTGGCCACACCCAGCGCGGTGAACACCGGATGCACCAGCAGCGGCGCCGCCAGCAGATGCAGCCAGAACGCGACGTCGGAGCGCCGCGTCAGCCGCCGCGTGTCGGCCGCGTCCCAACGCATCGCCAGCGCGAACACCGCGATACCGGCGACGAACAGCAGCAGCGGCAACAGGCGCTCCGCGCCCGGCACCGTGAGCATCAGCGCGACGACCATGCCGGTCGCCACCGCGGCGGTGCCGGCGGCCACCGTGATCGGCACCTGGAAGCGCCACCAGTGCAGCAGTGTCGCGACCGCAGTCACCGCACTGGCGACGCCGAAGCTCATATTGTTCTGGCCGAGTACCGCCGGCACCGCGATGAAGATGCCGAACACGAACGCCAGCAGCAACACGATCGCCGGCAGTGCCATATGCCGTTTGCGCACGAAGAATTCGGCCAGCAGCCACGCGAGCACCGACATCGCCAGGCCGCCGAGTGCCGGCATGCCGATCGTTGCGGTGATCCACTTCACCGATGCCAGTAACAGCACGCAGGCAATCACGACGAAGATGTCATTGAAGCCAGTGACGAGCCGGAACTGCTCGTCGTCGGCCGCCGCCTCGACATTGCGCTGCGCCGCATGCGCCCGAAACGCGGCGGCGGTTTCGGCGCTGATCACACCCGCCTCGATCGCCGATGCCAGATCGTCTTCGCTATACATGGTGTGTGTCCGCCTCGGGTGATGGATTCTCAGTCCAGTCGAAATCCAGCTGCCGCGCGGTCCTGATAGCCAGTTCGCGGTTCGCCAGGCGCTCGACCAGATGCAGGCTCATGTCGATGCCGGCCGAGATGCCCGCAGAGCTGACGATACGGCCATGGTCGATCCAGCGTACCCCTTCCTGCACATCGAGATTCGGGAAAGCCGACCGCAGATCGGCAATGTCTTCCCAGTGCGTCGTCACCTGGCCACCGCCGAGCAGACCGGCTTTCGCCAGCAGGAAGGCACCGGTACACACCGAGGCCGTGATCCGAGTCATCCGATAACAGTCGGCGATCCAGCGAATGATCTCCGGCTTTTCCAACTCGGCGCTGACGACACCGCCGGGGATGATCAGCAGATCGATGGCCGGATGCGCGGACAGCGCATGGTCCGGACACACCAGCAGCCCGGCACGCGCGCGTACCGGCTCGTCGCTGGCGGCGATCGTGAACACCTCGAACAGCGGCGCTTTCGCGACTCGCGCGGCGGTGGTGAACACCTCGTAAGGCCCGGCGAAATCCAGGACCTCGACGTTCTCGAAAATAAAAATGCCGACGCGGATCGTCATCGCGGCGCCAGCGCGAGCTTGATACCGAAAGACACGAACAGCGCACCGATCAGGCGATTGATCGTCTGCGTAACGAAGGCGCTGACGCGGATGCGCTGGCTCGCCAGCGCGGTGAACACCGCCAGAAAGTGACACCACAGCATGCCATTGAAGTTGAAGATACAGCCGAGCACGACGAACGCGAGCGCCTTGTTCGGCGCATCGTGTTCGATGAACTGCGGCACGAACGCCAGAAAGAACAGCGCGACTTTCGGATTCAGCACATTGGTCAGAAAACCCTGCAGATAAATCCGGCGATACGGCAGCGGTGCCGGCGCCACTGCAGGCGTCGCGGTGCTGGCCGCGCTGCCACGCTTGCGGCTCAGCAACATGCCGAGCCCGACGTACAGCAAGTAGGCGGCGCCGATCATCTTGACCACGGTGAACGCGGTAGCCGAGGTCGCCAGCACCGCGGACAGACCCAGCGCCGCACCGATGATATGCACGAAAGTACCACTGCCGATGCCCAGCGCAGCAGCCGAGCCGGCACGCCAGCCCTGGCCCGCGCTGCGCGCCATGATCAGCAGCGAATCCGGCCCCGGCGCGATATTGAGCAGCAGCCCGGAGACGATGAACAGCGCAAGGTCATGGATGCCGAACATGGCGAAAGCTCTCGAGGGCAAGGCGGCAGTATGCCATCGAGCCCGGCAGCGGCAGGCGCAGGCGAACCGGACGGCGCTGGCGAGAACCTATCGATTCCAACAACGCAACAACACCGTCATTCCCGCGAAGGCGGGAATCCAGCGGCCCGATTACCGAACTGAGCCCCGTAGGCTGGGTTGCAGCGCAGCGGAAACCCAGCATCTGGTCGACATACCACCAGCCGGGTTTCGTTCCTCAACCCAGCCTACTCGCTCGACCCCTCACTCAACCCGATGCAAGTTGCTGACATTCGCACCAAGAGGACGCGAGGAAAGCAGAACACACCACGCTTCCCCGCCCCTGCTCAGGGTGCCGTCGTCACACTGAACGTCGCAGCAGTTCCTCCCACATTGACGGTGGTCGAAGTCGTGGTCGCCGGCGTCTTGGAAGACTTGACCCGGACCTGGATCTTGTCGCCCGGAGACATCGAGCCTGCAACATCGGTCCAGGCGCCGGCTACGCCGCCAGTAGTGATCCGATATTGACCGCCGGTGATTGACACCGACGCCGTTGCGGTGTAGCCGGTGGGCGTGACTGTGTTGGAAACTACTGAGGTGTTCAACGCCACGTTGGTTTTTGGCGGGAAGCTAAAAGCGTCAGGTGAAATGTCATCGTCGTCCAGGATCTTGCCGTTTGCGCTGCTATTGCTCAGCGCTGCTGTGCTGCCAGGGGCGTTTAGCAGGACGGAGACAGTGTTGCTGCTGTAGTTCGCGACCGCGAGATCGGGGTGACCGTCGCCATTGAAATCGGCGGCGGTGATAGACATCGGTGTGATACCGGCACCATAGTTCATAGTAGCGCCAAAGCTGCCACCACCAGTGTTGAGCAGTACCGAGAAATTGTCGGCTTGGTTCGCGATCGCAAGGTCAGGGCGGCCATCACCATTGAAGTCGGCAGCTGAAACAGACTCGGGGTTGCCGCCTGCCACGTAGCTCACGGCATCGGCGAAGCCGCTGCCAATGTTGAGTAAGACATAAACGTATTCGCCTGCCACCGCGAGATCAAGGTGACCGTCGCCATTAAAGTCGGCAGCGGAGCTGGACCGTGGATAAGGACCAGCGCCATAGTTCACTGCAGAGGCGAATTTGCCGTTACCCTTGTTGAGAAGGACAGAGACGTTAGCGCTGTAGTTGTTCGCTACGGCAAGATCAGGGTACCCATCACCATTAAAGTCTGCAGCGGTGACAGACTTAGGATTGGAGCCTACAGCGTAGTTCTTGGCAACGGCAAAGCTGCCACTGCCGGTATTCAATAGAACAGAGACATTGGCACTTTCGAGGTTCGCGACCGCTAGGTCCATCCGGCCGTCGCCGTCGAAATCGGCGGCAGTGACAGACTGAGGATTGGAGCCCGCGTTGTAAGCCACGGCTGCAGTAAAGCTGCCTTTTCCAGTATTGAGCAGGACGTAGACGACCTCGCCCGCGACCGCGAGGTCGGGGTAGCCGTCGCCGTCGAAGTCGGCGGCGGTAACGAAGATTGGGCTGAATCCCGCGCGGTAGGTCCCAGCCGGAGCGAAGCTGCCGCTCCCTGTGTTGCGCAGGACCGAGACGCTGCCGCTGGTCTGGTTTGCGACCACAAGGTCGGGGCAGCCATCGCCGTCGAAGTCGACGGCGGTGACAGAGTGAGGGCTAGAGCCCACAGGGTAGTTCACCGTGTCTGTGAAGCTACCATTACCAGTGCTGAGCAGGATCGAAACGTTGCTATTGCCATAGTCCGCAACCGAGAGGTCGAGGTGACCATCGCCGTCGAAATCGGCAGCGGTGACGGATCTGGGAAGGGGCCCGGTGTCGTAGTTCACGGCGACGGCGAAATCGCCGCTGCCTACGTTGAGCAAGACGGAGACGTTGTTGCCGTCATAGTTCGCGACCGAGAGGTCGGGATGTCCGTCGCCATTAAAGTCAGCGGCAACGACGGACTGGGGATTGGAGCCCGCACCGTAGTTGACGGCGGCGGCGAAGCTTCCGCTGCCTGTATTAAACAGGACGGAGATGTTTCCACCGGCGGCCGCCAGATCGGTGTAACCGTCCCCGTTGAAGTCGGCAGCGGTGACGGAGGAAGGGCTGGTGCCCGTGTCGTATTTCACGATGGAGGCGAACTTGCCGTTCCCCTTGTTCAGCAGGATGGAAACGTTGGCGCTGTCAGAGCCTCCGCTGTTCGCGACGGCAAGGTCGAGGTGTCCGTCGCCGTTAAAGTCAGCCGCGGTGACGGATTGAGGATGGGAGCCTGCGTCGTAGTTCACAGAAGCAGCAAATTTACCGCTACCCTTGTTGAGCAGGACGGAGACATTGGCGCTGTCGCTATTCGCGACCGCAAGGTCGGGGCGGCCATCATCGTTAAAGTCAGCCGCGGTGACGAACTGGGGATTGGAACCCACGCCGTAGTTGACGGCGGCGGCGAAGCTTCCGCTGCCTGTGTTGAGCAGGACGGAGACATTGTTGCCGTCATAGTTCGCGACCGCGAGGTCGGGATGTCCGTCGCCATTAAAGTCAGCGGCGATGACGGACTGGGGATTTGGGCCCGCACCGTAGTTGACGGCGGCGGCGAAGCTTCCGCTGCGTGTATTGAGCAGGACGGAGATGTTTCCACCGGCGACCGCGAGATCCGTGTAACTGTCCCCGTTGAAGTCAGCAGCGGTTGTGGAGATAGGGCCGGGGACACTATACATTGGCGCAGCCAGAAACTTCGCCTCCGGATCATAGGCCACAGGCTGGCCCAGTTTCAGCTTCACCGTTTCATCGGCTTCGAGGTCCGTATCGCCCTTCACCGGCACACTGACGATGCCCTGGATAAATCCGGCCGGGATTCTGAGGCTGGCGTTAGCGGGTGGTGCGGTGTAATCGGTACCCGGCGTCGCGGTGCCTGGCTTGATGGTGTATGGCACGACGATGTTGCTGCTGCTGTCGCCGCTGCGCACCACGGCGAAGTCGAGGTTGGTCGTACCGCTATTGCCCTCCTTCACGGAGGTATTGTTGACACTGAGTTGCGCTTCACCCGCCAGCACGCTCAGCGGCAACAACAAGCCCGCGGCGAAAGCCAGCAGGCTTCGGGCCTTTCGATTCGCTGACCTGTGAACAGTGCACGTCCGGCCCAAGACGAACATCAAGAGGGGACTCAGCCAAGTTGCACGTCGCGTCGGGGCTCCGGGCAATGCGGCTTTATCGACAACGATAGGCCAGCGACCACCATTGACGATAGACATCCGGCGCCCCATTTTTTCCTGCCAGCGCCAAAGATTGGCGCTCAAGGCAAGAAAGGTACGGGCTCGGCATTACATGGCGCAACTTTTTGTAACACTGTGATGCTTGATCTTTGTGGATTACCTCTCACTACCAGCTCGCTTTACCGGTTTGGCATTCGAAACCAAGGGCGAGCAAGTAACTGGTTCGTCTGCCAGTTGCGCGGCAGCGTCCACGTTGGATTTAGCAGTGTCGCGACCGAAGCCGACCGCGGAGGGGGCGTGAAGGCGCGGCGCTATCGTCCGCCCCCATCCCAGCCTTCCCCCGCAAGCGGGGGAAGGAGCAGAAAAATTGCATCGTCGTGTCGGAGTCAATGTGTCGCCGTATTGGGTAGGCGATGAACCGCTGCCGCTTTAGTTCCCGACTTCGTCCAGATACTCCGCTCGCGCCGCGAAGCCGGTGTTGGCGAAGTCGGTGAATACGCCGTCGATGCCGGCCTTGAAGAACTGGATGAACTCGGCTTTCGGGTCGCCCATGTACGCGCCCGGCAGATAGCGGGTCTCGTCGCGGAAGGTGTAGCTGTGCACGAACAGGCCGGCTGCATGCGCGTCCGCGATCAGGCGGGTCGGCGTCACCTTGTTGACGTCGGCGAGCGTGCAGTTGAATGGGGTGCCGTCGGCGCCGGTCGCCGGGAACGGCGAGATCGTCCAGGACATTACCTGCGGCTTCCAGGGGCCGATGCCGTCGGCATAGGTCTTGATCTCGGCCAGGCCCTCGGGCGTCAGCATCACGCCGAAATAGCGCGGGTCGCCGGCCAGCGTCCAGCTGTACGGACGGCCGTCGACGAAGTTGTAGACGTCGTCGGTCTGGTAAATCATCGCGCCGGTCTTGTAGTCGACCGCGTTGCCGTCGACCAGCTGCACCAGCCGCGTCTTCAAACCCGCCGAGCGCAGATACTTCAGGCTCGCCGGATCGAAGCTCTGCACCATGATCGGCGCATCGACGCTGTTCAGACCGTTGTCGTTGATGATCTTGACGATCGCGTCTTCGAACGGATGCGTGCTGCCGGCAGCGCCGCAGCCATTGGCCAGCGCCTGCTGGTTGTTCCAGTACGGATTCTTGCTCTCCGGATACACCGTAATCGTGCGCTTCAGCGAGCTGCTCTTGGCCTTGGCGATGTCGATGATCTCCTGGAAGCTCAGCACCGGGTAGACACCATTGAGTGCGGTCGGGCGCTCGGCGCGATCATCAAAGGTGGTGCCGTATACCCACTGCTTGAGTTCGGCCAGCGTGAAGTCGGTGATGGACCAGTCGCCGGTGTGATCCTCGCCGTCAACGATCAGCGATTTCAGCACGGATTTCGGATCGGCCGGATCGGTGAGGTCGCTCAGGTACTGCGCCGGGCCGCCGTACACCGCGACGTCATAAGTCACGTTGACCAGCACGCCGGGCACGGTGCGCTTGCGCGCGGCGACTTCGGGCACCGACTCCGCGACTTCGGCGATCGTGGTGTTGTCGCTGAGCCAGGGATTGTGGCGCGCGACCAGCACACAGTCCTTGCTCAGGTGCAGATCTTCTTCCAGCGAATCGGCACCGGCATCGGCCGCGTTCTCATAGGCCGGCTGCGTCTCTTCCGGATAGAGCCCGGGCAGGCCGCGGTGACCGATGACCAGCGGCACCGAGCCGTCGAGCGTCGGCAGCGGCGCGGTATCGTCGCCGCCGCTGCCGTTGTCGTGGCAGGCGGACAACAGGCTCACAGCAAGCAGCACGGCTGCGGTGCCGCACAACACAAAATGCTTTTTCTGAAGGCTCATGCGTCTTCCCTGGCATAGTTGGCCGGGGCACTCTACGAAGCACGCTTGACGGGCAGATGACGGCTGCGCATGGTGTCGACCGGCGTCGCCCGTCGCAATAAAAACTCCCCACCATCAGAGCTCGGACATCATGACCTACGACCCGCAGAACCCTTTCGCCAAAATTCTTCGCGGCGAGCTGCCCTGCTTCAAGCTGTACGAGGACGAGCAGACGCTGGCCTTCATGGACATCATGCCGCAGTCCGACGGCCATGCGCTGATCATCCCCAAGGAAGCGGCGGTGACGATCCTGGAGCTGTCCGAGGCCAGCACGATGGCCTGCATCAGGGTCACTCGACAGATCGCATTGGCGGTGCACAAGGCGCTGAACTGCGCCGGCATCCAGGTCATTCAAGCCAACGGCCCGGTGGCCGGCCAGACCGTGCCGCACCTGCACTTCCATGTGATCCCGCGCTACGAGAAGACACCGCTGGTGATGCACGCCGCGAAGATGGGCGATCCGGCAAAGATCAAAGCGCACGCCGAGAAAATCATCGCGGCGCTCCAGGCCTGAATCGAAGGCTGATTCGAACCGGCACGCCTACTGGCAGCTCGTCAGCGGGTCGGTGCAATAGGGCACGTTGGTCCAGCTGAAGACATCGGCGCTGCGCGGGTCGATGGTCAGCCGCAGCCATTCCGAGGGCGCCGTGGTGGAACCCTGCACGGTGATCCGCGTGAGGTTGGGCACCGGCTGCGTATCGTGGATCATGCCCGTGGTGCTGGTCGGATCGGCCAGCGGCTGGTCTTCCTCGTAGACGTGCGTGTCGCCATTGAGCAGCAGGACCGGGCGACCGAAGCTGACGCTGAGATCGGCCAACTCCTGCACGAACGGCGTGTACTGATCGAGCCCGGCGCCACCCGAGGCGGTGGCTTCGGGGTCCCACATATTCGCCTGCAGTATCACCACAACAGCGCTGGCATGGTCCGCAATCGCGCGATCGAAGCTGTACTGCAGCCAATGCATGTCGGCGGCGCTGCGCTCGGCGACTTCCTGCGACTGCGCGGCCGGATCGGCGAAGATGCCGGTCCACGGCACGGTGTCGTTGTTGGAGCCGCCCGGCATGTTGAACGTGGCGAACACCACGTCGTTGTCTTCCCACATCACATTCTCGACGTAGTGCGCGTCGCTGGGGTAGGCCGGGTCGTAGTGCTTGGCCTGGCTCAGCACCTGCTTCTCATGCTGGCCGAGCGTGCTGCCGGCCTTGGCGAAGAACAGGCTGCGCACGCTCGCCAATTCTTTGAGCGGCGCGCCGCTGCTGAACTGCTTGCTCTTGTGGCAGTCGGTCCACTCGTTGTCGCCGGGCGTGTAAACAAACGGATCGTTGAACTGCTGAAACTGGTAGTAGATCGTCTGGTTCCAGCCCGGGTTCGACGTCGTGATCGGCGGCAGGATGCCGGCGCTGGTGCAGGCCATGCTGCCGGAGTGAATGTCGCCGACATGGACGACCTGACTGACGGCTTTGTCGGAGTTGATCGAGTTGATCAGCAGCGGCGCGTTGTCGAGCAGCAGCTGGTTGTAGGGCCAGTCGCCGAACACCGCGATGGTGATCGGACGCTTGGAACGTGCCTCGTTCTGGGTGCCGGCGGGTTGTGCGGCGTACGCAGATGCGGCGCTGGCGAACAGCAGCACTGCGGTGAGTATTCTTTTCATGGGTGGCGCTCCCTTCGAGGTCGGCGCGCGACCGTAAGCCGGGCTTATTTCAATTCCGTGAAATCGGCGCAGCGATCTCCCGCGCGCGCCGCCATGACGCGGCGCGCCGGATCGAGAGGTGGCAAAAATTAATTTTTGGCAATGCAGCGAATCAGGCTGGCTGGCGATACGCCGCTGCGCAGCGGCGATTAAGGCTTAGGCGAGCCTTGTGATCCTTTTCGCTGCGTTCGATGCTGCCTCGAAGGGGCGGATGAGGGACTTGGAATCCGCGCAAACCTCAGCCCTCATCCCTCCATGAACCTTGCACAGACCGTAGGGCGGGTCGTGACCCGCCGTTTTGATGTCCCCGAGGAAAGCGGCGGGTCACGACCCGCCCTACGGTCTGCGCTTGCGCCGCGAGTTGCGCCTAACGCCCCTCGATCGGCGCGCGGTCCAGCGGCTGCGGCATTTCGGCGAGGTAATACGCGAGCACCGCCAGCACCGCGGTCTGCCGGCGCAGCGCCTGCGGGTCGATCTTGTCGAGCGTGTCGGCGGCGGTGTGGTGCAGATCGAAATAATGGCGGCCATCGACCAGCGGCGCAAAGCCCGGCACACCGGCGATCTGCAGCGGTGCGATGTCCGCGCCCGCTTCGCCGCCGCGCGTGTCCTGCACGCCGGCGCCGATACCGCGCAGCACCATGCCCACCGGTGCCAGCAGCTTCATCTGCGCATCGCTGATCGCGCCGCTGATGCCGAGCGGGCCGGCCAGGCCGAAGTCGCTTTCGATTGCGGCCGACTGCGTCGCGATGCTGTCCTTCACCGATTCGAAATAAGCCTTGCCGCCGCGCCCGCCGTTTTCCTCGTTCATCCACGCAATCGCCCGCACCGTGCGGCGCGGCGTGATGCCCAACGACTTCAAGACCTGCACCGCGCCCATCGCCGCGGCCACGCCCATGCCGTCGTCCATCGCGCCGGTGCCCAGATCCCAGGAGTCCAGATGGCCGGACACGATCACGACTTCATCGGGCCGCTCGCGGCCGGGCACGTCGGCGAGCACATTGTGGCTGTCGGCGTCGGGCAGCGTCTTCGGCGTCAGCAGCAGCTTCATCGTCACCGGGCCCTGTGCGGCGAGACGTTCGATCAGCATCGCATCCTCCGCGCTGAGCGCGGCGGCCGGGATCTGCTTGCCGCCGTCTTCCCACTTGGTCGCACCCGTATGCGGCAAGCGATAGTTGGCGCCGCCGACCGAACGCACCAGCGTCGCCGCGGCGCCGAAACCGGCCGCCACCGCCGGCCCGATGAAGCGCGGCTCGCCCGCCTGGCCATAGGCCTGGCCGGACTGGCCGTTGTCGGCGAGGTTTTGATCGAAGGCCACGCTGATCAGCACGATCCTGCCCTTGGCTTCTGCAGCGCGCGTCTTCAGCTCGGCGACGCTGTGCACGATCAACACCGGCGCGACCAGGCCTTTGGCGGGCGTCGCGGACGAGCCGCCGAGCGCGGTCAGATGCAGCGGCTGGGTGATGCCTTGCGGCCGGCCTGCGTATTCGACGAGTTCGGCGCGCTCTTCGCCGCGCACCCAGTGCGGCACCTTGACCGGCTGCAGTGTCACGGTGAGACCGGCCGCCTTCATCGCGTCGGATACCTGCGTGACGGCGGCCTCCGCACCCGCGGAACCCGACAGACGTGGGCCAACCTTGTCGGCAAGATTCGACAGCGTCTGCCAGGCGAAGTCGCTGCTCATCGCGGCGTCGCGGATGCGTTCCAGCGTCGCGATGTCGACGGCCGGCGCATCGGCAGCTGAGGTGGTTTGCGCGAGCGCCCCGCCCGAACCGGCGGCCAGCAAAACAGCAGCGACAGGCGACAGCAGACGATTCAGATGCATGCACTACTCGCAATGAGGTTCAAGAGGCGGAGTGTGTCGCAAGGCCCATACCCGGCCAAACGCAGCGGAGGCATCGCCTTAGCGTACAAATCGCTTCGCCGATTCCGCCGCGGCGCGGGCGCGCTCGATCTCGCGATCCTTGGGCGGCGCCAGCGTGATCAGCGAGCGGATCAGCGCTTCCGCCGCCGCGCTGACCTGGTCCACCGCGTGATTGAACGCGGCTTCGTTGAGCTTCGACGGCGCGTTGAAGCCGCTGAGCTTGCGCACGAACTGCAGCGATGCAGCGCGAATCTCGTCGTCCGTTGCCGGCGGCTCGAAGTTGAACAGGGTTCGGATGTTCCGGCACATAAAAATCTCCTGTAGACCAACACGCCGATGCTGGTTGTCGTGCCGACCGAAGCCTGCATCACGCGACGAATGCGAATGGCTCAACAAGGCAGTAGGTTGGGGTGAGCGCAGCGAACCCCAACATCGGCGCGGACTTCATGTTGGGGTTCGCTGCGCTCACCCCAACCTACACGCTACACGCCGGCGGGATGATGGGTAGATGCGCTGCTATGTCTGCCATCACTTCGGATGCGCCTGGAAAAACGCCCAGATCAGATCGGTCGCATTCAGGGACTGGCTGGGCGTGTCGCCGCGACGGCTGCCGGGCTGGCCTCCGGGCCAGGCGTGGCCGTTGTCCTTGACCAGGTAGAGCTCGACGGCCTTGCCGCCCGGGCACGTATACCGCCACTGCGTGGTCGTGGCCTGGTCGATCTGTTGCGGCGGCGAGGCGCAGGCATCGGCTGCTGCCCAGAACCTGGCTTGGTCGAGCATCGGTCGCGCCGGCATTCCATCCCAGGCGCTGGCGCCGCGCCCGCCGGGGGCGCCGCCGGCGTTCGGCACGTTTTGGTCGAGCGCCCCGTTGATCATCAGCGCCGACAGCGGACCGGCGGGCTGCGGCTCGTCGCCGAATACAGTCGCGACCACGGGCACGATCGCCGCCAGCCGGCCGGAGAGGGCGATGCCGAGGCGGTGCGTCATCATGCCGCCGTTGGACATGCCCGTCGCATAGATGCGCCCGGTGTCGATCGGGTAGCTCTGCGTGAGCTTGTCGATCAGCGCATTGATGAAGCCGACATCGTCGACCTGCTTTTCCATCGCGTAACCGCAGCAATGCACGGCGTTCCAGGTCAGCAGCCGGCCCTTCAGCCGGCCGCTGCCTTCGGGATAGGCGACGATGAAGCCCTCCTTCGAAGCCTTGGCGGTGAAGCCGGTCATGGTTTCGGCGTTGTCGGCATTGCCGCCGCCGCCGTGCAGTACCAACACCAGCGGTACGCGCCCTTTGTCCGGCCTCAGGTCGGCGGGCACGCGCAGCAGGTAGTGCCGCTCGATGCCGTCATGAACCAGGGTCTGTCGTCCCGCAGAGGCCTGCTCCGCCTGGCCTGCGGCCGGCGCCGCGGATGCGAAGTGCGGCAGCAGCGCCGCCGCGATTGCGATCAAAACCGGCATTCCGAGCCGTCGCATCCGGATCATGCTCATGTCGATGGACGTCCTATTCCACGCGGTTTTTGAACTTTACCTGGGTGCGGCACAAAAGTCGGGTGCTGGCACAGTGTTTGCGGCCGGCTGAACCCACAACTTATTGCTGCATCGATCGCCGCACCCAACGATGGGCGTGGCGAACACCCGGACGAAGGCGTCTGGCCCGAGGTTTTTCCTCGGACCAGACGCCTTTTTTGTTGCGCCGCCCGGACCGATCGCAGTGCTCCCCCGCTGTGTACGAGGGAGACATCGGGGCTTTAGGGAAGCGGATATGGACACGGAACCCAGTTACCCACCTATCCACCGGTCGATGGATCTCGAGGTGGACACGCGCGGGCGCTGGCTGGTGCGGTGGACCACGGTCGTGATCGTGTCTGGCAGCCTGCTGTGCACCCAAACCGTGCAGGATGCGCTGTCGCGCCTGGCGAACCTCGATTGGACTTGCCCCGGCGCGTCCTGCGCGCCGCCACCGGGCGTCGTGCACAGCAGCTTCCAGGGCGACGTGCGGCTCCTGCTGCCGCAGTACCGCGATCATTTTCGCGAAGCGGCCGAGCGCTCCGGCGTCGATTGGCAACTGCTCGCGGCGATCGGTTACCAGGAGTCGCGCTGGAACCCGCAGGCCGTCAGCCCCACCGGCGTACGCGGGCTGATGATGCTCACCAACGAAACTGCGGCCCTGCTGAAAGTGGACGATCGCGAAGACGCGGTGCAAAGCATCCACGGCGGCTCGCGCCTGCTGGCGCTGATCTTGCGCCGGTTGCCGCAGCAGATCCGCGGCCCGGACCGCATTGCGATGGCGCTCGCCGCATACAACCAGGGCCTCGGGCATCTGCTCGATGCGCGCACGCTGACCGCGATGCGCGGCGGCGATCCCGACCGCTGGGCCGACGTCCGCGACACGCTGCCGCTGCTCGCCGAGCCGCGGTGGTATTCACAGACGCGCTATGGCTACGCCCGCGGCGACGAGGCGGTCGGCTACGTCGCCGGCGTGCGCCAATACTACGAAGCCCTGCGTTCGGCGACCGATGAGCATGTGACGAAGCTCGCCAGCCCTGTTCTCGTGCAAACGCCGGCGAAACCGATCCCGATGCGACGCGCCGCCTCCCGCAACAAACTCAGCGCCTGCCTCGATCTGAGCCACATCGGCATCGCTCCCGCCCCGCGCACACCCGGGACCGATGGCAAATCGGCGGACCCGGCATCGTTCATCTGCAGAGTTCAAGTTGCCAGTGCGGAGCAGGCATCCCGATAAGCAGCGGCCAGAACGGCACTGCCTTGACGGGAACCGCTCGTAGGTCGGCATGCCTTTGCCGACGTGTACCTTCGACGCGTAGTCAGGGCCTGACGTCGGCAAGGGCATGCCGACCTACGGGCGTGAGCGCGGAAAGCTCCTTCTTCATGAAGAATCGCGAAAAACCTTCCGGGTAATTCGGCAGTTCGCCGAAGCAGACATAGCCGATACGTTCATAGAACGCGCGCGCCTGAAACTCGAAGGTGTCGAGCCATGCACCGTGGCAACCGCGGGCGGCGGCTTCGGCCTCCGCGAGCCGTATGATCTGCGTGCCGACTCCCTGGCCACGCAACTCTGTCGGAACGACAAGCAGCTGGGTGAAGAGCCAGCCATAAGCCGTGCTGCCCCACAAGCCGCCGATCGCAGCGTTCGCGGAGTCTCGAACCACAACGACGAGCGGACGGCCCTGGCTCGGGCCGGCCTGGCTTTCGTTGTAGGCGACCAGCGGCGCAACGATCGCCTTGCGAATGTCTTCATCCGCGACATCGGTAACAGCGAGTGAGTAATCCATGCGCTTTACTTGGGCAGGCTTTCAGGGGCAGGCGTCGATACATCATGTTCGCTCGTCCACAGCCGGCGGATCGGATGCCGCCACACTGCGGTGCCGACACACTACATGGTCGTTGACGCCACGGTGATGGCCACGAGTATCACACCGATCGCCACGGCGATGAGCACTCGGTACGACAACGGAACGGAATCGAATGCTGTCAGGGATGTTGCGGCCAGGCTGCCGGATTTTGTCGCGGTGTCGCGTTGGATCGTCATGTTGGTTCTGCCGAATCTGCTGAGGGGATGATGCCGATACTGGCGGTACCGGGCGCCGCCGGCATTGATCCAGATCATTTGATCATCCGCGCCGGCATGCTCGAACGAGTAACCGCGCTTTCAGAGACCAGCTGTAGGCCAACGGACGAAGCGTGCGGGCCGGCGGGGCCATCTCATTTCTCAACAGCAGCCAGGCCGAGATTGAACACGACACCATAGGGGTCCCGGATATAGCAACGCGGGACAGAGGCGTCTTCTTCGAGAACCGAGCAACCGGCAGACAGCAGCATGCGCTTCGCCGCTTGAACGTCATGCACGAGAAACTCGAACACCGGCCCATGCCGGTCTTCACCCTTTTCAAGGTAGAGGCAGAAAGCACCCGTCTCGAAGCCCATCAGCGCTTCGCCCCGATGCGTAATCGGAAGGCCTAGAACCGAAGCATAGAACTCCGTCGCCTGCTTCCAGGCATCAGTCCTGACAACAACATCGCGAGACGCTTTAAATGAAGCCGATAGCACCGCGGTTTTTTTTACCGCCGGCTTGATGAACTCCACGCGCCGGAAACGCAAAGCCGACCAGTCTTCATCGATGGCAACGGCCCGAACCGTATCGAAACCCGCGCGACGGATGACGCTCCATCCGGTGTCCCGGTTGAAGTCGCACTGGTAGTTCTTGGACGTCCCTTTCGGATAGGCAAACCAAAGCAGGGCATCGCCTTGAGCTTTGTCGGCAAGAGCCTGTGAGAGGCTGTCGACTTCCGTCTGCTTGACTGCGAACACCAGCGCGAAGTGCACCGCTTTTGCCTTCTTGAGATCACGCAGCACGCGGATCCCTTCGAGCGCCGTCAGCTCGGCCTCGAAGGAAGGCGGTGGGTTGACCACCACGATCTCGCAATGTTCTTTAAGGTTTAACTTCTCAAAGATTGAGCTCATGTCGTTCTCCGTTCAATGCGTCTGCCGCGGCATCGCCTGCTTCCCGATAAAGCTGCACATGTTCACCCTCGTCAACGAAGCGGCGATCGTCATCCCCAGTCCAGCACCAGCCGGCACCGCTGGTCAATTCCACGAGACCAATCCGCGGCTCCAATCGAAGGCTTTGCACCTCGGGACATAGCATGGGCGCGGACGCCGGCACGCTATGGCAGAGGCGTACGGTATTGAAGTTCCAGAGTCGGACGCCGCTATCGTGGAACGGCCCGAAGTTCTGAGGTCAGGTTCGCGCACGCTGGTTGCTCATGTCCGTCCCAAGACGCTGGTTTCACTGCTTGCTGACGGTGGTGTGGATATTCCCTGCCGCCGCCCTGGCCGCTCCCGCAGCGGACGCAGCGCCGTGGGCCGGGCTGTCGGACACCCTGTTCACCAACTACACGGTACCGGAGGCGGGGGCCGGCACCGCGCTGGCGCAGGACGGCAGCGGCTTCCTCTGGGTTGGCACCCAGGGCGGGTTGGCGCGCTGGGACGGTTATCACTTCCGCCGCTACACGGCCGACCCGCAGATGCCCGGCTCGCTGCCCGACAGCTTCATCCTGGCGCTGCACACTGACGATCGCGGACGCCTCTGGGTCGGCACCAGCGCCGGTGGCCTGGCGCGCTATGACGCCGAGCGCGATGCGTTCGTCGTCGTCGCCAGCCCCTCGGGACTGGGTGACGTCGCGGTGTGGGCGATTGCCGACGACGGCGGCGGCGGCTTGTGGGTCGGTACCGGCGCGGGCCTCGATCACGTCGATGCCAGCGGCGGCCGGCAGCGGACACCGGCCGGCGAGCCGCTGCCCCAGGGGCTGCCCGACGGCGGCGTGCAGGCGCTGCTGAACGATCGCGACGGCACGCTGTGGGCCGGCACACGCCACGGCCTGTGGCGGCGCGAGCGCGGCGCTCTGGCGTTCTCCGCGGTGCTGCTGGGGAGCGCGGAGGAAGCGGCGCCGGCCGTGGTCCAGCTGTACCAGGACAGCGCCGCGCGCATCTGGGTCGGCACCCGCCCCGGCGGCGCCTTCGTCATCCAAGCCGGCGATGTCCGTGCAGTGCGTGAAAGCGAACCGGTTTCGACTTTGCACAGCGATGGGGTGGTTTCGATCGTCGAGGCGGCACCCGGCCAAATGTGGCTGGGGACCGATGGTGGCGGCATCGTCACGGTCGATATCCAGAGCGGCACCACGCGGCGCATCCGCCACGCGCCGGACACACCGACGAGCTTGAGCGACGACGAAATCTGGGCGCTGTACCGCGATCGCAGCGGCCTGGTCTGGGTGGCCACCGGTACCGCCACCAGCCAGCACGATCCGCAGCAGCGCGCCGTCGCCACGCTGCTCGGCGGCCCCGGGCGAACCAAGGGCATCAGCAACGCGAATGTGTACGCGCTGCTGCCGCTGCCCGACGGCCGAGTCTGGCTGAGCGCGGGTGCCGGCATCGACATCGTCGACCCACTGCTCGGCCGCGTCGGGCAGCTGCGTCCCGACCCGGCGCACGCCGGCACCGCGCTGCCCAAGGGGCGCGTCCAGGCGCTGGCCAGCGACGGACTCGGCTCGGTCTACATCGCGACCCAGCAGGGCCTGTACCGCAGCGATAGCGCCGGCCAGCACCTGCTGCGCCTGAACGTGCCGGGGCGCAGCCCGACCGCGGGAGTCCGGGCGCTGTGCTTCGACGCGGGCGTGCTGTGGCTGGGCGGCGCGCTCGACGGCCTGTGGGCGCTGGACCTGCGCGCCGGCGACGGCAAACCGGTGCTTCTGCGTCATGAGGCGGGCACCGCGCTCGGCGATGCGCGCGTGACCAGCATCCAGCGCGGCAGGGACACGGCGCTGTGGGTGGGCACTCGCAGCGGGCTCGCCCGGCTCGACACCGCCTCCGGCGCGATCGAACGCCTGCCCGCCGATCCGGCCGATCCGAGCCGCCTGCCGAACGGCTTCGTGTCGTCGACCCTGGTGGATCGCCGCGGGCGTTTGTGGGTGTCCACGTTCGGCAGCGGCGTCCAGGTCGAGCAGCCGCGCGCCAGCGATGGCGGCTGGCGTTTCCGCCGGCTCGGCGTGCGCGATGGGCTGCCGCAGGCCGGCGTCGACAAGCTGCTGGAAGACGCGCATGGCGATATCTGGGCCAGCACCGACAATGGCCTGGCGCTGATCGACGCGGACAGCTTCACGATCCGCACTTTGCAACAGCCACAAGGTGTCGGGATGGGCTCGTTCTGGACCAACTCCGGCGCGGTGGGCGCCGCCGGCGAGCTGCTGTTCGGCGGCACCGGCGGCCTCGTCGTCGTGTGGCCGCAGCGCATGGCGCCGCAGGCGTATCGTCCGCCGGTGGTCATCACCGAAGCACGCAGCCGCACCGCGAGCTTGCCGGCCGGACGCTTCAACCAGACACGGAGTTCATCGGCTCCGCTCGAGATTGCGCCCGGCGACCGCGCGCTCAGTATCGAGTTCTCCGCGCTTGATTATTCGGCCCCGGCGCGCAACCGTTACGCCTACCGTCTGCGCGGTTTCGACGCCGACTGGGTCGCGACCGAACCGGACAGCCGGCTGGCCAGCTACACCAACCTGCCGCCGGGCAAGTACACCCTGGAGCTGCGCGGCTCCAATCGCGATGGTGAATGGTCGGAGCCACTGCGGATGCCGGTCCGCGTGTTGCCGGAGTGGTACCAGACCTGGTGGTTCCGCGCGGCTGCGGGCTTCTGCGGGCTCGGGCTGCTCGGCGCACTGGTGCAGGCGCGCACCTTCTACCTGTTGCGCCGCCAGCGCGAACTCCGGGTACTGGTGACAGAACGCACTGCCGAGCTGGAGCAGCGCAGCGAGGAGCTGCGCGAGAGCCAGCGCCAGCTGGAAAAGATCGCCTACGCCGACTGGCTGACCGGTCTGCCCAACCGGCGCAGCTTCGAGGAAGCCCTACGCCGGTGCGTTGCACAGGCTTTGAGTGACGGCAAGCCGTTCACGCTGCTGCTGATCGACCTGGACAGTTTCAAACAGATCAACGACACGCTCGGCCACGACGCCGGCGACGCCCTGCTGATGGCCACCGCGGCCCGGCTGAAGCTCGCGCTGCGCGAAGCCGACCACCTCGCGCGCATGGGCGGCGACGAATTCGCCTTGCTGCTGACGCGGGCCTGCGAACGCGAGACCGTCGACGTGGTCTGTCGCCGCATCGTGACCAGCCTGGCCGAACCGGTGCCGTTCAAAGGCGCGGTGATGCAGATCAGCGCCAGCATCGGCTGCGCGCAGTGCCCCAGCCAAGGCGCCGACGCTTACGCGCTGTACAAGGCCGCCGACATCGCGCTCTACGATGCCAAGAGCAGCGGCCGCAACACCTGGCGCTGCTACGGAGAGTCCGGGGCATGAGCCGCACGTAGGTCGGCAATCCCTTGCCGACGTGTACCCTTCGATGCGCACCCGGGGCCTCACGTCGGCAAGGGATTGCCGACCTACGACTTAGTCGTCCGAGGCCCGGACGGAATCCGAGCCGTTCGACCTTTTGCTAACCTCGTCCTCCGTGAAACCAAACAAGGTGGCACTGGTGCCTGATGCTCATTCGCCGGACGGGCCCGTTCGTAGCTGGCGCAGCTTTTTTTCCCATCTATTCATCACGACCGTTGGCCTGCTCATGGCATTGAGCCTCGACGGCATGGTCGAGTGGCACCAGCATCGCAGTCTGGTACGCGACGCCGAAGCCAGCTTGCGTGGAGAAATCACGCGCAATGCCCAGGGGATGGACCAGGCATTAGCCGATCTGCAGAAGACCCGGGAGTCGCTGGCGCGCGATGTCGGGATTCTCAAGACCGTGATCGCCACCGGGAAGCTGCCTGCCGACAGCAAGATGGAGATCGCCAGCGGAATCCGCGTGCTCGAAAACGTCAGCTGGAAGACCGCGCAATCGACCGGCGCGCTCTCATACATGACGTACGAACAAGCCAGAAAATACGCCAGCATCTACGCGACTCAGGACTTGCTGATCGACAGCGAACAGCAGGCCGCGCGCGACGCCATCATCAGCGTCGCCCCGTTCCTGAACACGCAGGACGGCGACGCCGATCCGAGCCCCGAGCAGGCCGACGCCATCAAACAGAAGATCGAAGTGCTGCAGGGGCAATTGCTACTCGTCGGCTCGCTGATGCAGAGCCTGGACAGCGAATACAAAGCGTTCCTGGCTGCCCATCGCTGACAGGGCACTACGGCTGCAGCCTGGTCGTACCGGCTGCTTTTTTGAGAATCGGAGCGACGAAGAATAGATGGTTCCGAGCCTCGACTCTCGTCGGTTCAGAGCAGCTTTTCCCGAAACTGCACCACGTTGCCCTCCGGGTCGTAGCCATCACAGGCCCGGAATCCGCGGGCTTCAAACTCCTTCTTCCTGGGATGGAGCCCACCGCCGAATGCCTTGGCCTTAGCCCGAGCGGCTTCGATGCTGGCCACGGGGAAGATCAACTTCATCGCAGCGTTTTCACGAAGCGCCGGCGGCGACGTGATGTCGATCGACCTGGCGATCTTCGCCGGGATTCCATGAACGACGAGCTGAAAGTCCGCCGAATCCAGAACGATGAGTTCAGACTCAACATGGGTAACGCTCATGGGCACGATTTCTTCATAGAACCGCGCGATCCGAGTTACGTCCTTTGCAAACAGCACGGCGCCCGGCTTTTGCTGATCAGACATCTGCTCCCCTTTCTCTCCAAGCTCTACCCTACATGCGCGCCCAGCTTAACCCGCTGCGCTCGCAGGACCGCCACGACTGCGAACTTAGGGGGCTACCTCGAAAACATTGCCGTCGCCATACGTTCCTCCTGCTGACGTTGTTCCGTATAGATTTCCCGATGAATCAAACACAAGGCTGGCTGAGGGTCTTTCACCATTCTCGCCGTTGAAACTGGTGAGCTTGGTAAGCGCAGCAGCGAATGCCGGATTTCGAGACGAGATGGCTACAAGACAAAAGACAACTACCAATTTATGACAATTTACGGGTATTCGTAGAACAAATTTTCTGATTCCTCTCATTCCGGCTTGCTCCTGCCAATATCAAACTACCCAAGGCTTTACTTCGATGAACTGTCCAAACCAGCAGCAATTCGTGTGCCCAACGAGAACGTAGAAAACGCCAACTATTCGCGATTCGCCGCATCTAAATCTCGTATGCCTGGGGAACGTAAACGCAAGCCCTCAGCGACAGGATCAGGAATGCCGATGTCGCCGGGTGTCTGCAATCCCTAGCCAATCTTTTTGCGGGAAGCCTTTTGCGGAGTCGGCGCCACCAAAAACGTTTGAGAAAGCTCCCAAATCCGCCGTATGAGCTGGTCGGGCTGCCAGCCTTGCTCGGCGACGAAGCGCGCCGCTATCGCCTTGGGCGGTATCGCGGCTCGCGCCTGCCTTCGGATGCCTGGCGCGAAGCACTCGGCCGTCGCCGAATTCATCCGTGACGATCTTCCTTAGTACCTCGGTTCCCAAGTACGGTCACGAAGGCGCACGCGGAGTTTTGCCACTGGCAAGGCGCGACGACGAGGCATAGCCCGCTATGGCGAGGAGTCGCAACGCCGCCAGGCGCGAAAATCCGCCGCGGATTCGTGACCGTACTGGGGAAACGAGGCACTTAGATGCGGTTCAGCAACTCGCTTTTCTTGCTGTTGAATTCGTCGTCGGTCAGCGCACCCGCGTCGCGCAGGCGCGCAAGCTTTTCGATCAGGCCGATGATGTCGTCGGTCGACGAACCGCCGAGGCGCGGGCTTGCTACCGGTGTCGGAGCAGACACAGCGGCGTCGTTGTAAGCCGGAATGAAGGCCGGAGCGGGTGCGGCAAAATTGTTCTGCGGCGGCGCAGCCAATCCGGGCCCGGAAACGATCGGCAGGCTGTTCACCGAAACCGATCCATACTGGCTGCTGAAAGTCAGGGAAGTGTCGCCGCCCTGCTGCTGGCTCACGCCGCCAATGCTGTGGCTCAGCGTGTCGTAGACCGTGACCTGGCCGTTGGATTCCACCGCGAGCCGCTGCGGGAACACGGCGTAGCGGATGTTGTTCTGGCCGCCGCTGCTGAAGGGGCTGCCGAGGCCGGCAGGCCACCACTGATTGCTGCCGACGGAGCCGGCCGGCGCCGCAGGGAACATCTGCAGGTTCGCCAGTGCGTTCGACAGCTCGTTGCACAGATTGTCGACGGTGTTCTTGAGACCGTAGTTGAACATATCGCCGACCATGGTCATGCCGCCGCGCATCCACTGGCCGCCGCCACCGAGTTCGGGACAGTAGAACTGCGCCATCGTGCCGCCGCCGTTATTGACGGCTACCAGCATATGCACCACCGCGCCCTGGCTAAGGCCGTAGCGGCGCGCCAGATCATCGACGACGTTCTGTCCTGCGGAAGTGAGCTGCTGCATGAGGTTTTGCCTGGGAAATGCGACGGGGGGCGCATCTTACAGGCCCTTTGTCTCAGGAAATGCAGCGGTGACCAAAGAAGCGCTAAAGGTTCCTGGACTTGCGGCCGACAAGGCAATACGTGCCACCGGAGTGCATGATGTCCAGCCAAGCGAGTCTGTTCGAACAACTCAACCAACTGCCGCCGATTCCCAAGGTGGTGCGCGATCTGATCGCCGCCTTCGAAGCGCCTGAGGTCGACATCGACCGTGTCAGCAAGCTGGTCAGCGTTGATCCGCTGCTGTCGACGCGCCTGCTGCGCATGGCCAACTCCGCTTTCTATCGCCGCTCGGGCTCCGTCAACCGGGTGCAGGACGCGGTGATTTTTCTGGGGATGAACACCGTGCGCAACCTGGTGCTGGCTTCCGGCATGAGTACCAGCGTGCGCTTCCCGGCCAACTTCCCGTCGCGCCCGTTCTGGCGCTATTGCCTGCACACGGCGGTGGCTTCGCGCTACCTCGCCCGTAACTCGCGGCTGGACCCTGAAGTCGCCTTCACCATCGGCCTGATCCGCGCCGTCGGTGAGCCGCTGATCTATGGTGCACTCGGCGACGAAGCCGGAGCCGTCGATGCGATGGCGCCGTTCTACGACCGTGGGCGCGCAGCCTTCGAGCATCAGCGCTTCGGCCTGTCGTTCATCGAATTGGGCGCCGAGCTGGCCAACCGCTGGCATTTTCCCGAAGCGATGACGGCCGCCCTGCGGCAGTCGCAGGCTCCGCAAGAAAGCGATTCGAGCTTTCGCATGGCCGGCGTGGTACAGCTCGGCGCCTGGGCCGCCGGCGACCTCGAAAGCGGCGACACCGCCGCCCCGGAGCCGGCCACTGTGCGCCTGATGCAGCGCCTGGGGCTACCACTCGAAGTGTTGGTCGACATGCCGCCGCTGGCACAGCTGTCCGAGGGCCTGGAGTCGCTGGTCGCCGCCTGAGGGCCACTCGGGGCTGCGCGTGGTTCTTCAACCAACCGTGGCACGTCCCCGATTACGCCACTTTAGCGTTCCACAAGCCAACGGCGCGAAGTTCGTTCGCACCGTTCACCACGTTGACGCTACAACTTGATCATCTGCTGACCAGCACCGCAACCTGATTGTCATTGCGCAAGCCCGCATCGCCGAAAGCGTCGGTTTGGATCTTGTCGGATGGCACAACGGCATTGATCAACGCTTGACGAACGTTAACGACCCGGTCGGCCTTGGCACCATCGATTGCGAGCCGGGAGGACGGATTCTGACCGACGTAAGACGCCACGTCCTGCGCCTTCTGGTAGTCGGATGTCGGAATTCTGTCGCTGCTGCCACTGAACGTGTAGTCCCGGTAAGAACTCCAGCTGCACCCTAATCGTACGTGACGATTCGTACAGAGCTAACGCACTACAATCGGACGGGTCGGTACGCTGGAGCACATGCTGCAAGCGAGAAAAAAAGGGGGCGCACCCTGAGGTATCCCCACAATTTTCTTCACAAGCAGCGGGTGGATCACAGAGATGGCGCGCAGCCTGAGCCGGCCGCTGCCATCCGAGCCACACGATAGATATGCATCGGTCCGCATCAATGCGGGGGGCGATAGATGATATTCGGTTTCATGAGCGGTGGTCTCAGCTACGATCCGGCGACGGTGGTGGCGAACACGTCGCAGAATCTGGTGTGGGTGCTGGGTGCCTGCATCGTCTCGTTCATCGGCGCCTACATGCAGTATTTTGGCGCGATCCAGATGGGCTTCAAGCACAGGACCCACTCGATCCCGCTAGTTGGCAACCTCTGGTTCTTCTCCCACGACACCACGTACGTGATGAACTTCCACCACTGGTTCAACGAAGTGGATTTCTGGCTGGTTCGCGCTTTCTGGGTTGCGCTGCTCGTCTTTGCCACTTGCGAATGCGTGGTCACCTACCAGATCCTGCGTTTCTCGCGTCGCGACTTGTTTCCGGGCATGAGTCTGCCCCAGGCGCTGACCCGTTATGTCGGCCTGCAGTTGTTCACCTACGGCCTGTTCTGGTGGTTCATGTCCATGATCAAGGACCCGTATTATTTGCTGTCGTTCACGACTACGGTCGTGCTGGCGCCAATGTTCAACATTGCGATGATGCGCGCGCGCGGCAGCCGCAAAGGCTTCTCGCCGTTCTTGCTGACCGGTTTCGTGCTGCTGACGGCGGGCTTCTGGGCGTGGATGTTCCTCAGTGATCCGTATTTTCTGCAGCCGTTCTTCTGGCTGGTGGCGATCGGCAATATCGGAATCAGCGTCGCGGCGATTTTCTACTTCCGCAAGCTGCCCGAATACCGGGCGCCAGCGACTAGCTGACTCGACATACGGTGCCGGCACCGCAACGGCGACTACTGCGGGCGCCTGAGTTGCAGGCCGCTGCGCCTGTCCTCGACTGGCGTGACACGACGCCCTTCGGCTTGAAGGTGGTTTTTAGGCCAATCGGAACTGCGCCTGGTTCTTCAAACAACGCTGGTAGGTCCGCGATTACACGCGGACTCCGACACCACCGCTGATTCTGCTGGACCTCATTCCCGATCCGAGGTCGGTGGGAGGTGCCGCGGCAGATCCCATACGCGAATCATCGCGAAGCCGCAGCGGGACGATGTTAGCGCTGCCTTCACCAAGGCCCAACGCCAGCGCTCAGCCGCGTTTTTGCCGCAGCGAAGCGGAGGCGGAAACGGCTGGAGCGCCTAGTTGGACGGCGGCCGACCACGGCCTGATTTTAGCTAGCTCGCTACTCAGGGCACGTTCTGCCACCTCGGTGTCATGCGCCACCTGGGCGCGAAGCCAATATCCATTGGACAGCCCGAAGAATCGGCAAAGCCTGAGGTCCGTGTCGGCCGTGACCGCTCTCTTTCCGAGAACAATATCTCCGATTCTTTGGGCAGGAACGCCGACTTCCTTTGCCGGCCTGTACTGGGAGATGCTCATTGGTTTGAGAAACTCCTCGGCGAGAAGCTCTCCTGGTGTAATCGGCTTGAGTTTCCGCACGGTCTCGATCCTCAGTGATAGTCCACTATTTCGACGTCTGCAGCCCCGGATGGTGTCCATTTGAAGCAGACGCGCCACTGATCATTGACCCGAATACTGTGCTGCCCGGCGCGACTTCCTTGTAGTGCCTCCAAGCGAGCGGCGGCTCTGCCGACAACCTACTCTCTCCGATTGAAGCAGACTTCCGGCGGCAGAGACGTCCGCCTGGAACGCCTGGTTGGGCGGCGCCGAAGCGGCAATCTGCTCTGTATGCGTCGTGCCATGGCTTTCACAACTTCTGCGCACGCTTAGAAGGCATATGTGATGGTGGTTCCGTTCTGAGAGATTTTCCCGGCGTCGATCATCGCGGCGATGATGTGCTCGATTTCATCCTTACCGATTTTCTTCTGAAACATCGAGCTGATCGATTGCGTGAGCGTCTTCCTTCTCCGGGGCCTGGACTTCTTCTCAGACTTTCCGAGCACTTCAAGCACACGTCCATAGTTGGACGAATCCGTTACGGGTTTCGCAGCCGGCTTAGGCGTTGGCGATTTAGGCGTCGGAGGTCTGGGTATTGGCAGGCTTCCGATGCGCTTGCATGTCACTCCGACGCTGTTGAGGTGACGGAGCAAGGGATCGAAGCCCTTATCGTTCGACAGAACGGTACAGCTGGTCCCGTTTCCTAGGGCCTGGACCCGTCCGAGTTCGCACGCAATGAAGAAATCGAGGGCATTGTGGCCACTCGCGTCTACCCTACGCCACTCCAAGCGATCACCGAGCCGCTGCGCTGCCGTAACCAGATCGATTGGAACCGATTTCTGTGAGGCCCCTGTGAACACGATGACCTTGCACCCGCTGCCTATCTGACCCAGATCAACAGTAGGTACGTTCTCGAAATCAACCAGGATAAGCTCATCCGTCATCTTCTCGCACCAGGATATATGTCAACTACGCCATATTCTGCCGCAGAAGCCATGGAGCCGCGGATTCAGAGCTACCGCATTAAAGCCGCCCAACGCCTAAAGCTCAGCCACGTCGGCTGAAGCGCCTTGTTGGGCCAGCACGCACTCACTGTAGAAAGCCCTCAAGTATTGCCCTGGTGCTGCCCTGCCGAGGCCATGACTGAACACCAAGGCGTAGCCACGCATTGCGTAGGCCCGCTTCGGACTTGCCCGGAAACTGCGCCAAGAATTGACTTAGCTCCATTAACACTGCGGCCCGCTCTGACGGGCTGAGTTGGACCAGATACGCGTGACCACCAGATGCAATGTCAGGAAACATGAGCGAGAAGTCCTGATGGAACCACGCCGCGAACTTTTGTAGCGGACTGCAGCCAGCGGGAAGAAAACTTTTCACTTTAGGCCCAACGCACAAGCTCAGCCGACTTTTTGCCGCGACGGCAAACTCTGCTGAAACCAACCGGGGCCGAGCAGCAAAAGGGTCAGCCGGAGCGCCTTGTTGGGCATAACCTGAATGAATTTTTAGAGGCCGGGAAACTTTCTGTTATACAGCGCGCCTAGGACAATGGCGAAAGCTGCCCACACTTTTGACGTAACGTCCTGAGCGCCTTCAAGCGCGGCATAACCTGCCTCAGGGTTTCCATGCGCAGGGAAATGAAAGAAGTGCTCGTAGAAGAACCAAATTGGCGGGCCGAGCGCCCAGAGTCCCAGCATTAGTAGTGCGAGGTTTTTTGCCCTGTTGCCTCTGAACTTAGGATTGCCAATAAACCAGGCGCAACCCAGAAATACGATGACGGCAAGGGAGCCGAAAACGGGAATAGATAAAGCACATTCAAGATAAAGCGGCGGGGTAACGATAGACATGGAGTGCTCCGAGAAGGCGTGCTTAACGATTAGTGAGACGTCTCTGTTATGCCCAACGAGGCTGTAGAAAAATGTTCGAGCGCCCGCCCGAACTGCCAGAAAAGCGGAAACCTATACGCCTACATTGAATTCTGACGCGCTCGACTTCAACGAGTCGATCAGAACTCGCGCAGGGAGGGTTTCTCGCTCGACTTTCAGTGCCCGATTTCATTTTTCTACAGCCTCAACGCCGAGGTTCAGCCGCGGCCGCGCCGGAGCGCCAGCGGAGGCGTGGACGTCGGCTGGAACCTATTGTTGGACCGGGAACTCCGAACAAACTTGAGTTGCAGCTCGCAACCCACAGCCTCTGCATATCGCTTGAGCGTGTCAATGGATGGCGAGTGCTTGCCGCTACCCAATGAGGACTCTAGCCGGGTGATTGCCGGCGCCTGAGTGCCCATACGTGCCGCTACATCAGCTTGGCTCAAACCCGCTTTGGTGCGCGCTCCGAGCATTTGCCGAAGTAGCTCAAACTCAGGGCCAAGAGCCTCATACTCTGCCTTCACTCCTGGCCGAGCGAGTGCCGTTTTCTTGAGATCGCTGTGCTTCATGATTTCTTTACCTCCGCCAGCCGCTCTCGGGCCAGCTTCAACTCTTTGGGTGGTGTCTTGTCTGTCTTTTTGACAAAGCCATGGAGCATGACGATTCGCTGGCCGATGAGCGTGCAATAGAAGACGCGCGCGATTCCTTCTTTACCCTTGATTCGAAGCTCAAAGAGACCATCGCTCATGGCGCGAGTGTGGGGCATGCCGAGATTAGCCCCGAACTCCAGCATCATCTCTGTGAGTTTCAAATACCGCGCCAATAGCCCATCAGGCAGCCCCAGTACGAAGGACTCCACGGCTTCAGTGTGGTACGCGATGTTCCATGCCATGACACCAATGGTAACATATATGTTATGTGCGCGTCAGTCCTCACCTCTAGGTCCAACGCTAGGTTAACGCGCGGTCCAACGCCCGAGTTCACCGGTGGATTTGCCGGAGCGCAGCGGAGGCAAATACGTCCGGTGGAACGACCTGTTGGGCCGAGTAGGCTTGGTTAACCATAGACTCTTCTCAAAATTGGCCTTGACCGGCCGGCGATGAACAAGCGAATAAAGATTTTACGTCCCGCAACGACATCGTGGCTCGTGCTGAAATGGCGTTGCTCACGGAACTGCATAGTGATGCTCGAATGCGCGTTAACCCTGATGTCTCCGTAGTCTTCTCCCGGGTTGTCAAGGCTTGATTCTTTCCATCTTGGAAAGTGTCGCTCTCGCCAGACGAGCTCCCAGTGAGTGATCATGAGCGGAACAGCGCCAAGATTCCGAATTATTATTTCGTTTCCTATGTCTTCGTTATCGGTAAAGCTGGGGTCAATTTCTATCCGGAGGCGCGCTCTCCAGACCTCCGACAGCTTTATGGCTGCGAGGAGTGTCGACAGGATAGCTCCCCATAGTGCAATAGGGCTTGAGTCAGCCAATAGTGCGCTCATTCTTCTTTGGCCCAATACCCGGGCTCACCCCCGGATCTGCCGTAGCGAAGCGCAGGCAAATACGTCGGGTGCAGCTCGTTGTTGGGCCATTTTGCGCCGACCATTGATTAGCAAGCCTCGAATGCCGTGTTGCTACTGCTCTGGTGGTTAAGCTGAGGTTGGACATGCTGCGCTCAATCTGGCTGTGGTGCTAAGCCGCACCCAGCAGCTTCACAGTTGCCACGCTGTATTTACGTGTCCGATGGGAAACAGTGCGACAACCGAGTTCGATCTTCACCTTGGCATTAACCAGTCCGGAATCCTCTGCCTTCTTATAAAAAGTCTCCCAGTCGTACCACCCCTCCGGGTGCGTTGTGTGGCCGAGGCGCTCTCCGATATTGGCGACCACATCTCCCATTGGCCCTAGCAAGTTTTCCAAGAGGGTGATGGCAAAATCGACGCAAGGATATGCACTGGCCTTGTTGTTCAACCTGCGCATTTGTCTTTGTGCGTCGTCCCATGATCCGCCAGCAGTACAAGTCAAACCGTCCGTGGTGAATCTGTACTCAGGAGGGTCACCAGCTTGGATAGCCTTCTTCAATATGAAGTCCACATTGGGTGTTAGAACCATAGAGCCTATGCAAGAGTTTTTACCTAGAGGTATCGAGCCGGCGAACAGGCCCGAACTTTCGGCCGAAAGCCAGCTATCGACCTTAAGGGTGGCGTTTTCCGCTAGCCTTGATTCTCCCGAATTCCCGAAATTAGTTGCGTCTATGAGAGGAAACAATGTCTCCAAGCGGATCAAAACTTTTACAACTTCTTGGAACGGCACCCGAAAAAATTCTCTATTGCCGCTGACTCTGAGGGCTTTCTGCGTGAGAAGTTGGTGAGCGCGCTGTTCTGCGACAACACAATCCGACACCTCGATCGAATACCCGACCATGAAGGGTGTAGGAACGCCGGTAACCGATGAAAGCTCCTTCGCACGCTCGTCCGGATTACGTGTGGTATGTCCCACCTTCACCACGTCTGGCATGGAAGGATTGATAAGCGCGTAGACGTAACCCCTCATGGGAACCTCACGAGTAAGAGATTTTCGGGCTGACTTATTAGCGGATATATGGTGGCTGCTCGACGTTTATTCTTTGCTACGAAAGCCAGATGTAAAACTCAATCTCCCGATTACGAGCATTGCCACCCGTTTTTATAGCCCAACGCGGGAGTTATGCCGCGCCGACGGAGCGAAGCGTAGGAGGGAACGACCGCCGAAGGCGGGCGCGTCGGCATGAACTCCTGGTTAGGACCTCGGACACAACGTCGGTTCGACGGTTCAAAGTCACTCTCTCCCTAAAAAGCGCCGAGCTCGCCGCAACAGACGCTCCCTACAAAGCTTCAAAATCCGGTCCGCAAGAACTTGTTTTGCGGACCGGATTTTGAAGCTTTGTAGTAGCACGATTGCGTCTGTTTATACAGCCCGCTTTTCGCTTTACAGTTTCCGATTTCATTTTAAAAGTTTCTAACTGCCCTTTTTTACGGGGTCCTAACGCC
>NZ_JAQGNT010000082.1 GCF_028291725.1 Hydrocarboniphaga sp. | reverse complement strand
CGCGGCCGGCAAGACCGGGCCGGACGGCCGTGGCGCGGGCCCGCTGCTGTCCGGCGAGGCGCTCCAGCCCGGGCTCTACGAAATCCGGTTCGAGGCCGGCGCCTATCTGCAGACCACCGGCGTGCCGGCGGCCGATCTGTTCTTCGACCAGATCCCGATCCGCTTCCGCGTCGGCGATCCGACGCAGAATTATCACGTGCCGCTGATCCTGGCGCGCTACGGCTACACGACCTACCGGGGCAGCTGATGGACCGCATTCGCTTCGTCATCGATGGCGAGGTCCGGACGGTCGAAAGGTTCGACCCGACCCGGACCGTGCTGGAATATCTGCGCGAGACCGAGGGGCGCTGCGGCACGAAGGAGGGCTGCGCCGAGGGCGATTGCGGCGCCTGCACCGTGGTGCTCGGCGAGATCGACGACCGCGCTGGCGATGGCGAGCGTGTCCGCTATCGCGCGATCAACTCCTGCATCCGCTTTCTGCCGACGATCGACGGCAAGGAGCTGGTGACCGTCGAAAGCCTGCGCGCCGGCGACGCGCTGCATCCGGTGCAGCAGGCGATGGTCGACGCACACGCCTCGCAATGCGGCTTCTGCACGCCGGGCTTCGTGATGTCGCTGTTCGCGTTGTATCTGAACAACCCGGCGCCGCAGCGCGAAGCGGTGGTCGAGTCGCTGTCCGGCAATCTGTGCCGCTGCACCGGGTATCGCCCGATCATCGATGCCGGCGGCGGCATGGCGTCGCTGCCGTCGCCGGCGCGCTGGAGCCGTGAAGACGCGCATTCGGCTGCGCGCCTGCAGGCCCTGATCGGTCTGCGGCGCGAGCAGGGCCTGACTCTGCCTGGCTACTGCGCGCCGCGTTCGCTGGACGAGCTGCAGGCCGCGCTGGCGCTGCGTCCGCAGGCCTTGCTGCTGGCCGGTGGCACCGACGTCGGCCTGTGGGTGACCAAGCTGCTGCGCGATCTGCCGGAGATCATTTATCTCGGCGAAGTCGCCGAGCTGAAACGGATCGAGAACACCGCCGAAGGTCTGCGCATCGGCGCTGCGGTCGCCTTGACCGACGCCTGGCAGGCGCTGGTCGCGGCGCATCCGCCGATGGCGGAACTGGCGCAGCGCTTCGCATCGCCGCCGGTGCGCAATTCCGCGACCTTGTGCGGCAACCTGGCCAATGGCTCGCCGATCGGCGATGCGATGCCGGCGCTGATCGCGCTGGGTGCAAGCCTGGAGTTGCGCCGCGGATCGGTGACGCGCCGTCTCGCGCTGCAGGACTTCTACCTCGGGTATCAGAAGAAGGATCTGGCGACTGGCGAATTGGTTGCGGCGGTGATCGTGCCCGCGCCAGTCGCCGGACAACGCTTTGCCTGCTACAAGCTGTCGAAGCGCAATGAGCAGGATATTTCCGCCGTCTGCGTCGCCATCGCGGTCGACGTGAGCGACGACGGCCGCATCCGCGATGTGCGCATCGCATGCGGCGGCATGGCGGCGACGCCGAAGCGGGCACCGGGCGCCGAGGCGGCCTTGCGCGGCCAGGCCTGGAGCGAGGCCAGCTTCATGTCGGCCATCGCGGCACTGGATGCGGACTTTCAACCGCTGTCCGACATGCGCGCGAGCAGCGCGTACCGCGCGCGCGCCGCCGGCAACCTGCTGCGCCGGTTCTTTCTCGAACACGGCAGTTCCGCCCCAGCCGCACTGCGCACGCAGCAGGCGCCGGCCGGCGTGTCCGCGTGAGCGTCGCAATGCCGACCGCCGACATCGCCGGCAGTGCACTCCGGCACGAGAGCGCGCATCTGCATGTCAGCGGTCGCGCGCTCTACTGCGACGACATTCCGCTGCCGTCGAACACGCTGCACGCCGCCTTCGGGCTCAGCCGCGTCGCGCATGCGCACATACGTTCCATCGATTTGTCCGCGGTCACCGCCGCAGCCGGTGTGATCGCCACCGCCTTGCCGGCGGATGTTCCCGGCGAGAACAACTACGGCAGCAGCGTCCACGACGATCCGATCTTCACCGATACTCAGGTCGAGTTCGCCGGCCAGCCGATGTTCGCGGTTGCGGCCGCGAGCTATGCCCAGGCGCGCCGCGCCGCGGCGCTGGCGAAGATCGACTACGAGGAGCTGCCCGCGATCCTCGACATCCGCAGCGCCCTGGCTGCAAAAAGTTATGTGTTGAACAGTCGCCACCTGCTGCGCGGCGATCCGCAAGCGGTGATCGCCAGCGCCCCGCATCGGCTCAAAGGCACGCAGCAGATCGGCGGCCAGGACCATTTCTACCTCGAAGGCCAGATCGCGATCGCGCTGCCGCAGGAAGACGGCGCGATGCTGATCCACAGCTCGACCCAGCATCCGACCGAAGTACAGCACATCGTCGCCCATGCACTAAAGCGGCGCGCGCACGATGTCGTCGTGCAATGCCGGCGCATGGGCGGCGGCTTCGGCGGCAAGGAGAGCCAGCCGGCACTGCTCGCCGCCGCCGCCGCGGTCCTCGCCAACAAGACCGGCCGGCCGGTGAAGCTGCGCATGGATCGCGACGCGGACATGCTCGCCACCGGCAAGCGTCATGACTTCATCGTCGATTACGACGTCGGCTTCGACGACGAAGGCCGCGTGCTGGCCTTGAGCGTGATGCTCGCCGCCCGCTGCGGCTACTCGGCGGATCTGTCCGGCCCGGTCAACGACCGCGCCATCTGCCATGTCGACAACGCCTACTTTCTCGAGCACGTCGAGATCATCTCGCATCGCTGCAAAACCAACACCGTGTCGAACACCGCGTTCCGCGGTTTCGGCGGGCCGCAGGGCATGATGGTGATCGAGAGCGTGCTCGACGATATCGCGCGCACGCTGGGCCGCGATCCGCTGGATGTGCGCCGGCTCAATTTCTACGGCCATGACACGCGCAACCTCACGCCTTACGGACAGCTCGTCGAAGACAACGTGATTCCGCTGATCGCCGATCAGCTTGAAGCGAGCAGCGGCTATCGCGAGCGGCGTCAGGCGATCAGTGCCTGGAACGCGGCCAATCCCACGATCAAGCGCGGCATCGCGCTGACGCCGGTCAAGTTCGGCATCTCGTTCAACGCGACTTTCTACAACCAGGCCGGCGCGCTGCTGCATATCTACAACGACGGCACCGTGATGCTGAACCACGGCGGCACCGAGATGGGGCAGGGCCTGTACACCAAGGTGGCGCAGGTGGTCGCGACCGAACTCGGCCTGCCGCTGTCGGCAATCCGGGTCAGCGCGGCGGACACCAGCAAAGTGCCGAACACCTCCGCAACCGCCGCGTCCAGCGGCTCGGACCTGAACGGCAAGGCCGCGCAGGCGGCCGCGCAGACGATACGCGCGCGGCTGATAGCATGGGCGTCCGAAGCGCACCAGATTCCGGCCGATAAAATCCGCTTCGACAACGGCGTGGTCTGGCTAGGCGAGCATTCGATCAGCTTCGCCAAGTTCGTCGCGCAGGCTTACCAGGCGCGCGTATCGCTGTCGGCCACCGGCTATTACCGCACGCCGAAAATCCACTGGGACAGCAGCAAGCTCTGGGGGCGGCCGTTCTTCTATTTCGCCTACGGCGCGGCGGTTTCCGAGGTCGCGGTCGACACGCTCACCGGCGAGACTCAGCTGAGCCGCGTCGACATCCTTCACGACGTTGGCCGCTCGCTGAATCCGGCGCTGGACATCGGTCAGATCGAAGGCGGTTTCCTGCAGGGCGCCGGCTGGCTGACGTCCGAAGAGCTGTGGTGGAACGCCCGTGGCGAGCTGAAGACGCACGCGCCCTCGACCTACAAGATCCCGACCGCGCGCGACTGGCCGCAGCAGGCCCACGTCGCGCTGCTGCAGCACGAGCCCAATCGCGAAGACACGATCTATCGCTCCAAGGCGGTCGGCGAGCCGCCGCTGATGCTGGCGATGTCGGTGTTCCATGCGATCCGCGACGCGGTCGCCGCCTGCGGCGCGCCGAACAGCCTGCCGGAGCTGCACGCGCCGGCGACGCCGGAAGCGGTGTTGCGCGCGATCGATATTCTGCGCGGCGAGGCGCTGGCGTGAGCGCGCTGCTGCAGGCCTCAATCGCCAGCACGGCCGGCAGCACCTGGCTGCAGCCGATGCGGCATTGGCCGCGCACCGCGCTGGCGATGCTGCGCAGCGAGCCCGCCGTGGTGCGCGTGCTGGTGGCGAGCCTGCGCGGTTCCGCGCCGCGCGAGCCGGGCGCCTGCATGCTGGTGAGCCCCGACGGCATCCGCGGCAGCATCGGCGGCGGGCATCTGGAATGGCAGGCGATTGCGGCGGCGCGCGAGTTGTTGCCGGATGCGGCGCCGCCCGCGCGCTTGCAGCGCTTCGTGCTCGGGCGCGAACTGGGGCAGTGCTGCGGCGGTGTGGTGGAACTGTGGATCGAGCGTTTTGCGGCGGCGGACATTCCGCTGCTGGAGAAGCTCGCGAAAGCGCCCGCGTCCTTGGTGACGCAGTTGAAGGGAGGCGAGCTTTCAAGGGCTGTCGTAGGTTGGGGTGAGCGCAGCGAAACCCAACAATCGTCCGCGCCGATGTTGGGGTTCGCATCCGCTCACCCCAACCTACCGCTGAAATCGCAGCGCGAACTGCGCAGGCTGGTCCCCTCTCCCGCAGGCGGGAGAGGGTGGTCCGAAGGACCGGGTGAGGGGCTTTCGCCGGAAAGCACAACGGCTGTCTCCGGCGGGTTGCCCTCACCCGGCGCTACGCGCCACCCTCTCCCGCCTGCGGGAGAGGGGAGCAAAGTGCGGCTGGTTTGCGACGAAAGCTGCATCACGCTGACCGAACTCATCGCCGACCTCCACCCACCGGTCTGGCTCTACGGTGCCGGCCACGTCGGCCAGGCGATTGCGAAGCTGCTGATGGATCTGCCGCTGAGCCTGAGCTGGATCGACTCGCGCGCCGACGCGTTTCCGGCCGACTTGCCGGACGACATCGATCACCGCGTCGTCGCCGATCCGGCCGCGAGCGTCGCTTCCGCACCCGCCGGCACGCGCTTCCTGGTGCTCACCCACGATCATGCACAGGACTACGCGCTGTGCCGCGCGATCCTGGCGCGTAACGACTTCGCGTTCGCTGGGCTGATCGGCTCGGCCAGCAAGGCCGCGCGCTTCCGATCACGGCTGGCGCGCGAAGATGGCTTTGACGCGGCGCGCATCGCGCGGCTGGTGTGCCCGATCGGTGTCGCCGGCATCGCCAGCAAATGGCCGGCTGCGATCGCGGTCGGCGTCGTCGCCCAATTGCTGCAGTTGGTAGCTTGGGGTGAGCGCAGCGAACCCCAACATTCGTCCGCGCCGATGTTGGGGTTCGCATCCGCTCACCCCAACCTACGCGGGGGCGGGATCACGCCAGAGCCACCGGCCGCGGCCTGCTCACCCGAAGGATGCGCTTCATGCAAGCCGCAACTCTGAAGCCGCTGCGTCTGGCGCTGCGCGGTATCACCAAGCGCTATCCCGGCGTCGTCGCCAACGACAACGTCGATCTGAGCGTGCAGCCCGGCGAAATCCATGCGCTGATGGGCGAGAACGGTGCCGGCAAAAGCACGCTGATGAAGATCGTCTACGGCGTCACGCGGCCCGACGCCGGCACCATCGAATGGGAAGGCGAGCGCGTCACCATCGACAGCCCGGCGAAAGCGCGCAGCCTCGGCATCGGCATGGTGTTCCAGCATTTCTCTCTGTTCGAGACGCTGACCGTCGCCGAGAACATCGCGCTCGCGCTGGACCATCGTGATCCGCCCTCGACACTCGACGCGCGCATCATCGAAGTCTCCGAGCGCTACGGCCTGCCGGTGGATCCGCGCCGCCTGGTGCACAGCATGTCGGTCGGCGAGCGCCAGCGCGTCGAGATCGTGCGCTGCCTGCTACAGGCGCCGCGGCTGCTGATCATGGACGAGCCGACCTCGGTGCTGACGCCGCAGGCAGTGCAGAAACTGTTCGGCACCTTGCGCCGGCTGGCGCTAGAGGGCATCAGCATCCTGTACATCAGCCACAAGCTCGATGAAATCCGCGAGCTTTGTGATACCGCGACGGTGCTGCGCGGCGGCAGGCTCAGCGGCACCGCGACACCGCGCAATGAGGACAATGCCGGCCTCGCGCGGCTGATGATCGGCAGCGATCTGTCGGTGTGCCAGCTCGCGCCGAAGACGCCGGGCGAGATCATGCTCGAGCTGACCAATATGAGTCTGGGCTCCAAAGATCCGTTCGGTACGCATCTGCGCAATATCGATCTGCGCGTGCGCCGCGGCGAGATCGTCGGCATCGCCGGCGTATCCGGCAATGGTCAGAAGGAGCTGATGGCGGCGCTGTCCGGCGAAATGCTCAGCGCTTATGCCGGCGCAGTGCGGCTTGCGGGCCAGCCGGTCGGCCTGCTCGGGCCGGCGCAGCGCCGCCGGCTGGGCCTGAGTTTCGTGCCGGAAGAGCGTCTCGGCCGCGGCGCGGTGCCGGCGATGTGCCTCGCCGACAATGCGCTGCTGACCGCCGCACAGTCGCCGGGCATGCTGCGCATCGGCATGGTGCAGCGTGCAGCCGCGCGCCGCTTCGCTCAGCAGGTCATTGCCGATTTCAAGGTCAAGTGCGGCGGCGATCAGTCGGCTGCCAGCAGCTTGTCCGGCGGCAATCTGCAGAAGTTCATCGTCGGCCGCGAAACGATACTGAATCCGCAGTTGATGATCGCCGCGCAGCCGACCTGGGGTGTCGATGTCGGCGCCTCGCAGATGATCCGCCAGGCGCTGATCGATCTGCGTGACCGCGACGTCGCGGTGCTGGTCGTCTCCGAAGAGCTCGACGAGCTGTTCTCGATCTGTGATCGCATCGTCGTCATCGCGCAGGGGCGTTTGTCGCCGTCGCGCGTGCCGGCGGAAACCAGTGTCGAGGAAATCGGCAGCTGGATGTCGGGCGGCTTCATCAACGGCAACGAGTCCGCAGCCGAGGTGGCCGATGCTGCAGCTTGAAAAGCGCGCCGCGCCGTCGAACGGCATGCGCCTGGCCGCGCCGCTGTTCGCGACCCTGCTGATGCTGGTCACCGGGCTGTGCATCTTCCTGGTGCTCGGCAAGAACCCGGTTGATGCGTTCCGCGTGTTCTTCATCAAGCCGCTCGCGAGTCTGTACGGGCTTGGCGAGTTGCTGCTGAAGACCACGCCGCTGCTGCTGTGCGCGCTGGGCCTGGCGATCGGCTTTCGCTCCAACGTCTGGAACATCGGCGCCGAAGGCCAGCTGACCATCGGCGGCATCGCCGGTGCCGGTGTCGCGCTGGCCTTCGGCGATACCGAGTCGCACTGGTTGCTGCCGTTGATGCTGCTCGCCGGCGTACTCGGCGGCATGGCCTGGGCCGCGATCCCGGCTTTCCTGCGCACGCGCTTCAACACCAGCGAAATTCTGGTCAGCCTGATGCTGGTGTACGTCGCGCAGCTGCTGCTGTCCTACCTGGTGCATGGGCCCTGGCGCGATCCCGACGGCTACAACTTCCCGCAGTCGCGCATGTTCAACGACTGGGAGCTGCTGCCGCTGCTGTGGGAGGGCGTGCGCACCAATATCGGCTTTATTTTCGCGCTGCTGCTGGCGGCGCTGTCCTGGGTGTTCACCACCAAAACCTTTGCCGGTTATCGCATGCAGGTCGCCGGCCTGGCACCGGCGGCGGCCGCTTACGCCGGCTTCAGCGAGCGCCGCAACATCTGGCTGGCCTTGCTGATCAGTGGCGGTGCCGCGGGGCTTGCCGGCATCGGCGAAGTTGCCGGGCCGATCGGCCAGCTGCAGCCGCAGGTATCGCCCGGTTATGGCTTCGCGGCGATCATCGTCGCCTTCGTCGGACGGCTGCATCCGCTGGGTATCGTGCTCGCCTCGCTGCTGATGTCGCTGCTGTATCTCGGCGGTGAGCAGGCGCAGATCGAACTGGCGCTGCCGTCGGCGGTGACCGGCCTGTTCCAGGGCCTGCTGCTGTTTTATCTGCTGGCGGCGGATCTGCTGGTGAATTTCCGCGTGAAGGTGTCGGCATGAATCTGGATGCACTGACCCCGATCTTCGTCAGCACGGTCGTCGCGGCAACCCCGCTGATCTATGCCGCGCTGGGCGAGCTGGTGACCGAGAAGGCCGGCGTGTTGAACCTCGGCGTCGAAGGCATGATGCTGGTCGGTGCGGTCGTCGGCTTCATCGTCGGCCTGAGCAGCGGCAGCCTGGTGCTCGGCTACCTGGCGGCGGCCTGTGCCGGTGTCGCCTTGTCGCTGGTGTTCGGCTTTTTGACGATCACGCTGCAGGCCAACCAGGTCGCGACCGGGCTTGCCTTGACGCTGTTCGGTGCCGGCCTGTCGGCCTTCGTCGGTCGTAGCTACGCCGGCCAGCCGATCGATGGTGCAGGGCCGCTGCACATTCCCTTGCTCAGCGATATCCCGGTGATCGGGCCGCTGCTGTTCAGCTTCAACCTGCTGGTTTATGGCTCGATCGCGCTGTACTTCGCGGTGCAGTGGTTCCTCAATCGCAGCCACGCCGGCCTGAAGCTGCGCGCGATCGGCGAGGCGCCGTCGGTGTCGCATGCGATCGGCCATCCGGTGTTGAAGACGCGCTATTTCGCGGTGATGTTCGGCGGTGCCTGCAGCGGCATAGCGGGCGCGTATCTGTCGACCGCGCTGACGCCGATGTGGGTCGAGGGCATGAGCTCGGGGCGCGGCTGGATCGCGCTGGCGCTGGTCGTATTCGCTACCTGGAAGCCGTTGCGAGTGTTGCTCGGCGCGTATCTGTTTGGTGGGGTGACGGTGTTGCAGCTTTACGCGCAGGGGTTTGGTTTGCATGTGCCGTCGGAATTTTTGTCGATGCTGCCGTATTTGGCGACGATCGTGGTGCTGGTGATTATTTGCCGCGATCCGAAGACGATTTTGTTGAATCAGCCGGCGTCGTTGGGTAAGGCGTTTCATCCGGATGCTTAGTTTGAGAGTGCCCACGCACTTTGGGTTTTGGCCTGCCCGGCCGGGGGTAACTTTTCTTTGCTCGTGCAAAGAAAAGTCACCAAAAGAAAGCACGCCCTGGAAAGTCGCCGGCTGGCGCCGATGCCCGTGTAAAAAGACGTGCTCGGGGTCGGACGAATTCGGCATCCATGCCTCATTTCGTCCTCTTTTGGCCATCCATGGCCAAACGACCCACTGCGCGCGACTTTTTACACGGCGACTCTCAAGGGAACCCGGTACGTCAAAGTCAAAAGCGAGAAGCCCCTCTCCCGGCGCTGCGCGCCACCCTCTCCCGCTTGCGGGAGAGGGGAAATGTTGCTGCGCGATGCGAAGCGAGCCAGTTGCTTCTGATTTTGATTTGCCGGGTTCCCTTGAGAAGCGCCGATTGTGGGAGCGCGCGCAGGGGACAAGCGGCCATGGATGGCCGCTTGAGGACGAAATGAGACAGGATGTCGAATTCGTCCGACCCCGAGCACGTTCCCACAATCGGGCACCGGCGAAGCCGGCGCTTCTCCAGGGTGTGCTTTCTTTTGCTTACTTTTCTTTGCACAAGCAAAGAAAAGTAAGGCCCGCCGGCGAGGCTGAAAACTCGCACAGCACAACAGGCCCGAAGCGAGCAGCCTCGAAATCGGAGGCCTCGATTGCACAACGGACCGTGCACGTCGGCAAGGGATTACCGACCTACGAACATCAACCAATACACAAAAGCTGATGGAAGCCTACCTCCTAGACTGGCTGAGCCTGCTCGTCCGATGGACCCACGTCATCGTCGGCATCGCCTGGATCGGCGCGTCCTTCTACTTCGTCTGGCTCGACAACCACCTGCTCGCACCCACCGACGAAACCCTGAAAAACAAGGGCGTCGGCGGCGAACTCTGGGCGGTACACGGCGGCGGTTTCTACAACCCGCAGAAGTACAAGCTTGCACCGACGCAAATCCCCGAGCACCTGCACTGGTTCTACTGGGAGGCCTACAGCACCTGGCTGAGCGGCTTCCTGCTGCTCAGCCTGCTGTACTACGTCTCGCCCGAGATCTACCTGATCGATCCCGCGGTTGCGGATCTGGGCCGATGGACCGCGGTCGGCATCGGCATCGGCACGCTGGCCGGCGGCTGGCTGATTTACGACCTGCTATGCCGTTCGCCGATCGGCAAGAATCTGAACCTGCTCGCGGCGGTGCTCGCGGTGCTGCTGGCCGCGAGCGCATTCGGCCTGTGTTCGGTTTTCAGCGGCCGTGGTGCCTACCTGCATTTCGGCGCGATGCTCGGCACGATCATGGTCGGCAACGTGTTCTTCGTGATCATCCCGGGGCAGCGTGCGATGGTCGCGGCGAGCCAGGCCGGGCTCCCGCCCGATCCTGCGAACGCACTCAGGGCAAAGCAACGCTCGGTGCACAACACCTATTTCACCTTGCCGGTGCTGCTGACGATGATCAGCAATCACTACGCGATGACTTACGGCGCGCATCACAACGCGCTGGTGCTGATCGCGCTGACGTTTGCCGGCGCGGCGATCCGCGTCTGGTTTGTCGAGCGGCACAAGGCGCATGAGCGGGGCGGGCGCACCTCGCCGCTGGCGGCGATTGCTGGCGTCGCGGCGATCCTGGTGGTGATCGCCGGGCTGAGACCGGTGCCGCCAGCTTCCGCAGCTGCGGGCGCAACCAGCGTGTCGTTCGCACAGGTGCAGACCATCATCCAGACGCGTTGCGCCAGCTGCCACGCCGAGCATCCGACCCAGCCGGGATTCTTCGCGCCGCCGAAAGGCCACATGCTCGACACGCCGGCGCGAATCCTGGCGCAGAAGGCCGAGATCCGGCAGCAGGTCGGCAGCCGCGCGATGCCGATCGGCAACCTGACCCAGATGAGCGACGACGAACGCATCGCCGTGCTCGCCTGGATCGACGCCGGAGCGCCGCAATGAGCGCCGCCGCAATGCAAGGCCTCGCCGCGCATCGCGGCGCGTTGCTGCATTTCCTGTCCGATCCGGGCGAGTTTGATGATGCCGCTGCCTACGAGTATTTCGAAGACGGACTGTTGCTGATCGAGGACGGAAAGGTCAGCGCCGTCGGCTTGGCGCCGGACCTGCTCGCGCAACTGCCGGCTGGCACTCCGCTGACCGAGCACTCGGACCGCTTGCTGATGCCGGGCTTCATCGACACGCATATCCACGTGCCGCAGACCGACATGATCGCCTCCGGCGGCCGGCAGTTGCTGGACTGGCTCAACGACTACACTTTTCCGACCGAGGCGCGTTTCGCCGACTACGCGCATGGGCGTGAAGTCGCCGAGTTCTTTCTCGACGAGCTGCTGCGCAACGGCACGAGCACCGCGCAGGTGTTCGGCAGCGTGCACAAGGCTTCGGTCGACAGCTTCTTCGACGCGGCCGCCGAGCGCGGTCTGCGTATGATCGCCGGCAAGTCGCTGATGGATCGCAACTGCCCGGACTATGTGCGCGACACCGCCGAGAGCGGCGAGCGCGATACGCGCGAGCTGATCGAGCGCTGGCATGGCGTCGGCCGGCTGTCGTACGCGATCACGCCGCGCTTCGCGCCGACTTCGACCGAGCAGCAACTCGAGAGCGCGGGCCGGCTTGCCCGCGAGTATCCGACGGTCTACATCCACAGCCATCTGGCCGAGAATCACGCCGAGATCGCCTGGGTGAAGCAGCTGTTTCCTTGGAGCCGCAGCTATCTCGACGTTTACGAGCATTACGGCCTGCTGCGCGAGCGTGCGACCTATGCGCATTGCATTTATCTGGACACCGACGATCGCCATCGCATGGCCGCCAGCGGCGCCTGCGCGGCGTGTTCGCCGACCTCGAACCTGTACCTGGGCAGCGGCCTGTTCGACTTCGCCGCCTGCGACCGCGCCGGCATGGGCTATGCGCTGGCCACCGACGTCGGCGGCGGCACCAGCTTCAGCATGCTGCGCACGATGAGCGAAGCCTACAAGGTCGCGCAGATGCAGAACCAGCGACTGCCGCCGCTGCGCGCGTTTTACCTGGCGACGCTGGGCGGCGCACGCGTGCTGCACCTGCAGGACCGCATCGGCAGTTTCCGCGTCGGCAATGAGGCCGATTTCATCGTGCTGGACCTGGCCGCGACGCCGCTGATGAAACGACGCATCGCGAATACGCAGACGCTCAACGAGAAGTTGTTGGTGCTGATGACGCTGGGCGACGATCGTCTGGTAGCGCAGACCTATATTCGTGGCCTGGCGGTGTTGCCGTGAGCGCCGCAAACCCCAACGCTTGTTCCGCGCCGATGTTGGGGTTCGCTGCGCTCACCCCAACCTACATGTTAACTCTCCGTAAAATCCACCACACATGAGCAGCCCAGCTTCCCAAGCGCCTCCGATGCGCCCGGTCCAGACCAAGGGCAAGACTGCCGTGGACGAAGCAGCGCCGGATTCGCCGGTCGCGGCTGGCAGCGGCAGTGTGCAGCAGGCCTACGAGCGCATCTGCTCGACGATCATGGATCACACGCTGCCGCCGGGAACGCGGCTGATCGAGCACCGGTTGTGCGAGATCTTCGGCCTCGGCCGCACCCGCGTGCGGCAGGTGCTGCAGCGGCTCGCCAACGAGCGCCTGGTGACCCTGCTGCCCAATCGCGGTGCCGAAGTCAGCAAGCCGACGCCGCAGGACGCGCTGGATATTTTCGAAGCGCGGCGGCTGCTGGAGCCGGGCATCGTCGAGAAGTTTCTGCAGGTCGCCAAGCGCGCCGACATGCAGCGCATCCGCGATCATCTGGCGCAGGAGAAGGCGGCGTGGCGGGTCAACGACCGGCGCGCGATGATCCGCCTGTCCGGCGAGTTCCACCTGATCATCGCCGAGGTTGCCGGCAACGCCACGTTGCTGGAGTTGATGCGCGAGCTGGTGTCGCGTTCCTCGCTGATCGTCGGCCTGTATCAGGCGCCGGGCACGCAGTCCTGCCCGCCGGACGAACATCAGGAACTGGTCGCGGCGCTGGAGAAACGCCTGCCCGAAGCCGCCGGGCTGATGCTGCATCATCTGCAGCATGTGCTCGACGGCCTGCAGCTGGCCGAGCAGCGCCCGCGCGGCGTCGATCTGCGCGCGGTGCTGGGCGCGCACTGATGGCGGGCACGGCCTACCCGCGCGACCTCGCCGGCTACGGCCGCAAGCCGCCGCATCCGCGCTGGCCGAACGGCGCGCGCATCGCGCTGCAGTTCGTGCTCAACGTCGAGGAGGGCGCCGAGAACAATGTGCTGCACGGCGATGCGGCGTCCGAGACCTTCCTGTCGGAAATCATCGGCGCGCAGGCGTATCCCGCGCGTCACATGAGCATGGAGTCCATATACGAGTACGGCTCGCGCGCCGGCTTCTGGCGGCTGCTGCGGCTGTTCGAATCGCGCGGCCTGCCGCTGACGATTTTCGCGGTCGCCGAAGCGCTGCAGCGCAATCCCGAGGTCGCCGCCGCCTGCCGCGAACTCGGCCACGAGCTCGCCTGCCACGGCCTGCGCTGGATCAGCTACCAGAACATCGACGAGGCCACCGAGCGCGCGCATATCCGCGACGCGGTGGCGATCCACACCGCGATCACCGGCAGCGTTCCGCTGGGCTGGTACACCGGCCGCGACAGCCCGAACACGCGCCGCCTGGTGGTCGAGCACGGCGGCTTCGCGTACGACGCCGATTCCTACGCCGACGATCTGCCGTACTGGACTCGCGTCGACACCGCCGCCGGTACCGTGCCGCACCTGGTCGTGCCGTACACGCTGGACACCAACGACATGCGCTTCGCCGCCGCGCAGGGTTTCAACAGCGGCACGCAGTTCTACGATTACCTGCGCGATGCGTTCGACGTGCTGTACGCCGAAGGCGATCCGGCCGGCCTGGACGCGCCGAAAATGCTGTCGATCGGCCTGCATTCGCGCATCGTCGGCCGCCCGGCGCGGCTGGCCTCGCTGACGCGCTTTCTCGATTACGTCGCGGCCAGGCCGGATATCTGGATCTGCCGGCGCATCGACATCGCGCAGCACTGGATCGCGCGGTTTCCGGCATGAGGCTCGGTCGTATCGTAGAAGTCGTAGGTTGGGGTGAGCATCGCGAACCCCAACATCGCGCCAACCCATGTTGGGGTTCGCATCCGCTCACCCCAACCTACCGGCCGGACCGCGAGGTTCCCGGCCGCATGAACCTGATCGGCACCGTCGACATCGTAGCTTGGGGTGAGCGCAAGCGAACCCCAACATTCCGCAGAGCAAACCGATGAGCATCGAGCTCGCCGCACTGAACGCCGCCAACGAGGCTGATTTCGTCGCCGAGCTGAGCGCGATCTTCGAGCACTCGCCCTGGGTTGCCGAGCAGGTCTGCGCACTGCGGCCGTTCGCAACGCGGCTGGATCTGCATGAGGCGATGTGCGCCGCCGTGCGCCGCGCCCCGGCCGCACAGCAGCTGGCGCTGGTGCGCGCGCATCCCGAACTCGCCGGCCGCGCCGCAATCCGCGGTGATCTGACCGCGGAGTCGACCAGCGAGCAGGCCGGCGCCGGACTCGCCGCCTGTACACCCGACGAATACGCGCGCCTGCAGACGATGAACGACGCCTACAACGCGCGCTTCGGTTTCCCGTTCGTGTTGTCGGTCAAGGGCCATGATCGCGCGGCTATCCTGCAGCATTTCGAACGCCGGCTAAGCAATGAAGCCGAAATCGAACTCGACACCGCGCTGCGCGAGATCGACCGCATCGCCGCGTTCCGGCTGGCCGAGCGCGTCGCCGAGCCCGCCGGCCCGCTGATTCTGGCAATGGCCGATCGTCTCGCCCGCCACAGTGAACAGCCCGGCGCACTGACCTGCACCTTCATGAGCGCCGAACACCAGGCCGTCGCCGCGCAGCTGCGCGACTGGATGCTGCAGGCCGGAATGGACGCGGGCATCGACCCAATCGGCAATGTCGTCGGCCGCTTGTGCAGCGACGCCGCCGGTGCGAAGACCCTGCTGACCGGCTCGCACTACGACACCGTCGTCGACGGCGGCCGCTACGACGGGCGTCTCGGCATCCTGCTGCCGGTCGTCGTGGCCGCATCACTGCGCCAGGCCGGCATCACGCTGCCTTATCACTTCGAAGTGCTCGGCTTCGGCGATGAAGAAGGCGTGCGTCTCAAGAGCACTTTCCTCGGCAGCAGCGCGATCGCCGGCGCTTTCGATATGGAGCTGCTGCAGCGCACTGACAAGGCGGGCATCACGCTGGGTGATGCCTTGATTGCGGCTGGCCACGATCCCGCGCAGATCCCGCGGCTTGCTAGAAAACCCGAAGACCTGCTCGGCTATGTCGAAGTGCATATCGAACAAGGCCCGGTGCTGCTGGAAGAAAATCTGGCACTCGGTGTCGTCACCGCGATCGCCGGCAGCGAGCGCTATCTGCTGACGATCACCGGGCTGGCCGGTCATTCCGGTACGGTGCCGATGGCCTTGCGCCGCGACGCCGCGGCGGCTGCCGCCGAGATCGTGCTGTATGTCGAGCAGCGCTGTTCGCAGGCGCCGGGACTGGTCGGCACGGTCGGCCGGCTGGAGGTGCCGAACGGCGCGGTCAATGTGATTCCGGGTCGCTGCGAACTGTCGCTCGATGTGCGGGCTCCCGACGACCTTGTGCGCGACGCCGCGGTCGCCGATGTGATGGCGGAGATCGAGCGCATCGGCCAGCGTCGCCGCGTCGATATCGCGATCAATCGCGTGCTGCGCGCGGCGGCGACAGCTTGCGCCGTCAGCCTGCAAGCGCAGTTCGACGCCAGCATCCGCCGCGTCACCGGCGCCGCCAGCAGCCGGCATCTGCCTAGCGGCGCCGGCCATGACGCGATGATGCTGGCGCAGATCGCCGAGGTCGGCATGCTGTTCGTGCGCTGCGGCAACGGCGGCATCAGCCATCATCCGGCCGAGATCCTGAGCTTTGAGGACGCCGATGTCGCCGCCCGCGTATTCGCCGATTTTCTGCAGCATTTCACCGCCTGATCACCGTCTGAAAAAAAACCGCCATGTCCACCGATCTGCACTCTGCCATCCGCGCTCATGTCGATGCCGATTTCGACGCCGAATGCGCGTTCCTTGCCGAGCTGGTCCGCATCCCGACCGACAACCCGCCCGGCGACTGCGCGGCGCATGCACAAAAAGCGCAGCAGCTGTTGACCGCGCTTGGCCACACGGTCGAAGCGCATGCGGTGCCGATCGAGGCCGTGCGTGCTGCCGGCATGATCTCGGCCACCAACCTGATCGTGCGGCACCGCTTCGGCGACGGCAGTGGGCCGACGATCGCGTTGAACGCACACGGCGACGTCGTGCCGCCGGGCCTGGGCTGGACGCACGATCCCTACGGCGCGGCGATCGTCGACGGCGCGATGTACGGCCGCGGCGTCGCGGTCAGCAAATCGGATTTCGCGACGTATACGTTCGCGTTGCGTGCGCTGCAAAAGCTCGCGGCCGAAGGCGTCGCGCTCAATGGCGGGATCGAGCTGCATTTCACCTACGACGAGGAAGTCGGCGGCGACATCGGCCCGCGCTGGCTGCTGGAGCAGGGCCTGAGCAAGCCCGACTACGCGATCAGCGCCGGCTTCTCGTATGCGGTGACCACCGCGCACAACGGCTGCCTGCACCTGGAGGTCACCGTGCGCGGCCGCCAGGGGCATGCGGCGATGCCCGAGTCCGGCATCGATGCACTGGCCGCGGCGACGAGCGTGCTGCAGGCGCTGTACGCGTCGCGGGACGCCTTGAAGAGCCGCCGCTCGTCGGTGACCGGCATCAACCATCCGACTTTGAACGTCGGCCTGATCGAAGGCGGCATCAACACCAATGTCGTGCCCGACCGGGTCAGTTTCCGGCTAGACCGTCGAATGATTCCGGAAGAGTCGCTGCAGCAGGTCGAGGCGGAGCTGCGCGGCCTGATCGAAACCAGCGCCGCGGCTTGCCCCGGCATCGGACTCGAAATCCGTCGCCTGCTGTTCGCGATGCCGCTGGTGTCACTACCCGGTTCGGACAAGTTGACCCGCGCGCTGCAACGCCATGGCGAGCACTACTTCGCGACACCGATCGCCGAACACGGCGTGCCGTTGTACACCGACGCGCGCCACTACGCGGCCGCCGGCATCCCGACCGTGCTCTACGGCGCCGGCCCGCGCACGCTGGCCGAAGCGCATGGACACGCGGCGGACGAATGCCTGCAGCTCAGTGATCTGCGCGGCGCGACCGCAACCGTCGCGGCGGCGCTTGCAGAACTGCTCGGCGCTTAAAGCGCGCCTCCGTTCCTCAGAAAGATCGCGTGATGACCTCGATTACGCTGCGCATTCCCAAGGACGTCGTCGAGTCGCTGAAAGCAATCGCGCCGCATAAGGGCTTCTCGGGTTATCAGGCCTTGCTGAAGGCCTACATCAGCGAAGGCCTGCGTCGCGACGAAGCCGTGCATGCTTTCGGTCCAGCAGCCCGGTTGGCCGAAGCCCTGAAAAAAAGAGGCGTGTCGGCCAAGCTGATCGACGAGGCGGCGAAAGAAGCCCGGATGTGAAGTGACCCGATTGCATGGTCGAAACCCGGCTTCGATCGTTCCTTCGAATGTTTCGGTGGGCGGCCGGTCGCAGCCCGGAGCGGGTGCTCGCGGTCCCGGTATTGTTGAGGCCGCCAGACGACTCCGGCCATGCGGCCACAGCCTGTCCTGTTAGTCTTACTGCAGCTTACGACCTCAGCGGAGGGCTTCGAAGATGGAGATGGCGACCCTTACACCAGCAGAGGCCAGTTGGTGATCCCCAAGGCGATCCGTGCCGCATTGCATGTGCGCCCGGGCACTCGATTTTCCGTGACGCTCGACAACGGACGCATCGTGCTGGAACCCAGCACGACCAAGTCGAAGCGGCTGTCCGACTGGCTGCCGGCCATCCAGGTCAGGCGCAAGATCGACGACGCAGAGTTGATGGCGCCGGTAGACCGGTGCAGCGACGCATAGCGGGGCCTGCTCCTGACATTGCCCCTTGATCGCTTTCGATAGCAATGCCCTGGTCACGCTGAGCGGCGACGCGCTGCAGGCTGCGCTACTGACACTGTCCTTCGGCCTGGGCACCTCGCCGCTGCTGCTGGCCATGACCAGCATCGGCGGGCGCGTCGCTGACAAGATCCCGGACCACTATGGGCGCCGCAGCGCTGCAGTGATGCTGGCACTCGGCGGCATCTGGATCGCGGCGACCACGCCGCTGGTCGCAGGCTCAATTGCGGGCTTCTGCTTCGCCCGGTTGTAGGGCGGAAATAACTCGTTCGGCAACCCAGCGGCAGTAACAGCAAAAGCTCTGGCAGATGAGCTACGCTGCGGCAAGGGCCATGGGACTTGAAGACCGGATCGTCAGCTAGTCCCTACATCTATATATCTACCACCGGGAAATCAGCACATGCAGATGGAAATGTTCAGCTGTGGTAGTTATATCGTTCCGGGAAATTGGCGTTGGACCGCGAAAAGCTAAGGCGGTTTGGCCGGCTCGTTGCACGAAGCTGAGCAAAGTCGGCCAAGCAGAACAGCAGCAGCGATTGAACGCAACGGCATAAAGCAGAGGTGAGGCAAAGCATGATCCAGCCAAGCAACAGCGTGAGAAACAGCAGCAAAGAAGCGGCGCTTGCTTTCCATGCTCGGCTCTTCATCAACCAGAGCGCGGTCCAACTAGGCGCTCCAGCCGACGCTTTTGCCTTCCGACTTTTGCTCGGCTCATCAAGTTCAGCTCGCGGCAAAAACGCGGCTGAGCTGGGGCGTTGGAGCTGAAGAAACGGCATGAAGAAATTTTTGATACTGGCAATCGTGATTGCGCTTGGCTGGTACGGAAACGCCCGCTACAAGCAGAGCCGGCATGAGGCCACTTATGCGGAGTCAAAAGGCGAAGAAACACAAACGCTGGAAAGCAACACAGGTCAGTTCCAATGCGACGGCAGAACTTACTGCTCGCAAATGACTTCATGTGCAGAGGCCAAATATTTCATTCAGCATTGCCCTGATACAAAAATGGACGGCAACAACGACGGAGTTCCATGCGAGAAGCAGTGGTGCAGGTAGGTTCAGCTCCAACTAGTGGCTCAACGCGACGTACCGGCCTCCGGCCGGTCCGCGCGTTAGCCTGGCGTTGGGCCGCGAAAACGTCACAGCATTTTAGTGGAGCAGTTCTGGGCTAACCGCCGTCAGCATCGTGCCTTCTCCGAGCTTGTTGTGGCTTCTAGCGGCATCTGATTTGCAGGCGTGTTGGCGTTGTTCGGCGTGCGGTATCGCGGTAGGGTTTGAGAGCACATTCGGGGAGCGCGTCGTGATCTTCAATTTCAATTCCAGCTTGCTCAGCGCAGTCGGCACCGCGGCATCAAGTTCACTGCGGCCCAACAGGGTGCTCAACGCGACGGCCCGTAAACGGGCCGCGCGTTAGCTCCGGCGTTGGACCGCGAAAAGCCGAAGGCGGTTTGGCCGGCTCGTTGCGCGAAGCTGAGCGAAGTCGTCCAAGCAGAACGGCAGCAGCGATTGGAAGCAACAGCACAAAATCAGAGGTGAGGCAAAGCA
>NZ_JAQGNT010000063.1 GCF_028291725.1 Hydrocarboniphaga sp. | reverse complement strand
CCCGAACCCGCCGCGTCCACAACGCCTGCTTCGACTTCCTCTTCACCGTCTCGCCTCCTCGCCTGTGCGTGAGACAAGATTGCCGATCAGATCAAACGGTCGGAAGATGAGGCGGGCAGACGCTTACCCTGCAGCAGCCGTTCCCGAACCTGATCTGGCGCGCCGACCTGTCGATTCTGTACGACGCGCAGGGCGGCATCCTGGTACAGCCGGCGCTGCGCTGGAAACCGAACACCGAGTTCACCGTCGAGGCCTTCTACAACTACGTCAACGGCTCGGTCAGCGGCAATCCGAACGACAACGCGCTGTCGACGCTGGGTTACGCCGACGAGTTGACGATGCGGGTGGGCTACCAGTTCTGACGATAGCCTTTACAACCCGTAGGTTGGGGTTCGCTGCGCTCACCCCAACCTACGCAAAACGCGTCCGCGGTTTTTTACTTGAAGCGCTTGATCATCCGCTGGCGCTTCTTCACCTGGCGGCCGGTCAGCACGTTCTTCTTGTCCTTGAACGGGTTGTCGCCGGTCTTGAAACTCAGCACCAGCGGCACGCCCTTGAGCTGGAAGTGGTCGCGGAACTCGTTGGCCAGGTAGCGCTTGTAGGTGGTGCTCAGCTTGTCGGTCTGGTTGCCGTGAATGACGATGTGCGGCGGGTTGCTGCCGCCCTGGTGGGCGTAGCGCAGCTTGATGCGTCGGCCGAGCACCGCCGGCGGCTGGTGGCGGTCGACACTGCGCTCGAGGATTCGGGTCAGCTCCGGCGTCGGCAGATCCTTCATCGTCGACTCGTACGCGACCTTGACGTCACGCATCACCACGCCGACACCGGAGCCGTGCTTGGCCGAGATGTAGTGCACCGGCGTGTAGTCCAGGAACGGCATCTTCAGGCTGACCTGGTAGCGCGCCTGGTCGCGCGCGCCGGAATCCAGGCCGTCCCATTTGTTCACCGCGAGGATCATCGCGCGGCCACGTTGCGCGATGAGCCCCATCAGGCGCGCGTCCTGCTCGCCGATGTCGGCGTGCGCGTCGACCACCGCGATCACCACGTGCGCGCCTTCGATCGCCTGCAGCGTCTTGATGATCGAGAACTTCTCGATCACTTCCTCGACACGCGAACGGCGCCGGATGCCGGCGGTGTCGATCAGCGTGTACGGATTGCCTTCGTATTCGAACGGCACGCGGATCGCGTCGCGCGTGGTGCCAGGCTTGTCCGCCGCGACCACGCGCTCTTCGCCGATCAGGCGATTCACCAGCGTGGATTTGCCGACGTTCGGGCGGCCGACGATGGCGACGCGCACCTCGCCTTCCACGTCCGGCAATTGCGCGTCGTTCGCCGGGAACTTACCCAGCACCGAGCGCAGCAGGCTGGCGATGCCGTCGCCGAATTCAGCGGAAACCGGCTGCGGTTCGCCCAGGCCCAGCGCGTAGAAATCCGCAACCATGGTGCCGCGATCAACACCGCGTGCGCGGCCCTCGAGCTTGTTGACCAGCAGCGTCAGCGGCTTGCCGAGCTTGCGCAGTTGGGCGGCGATGCCCTCGTCGCTACTGTGGCGGCCGGCCTTGGCGTCGGTCAGGAAGAAGATGTGGTCGGCATCTTCCAGCGCCATCTGCGCCTGCTCTTCGGCCAGCGCCGCGAGCGGATCGGCGGACTCCGGCATCAGGCCGCCGGTGTCGACGACGATAAAGGATTTCTCCTCGAACACGCCGTAGCCGTACTGACGATCGCGCGTCAGGCCGGCGAAGTCCGCCACCAGCGCGTCGCGCGTGCCGGTGAGGCGGTTGAACAAGGTTGATTTGCCGACATTGGGACGTCCCACCAACACCAGTACCGGGAGTCCCGATTGCATTTTACTTTTCTTCTATTTTTTGCTGAGCGTGATGGCCGCGAGTCGGCCGTCGGCGTTCTGCACGTACAACAGATTTTCACTGGTCACGGGCTGCGCCGTGATCGGCGAGGAGCCGACGCGGCTGCGGCCGATGATTTTGCCGTTGGACGGATCCATCCAGTGCAGATAGCCCTCATAGTCGCCGACGACGACATAGCCGCCGAAGAACGCCGGCGGCGAGGTGTGGCGATACAGCAGGCCTTCCTGCTTCCAGGCGGCGGCACCGCTCTTGGCGTCCAGGCCCCAGATCACGCCGCTCTCGTCGGAGACGAACAGCTTGTCGCCGCCGGCGGCCAGGCTGTTGTAGGACTTGACGCCGCGGCGCCAGCCGACCTGGCCGCTGGCCGGGTCGAGGCACACCACTTCGCCGCCGAAGCTGGCGACAAACAGGCACTCGTCGCCGAGCACCATGTCGCCGTCGATGTCGACCAGGCGGTCGAGCACCGTGCGGCCGCTGGGCACGCTGATCGCCTGCTCCCAGCGCGGCTCGCCGTCGGCCAGGTTCAGCGCCGCCATACGGCCGTTCTCCATGCCGATGATCACATTGGGGCCAACAATGATCGGCCGCGACATGCCGCGCAGCACCAGTTCCGGCACGGTGCGATCGAACGACCACAGGCGGCTGCCGTTGGCGGCGGACAGGCCGAAGACGCGGCCATCGACCGAGCGCGCGACGACGACGTTGCCATCGCCGGCCGGCGTGCCGAGAGCTTCGCTGGACAGCTGTGCGCGCCAGACCTCGGAGCCGTCGCTGCGCTTCAGCGCGATGATCTCCCCCTCGAGCGTGCCGACCAGGATCAGATCGCCGGAGACGCCGGGGCCGGCGGCGACGCGCGACTTGGTGTTGACCTCCCACAAGCGCTTGCCGTTGTCGACGCCGAAGGCGTAGACACGGCCCTTGATGTCGGCCGCGTAGACCGCATCGACCTGCAGGCTGGGCGCCAGCTCGGTGAAGAACTTGTCGCTGCCGCTGCCGGCGCTCGCCGACCAGGCGTTGCGCGGCTGGACCGCCGGATTGTCGATCGAGACCAGCTTGGCCGGCTCGCGCACCTTGCCCTTGTTCGAACAGCCGGCGAGCGTGCCGGCGAGCAGCGCCGGGATCAGCAGAGCCGCGACCGCATAGGAACCACGCATAACACGCATCAGGATTTCACCGGGTCTGCTGCGACGGTTTCCACCGCCAGATCGTCGAGTTTCTGCTGCAGCAGGGCGCGGTTGGCCGCGGCCTCGGGCGAGGCGTCGAGCGCGGCCCGATAGGCCTTGCGCGCCGTGTCGCGGTCGTTCTTGGAGTAGGCGATGTCGCCGCGCAGTTCGGCGTACAGGCTGGCGTAGTCGCCGACCTCGCCATCGAGCAGTTTCAGCGCGTCGTCCGGCTTGCTCTGCTGCCACAGCACGCGCGCCTTGCGCAGCGTGGCGAGGCGCTGCAGGCCCTCTTCTCCGCCATGCTCCACGACCCAGTCGAGACGCTTCAGCGCGCCGTCGTAGTCCTGCGCGGCCACGCTGACCTGGGCCAGACGCAGCGCCGCGGCGCTGGCGTAGGGCGTGCCGGCGTAGTCGGCCTGCAGCTTGTCGGCGATGGTCTTGGCCTCGTCGGTCTGGGACGCGGCCAGCGCCTTCTTCATGTCGTCGTACATCTGCGACGCGGCCAGGGATTGGTTCTCCTTGTGGGTCTTCCAGGCCTGCCAGCCGCCGATCGCGCCGAAGCCGATCACCAGGCCGGCGGCAAGCGCCACCCAGTTCTCCTTGAACCAGCGCTTGAGGTTCTCGAGATCTTCTTCTTCGTCTAAATGGGTGGCCATGATTCTTCTAGTGGAGTGCTACCGCTCGCCGGCGGAATGCAGGAACGCTTCGCCGACCAGCGGCTAGCGGTTAAAGGACTGTGAACAGACTACGTAGCCGGGCCGGCAGTTCAGCCCAGGTGCAGGTTTCTTGCGGGGAGGCGGCGTCGCGCAGGGATTTTACTTGAACCTGCTCCGCCGCTGCCTCGACATCCCCCAGCACCAGCGCAAACCGCGCGCCGCTGCGGTCGGCGCGCTTGAACTGGGCCGGCAGCTTACCCCCACCGACGTTCAACACGACAGAGAATCCGCTATCACGCAACTGCTCGGCGAGGCGTGCCGCCGGTCGCTGCGCCTGCTCGCCGAGGACGCAAACGTAGATATCGGCCAAGGGCGGCGCTTCGATGTCACCCTGCGCCTTGAGCAGCAGAATCAGGCGCTCGATGCCGCTGGCCCAGCCAATCGCGGGGCTGGGGCTGCCGCCCAACTGGGCGACAAGGCCGTCGTAGCGGCCGCCGGCCAGCACCGTGCCCTGCGAGCCAAGACGGGTTGTAGTCCACTCAAAGACAGTTCGGGTGTAGTAATCCAGGCCACGGACGATGCGGGGATTGACCACGTAATCGATACCCAGATCTTCTAGGCCCTGGCGCAGAGCATCGAAATGCGCACGCGAAACGGAGTCAAGATGATCGAGCAGCAGTGGCGCGTCACGGGCAATTTCCTGAGTCGCCGGCACCTTGGAGTCGAGCACGCGCAGAGGATTGGTTTTCAGCCGCCGCCGCGAATCCTCGTCCAGACTCGATTCGTAACGCTCCAAGTACTCGACCAGTGCCGCACGGTAGGCGACGCGGGCATCGCCCTCGCCCAGTGAATTGAGCTCCAGTGTGAGATCGGCAAGCCCCAGCCGGCGCAGCAACCGTGCCGACAGCGCAACGATCTCGATGTCGACGTCCGGCCCGGGAATACCGTAGGCCTCGACGTCGAGTTGGTGGAACTGCCGATAGCGTCCCGCCTGCGGCCGCTCGTGGCGAAACACCGGGCCCATGCACCAGAGGCGTTGCTGCTGATTGTGCAGCAGGCCATGTTCGAGCCCCGCGCGCACGAGGCCCGCGGTGAACTCAGGCCTCAATGTGAGATTGCCGCTGTCGCGGTCGTCAAAAGAGAACATCTCCTTTTCGACTACATCGGTGGCGTCGCCGATGGCTCGCTTGAACAGCGCCGTGCTCTCCAGCAGCGGAATGCGGATCTCGCCATAACCGTAGGCGGTAAAGGTCTCGCGCGCGGCAGCTTCCACTCGCTGCCATATCACAGTGTCGGCTGGCAGGATGTCATTGAAACCGCGGACGGATTGGAATTTCTGGGCCATAGTTTTTGCTGTTGCTTTTGCTCCTTCCCCCGCCTGCGGGGGAAGGTTGGGATGGGGGCGGACGATGGAGCGCCGTTGAGTCGACTCGCCCCCACCCTAGCCCTCCCCCGCTCGCGGGGGAGGGAACTTTCTAAGTGGTGCTCTCCCCCGCTGCTGTTCTCGCCGTCTTCGCGGCCGCGATCTTCTCGCGCACCAGCGTATCGAGCCGCTCGACCAGCTGATCGTTGTGCACTTTCTGCTGGACCTTGCCGTCGATATACACCGAATTCGGATAACCACCGGCGACGCCGATGGTGGCCTCGCGCGATTCGCCCGGGCCGTTGACGACGCAGCCGATCACCGCCAGATCCAGCGGCTCGTCGATGTCCTCGAAGCGGCGCTCGAGTTCGGCAACGACCTTGACCACGTCGAAGTTCTGCCGCGAACAGCTCGGGCAGGCAACCAGGTTGATGCCGCGGCTGCGCACATGCAGCGACTTCAGGATGTCCCAGCCGACTTTCACTTCCTCGATCGGATCGGCGGCCAGCGAAATGCGGATGGTGTCGCCGATACCGTCGGCGAGCAGCATGCCCAGGCCGATCGAGCTTTTGACCGCGCCGGAGCGCAGGCCGCCGGCCTCGGTGATGCCCAGGTGCAGCGGCTGGTCGATCAGCACCGCCAGCTTGCGGTACGCGGCGACGGTCAGAAAAATCTCGCTGGCTTTCAGCGAAACCTTGAAGTCGTTGAAATTGTGGCGCTGCAGGATTTCGACATGGCGCAGCGCCGATTCCACCAGCGCGTCGGCATTCGGCTCGCCGTATTTTTCCTGCAGGTCGGCTTCCAGCGAACCGGCATTGACGCCGATGCGGATCGGGATGCCGTGATGGCGCGCGCAGGCGATCACCTCGGCGATCTTGGCCTCGCTGCCGATGTTGCCAGGATTGATGCGCAGGCAATCCGCACCGGCTTCGGCCGCGGCGATGCCGCACTTGTAGTTGAAGTGGATATCGGCGACCAGCGGCACCTCGCCTACTTGGATCTTGATCTGCTTGAACGCGCGCGCCGCGGCCAGCGTCGGCACCGACACGCGGACGATATCGACGCCGGCCTTCACCGCGGCCTGAATCTGGGCGACGGTGGCCGCGACGTCCTCGGTGTCGGTATTGGTCATCGTCTGCACCGACACCGGCGCGTCGCCGCCGACCGCGACGCGGCCGACCCGGATCTGCCGGCTCTTGCGCCGCTCGATCCTGTGATGCGCGGTCATCGACATGGCGTCGCTCGCTGCCGGCCGGTCGCTACGGCTGCGACGCCAGCGGCACCGAGAAGCGCGCGGTCGCGCTGTCGCGGATCAAGGCCTTGATGTCGACTGCCGCGCCCTGGTATTGCAGCTGCACTCCGGGCGCATTGCCCAGAAATACCGCATAGGGCGGTTTGCCTTCGAGCACCTGGCGCTCGCCGGCCTGCACCACACGGTTCAACAGCACCTTGCCGTCGGCGTCGGCGACACGTGCCCAGGAGATCGACACGAAGTTCAGCAGCAACTGCGAACCACCAGGCTGAGTCGTGATCGGCGCGCTCGCGGCCGGCCTGGCCGGCTGCGCTTCGACGGACGCCGGCGCGGCGGTCTCGGACGAAGCCGCGGGAGTCACCGTATTGCCGGCCGATGGCGCGGCACTGTAGCCGGCCTCCTCGCCGGTGGCGTTCGATGACGTGGGCGGCGCGGAATCGGGGCTAGTCACGGCCGGTGATTCGCTGGTCGCCGGCGGCGCGCTGATCGGCAAGCTCATCAGCGAGGTTTTCTCGCCGCGCAGATACCAGACCACGACGCCGATCAAGACCGCCAGCAGCGCCACCAGCAGCACGCCGCTGAAACGCCGCCCACCGCCTTCGCTGCCGGTGCCGAGCCGCAGCTTGGCCGGCGGCGTGGTTGGCTTGGGCTGCACCCGTGTCGCATAAGCCGCCATCAGCTGCGGCTCGGGGATGTTCAGTACCTTGGCGCACTTTCGATAATAGCCGCGCACGTAGACCGGCTCGAGCAGCGCCGCAAAATCGTCACGCTCGAGTGCGTCGAGCGTGGTGATCGCCAGCTTGGTCTGGCTGGCGAAATCGGCGAGGGTCAGCTTGGCGCGCTCGCGGGCGGCGCGGATCAGCGTCCCGGGGCTTTCGGCCGACGATGCAGGCGCGGCAGGCGCGGGGGCAGCAGGGGCTTGCGGGGTCTCGGCGTTCATGGTGCGGATGCGTGCGGCAGGCTGCCGCTCTCGTCGGATTCGGGAAATTCTTTTCGGAGCCGCTGCTCGTAGGCGCCGGCAGCGACAGTATCGCCGAGAGCCTTCTCGGTGAGTGCACCGATCAGCAAAGTTTCTGGTGTCGCCGGGCCGGCCTGCTGGTAACGCTGCAGGAAAGCACGGGCGCGCAGGTAGTCTTTTTGCTGGTACGAGAGCCAGGCCATCTGCGACAAGGCGTCGGCAAAATTGGGGTTGGCTTTCAGCGCCGCGCGGAAATCGCGCTCGGCGGCGGCCAGATCGGGCTTTTTGCGCTCACAGACGCCTGCATTGGTCAAAGCCACTTCCGGCGAGCGGTACTGCTTGTCCGCCGCGGCCTCGTGGAACAGCTTGCCGGCCTCGACGGCGCGCTGGTGCGCGCACAGGAAGACGCCGTAGTTGTTTTTAGTCGAGGCATCCTTCGGGTCCAGCTCGAGGGCGCGCCGGTAGTGCTTGTCGGCCTCGCCGTCTTCGCCGCGCTTGGCGTACAGGTAGGCGATGGTCGAGTGTGCTGCTGGCAGCCGCGGGTCCTGCTCGAGCGCGCGCTTGAGCTTCTCCATCGCCAGGTCGTCCTGGTTCTGGCGCGCATAGTCGATGCCGAGCTGGGTGTTGAGCTTGGCCGCTTCGACGTAGTCGGGCTTGCTGTCGTTCTGGATCGCACCCTGGTCGTTGCTGGTGGTGCTGACGCAGGCAGCCGGCAGCACCGCTAGCAGGATAATGAGAACAGTGCGGACGGCTCGGGTCATCGACCGTTCGACGCTGCCGAACCGATCTCGACTTTGACGCCCAGATCGCGCAGCCGCTGCTTCTGCCTGGACTGCACCCGGCCGACCAGCTGACCGCAGGCGGCGTCGATGTCGTCGCCGCGGGTGCGCCGCGTGGTCACCAGGATGTCCTTCTGGCGCAGGATTTCGGCGAAGCGCGCAATCACGTCGGGCTTGGAGCGCTTGTACTGAGTCTGCGGGAACGGATTGAACGGAATCAGGTTGACCTTGGCCGGCATGCCGGCGAGCAGCCTGGCCAGCTGGCGGGCGAGATCCGGATGGTCGTTGACCCCGTCGAGCATCACGTACTCGTAGACGATGTGCATCTTGCGATCCTTGCCCGAGGTGTAACGGCGGCAGGCGTCCATCAGCTCGGCGATCGGGTACTTGCGGTTGATCGGCACCAGCTGGTTGCGCAGCTCGTCGTTCGGCGCATGCAGGCTCACTGCCAGCGCGGTGTCGCAGTCCGTGCGCAGCCGGTCCATGAACGGCACTAGCCCCGACGTCGACACGGTGACGCGGCGCTTGGAGAGGCCGAAACCGAAGTCGTCCTGCAGGATGCTGATCGCGACCAGGGTCTGCGCATAGTTGGCGAGCGGCTCGCCCATGCCCATGAACACCACGTTGCTGATCACGCGTTCGTTCTGGAAATCGCCGCCGAGCGTCTTCGCCGCAAACCAGACCTGGGCGACGATTTCGGCCGCGCTCAGATTACGGCTGAAACCCTGCTGCGCGGTCGAGCAGAACGAGCAGTCCATCGCGCAGCCGACCTGCGAGGAGATGCACAGGGTTCCGCGATTGGCCTCCGGAATGAACACTGTCTCGATCGCATTGCCGCCGTCGAGCTTGAGCACCCACTTGCGGGTGCCGTCGGTGGAAGTCTGCTCGGCGAGCAGTTCCGGATGAAAGATGTCGAAGCGCGCCTGCATGCGTTGCCGCAGGTCCTTCGACACGTTCGTCATCGCTTCAAAGTCGTCGACGCCGCGCCGGTAGATCCAGCCCATGATCTGGTCGGCGCGGTAGGCGGCTTCGCCCATGTCGGCAAACAGCGCGCGCATCTGCACGCGGTTGAGGCCGAACAGGTTGACCTTCTTCGAGCCAGCCGCCGGCACAGAGACCACGGGGGTCTCGGTCTGCGGCTGCGTCTCGGGGATCAGGTCCTGCATGGCCTCATGCTCTTAGCGGGTGCGCGGAGCGAGTTCGGTGGTGCGGAAGAAGTATGCGATTTCGGTGGCGGCCGCCTCAGTGCTATCGGAGCCGTGCACCGAGTTCTCGTCGATCGAGTCGGCGAAATCGGCGCGGATGGTGCCCTTGGCTGCCTTCTTCGGGTCGGTGGCTCCCATGATCTCGCGGTGCTTGGCGATCGCGTCTTCGCCTTCCAGCACCTGGATCACGACCGGACCGCTGACCATGAAGGCCACCAGATCCTTGAAGAAACCGCGGGCCGCGTGGGCGGCGTAGAAACCGCCGGCTTCCTTCTCGGTCAGGTGGGTCATGCGCGATGCGACGATCTTGAGGCCGGCCTGCTCGAAGCGCGTATAGATCTGGCCGATCACGTTCTTGGAGACCGCGTCCGGCTTGATGATGGAGAGTGTGCGTTCGACAGCCATCTGAATAATCCTATTGATGTTGGAGCGGGTGTAGTGCCCGGGAAGATCCCGGGCCGGGAAAATGCGGCTCCGCGCGGCCGGCAACCGACCCGGCGGTAGAAAAGCCCTCCATTTTAGTCGCCAGGGGGCTTGCGCAGCAATCGCGATCGTGTCAAGTGGGGCGCCGCGGCGGCCTGCCGTAGGCCAGGGCTAGCATCAGCGCACCGGCCACCAGCATCGGGATGCACAGGACCTGGCCCATCGTCAGCCAGCCGAAAGCCAGGTAACCGAGCTGGGTATCCGGCGTACGCACGAACTCGACGGCCCAGCGGAAAATGCCGTAGAGCAGCAGGAACAGCCCGGACACCGCCATCGGCGGCCGCGGCTTGCGCGAAAACCACAGCATCACGCAGAGCAGCACGAAGCCCTCGAGGAAGGCTTCATAGAGCATCGACGGATGGCGCGGCAAACCCAGCGGATCGGTCGGGAAGATCATCGCCCAGGGCAGCGTGGTCGGCGCGCCCCACAGCTCGGCGTTGATGAAGTTGCCGATACGGCCGGTCAGCAGGCCCACCGGAACCACCGGGACGATGAAATCGGCGACGTAGAAAAAGCTCAGCTTGCGGCTGCGCGCATACCAGCCCAGCGCGATCAGCACGCCGATCAGGCCACCGTGGAACGACATGCCGCCTTCCCAGATGCGGAAGATCACCAGCGGGTCGCGCAGGAAGATCAGGTGCCCGGTGGCATCGACGTTATAGAAGAAGGTGTAGCCGACGCGCCCACCGAGAATCACGCCGAGCACGATGAAGAACAGCAGGTCGGACATCGCCTGGCTTGAAAAAGGCGTGAAGTCGCGGCGCCCGCGGCGCACGCCCAGCCACCAGCCGGCCCAGAAGCCGAGCAGGTACATCAGGCCGTACCAATGCACCTTGAGCGGGCCCAGAGTGACGGCGACGGGATCGATATGCGGGTACTTGATCATGGAAACGATCTTTTATCAGTCAGTGGCGCAGGGGTGAAGCGATTGTAGGAGCGGGTCATACCCGCGACTGGAACCTTGAAGGGTACAGTCGCGGGTATGACCCGCTCCTACAGGGCCGCCGCTAGGCCAGCCGACAGACGAAGCTCTTCAGATACCGCGTCTCCGGGATCGCCGGGTGCACCGGATGATCCTGGGCCTGGCCACCGACTTCCAGGATCTGCAGGCGACGCCCCGCGGCGCGCGCTTCGCGCAGCAGGATGCGCTGCAATTCGGACGCCTCCATGTGGAACGAGCAAGAGCAGCTGATCAGAAAGCCGTCCGGCGCCAGCAGCTGGATCGCCTGGCGGTTCAGCGCCGCGTAGTGCTCGGTGCCGGCGTCGGTGTCGCGCTTGCGCTTGATCAGTGCCGGCGGATCGACCACGACCACGTCGTACAGCTTGCCTTCGCCGCGCAGGCGCTTGAGCACGTCGAGCGCCTCGCCCTGATGGGTTTCGACCGTCAGGCCATTGAGTTCGGCGTTGATCTTGGCCGAATCCAGCGCCAGCTTGGAGCTGTCGACGCAGCTGATCTCGGAGGCACCGAACTTGGCGGCACGCACCGCCCAGGCACCGACATAGCTGAACACGTCGAGCACGCGCGCGTCCTTTACATAAGGAGCGAGGCGGTCGCGGTTGGCGTGCTGGTCGTAGAACCAGCCGGTCTTCTGGCCGCCGCGGATCGGCGCCTTGAACGGCACGCCGGACTCGATCAGATCGACCACTTCGGGCACGTCGCCGATCACTTCCTCGTACAGCGACAGGCCTTCGATTTCGCGCGAGGAGGTGTCGTTGCGCAGCAGGATGCCGCGCGGTTTCAACACGCGGGTCAGCGCGTCGATCACCAGGGGATTGAGCAGCTCCATGCCGGCAGTCGTCAACTGCACGACCAGCACGTCGTCGTAGCGGTCCACGACCAGGCCCGGCAGGCCGTCGCTGTCGCCGAACACCATGCGGTAATGCGGCGTCGGGTAGATGCGCTTGCGCAGGTTCAGCGCGGACTGCAGACGGCGCTGGAACCAGTTGATGTCGATCGTCGCATCGGCCTTGCCGGTGAGCAGGCGGCCGCACAGCAGCGCCGTCGGGTTGATGTAGCCGATGCCGAGAATCTTGCCGCGGTTGTCGGCGTAGCGGCACAAGGTGCCGGCGACGACACCCTTGATCGGCGTCTCCTCGGTGTCGATCTCGTTGGAATAGATCCACAGGTGACCGGCGCGCAGGCGGCGGTCTTCGTTCTTCTTGAGTTTTACGGTGAGCATGTTGGTCCGGCCTGAACTGGCCTAAATCAGAAACTTCGTTTTGACCGGCTTCAGGCGCTTGAAGTCGCGATCCAGAGTCACCACGGTCGCGCCCTCGTTGAGCGCAATCGCAGCGATATGAGCGTCGGAAACCAGATGGGCGCGGATCTGCGCCGATTCCACCAGACGTTTGAGACTGTCCCAATAGCCGGGACCCGACTTCAGCCAGCGCACCTCGTTCGTCGCCAGCAGAAAATCGATGCGCTCCAGTGCATCGGACATTTCGGAAGGCGGGTCGAACGCACGGACATTGGTCACCACCCGCAAGAATCCGGTCACCACCGAATCCAGCAAGCCGATCGGCTCTCCGGCCTCGATCGCCGTTCTGAGCCAAAGTTCGCTGACCTCGTAATGGACGGCGTCGGTGCGGAACGCCGAAACCAGTACATTGACGTCAGGGATGTTCATCCAGCAATTCGGAAATGCGTTCGTTGCTGGCAAGGTCGATCAGCTGACCTTTGCCCGGCTTGGCCAGCGGAAGGGGCGGCAGCTTGCCTATCTTTTTTCCACTTGGCTTGCCGCCCGCGCCTTCAAGCAAACGCCTCAGCGCTTGTTCGATGATCGCGGTCAACGTGGTTCCCTGCTGGGCGGCCGCGGACTTGGCCTCACGTAGCAGGCGGTCCTCGATGTCGAGCGTGGTTCGCATTGACGGCTCTGATGCAGAAATCTGCATGCAGTTTAGCACGCCGTGGCGGAACATCCCGCAAGGCGGGTAACCAGCGCGGTGATCGCCTCGGATTTCATAAGAGCTTGCGTCAGCCCAGAACCATCCTTACAGTCTTCCCATATTCATGATATGGGCAACCCATATGAAGACCACCATAGAGATCAACGACGAGCTTTTTGCCCGTAGCCGCAAGGCGGCGAAGCGGGAAGGCAAGACCCTGCGTGCGCTGGTGGAAGAAGGCTTGCGGCTGGCACTGCAGGCGCGCAGCCAAAAGACCGAGCCCTCGTTTGTGATGCCCGTTTTCGGTAGCGGTGGATTGACCGATGAATTCAAGAACGCGGGATGGTCGCAAATCCGCGATGCCCTATACGAGAGGCACGTCGAGATGCCCGACGAAATGCCCGGCCAGCCCAAACCTTGATCGGAGTTGACACCAACCTGCTGGTCTATGCGCACCGGGCGGATTCGCCGTTCCACAATCGTGCGTCATCTTTGCTGGAGCAGCTTCTCAACGGCAAAGCGCGCTGGGCGATCCCTTGGCCCTGCATGCATGAATTCATCTCGGTCGTGACTCATGCGCGCATATTCAAACAGCCCACGCCGCTTGCGCTTGCCTTGGATATTGTCGCTGGCTTTTGCCGGCAGACCCAGCTGCAGTTGCTGGCGGAGGATGAAGGCTACCTGGAGCAACTGAAGTCCGTCGCGACCACGGCCAGGGTTCAAGGCCCAATGATCCATGACGCCCGTATCGCTGCACTGTGCCTGCATCACGGCATCACCGAACTGTGGTCCGCCGACCGCGATTTCAGCCGGTTCCCGCGGCTCAAGGTGGTCAATCCGCTGTTGGTGTAATGCACGGAGGCAGGCGCGCCCGAGCTCTGCAAATTCACCAGGAACAGCGGCCCCTGCGTTTCGCGGTTGCCGGCAAGGCATGCGTCCGCGCCGTTGGCGCTAGTCGGGAGGACCGGAATGTCGTTGTACTGGCCAGCGGCAAAAACCGGTTTGTCCCGAGCGCGAGAGGCGCGATGCGCTTCGCTTCTCCCGCCTTACGCCAGGTCGTAGTGGAACTCCTGCTTGAAGCGCGCGCGGAAGCCTTCCGGGCTGAACTTGTGGTTCTGCGGACCGAGACGCTCGATCTTGATCGCACCCATCAGAGAGGCGATGCGGCCGGTGGTTTCCCAGTCAAGCCCATTCGACAGACCGTACAGCAAGCCGCCGCGATAGGCGTCGCCGCAGCCGGTCGGGTCGGCTAGCGACTCGGCCTTGGCACAGGGAATCTCGAACAGCTTGCCCTTGGTGTAGATCTCCGAGCCCTTGCTGCCGCGGGTGACGATCAGCGCCTCGACGCGCTCACCGATCTGCTTCAGCGTCAGGCCGGTCTTGGCAATGATCATCTCGGCCTCGTAGTCGTTGACCGCCACATAGGTCGCCTGGTCGATGAAGGCCTTCAACTCGTCGCCGCCGAACATCGGCAGGCCCTGGCCCGGATCGAAGATGAACGGAATGCCAGCCTCGGCGAACTGCCGGGCGTGCAGCAGCATGCCGTCGCGCCCGTCCGGCGACACCGTGCCGAGCGTGATGCCCTTGGCTGGCACGTCCTGCTGGTGCGAAAAGCTCATCGCGCCCGGATGGAAGGCGGTGATCTGGTTGTCATCCAGGTCGTTGGTGATGTAGGCCTGCGCGGTGTAGGTGTCGTCCAGCTTTTTCAGCATCGACTGATTCACGCCGGTCTGTTGCATCCAGGCCGAGTACATGTCGAAGTCCTTGCCGACCGTCGCCATCGGCAGCGCGTCACCGCCGAGCAGGTGCAGGTTGTAGGCGATGTTGCCGGCGCAACCGCCGAACTCGCGGCGCAGCTGCGGCACCAGGAAGGACACATTCAGGATGTGCACCTTGTCCGGCAGGATCTCGTTCTTGAAGTAGCCGGGGAACACCATGATGGTGTCGTAGGCCATGGAACCGGTGATGAGTACGCTCATGTTGCTTCCTTGGATTGAAATTCAGGATGAGGTGCCAGCCGTAGGTCGGCAATCCCTTGCCGACGTGCAGGCTCGGTTGCGCGAGCAAGGTCTCACGTCGGCAAAGGATTGCCGACCTACGGCTACGGCTTCGGCTGGTAGCGAATATCCAGCTGACGCGCAGCACGGACGTCGTCGAGCCTGCGTACCGGCATGGTGTACGGCGCGCCCTTCACATACTTGATGTCGCGCCTGGCCTCGGCCCAGATCGCGACCAGCGCGTCGACAAACAGATCCAGCGTCTGCTTGTCTTCGGTCTCGGTCGGCTCGATCAGCAGGCATTCCGGCACCAGCAGCGGGAAATACACGGTCGGCGCGTGGAAGCCGTAGTCCAGCAGGCGCTTGGCGACGTCGGTCGCGCTCAGCTCGATCTGCTGTTTCTGGCGCTTCAAGGTGATGATGAATTCGTGGCTGGCACGGCGGCCCGGAAACGCCAGATCGAAGCCCTTGTCACGCAGACTCGCCATCAGGTAGTTGGCGTTGAGCGTCGCGTATTCGGCGACACGCTGCATGCCGTCGCGGCCGAGCATGCGCGCGTAGATATACGCACGGATCAGCACGCCAGCGTTGCCCATGAAGGTCGACAGGCGGCCGATCGACTGCGGCAGATCGCGCTCGTCCAGCCATCGGAAACTCGCGGCTTCGCCGCTCGCGCCCCCACCTTGACCCTCCCCCGCAAGCGGGGGAGGGGAAGTTGCTTTACCGACGATCGGGATCGGCATGAACGGCAGCATGCGCTGTGACACACCCACCGCACCGGCACCCGGCCCACCGCCGCCATGCGGCGTGCTGAAGGTCTTGTGCAGGTTCATGTGGATCACGTCGAAGCCCATGTCTCCGGGCCGCACCTTGCCGAGAATCGCATTCAGATTGGCGCCGTCGTAATACAGCAGGCCGCCGGCGTCGTGGACGATGCCGGCGATCTGCTTGATGCGGCGCTCGAATACGCCCAGCGTCGACGGATTGGTCAGCATGATGCCGGCGGTGTGCGGCCCGACCGCGGCGCGCAGCGCTTCGATGTCGACATCGCCCTCACTGTTCGTCGGGATTTCGCGCGTGGTGTAGCCCATCATCGTCGCGGTCGCCGGATTGGTGCCGTGCGCCGCATCGGGCACCAGGATTTCGGTGCGCGCGCTGTCGCCGCGCGCACGATGATAAGCACGGATCATTGCGACGCCGGCGAACTCGCCCTGTGCGCCGGCCATCGGCGTCAGGCTGACGCCGGCCATGCCGGTGACGTCCTTCAGGATCTCCTGCAGGTCGTACATGCAGGCCAGAAATCCCTGGCTATGCGACATCGGCGCCAGCGGATGTCTTGCCAAAAATTCCGGCAGCATCGCCAGCGTGTTACAGGCGCGCGGGTTGTACTTCATCGTGCACGAACCCAGCGGGTAGAAGTGCGTGTCGATCGAGAAGTTGCGCTTGGACAAGCGCGTGTAATGACGCACCGCCTGCAGTTCGGAGACTTCCGGCATCAGCGGCGGCGTCTTGCGGCGCAGTGCTTCCGGAATGGCGGAAAAATCCGCCGCCGCGGCCGGACGCTGCGCGTAGGCGCTGCGGCCCGGTGAGGAACGTTCGAAGATCAGAGGTTCGGACATGGAAGGTTTCTCTGTTAACGGGCCAGCACGGCAGCGAGCGCTTCGGCGTAATGGCGCAGGTCGGCGTGCGTCTTGGTTTCGGTCACGCACAGCAGCAGTGCATTGCCAAGCTCCGGATAGTCGGCGGACAGATCGAAACCGCCGAGGATTCCGTACTCCGCAGCGAGCGCCTCCAACACCGGCGCGACCGCGCGCGGCAGCACGATCGCCGTCTCATGGAAGCCGCCGTTGTCGAACACGCGGCTGACGCCGGGGATGTCGGACAACAGTTTCAGCAGCTCGGCCGTGCCGTGCATGCTCGCGGTAGCCACACGAGCCAGACCTTCGGCGCCGAGCAGCGTCATGTGGATCGTCGCCGCCGTCACCAGCAGACCCTGGTTGGTGCAGATGTTCGACGTCGCCTTGCTGCGGCGGATGTGCTGCTCGCGCGCCTGCAAGGTCAGCGTGAAACCCGGCTTGCCGTCGAGGTCGACGGTGCGGCCGACGATGCGGCCCGGCATCTGGCGGACGAGCTCCTGCTTCGCGGTCAGGAAGCCGAAGTACGGGCCACCCGAAGCCAGCGGCGCGCCCAGCGGCTGTCCGTCGCCGCAGACGATGTCGGCTCCAGTGGCTCCCCACTCGCCCGGCGGTTTCAGCAGCGCCAGCGACACCGGATTGACCACGGCGATCACCATCGCGCCCTTTGCGCGTGCGAGATTCGTCAGCGCGTCGACGTCTTCGAACGCGCCGAAAAAGTTCGGCTGCGGAATCACCAGGCAAGTGAAGCTGCCCGCTTCCAGTGCCTCGATCGCGCCGATATCGGTGCGGCCGGAAGCATCATGCGGAATCTCGACAATGTCGATCTTCTGCGCGTCGATCAGCGCGAACAGCACCTTGCGATATAGCGGATGCAGGGTGCGCGGCACGACGACCCGGCGCTTGCCGGCCTTGTGGCTGCGCTCGGCCATCAGCACCGATTCGGCCAGCGCGGAAGCACCGTCGTACATCGACGCATTGCTGACGTCCATGCCGGTCAGCGCGGTCATCATGCTCTGGAATTCGTACAGCAGCTGCAGCGTACCCTGGCTGGCTTCGGCCTGGTACGGCGTGTACGCGGAGTAGAATTCACCGCGCGTGGTGATCTCCCAGACTGCGGCCGGAATGTGATGCTCGTAGGCACCGGCGCCGATGAAACTCAGGCCGTGCCGGTCCTGGTGCGCGCGGCCATGCATCAGCCGCGCGACTTCCATTTCGGTCAAGCGCTGCGGCACATGCGCGAGCGGACCGCAGCGCAGTTCGGCCGGGATCTCGTCAAACAGCGAGTCGAAACTCGGGGCACCGATCGCCGACAGCATGTCGGCGACATCGGTTTCGGTGTGAGGAATAAAGGGCATGGGATCGTCGGTGAAATGATGGGCTTTGCTCCTTCCCCCGCTTGCGGGGGAAGGCTGGGATGGGGGCGAGCCGAGAGAGCAACTCCGCGACGTCTCGCCCCCACCCTAGCCCTCCCCCGCTCGCGGGGGAGGGAATAAAAACTCAGGCGGTTTCGAGAACCTTGGCGTAACCCGCCGCGTCCAACAGCGTGTCGATATCCGCGGGGTTGGCCGGCCTCAGCTGCCACATCCAGCCGGCGCCGTAGGGATCGCTGTTGAGCAGTTCCGGCGCGCCGGCCAGCGCCTCGTTGACCGCGATGACTTCGCCGGCCAGCGGCGCGTACACGTCAGACGCGGCCTTGACCGACTCGACCACGGCGCAGGCTTCGTGCGCCACGAGCACGCGGCCGACCTTCGGTACGTCCACGAACACCAGATCGCCGAGCGCGCCCTGAGCGTGGTCGGTGATGCCGATCAGCAAAGTGCCGTCGGCCTGCAGCTTGATCCATTCGTGGCTGGTGACGTACTTCAGGTCAGCGGGGATATTGCTCATCCAGGTCTCTCCAGAGATTGCTGCGTCGCGTGAGTTGAGGCTGCTTCAGATCAGAACTTTGCCGTTGCGCACAAACGGCGCTTTCACGATGCGTGCCGCGACCCACTGCCCGCGAATCTCGACTTCGCAGGCGCCGGCATGGGCGGCGTCGACCCGCGCCAGCGCGATCGACTGCTTCATCGTCGGCGCGAAGCCGCCGCTGGTGGTTTCGCCGGCACCGGCATCAGCGAAGCGCACTTTCATATGCGAGCGCATCACGCCGCGGCCTTCGAGCAACAGGCCGACGAATACTTTCGGGCTCGCGGCGCGATAAGCCTCGATCGCCTTGCGACCGATGAAGTCGCGATCCTCCGGAGCCCAGGCCACGGTCCAGCCCAGGCCGGCTTCGAGCGGATGTACGCTCTCGTCCATGTCAAGGCCATACAGGTTCATGCCGGCTTCCAGGCGCAAGGTGTCGCGCGCGCCGAGTCCGCAGGGTTTGACGCCGTCGGCCAGCAACTGGGTCCACAGCGCCACCAGCTCCGCATGCGGCAGGATCAGCTCGAAGCCGTCTTCGCCGGTGTAGCCGGTGCGGCCGACGAATAGCTCACCTTCATGCGCCGCCTGGAACGCGACCAGCGCGAGCGAGGCTTCGGCGAGCTTGCCCGGCAGGTGGCGCGCGACGATGGCGCGCGCCTGCGGGCCCTGCACCGCAAGGATGCCGAGGTCGTCGCGATAGCTGACGCTGACGCCGTAATCCGTCGCCTTGGCCTTGATCCAGGCCAGGTCCTTGTCGGTGGTGCCGGCGTTGACCACCAGGCGAAACCAGTCGTCGCTGAGGAAATAGACAATCAGGTCGTCGAGGATGCCGCCGTCCTCGCGCAACATGCAGGTATAGAGCGCCTTGCCCGGAATCTTGAGCTTGGCGACATCGTTGGCCAGCAGCTGGCGCAGGAATTCGCGGGTACGCGCGCCATGCAGATCCACCGCCGACATATGCGCGACGTCGAACATGCCGGCGCCGCTGCGCACGGCGTGGTGTTCGTCGAGCTGGGATTGATACTGGATCGGCATGTCCCAGCCGGCGAAATCGACCAGGCGGGCGCCGAGGCGCTGATGTTCGGAATGCAGCGCGGTTTGCTTGAGCATGCGGTCGACTCGGTTATCGGACAGGGTCATTGGGTCGCGCCAGCGCCCGGCTGAGCCAGGTGCCGCGTCATTCGCCCCGTCTGTCTTTCCAAACGCGATGCGTTCGGACCTGAGAGTTCCGGCGGCGCCGAAAAAAGCGCCGCCTTGCCCCATCGGTGGACGTTGCACGAGGCAGCGTCGCTCTCCAGAGTCGGCAGACCACACGATCCTTTTGCCTGAGCGATTCCGGGCGGTTGCGCCTTCGGCGCCACCCAGGACGGCTGGGTGGTCTCTTTCGCGGGGTCTGTTGCCGGTGGCCAGTCTACCGGAGCGTTCCGCCGGGTGACAGCGGCAATCCACCCAAGCCGGCGCGGCTGCGCACCAGGCTGATCCGCGCTGCCAGAGCGAAGCCGGCGGCAAGGCCAATGGCAGCCGGTGCACACTTGCACACAATCGCCGTCCCAACGAGCCCTACCTTTTCCCATGCCCGCCTACAAAGCCCCGCTGCGCGACATCCGCTTCCTGATCAACGAGGTATTCGACTACCCGGCGCACTACGCCGCGCTGTCCAACGGCAAGGACGCGGACCCGGACACGGTCAACGCGATCCTCGACGAGTGCGCCAGGTACTGCGAGGAAGTGCTGTCGCCGATCAACCTGTCGGGTGACGACGAGGGTTGTCATTTCGACGCCGGCAAGGTCACTACGCCCAAGGGCTTTAAAGAAGCTTACGAGCAGTGGGTCGCCGGCGGCTGGCAGGGTTTGTCGCACCCGACCGAATACGGCGGCCAGGGCATGCCAATGTCGCTGGGCCTGTTCAAGACCGAGATGGTCGGCAGCGCGAACTGGTCGTTCGGCATGTATCCGGGCCTGTCGCTGGGCGCGATGAACACGATCCTGCAGCACGCCTCCGACGAGCTGAAGAACACCTACATGCCGCCGCTGACCGAAGGCCGCTGGACCGGCACCATGTGCCTGACCGAGCCGCAGTGCGGCACCGACCTGGGCCAGGTGAAGACCCGCGCCGAAGCCAACGCCGACGGCAGCTACCGCATCACCGGCACCAAGATCTTCATCTCGGCCGGCGAACACGACCTGGCCGAGAACATCATCCACATCGTGCTCGCTCGCCTGCCCGACGCGCCGGCCGGCACCCGCGGCATCTCGCTGTTCATCGTGCCCAAGCATCTGCCGGCCGCGGGCGGCGCAATCGGCGCAATCGGGGACTTTAACCGCGTGGTCTGCAGCGCCATCGAACACAAGATGGGCATCAAGGCCTCGGCCACCGCGGTGATCAACTTCGAAGACTCGCAGGCCTGGCTGATCGCCGAGCCGAACAAGGGCCTGGAGGCGATGTTCACGTTCATGAACACCGCGCGCATCGGCACCGCGATCCAGGGCGTCTGCCATGCCGAGCTGTCGTTCCAGGGCGCGGTCGCCTACGCCAAGGACCGCCGCTCGATGCGCGCGCTGTCGGGCAAGAAAGAGCCGGACAAGGTCGCCGATGCGATCATCCACCACGCCGACGTGCGCCGCATGCTGCTGACGCAGAAAGCCTTCGCCGAAGGCGGCCGCGCGATGATCTATTTCTGCGCACAATACGCCGACCACATGGTCAACGGCATCATCGAAAACGATGCCAAGAAATACAAGAAGTGGGACGACAAGCTCGGCTTCTTCACGCCGATCATCAAGGGCTTTCTGACCGAGATGGGCCTTGAAGCCGCGAATCAGGGCATCCAGGTATTCGGCGGCCACGGCTACATCAAGGAACACGGCATGGAGCAGATCGCCCGCGACGCGCGCATCGCCACGCTGTATGAAGGCACCACCGGTATCCAGGCGCTGGACCTGCTCGGCCGCAAGGTGCTGGTCATGACCCGCGGCGGCGCGGTGCGGGAATTCACCGGGCTGATCGCCAAGTTCGCGGTCGACAACCTGCGCAACCCGAAGCTGCGGTTGATCGCAACGACACTCGGCAAATACGCTGCCGAGTGGAACGTGCTGACAGTGCGTCTGATGCTGATGGCGCGCAAGGATCGCGATGTGGTCAGCGCCGCCAGCCATCACTTCCTGATGTATTCGGGCTACGTGATGATGGCCTACTTCTGGGCGCTGCAGGCGTCCATCGCCGGCAACAAGCTGGCGCATGGCGGCAGTGAGTCACCGGAGTTCTACAAGGCCAAGATCGCGACCGCGCGCTTCTACTTCGACCACCTGCTGCCGCGCGCCAAGGGCCACGCGACCTCGATGGTCAAGCCAAGCCGCTCGCTGACCCGGCTGCCGGTGGACAGCTTCATCTTCGAATAAGGCGGGCATCGGCATGCGGCTGTCCGGCAAGACCATCCTGATCACCGGCGCATCGGCCGGCATCGGCCGCTCCGTTGCCGAACAGCTGGCGCCCGGCGGCAACAATCTGGTGATCACCGCGCGCCGCGCAGCGGAGCTGGAAGCGCTCGCGTCGATCATTCGCGCTCGCGGCAGCCGCTGTCTGGTACTGCCCGCGGACGCGCTCGACGAGGCAGCCGCGGCCGGCGTCGTCGAGCGCGCAATCGCGGAGTTCGGCCGCATCGACGCTGCCTTGCTGAACATCGGCGAAGGCCCCGCGTACAACATGGCCACCGCCACGGCCGCGATGGTCAAGGCCTGCATGCGTATCAACTACGACGTGACCGTGCACTACCTGGTGTCGTGAGTCAGAAGTTCCGTGATGAATTCGCCGACGGCTTTTCGTGACTGGCAAGGCGCAACGACGAGCCATAGTCGAACTATGGCGAGGAGTTGCAACGCGGCCAGGCGCGAAAAGACGCGGCGAATTCGCATGCGAACTTCTGACTCACGACACTAGATGCGCTCTTCGATACCGAACGCGGCGAAGCCCTTCTTCTTGAAGTTGTCGCGGAACATGTCGCGCAGCTGGGTCGCGGTGGCGTCGTAGGCGGCTTTGTCGGCCCAGGTGTTGCGCGGGTTCAGGATCGCGCTGTCGACGCCCGGGCAGCTCTTCGGCATCTTCAGGTTGAGGATGGTCTGGGTCTCGGTCTCGACACCGTCGAGTTCACCGTTGAGTGCGGCGTTGAGCAACGCGCGGGTGATCTTCAGCGACATGCGCTTGCCGGTGCCGTAGGGGCCACCGCTCCAGCCGGTGTTGAGCAGGATGCAGCGCGCCTTGTGCTGCTCCATCTTGTCGGCGAGCAGCTTGGCGTAGACATTGGGCTTCTGCGCCATGAACGGGCCGCCGAAGCAGGCCGAGAACGTCGGCTGCGGCTCGCTGACGCCGACTTCGGTGCCGGCGACGCGCGCGGTGAAGCCGGAGACGAAGTGGTACATCACGTCCTTGGGTTCCAGGATGCTGATCGGCGGCAGCACGCCAAAGGCGTCCGCGGTCAGCAGCACGATGGTCCGTGGATGCGGGCCCTGGCCGTTGGGCATCACGTTGGGATTGGCGTCCAGCGGATAGCTGAAGCGGGTGTTTTCGGCCAGCGAACCATCGAACAGGTCGAGTTCGTCCGGGTGGCATTCTTCGATCTTCTTGCCAGGTAGCGGCGGCACGTTCTCGATGATCGTGCCGGCCTTGCTCAGTGCCTGCGCGATGACCGGCTCGTTCTCCTTGTCGAGGTCGATCAGCTTGGCATAGCAGCCGTCTTCGAGGTTGCACAGGCCGTTGTCGGACCAGATGGTCTCGTCGTCGCCGATCAGACGGCGGCTGGCGTCGGCCGACAGCGTGGTCTTGCCGGTGCCGGACAGGCCGAACAGGATCGCCGCGTCGTTGTTCTTGCCGACGTTGGCCGAGCAGTGCATCGACAGCCGGCCTTCCTTGGGCAGCAGGTAGTTGCCGACCGTGAAGATGGTCTTCTTGTTGACGCCGCAGTAGTCGGCGCGGCCGGCGACCAGGCAGATCCGGTTCCGGGTGTCGATGATCGCAGCGGCTTCGGAGCGGCAGCCGTCGATCTCGGGTTCGCAGACGAAGCTGGGTACGTTGAGCATGGTCCAGCGGCGCGTGTCGACGTCCTTCACGCCCTGCAGGTCCTTGGGGAACATGTTGTGGCAGAACATCGCGTGGCTCGCGTATTCGCCGACAAAGCGGTACGGCACCGCGAAATCCGGGTCGGACCCCATGAACAGGTCCTTGACGTACAGCGAGCTCTTTTTCGCGTTCAGATGAGCGACGACACGTTTCAGCAGCGCCTCGTACTTCGCTGGATCGTAGGGGTTCAGGTCGGCCTTGAACCAGATTTCGTCGGCGACCTCCGGCCATTTGACGGCGTAGGTGTCCTTGGTGCGGCGGCCGGTGCAGTCCGGGTCGGTGTAATAGACCAGCGGACCCTGGTCGCCGAGTATCGTCGGGAAGGCCTTCTGCTCGTTGCTGCCGCCGCCGCGCTTGACCCGGCCGCGATCATTGGCGATCGCTTCATGGAACAACTCGGTCTTGCCCAGGTTGTACTTGTAGCTGACGGTCTTCAGACCGAACAGTTTCTCGAGATCGGCCTGGAAGCTCGTCTGAAACGTCATGATGCATCCTCAAGGAACGGGAATTGAATGGGAGTGGGGCTGGGTGAAAAGCCCGCTGTCATATGCAAAAGCGCTGCGACCCATATTCGGAAGCATAGTCAGCGGGGGGCAAAATATCCATGATCGCGGTCCCCTAGGGAGCCGCCAGCCACGCTTATACTGAATGCAAGATTGGCTGCCAATAAATGTATCAGCGATGAATCGGATTGCTTTTTTCTGCGTCTCCGCCGTACTGCTGGCCGGGTCTTCGATCGCCGCCGCGTCCGAGACTGCCAGCGCGCCGGCCCAGTACGGCGACCGCCAGGTGGGAAGCTTCGGCGATATCGACCAGGGTAACTTCGGTAACACTGCGGCCGGCAACTTCATCGAGAACAACTTCCCGCGCGCCCAGGAAGGGCAGATGCGGCCGGTCTATGCAGTACCGACCCGGGCGAGCCAGAGCATCTTCCGCAAGCCCCTGGCTCCGGCCGAGTCGCCCTACGTGACCTTGCCCGCACCGGCCGACGCGAAACCTTAGATCGTCGTCGGCGCCTGCCAGACGATCTGGCCGGCGTACAGCGTCATCACCGGCCGGCCGCGGAAGCGGCGGCCCGCGAACGGGGTGTTGCGGCCGCGGCTGTGCCAGCGCGTGGCGTCGGCGGTATCCAGGGTCCATTCGATTTCCGGGTCGATCAGCACCAGGTCGGCGCTCGCGCCCGGCGATACGCCGGGCTCGGCCCGGCCGAGCACCAGGGCCGGCCCCAGGCTGAGCCGCGCGGCCGCCTGCAGCGGCGTCAGCACTTGCTCGTGGACCAGCTGCAGTACCAGCGGCAGCAGCGTTTCCAGCCCGGCGATGCCCGGCTCGGTCAGCGGGAAGGGGTTGACCTTGGCGTCGGGCTCGTGGGGCTGGTGATCCGAGCAGACCGTGCCGATCACGCCGCGCTTCAGCGCTTCGCGCAGGCCGTCGCGGTCGCGCAGCGCGCGCAGCGGCGGGATCACGTGGGCCATGGCGTCGAAGCCTTCGAGATCGGCCTCGGTCATGAACAGCTGGTGCGCGGCGACGTCGGCGCTGACCGGCAGACCGCGCGCCTGCGCCGATTCGATCAGCGTCGCGCCGCTGGCCGTCGACAGCCGGCAGAAGTGCACGCGCGCACCGGTGTCCTCGACCAGCGAAATCCACAGCCGGATCGCGGCGACCTCGGCCGCGACCGGGATCGGCGCCAGGCCGAGCCGCGTTCCGACCGGGCCTTCGTGGGCACAGCCGCCGTTGGCCAGGTCGGCGTCCTGGGCGAATACGTGGACGGTCGCGCCCAGGCCGTCTGCGTATTCCAGTGCGCGTCTTGCGACCAGCGCGCTGCGCATCGGGGCGAGCGCCTGGCTGAAGCCGACGCAGCCGGCGCGCTTGAGCGCGCTCATCGACGCCAGTGCCTCGCCCTTCAGGCCCTGGGTCAGCGCGCCGAGAATCTGTACGTCGATGCCGCCCACTGCCTCGGCCTTGATCCGGATCCGGTCGACCACGGCCGGCGAGTCGATTACCGGACTGGTATCGGGCGGCAGCACCACACAGCCGATGCCGCCGGCCTGGGCGGCACCGGTTTCCGAGACGAAGTCGGCCTTGTGGGTTTCGCCGGGCTCGCGGAAGCGCGCGGCCAGGTCGATGGCTGCCGGCATCAGCCAGCGTCCGCTGCCGTCCAGGGTCTGATCGTAGGTGGCAGCCGGCGCGGCCACATCGCGGTAATCGACGCGGCCGTCGCGGATGCCGACGTTGACTATGGCGTCGAAGCCGCTGGTCGGGTCCAGCACGCGGACGTTGCGGATCAGCAGCGACAGGCTGGTGCTCACTGGTGCACCTTGTCGCCGAGAGGAGTGTGCAGGTGTCGCCGTGAGCAGACGCGCGCCTCCCGCACCGGCTGCGCTTCGTGCAAGCACCGTGTCGGCGCGCTCATGCGCCGGCCTCGGCTTCGCCCAGAATCTCGGCCATCACCGCCATGCGCACCGCGATGCCGTGCGTCACCTGCTGAAGAATCAGCGAGCGCTCGCCATAGGCAAGCTCGCCTTCGATCTCGACGCCGCGGTTGATCGGGCCCGGGTGCATCACGATCGCGTCCGGCTTCAGGCGTTTGAAGCGTTCGCGGGTGAGGCCGAAATCAGCATGAAATTCGGCCAGCGAGGGCAGGAAGGCGCCGAGCATGCGTTCTTTCTGCAGCCGCAGCAGGATCACCACGTCGACCCCGTCCAGGCCGCGTTCCAGGTCGTGGAATACGCGCACGCCCAGGGTCTCGATGCCGGCCGGGATCAGCGGCGGCGGCGCCACCACGCGGATGTCGGCGCAGCCCAGCGTGCGCAGGCCGTGGATGTCGGAGCGGGCGACGCGCGAATGCAGCACGTCGCCGACGATGGCGACCGACAGCCCGCCGAAGCCCAGCCGCGCCTTCGGCGCGTGCGCGCGGATCGTGTACATGTCGAGCAGGCCCTGCGTCGGGTGCGCATGGCGGCCGTCGCCGGCATTCAGTATCGACACGCCCGGCGCCGCGTGCTCGGCGAAGAAGTGGGCGGCGCCGCTGGCTTCGTGGCGTACCACGAACATGTCGGCCTGCATCGCTTCCATGGTCTTGAGCGTGTCGAGCAGGGTTTCGCCCTTGGATGTCGACGAGGCGGCGATCTGCAGGTTGATCACATCGGCCGACAGTCGCTTGGCCGCCAGCTCGAAGGTCGTGCGGGTACGGGTCGAGGCCTCGAAGAACAGGTTGACGACGGTGCGTCCGCGCAGCAGCGGCAGTTTTTTCTCGGCGCCGGAAGTGGAGTCGGCGAGCCCGGCGGCGCGATCCAGCAGGCGCAGGATCAGATCACGCGACAAGCCCTCCATCGTCAACAGGTGCCGCAGGCGGCCGTTGCTGTCGAGTTGCAGGGAAGGTGTCTTCATGCTGGGGCGCGAGTTTAGCAGAGCGCCGCCGGTTGCTCGACGTAGACGTAGGTCGGCAATCCTTTGCCGACGTGTACCGTCGATATGCTACCGAAGCTTCACGTCGACAAGGGATTGCCGACCTACGGGTGTTTCTCTGCCATCCACTGCTCGAGAATAATCCGCGCGGCCTGGCCATCGCGGTCGCCCTTCTTCACGCGGCGGCTCATCGCGCCGCTGGAGCGGGCGTCGCGCAGCGCGTCGTCGGCGGCGCGCGACGAGTAGCGCTCGTCGGCCAGGTGCACGACCAGGCCGCTGCGCGCCTGCAACTGCCGCGAGAATTTGCGCGCCGGCTCGGTGATCGCCTGTTCGCCGCCGTCTTCGTCCAGCGGCAGGCCGACGATCAGCGCTGCCGGCTGCCATTCACGTATGAGTTTGTCGATCGCCGCCCAGTCGGGTTGCGCGGCGTTGGCGACGGTCGGCAGCGGCCGCGCCGAGCCGGTGATGTCGTCGCCGACAGCGGCGCCGATGCGGCGCAGGCCATAGTCGAAAGCGAGGTATCCGCTCAGGCGTGGCCGACCGAGCCGCTGAGCTGGGTCACGTCGACGCCGAGCAGGCGCGTCGCCGCCTGCCAGCGCTGGCGCGGCGGCATGCCGAACAGCACGGCCGAATCGACCGGCGTATTGAGCCAGGAATTGAGCAGCATCTCGTCCTCCAACTGGCCGGCGCCCCAGCCCGCGTAGCCCAGCGTGACCAGGTATTCCCTGGGCCCTTCACCAATGCCGATCGCGGTCAGGATGTCGCGTGAGGTGGTGATGTACAGGTCGTCCTGCACCTGCAGGCAGGATTCCCAGCCGCCAGGTTCGCGATGTACGACGAAACCGCGCTCCGGTTGCACCGGGCCGCCCCAGTAAATCGGCTGGTCGGCTCCGATCTTGTCGTGAGTCAGGCCCATTTGCTCAAGCATCGCGGTCAGCGCGAGGTCGGTCGGGCGGTTGATGACCAGGCCGACGGCACCCTTGTCGTTGTGCTCACACAGCAGGGACACGGTCTGGCTGAAGTTCCCATCCACCAGGCTGGGCATGGCGATGAGAAACTGGTTTTTGAGGAAAAGTCCCTGGTTCATGGGGGGGAGTATTACCCAGACGCATGGGGTGTCAAGGCGCGTTCCGCATTTTCAGTACCAACGGTCGGTAAAGCTGTGTAAACGGATGGAGCGGCCCTAACTCCTCGCGCTTAATCGGGTCTCGATCGCGCTCATCAGCAGGCCGCCGATGTCGGTGCCGTAGGCGGCGTCGATCTCGCGTGCGCAGGTCGGGCTGGTAACGTTTATTTCCGTCAGCCGGTCGCCGATCACATCCAGGCCGACGAACAGCAGTCCGCGGCGTTTCAGCTCCGGGCCGACGGCGGCCGCGATGCGGCGATCGTCGTCGGTCAGCGGCCGCGGTTCGCCGGTGCCGCCGGCGGCGAGATTGCCGCGGGTTTCGCCAGCCTGCGGTATCCGCGCCAGGCAATACGGCACGGCCTCGCCATCGACGACGAGCACGCGCTTGTCGCCTTCGCTGATCCGCGGCAGATAGCGCTGCGCGACGATGGTGCGCGTTCCCAGCAGCGTCAGCTGTTCGATCACCGAGCCCAGGTTCATGCCGTCCGTGCCGACACGGAAGATGCCCATGCCGCCCATGCCATCGACCGGCTTGTAGATCACGTCGCCATGCTCGGCGTGGAACGCACGCAAGGTAGCGGAGTCGCGTGCGAACAAGGTCGGCGGGCACAGCTCCGGGAACCAGGCGGTGAACATCTTTTCGTTGCAGTCGCGCAGCGACTCGGGCTTGTTCACCACCAGTGCGCCCTGGGCTTCGGCGCGCTCCAGCAGGTAGGTCGCGGTCACGTATTCGAGATCGAAAGGCGGGTCCTTGCGCATCAGGATCGCGTCGAGTTCGCCGAGCTTGATCGTCGCCGCTTCGCTGCCGAATTCGTACCACTTTTTTTTATCGTCGAACACGCTCACGGCGCGGCCGCGGCCCAGTGCGACGCCATCGCGCAGCCACAGATCGCCGAGTTCGAAATACACCAGTTCCCAGCCGCGCTTCTGCGCCGCCAGCATCAGCGCCAGCGTGGTGTCCTTGTAGGGCTTGATCGACCCGATCGGGTCCATGATGACGCCGAGGCGTGGCATGTCGTTTTCCTTGATGCGCGGAAGCGCAGGCTTGTGGCCAGTTTATCGGTCCGCCTGCGCCTCTGCTGTTTTCAGTGCCGGCTTCAGTGTCGGCCCAGGAACGAGTCCGGGCCGAACCACTCGGTGACGCCGTCCAGAATCCTGCCTTCGGGATGGCGCGCCTCGTGCGGCTGCGCATCGATCATCAGCACATTGTCGGCCGCCGGCTCATAGGGTTTCCAGGCCAGCGCGCAGCGCGGTTCATGGGTGCTGGCGAAAGCGACCCAGCAGTCGGCGACCTGGCGCGCCATCTGACGATCCTCGTCACTGGTGGCGGCGCCGATCTTGGGCACCGTATCCAGCGTGTCGAAGACGTAGCCGATTTCGCCGGCGTGCGCGGCGCCCGGCTGTTTTCCGCGCCGGGCGCTGGCGACGTAGGAGAAGCGATACAGCCAGGTCGGAGCGAGTCGCGACTGGTGTGCCGCGATCCAGCGAGCCGGCGCTGCGAATACCGTGTCGCGGAACAGCAGCGGTTGACGATCCGCTGCTGCAGGCGCCTGGCTTTCGTACCAGCCGGCGATGACCGGAAGCCGGGTCAACAGCGCGCCCATGAAACCCATGTCGCGGTATTTCAGCAGGCTGCCTTCGTAATCGTTGTTGCCGATGATCAGAGGCACTGGCAGCTGTCGGCCGGCGGCGAAAACCGTGCTCGGTTTTTCGAATGTCGTGGTGTCGTCCACAAACGGCCCGAAGCCGAGTGCGCCGTGGGCCTGGGCATCGACCACCTTTTTTGCCGGCAGCTTGCGCAGCGCCGAGGCGTCGGCGTGATCGTCGACACCGACGGTTTCCAGATCGTCGAGCACCAGTTTTTGCATCGCCTTGCGCGTCGGCGGCTTGTTCCAGCCTCCGCCGGATTCGACGATCGCGGCCGAGAACAGCTTGCTGCCGGCCGGGCTGCTCATCAGATACAGCACGTCCGCTCCGCCGGCGCTCTCGCCGAATACGGTCACGCGCGCGGGGTCGCCACCGAATGCGGCGATGTTGTCGCGCACCCATTTCAGCGCGGCGATCTGGTCCATCAGCCCGAAGTTGCCGGCCTTGCCCTCGGCATCCAGTGCCGGGTGCGAGAAGAAGCCGAGATAGCCGAGGCGATAGTTCAGCGTCACCAGCACCACGCCGCGCGCAGCGAGTTTCTGCCCGTCGTAGAACGGCAGCGAGGCGCTGCCGATGCGATGCGCGCCGCCATGCAGCCAGACCATGACCGGCAGAGCCTGGTCGTGCGCCGCGGGTGCCCAGACATTCAGATGCAGGCAGGCTTCGTCCTGCTTCGGCGGCGTGAAGCCGAACAGCCGATCGTCGGGCTGCGGGCAGGCGGGGCCGTAGGCCGAGGCATCGAGTGGCGCGGTCCAGGGCGGCGCCGGCTGCGGCGGCTGCCAGCGCAGCGCGCCGATCGGCTGCGCGGCGTAGGGAATGCCGATGAAGCGGCGCACGCCGTCGCGCTGCTGGCCCAGCAGCTCGCCGCTGCTGATTTTGACCAGCGGCTGCTGCGCCTGCGCAGAGGCTGCGATCAGCGACAGCAATGCTGCGGCGATCACTCGATACGCTTGCATGCTCGGCTCCTTGGTGTCGATGTGCATTTCAATCCGCAGCTGTAGGAGCGGGTCATACCCGCGACTGGGCCGATGGGGTGCCAGTCGCGGGTATGACCCGCTTCCATCAAACAGGAAATGTAAATTTCCGAACCGGGCTCGTCCCGGTGTTTGTTTCGCGATTACGGCGCGGACCCGCGTTGCAAGCTCCTACAGGTCGAGATATCACTAGAACCGCTTCTTGACCTCGACGCCCCAGGTCCGCGGCAGGCCGACATAGCCGTTGTAGCTGCCGGTCTGCGCGACGCTGTTGAACACGATCTGGCGGTAATACTCGTCGAGCAGATTCGCGCCCCACAGCGAGGCCTCGTAGCCGCTGACGAAGCGCAGGCCCAGGCGCGCATTGACCAGTGTGTACGCGCCTTGTTCCTTGCTCGGGTCGAGATCGGAGCCGGTGTTGAGCTTGCTCTGATAGCGCGCGACCACGTTACCGAGCAGGCGCGTATCGGCCCAGCTCAGCGGGCGCTCGTAGTTGGCGCCGAGCTGGCCGGTCCAGCGCGGGGCGTTGGTCAGCTGCTCGCCGCGCAGCGTATCGCTGTCGGTTTGTTTGCCGTATTTCGCGTCGGCGTAGGTGAGCGAGCCGCGCAGCATCAGCGTGTCCAGTGCGAGCCAGTCGCTCTCGAATTCGACGCCCTTGGAAATTACTGCGGCGGCGTTCGACACCGTGCTGGTCACGCCGTCGAAACTCAGCAGCTGAAAATCCTTGATGTCCATGTAGAACAGCGTGGTGCGCGTCGCGATCCGGTTGCCGAGCCTGAGGCGCAGACCGAGTTCGTAGGATTTCACTTTCTCCGGATCGAAACTGGTGGTGCCGCCGGTGGTCGAAGGCGGATTCAGATTGATGCCGCCGGATTTGAAGCCCGCCGAATAGCTGGCGTAGACGTAGCGCCCGGTACCAAAAGATTTTCCCAGCGCCGCGGTTCCGGTCAGTCGGTTGTCGTCGTAGTGATCCTCGTAGGGCGCTGCGCCGCACAGCAGCTTCAGCGAGGCGGGCAATGCCGCGTTGGCGCAGGTCGGTGCGGTGGTGGTCGACTCGCCGCCACCGTCCTTGGTTTCGTGCAGCCAGCGCAGGCCGGCGCTCAAATCGAAGCCCGCACCGAGGTCGACGACGTTGTGCGTGAACAGCGAAAAACTGTCGCCGTCCTGCTCGGCATGCGTGACCTGTCCGGTTCCGCTCGGGTAGAAGGATCGCGGTATCTGCGAGCTACTGGTCGCGCGCACCAGGGCTTGCAGATAGGCGCCGGCATCGGCACCGAACAGCGTCGACGAATTCAGGCTGACGTCTTCCTTCGAGTAGAACGCGCCGGCCAGCCAGTTCAGCCGCCCGGCTTCGCCGTTGAGCGAGATTTCCGCGGTGCGCGAACGCAGCGTCGAATCCTGGTACGGGATATAGGCAATCGCCAGATCGCTGTAGTCGGCGTCGGAAACGTCGTGCGCGTTGCCATCGCGATACGCCAGTATCGTTTTCAGCTCGGCCCAGCCCAGGTTCCAGCTCAGATGTCCGGAGATGCCGCTGTCCTCGGCCTCCGACCCGACTTCGGCATCGAAGGCGGTGGTGTAGTCCTGAGGTGGGTCGAACACGGTGCCGCCGAGCCCGGCAATGACGCCGGACGGGATCGCGCCGTTGAGCGTGTAGGGCGCCACGCAGCAGCGCTCGTCCTTGCGGAAGTGGTCGGCGATCAGGCGCAGCGAGACGTCCGGCGTGAACTGGTACAGCGCCTGCCCGCGCAGCACGAAGCGGTCACGATCGTTGTAGCGGCGATCGTCGGTCTGGTTCTGGATATAGCCGTCGCGGACGTTGTACTGGCCGGCCAGGCGCAGCGCCAACTTGTCGGTGACGCCGCCGCTGACGCTGCCGCGCGCGATGATGTTCTCGTAGCTGCCGACCGATCCGGACAGCTCGGCCTCGGGCTCGAACGTCGGCTGCTTGGTGTAGACGTTGATCGCGCCGACCGAAGTGTTCTTGCCGAACAGCGTGCCCTGCGGGCCGCGCAGCACTTCAATTCGATCGATGTCGACCAGATCGTTCAAGGCCAGGCCGGCTCGCGGAATGTAGACGCCGTCGATGAAGGTCCCGACCGAGCTTTCGAAGCCGGCATTGCCGCCAGAGGTGCCGACACCGCGGATGCGGATCACCGCGCCGGCGGACTCACTGCCCGACACGGTGACCGCCAGCGAAGGCACTTGCATCTGCAGCGATTGCGTGTCGCGCACCACGGCCGAATCGAGCTGCTCGGCGCTGACTTCGGTGACTGCGATCGGCACTTTTGACAGGCTCTGCTCGCGCCGGGTCGCAGTGACGATGATCTCCTCCAATTGCGCCGGCACCGGTTCGGGCGCGGCTTCGACGCTCGTCTGCGCAGGTTGCACCGGTGCTTCCTGCTGTGCCCAACCCGCCACCGGCGCGGTGACCGCGGACAAGGCCGCGAACGAGGCCGCGAGCGGCCAGACCGGCTTCATTCCCTTGCTCATGTCGCTCTCCCTGTGCCGATCGGTGACGAGGACCGATCGTGTTTTGAATCCCTTCCTGTCAGCGCGGCGGAACCGCGCACACTGCCGCCGGAGCCGGCTTGGCCAGCGTGTCGGCGAGCCGGTTCTGCGCGCGCAGCTGCGCGGTCGTGCGCCGCAGCAATTCCGAAATCAGATCGCGATAACCGGCCAGTGCCGGAGCCAGCTGCACGGGGCCGGTGAGATCGGGCAGATCGCGCGCAGTGTGAAACCAGTAGTGCGAGGTCGATGCCGCCGCGATCGGCACATGCCGGGCGTACATCGCGGCCTGCTCGCCGGGATTGAGCATCGACGGCGGCGTGAAGCTGCCGAGCGTTCGCGAGCCGTCGCGCAGGCTTTGCGCGACCAGCGATTGCAGCAGCGGATTCTCGGAGACGTAGAACGTCAGCAGGCTCAAAGAGCCCAGATCGACCGGCGCATCGCCGCCGTCGCTGCTGTCGACAAGTTGCCGCACGCCGATGCTCGCCCCCAGGTGCACGTAGGTGCCGATATGCGGCAGCCAGTTCTGGTGCGCGTCGATGAAGGCGGGCAGGCCGAGATAACCGACTTCATGGCCGCCGCTGGCGAGGAACACCAGGCTGTGATCGCCCAGATCCTTCTTTGAAAATTCGCGTGCCAGTTCGAGCATCACGCCGAGGCCGGAACCGCGCTCGCCGGCCGCGGTGAACCAGCCGTTGACCGGCGTGCCGACCACCAGCAGATCGGTGCCGCTGCCGCGCCGCGCGACGACGTTGCGGAATTCGCCTGCCGCCAGCTGTGCATCGAGTGTGAAATGAGCACGAGCGCCGGCGAGCTTGCTCAGACGCTGGCCATCCTGCTTGCCGACCAGCAGCACCGGCAGGCCGCAGAGCCCGGTGCCGGCATCGACGTTCTTGACCACGATCTCGTTGGCCGGCCCCTGGAACGCGACCACCAGGGCCCTGGCGCCGGCCGCGGCGGCATTGCGCAGCGCGCTGTCCAGCGTCGGCGAGAAGAAATTGAACAGCAGCGGCACCTGTACCAGGGCGATGGCGTCCTTCGCCGCCGCGGCTTCCGCGGCGCTGCCGGAGCCGATATCGACCAGCGGCGCGTCGAAGCCCGCCGCGGAAGTCGCGCCGGAGTAGTACTGGGGAAAGACCGGAGGCGCGAAATCACCGACGCGCAGCTCGGCCTGGTTTATCGCGTAACGCTGGAACGGATACGACTCGATGCTGACTGCGTAGCCCATCGCGCGCAGCTCTCCGGCGATCCAGTCGCCGACGGCGCGATCACCGTCGCTGCCGCTGCGGTAGGGAGCATGCGCGACGTAGTCCAAGGTGTAGCGATACGCGGTTTTCGCGGCCGACGAATCGGTGGAGTCGGCTTTTGGGGCAGGGCCGGGCGCGGCTACGCAGCCCGCTGCGATAACCGCCAGCAGCGCGCCCGACAGGCACAGTCGCGTGCGGCGCGCGGCCGCGAACTTTCGTCCCTGAACCACCTGCGTCTCCTGTTTATTGGTCTATCGTACTGCCGCCAGGTGCTCGCGTAAACGAACATGTTTCTGTATAAATGTCAACGTCTATCGATATGTCAAAGGCATCGGTCGTGGCAAAAAAAGCGGCTACAGCTGGCGTCACGAAAGCGGTCAGGCCGGCCTCCACGCCGCTTGCCGGGAAGGCCGATCAATCAGCTTCGAACAAGCCGGTTGCGGCGGCCACTCCGCCCGCGGCCAAGCCCGCGTTCTGGCGGATAGCGCCGCTGGCGCGGCCGTCCTCGGCCGAAGTCGTCAACAACCAGCGCCAGCGCCTGCTGCTGGGCATGGCGCAGGCGGTGGCGCGCAAGGGTTACGTCGGCGCCAGCGTCGCCGACGTGCTCGCCGAGGTGCGGATATCGCGGCGTACGTTCTACGAGCTGTTCCGCGACAAGGAATCCTGCTTCCTGGCGGCCTATGACGCCGTGCACGAGGCGCTGATCGAGGCGCTGGACCAGGCACAGAAGCAGCGGACCGCTGTGCTGGCGCAGATCCGCGCGGCGCACACGGCCTACCTGGAATTCCTGGCCGCGGAACCGGTGTTGTCGCAGGCGTTTTTCGTCGGCGTGCGTTCGGCGGGGCCGGCCGCGATCCGGCGCCGCGCCGAGGCGCATGAGCAGTTCGCCGCGCTGCACCGCAGCTTGCACAAGCGCTGCCGCAAGCAGGACCCGGCTTTGCCCGAGTTGCCGGATACGGCTTACCTGGCGCTGGTCGGCGGCATCAACAAGATCGTCACCGCGCAGATCGAATCCGGCGGCGCCAGGGAGCTGCAGCAGATGCTGCCGGTGGTGCTCTACCTGACGCTGACGATTTATGGCTTGCCGGCTGCCGCACGCGCCGCTCTATCCGGTGATTTCAGCCCATTCGAGGACCGCCCCGAGGACCGACAATGATCAACCAATCCGAACGCTCCAGGGCCTATGTCTGGTTCGTCGTCGCGTTGCTGACGCTGGCCTATGTGCTGTCCTTCGTCGATCGGCAGATTCTGAGCCTGCTGGTCGGGCCGATACGCCGCGATCTGGGTATAGGCGATACGCAGATGAGCCTGCTGATGGGCCTGTCGTTCGCGCTGTTCTACACAGTCTGCGGCATTCCGCTGGCGCGCTGGGCGGATACGCGCAGCCGGCGCGGACTGATCGTGTTCGGCGTGCTCGCCTGGAGCCTGGCGACCGCCGCCTGCGGCCTTGCGCAGCATTATGCGCAGATGTTTCTGGCGCGCATCGGCGTCGGCGTTGGTGAGGCGGCGCTGTCGCCGGCCGCGTATTCGCTGATCGCCGATACCGTGCCGCAACAGCAGCGCGCGACCGCGATCAGCATCTATTCGATGGGCATTTCGCTGGGCTCGGGTATCGCCTATCTGCTGGGTGGTCTGATCATCGAGTTCGCGTCGGCCCGTGGCGATCTGGTTTTGCCGCTGCTCGGCGCGATACGTCCCTGGCAGACGGTGTTCCTGGTGCTCGGCGGCATCGGCGTGCTGTTCGCGCTGCTGCTGCTGGCGATCCGCGAGCCGCCGCGGTCCGCCGAGCGCGCGGCGCGGCTGCCGTTCGCCGCGGTGCTCGCGGAATTGCGCGCAAACAAGCGGGTGCTGGCCGCGCATCATTTCGGCTTCGGCCTGATCGCACTCGCCAGTTATGCCGGCAGCGCCTGGCTGCCGAGCTTCTTCATCCGCGTGCATGGCTGGAGCCCGGCCAAGGTCGGCATGATCTACGGCGTGGTCGTGACGATCTTCGGTGTGCTCGGCGTGGTCGGCGCCGGTGCCATCGCGGACCGCCTGCAGCGGCGCGGCGTCAGCGACGCGACGATGCGGCTCGGCCTGTGGTCGGCACTGCTGGCGATCCCCTGCGTGATCGCTTTGCTGCGTGTGCACAGCGACGTCGCCGCGACATTCTGGCTGATTCCGGTCGTGCTGCTGATGGCGGCGCCGTTTGGTGTCGCCGCCGCTGGCGTGCAGGAGATCGTGCCGCCGGCGATGCGCGCGCAGGCCTCGGCTATTTATCTGTTTGTGATCAACCTGGTGGGCCTGGGCTTGGGGCCGACCTGCGTGGCCGTGCTGACCGAGACGGTGTTCGCCGACGACCGCGCCGTCGGGCAGTCGCTGATGATCGTCTGCGTGATCGCGTTTGCCGGCGCCGCGGCGCTGCTCGGCTGGGGCCTGGCGCCGTTCCGGCTCAGCTACGCCAGACAGGCGGCCGGCAGGCCGGGCTGATCAATGATTCCTTAGGCGGCCTTGGCCGCGAGCTGCTCGCGCGATGCCGCGACTTCCCGTGCCGCGGCCAGCAGCGCCAATCGCGCGACCACGCCGTAAGCGTAGGCGCGGTTCGGCATCGCGTCCGGTGACAGCCGGCGGTCCGGGTGGCTGCAGCAGCTTTCGAACGGCAGCGGCTTGAACGACATTCCGGGCGAATTCAGATTCTCCTGGTTGCCACGCTTCTCATTGACGCGATAGAAGCCGCCGACCACGAAGCGGTCGATCATGTAGACCACCGGCTCGGCGGTGTGCTGCTCGGCGCCCCAGGTCTCGAAGGTGTAGACGCCTTCCTGGATGATCGCGCCGGTGACGTCGCGGCCTTCCTTGGCGCTCGCCATGTGGGTGCGTGCCTTGCGGTTCATTTCGCGCAGTTCGTCGACGCTGCGCACCGTCATCACGCTCATGCCGTAGGTGCCGGCGTCGCTCTTGACGATGACGAAGGGCTGCTCCTTGATGTCGTACTGCTTGTACTTGGCGGTGATGTCCTCGAGCAGCAGTTCGACGTTGCTGATCAGGCATTCTTCGCCTTCGCGCTTCAGGAAGTTGATCTGGCCGCAGTTGCGGAACAGCGGATCGACCCACCAGGAATCGATGCCGGCGATCTCACCGAATTCGCGCGCGACTTCGCGGTAATAGCTGAAGTGCGAAGACTTGAGCCGCGAATGCCAGCCCAGCGCCTGGGGCGGCATCACGTTCTGGTCGAGATTCTGCAGGATCTCCGGAATGCCGCCGGACAGATCGTTGTTCAGTAGCACCAGGCAGGGTTCGAAGCCCGACAGATGCAGCTTGTCGCCAGTACGCTGCAGCGGCTCGAGCAGCAGCTTGCGGCCGGAGATCTCGAGCAGCAGTTCGGTCGGTTCACGCAGGTCCGGCAGCAAGGAACCGATGCGCACGTGGAAGCCGGCTTTCTGGATCAGGTCGTACAGCGTCGCGACGTTTTCCAGGTAGAACTTGTTGCGCGTGTGGTTCTCGGGCACCAGCAGCAGGCTGGTGGCGGTCGGGCAGACGCGCTCGACCGCCGACTGGATCGCCTGCACGCAGACGGTTTCGAACTCGGGGTTGAGGTTGTTGAATCCGCCCGGGAACAGGTTGGTGTCCACCGGCGCCAGCTTGAAGCCGGCGTTGCGCAGATCCACCGAGCAGTAGAAGGGTGGGGCGGTCTGGTGCCACTGGCTGCGGAACCAGGCTTCGATGTCCGGGGACTTCTGCAGCAGCTGCGTCTCGAAGCTCAGCAGCGGTGAGGTGTTGCCGCTGGTGAGGGCGAGGGCGTCGTCGGCCATGGTCGAATCCGGTGCTTTGAAGTGACGCGCATGGTAACTCCACCGTCGGCCGGACGTCCGGCGGCGTTGATCCCCGCCATCGTCCGGATGAGGGGCTGCCCTGTGGCGGCATCGGCTACAATGCGCCGCGCTTCGCCATCATTCCCAGCCTCCCGGACTTCCAGCCGCGCCATGACATTTGTCGTCACTGAAAACTGCATCAAGTGCAAATACACCGACTGCGTCGAGGTGTGCCCGGTCGATTGTTTCCATGAAGGTCCGAACTTCCTGGTGATCGATCCGGAGGAGTGCATTGACTGCACGCTGTGCGAGCCGGAATGCCCGGCCGAGGCGATCTTCGCCGAGGACGATTTGCCGGAGCACCAGGCCGCGTTCAAGGCGCTGAATGCCGAGCTGACCAAGCTGTGGCCGGTGATCACCGAGAAACAGGAGCAGCCGCCCGAGGCCAAGGACTGGGATGGAAAGCCGGACAAGCTCAAGCTGCTCGAGCGCTAGTCTCGTCTGTGCCTGGGCGGGTCGCGACCCGCCGCTTTTGCTGGTTCCGCAATACAAGCGGCGGGTCATGACCCTACGGGTTACTCCCGCTTCGATTGAACCTTCGGCGTCGCCTGCGCTCCATCCTGCATGAGCCGCGCCTTCGTCAAGGAATCCGATACGCCGGCAGACGACACCGGCGACATGCCGCTGAGCTCGCATCCCAATTATGTGACCCCGCGCGGGCTGCGCCTGTTGCGCGAGCGCTTCGATACGTGCCAGCGGCGGCTGGCGCTGATTGGCGACGCGCCGCTACACGCCGGCGAGCGTTCCAGTCTGCAACGCGAGCTGCGCTGGCTGCAGGCGCGGCTGCTGGCGGCGATCGAGCTTTCATCCGAACCGGATTACCGGCCCGAGCGCGTCGCCTTCGGCCACTGCATCGAACTGGTGGAGCTGGAGTCCGGTACCCGGCATCGTTATCGGATCGTCGGCGAGGACGAGGCCGACCCGGCTGAAGGCCTGCTCAGCTGGGTGGCCCCGCTGGCGCGCGCCGTCGACGGAGCTAAGCGGGGCGACATCGTGACCTGGCCGAGGCCTGCAGGCGATCTCGACGTTCGAATTGCCGACATCGGCGTCGCCGACGATTAGCGCCCGGACGGGCTCGTCCACGGCATGATCGATTCAACTTGTTACCGATCGGTCTTGCCAAGCGATCGGTAAATTATCGATAATCGATGATCTGGCAGGCCACCTTCAGCCCTGCCGCCGCCGTCTGGAAGACTGCCCTCATGTGGATTGTTCGCATCGCGCTGGACCGGCCGTACACCTTCATCGTCCTCGCGATTCTGCTACCCCTGCTGGGGGCGCTGGTGGTCATCGGTACGCCGATCCAGCCGGGCATGGCCACCGATATCTTCCCGGACATCCGCATCCCGGTCATCGGCGTGGTCTACAACTACAGCGGCCTGCCGCCCGACGAGGTGTCGGGCCGCATCACCTCGAACTTCGAGCGGCCGGTGACGACCATCGTCAACGACGTGGAGCACGTCGAATCCACCTCCTACCCGGGCGTCACCGTCATCAAGGTGTTCTTCCAGCCCGGGGTCGACATCAACCTGGCGATGGCCCAGATCACCGCGTTTGCGCAGACCACCTTGCGCAACATGCCTTCGGGCGTGCAGCCGCCGCTGGTGCTCAAGTACAACGCGTCGACGGTGCCGATCCTGCAGCTGGCGCTGTCGTCGACCAAGCTCGCCGAGTCCGAACTGTTCGACTTCGGCAACTCCTTCATCCGCGCGCAGCTGGCGACGGTGGCCGGCGCCTCGATTCCGTTCCCGTTCGGTGGTGCGCAGCGCCAGGTGATGGTCGATCTGGAGCCGGCCAAGCTGCTGGCGCAGGGCCTGACGCCGGCCGACGTCAACACCGCGATCGGAAACCAGAACCTGATCATCCCGGCAGGCACGCAGAAGATCGGCAACACCGAATACAACGTCAAGCTCAACGCCAGCCCGCTGGAGCTGGACGAGCTCAACAATCTGCCGCTGCGCAACGTCAACGGCACGGTTACCTACCTGCGCGACGTCGCGCATGTGCATGACGGCCATCCGCCGCAGACCAATGTGGTGCGCGTCAACGGCCAGCGCGCGGTGCTGATGACGATCCAGAAGACCGGCTCGGCGTCGACCTTGAACATCGTCAGCACGATCAAGCAGCGCCTGCCGTTCATTCGCGAACAGTTGCCCGAGGGTGCCGAGATCAACGCCACCGGCGACCAGTCTGTCTTCGTCAAGGCCGCAGTCAAGGGCGTGGTCACCGAAGGCCTGATCGCCGCCGCGCTGACCGCGCTGATGATCCTGCTGTTCCTCGGCAGCTGGCGCAGCACCCTGATCATCACGATCTCGATTCCACTGGCGATCATCGCCTCGATCCTGGCCCTCAACGCGCTAGGCGAAACCATCAACATCATGACGCTCGGCGGCCTGGCGCTGGCGGTCGGCATCCTGGTCGACGATGCGACGGTGACCATCGAGAACATCAATCGCTTTCTGGAAGAAGGCGCCGACGTGAAGACCGCGATCCTCGAGGGATCGCAGCAGATTACGGTGCCGGCGCTGGTGTCGACGCTGTCGATCTGTATCGTGTTCGTGCCGATGTTCATGTTGTCCGGTGTCGCGCGCTATCTGTTTGTGCCGCTGGCCGAGGCGGTGGTGTTTGCGATGATCGCGTCGTTCCTGCTGTCGCGGACGCTGGTGCCGACGCTGTCGATGTACTGGCTGCACGAGCACAAGCCGCTCGAGCCCGGCCAGGAATCGCGGCGCAATGTGTTCCAGCGCTTCCAGGGCGCTTTCGAGTCGCGCTTCGAGCGCGTCCGCGCCCGCTATCACGCGGTGCTGACATCGACGATGGATCATCGCGGCCTGTTCATCGGCCTGTTCCTGGGCGCGATGCTGCTGTCGACGCTGTTGTTCCCGACGCTGGGTCGCAATTTCTTCCCGGCGATCGACGCCGGCCAGATGAAGCTGCACGTGCGCGCCCCCAGCGGTACGCGCGTCGAGGAAACCGCGGTGCTGATCGATCACGTCGAAGCTGAGATCCGCCGCACGATTCCTCAGGGCGAGATCGAAAGCATGGTCGACAACATCGGCCTGCCGTCGTCGGGCATCAACCTGACATACAGCAATTCCGGCCAGATCGGTTCGGGCGACGCCGACATCCTGGTACAGCTCAAGGAGGGCCACGGCCCGACCGAGGATTACGTGCGCGAGCTGCGCAGAATCCTTCCGGAGAAATTCACCGGCAGCACGTTCTCGTTCTTGCCGGCCGACATCGTCAGCCAGATTCTGAACTTCGGTCTGCCGTCGCCGATCAATGTGCAGATTTCCGGCAACAGCCCGGATAACCGCGAACTCGCGAACCGGCTGCTCGAGAAACTGCGCCATGTTCCGGGTCTGGTCGACCTGCGTATCCAGCAGCCGAACAACCAGCCGGAGCTGCGTGTCGCCACCGACCGCGCGCGCTCCGAGCAGCTGGGACTTTCGCAGCGCGACATCGCCGGCAACATGCTGATCGCGCTGTCCGGCAGCCTGCAGACCTCGCCGACGTTCTGGCTGAATCCGAAGACCGGCATTCAATATCCGATCGTCACGCAGACGCCACAGCATCGGCTGGCCAGCCTGCAGGATCTGCAGAACCTGCCGGTTGGCGCCGGCACTTCGGGCGGCGATCCGCAGATTCTCGGCGGCCTGGCGACGATCACGCGCGGCTTCGGTCCGGTGGTCGTCACCAAGTACGATGCGCAGAGCGTGATCGAAATCTATGGATCGGTGCAGGATCGCGATCTCGGCAGCGTCGGCAAGGACATCGACAAAATCGTCGCCGACAGCAGCCAGCATCTGCCCAAGGGCACGCGCATCATCTCGCGCGGCCAGCTGCTGACGATGCAGGCCTCGTTCACCGGCCTGCTGATCGGCCTGGTCGGCGCGATCGTGCTGGTCTACCTGCTGATCGTGGTCAACTTCCAGTCCTGGCTCGACCCCTTCATCATCATCAGCGCGTTGCCGGCGGCGCTGGCCGGCATCGCCTGGATGCTGTTCATCACCGGCACCACCTTGTCGGTACCGGCACTGACCGGCGCGATCATGTGCATGGGCGTCGCCACCGCCAACTCGATCCTGATGGTCAGTTTTGCGCGTGATCGCCTGGCACAGGGCGCAAGCGCGCTGCAGTCCGCGCTCGACGCCGGCTACACGCGTTTCCGCCCGGTGCTGATGACGGCGCTGGCGATGATCATCGGCATGATGCCGATGGCACTGGGCTTCGGCGAAGGCGGCGAACAGAACGCGCCGCTGGGCCGCGCGGTGATCGGCGGCTTGCTGCTGGCGACGCTCGCGACCCTGCTGTTCGTGCCCACGGTATTCACGTTGCTGCACGGGCGCCGCGAAGCGCGCGAGGCGGCCCGTGCCTGAGTCCATCCCAGCATCTGACCCGCCGTCTGACCGCCGCAAGCTTTCACCCAAGGAATTCGCGATGCAAACCCCGACACCCGAGATGCTCCATGCGCAGCGCCAGCGCGGCATGGCCCGCACCAGCCTGATCATCATCGTGGTGGCGGGGGTGCTGATCACCTGGGGGCTGTTTTCGCGGCATCGCGCCAGCGCCAGCCTGGACAAAGCGACCGACGCGCAGATTGCCCAGCCGGTGCAGGTGGTGAAGCCGCAGGCATCCGCCGGCGAGCTCGAACTGCTGTTGCCCGGCAATGTGCAGGCGCAGTCCGAGGCGCCGATTTACGCGCGCACCGACGGTTACCTGCGGCACTGGCTGGTTGACATCGGTACCAAGGTCAAGGCCGGCCAGGAGCTGGCCGAGATCGATGCACCGGAACTCGATCAGCAGCTGCGCGCGTCCCAGGCCGATCTCGCCAGCGCCCAGGCCAACGAGAAGATCGCGCAGGTCACTGCCGAGCGCTGGCGCGACCTGCGTGAAAGCGATTCGGTTTCCAAACAGGAAGCCGACGAGAAGATCGCCGCCGCCGCTGCGAGCAGCGCTTCGCTGAACGCGGCTCGCGCCGAGTTGCAGCGGCTGCGCGAGCTGTCCGGCTTCAAGAAGATCGTCGCGCCTTTCGACGGGGTGATCACCGCGCGCAGTACCGACCTGGGCCGGTTGATCGCCTCCGGCAGCAGCGGCGGTGAGCTGTTCCGCATCGCCGACATGCGTTCGCTGCGACTCTACGTCAGCGTGCCGCAGCAATACGCGGCATCGATGCAGCCCGGGCTGATTGCTGAAGTGCGTTTCCCCGATCGGCCCGGCACGCCGGTGACGGCGACGGTCGCGCGGACTTCGGGCGCGCTCGACGCCGGCTCGCGCACCTTGCTGGCGGAACTCAAGGTCGACAACGCCGATGGCCTGCTGCTGCCCGGTGCGTATGCCGAAGTCCGCTTCAAGATCCCGGCGCAGACCGGCAGCGGCGCGCTGCTGCTGCCGTCGAATACGCTGCTGTTCAATGGCTCGGGCCTGCGCGTCGCCACGGTCGGCCCGGATCAGAAAGTGGTGATGAAACCGGTCAAGCTGGGCCGCGATCTCGGCACCCAGATCGAGATCGTCGACGGTATCAGCCGCAGTGATCAGGTGATCATCGCGCCTTCGGATTCGATGACCGACGGCATCCGGGTGCGCCTGGTGCAGCCCGCCGCGGTGCCGCCGGTCGCGGAAGCGAAGTCGTGATCAGGCGCCCGCCGTTAACGCCGCTGCGACAACTGCTGCCGCTGCTGGCGGCGGCGCTGGTGCCGGCTTGTTCGCTGGCGCCGCCGTACCAGGCGCCGGCCGCGCCGGCGAGCAGCAGCTTCAAGGAAGCCGCCGAGCCCGTTGCTGGCTGGCAGCCGGCACAGCCTGCCGACGCCGCGCCGCGCGGCCACTGGTGGGCACCGTTCGCCGATCCCAAGCTCGACGAGTTGCAGGCGCAGCTGGCCGCCGCCAGTCCCGATCTGCAGGCCGCGGTCGCACGCTACGAGCAGGCGCGCGCACTGGCGCGGCAGTCGCAGTCGGGCCTTTATCCCTCGCTGTCCGCGAATGCCGCGGCGACGCGCGCGGGCGCTTCGGCAAACGCACCGGGCGCTGACGGCGTGAGCGGCACCGGCAATGATTTCCTGGCGTCGCTGAATCTGTCATGGGAGATCGATGTATTCGGCCGGCTGCGCAATGCGCGCAACGCAGCCGACCGCAGGCTCGAAGCCAGCGCAGGCGATCTCGCTGCCCTGCAGCTGAGCCTGCAGGCGGAGCTCGCCAGCCAGTACTTTCAGCTGCGCGGCACCGATGCCGACATCGGGCTGCTCGAAGACAGCCTGAAGGCTTACCAGCGTGCGCTCGATCTGACGCGCAATCGCTACGAAGGCGGCATCGCCGCGGCCGTCGACGTCGATCAGGCCGAAACCACGCTGAACAACACGCGCGCGCAACTCGCCGCTGCCAGGCTGCAGCGTGCGCAACTGGAACACGGCATCGCCGTGCTGCTCGGCTTCGCCCCGTCGGCGTTTTCGCTGCCGCCGGCCGAATTCGTCGGCGAGCCGCCGGTGGTCGTCACCAGCCTGCCGTCGACGCTGCTGCAGCGCCGCCCCGACATCGCGTCGGCGGAGCGCCAGGTCGCGGCGGCAAACGCTGAGATCGGGGTCGCCAAGGCGGCGTGGTTCCCGGTGTTCGGCTTCAGCGCGGGCGGCGGATACGAGGCGACCAGAACCTCGGACTGGTTCGACGCGCCGAGCCGCTACTGGTCGATCGGCCCCAGCGTGACCGCGCCGATTCTCGATGGCGGTGCGCTGTCGGCGATCCGCCGCCAGTCGCGCGCGGCCTTTGATGAGGCCGTCGCCAACTATCGCAAGAGCGTGCTGACGGCGTATCAGGAAGTCGAGGACAACCTGGCGGCGCTGCGGCATCTTGCAGACGAAGTCGCCAGCGACGAGACCGCGGCTGCTGCGGCTCAGCGCTCGCTGTTTCACGCCAACAAACGCTATGCCTCGGGCGTCGCCAGCTATCTGGAAGTGACCACCACGCAAACCGCCGCGCTGTCCGCGCAGCGCGCGGCGCTGGACGCGCGGGTTCGCCGGGTCACCGCCGCGGTGCAACTGGTGCGCGCGCTCGGTGGCGGCTGGTCGCGCGATCAGCTGGAAGCGGCGGATGGCGCCGTTTCCGCCGCGCAGGCAGCGGCTCCATGAAACCGGTCACGCCCGCCATCCGTTACGCATCGGCGGGTGTGGGGTCGCAGCCCGCGTTGAATCGCGCCTGCATGCATTCGCGTATTCGCGATGTGCTGATTTCGCGCATCCTGGACGGCACATACCCGTCGGATTTCCGTTTCAAGGAGCTCAACCTGGCACGCGAATTCAACGTCAGCCAGGCGCCGGTGCGTGAAGCGCTGCGCGAGTTGGTTGCGCTCGACCTGGTCGTGTCGGAACCGTATCGCGGCACGCGCGTGCGGCCCTTTGACGTCGACGCGCTGCGCGAAGCCTATGAGTTGCGCTCGGTGATCGAGGCGCGCTGCGCCGAGCTGGCAGTGCCTTGTGCGCCGGGGCTCTGCGACGAACTCGGTGTGCTGCTGGAACAGATGCGCATCGCGCTGGATCGGCGTGACCGCGACGCGCATGCCGAAGCCGCGCTGAAGTTTCACCGCCGGCTGGTGCTGGCCAGCGACAATCAGACTTTTCTGCGCACCTGGGACAGCTTTATCTGGGACGTGCGCGCGCGCGTGGTATTGCGCCGCATCGCCGACGCCGGCGGCGACGTGACATCGATGTACCCGATGCACGAGGCCTTGCTGGAACGCCTGCGTGCCGATGACGGGCCGGGTGCGGCCGCGGCCCTGCGCGGAATCTTCGGCGTGTTCATCGAAATTTTCAGCGACAGCGCCAACGTGTAGGTTGGGGTGAGCTTGCGAACCCCAACATAGGCGCGGAACTCATTTTGGGGTTCGCAAGCTCACCCCAACCTACGGGCTACGGGCTACTTCTTCATCAGCGATTTCAGATCGGCGAAGGGATTGCCGGTCGCCGCCGGCTTGCGATCCGGTGCCGAGGTATCGCCGCTGAAATCCGTGTAGCGCGAGTGCTCGTTGTCGTGGCAGTACACGCACAGCAGCTCCCAGTTGCTGCCGTCTTCCGGGTTGAAATCGTGATTGTGGTTGCGGTGATGCACCGTCAGTTCCTGCAGGTTGGCGCGAGTGAATTCCCGCGCGCAGCGGCCGCAGATCCAGGGATACATCTTCAGCGCCCGCTCGCGGTAGCCGAGGTTGCGCTGCTCCGAGGCACGGCGCGCGTCGGCGACGATCCGGTCGAGTTTGGCGTGGTCTATGGTCTTGTTGATCGGCATGGTCGGTTCTGTGACTAATTCAGGCGCAGCCAGGTTTGCCCGGGCGTGCGTTCGACTTCGACCATGCCGTCGGCCGGCTGGTAGCGGTAAGTCAGGTAGCAATGATCGCGCACGTTCGACAAGTAGTGCTGGTCGAACAGTACGGCATTGTCGCCGGCGCAGCGCGCCGATCGTGTCAGCGCGCCCGGATGACGGCGCTGCTGCAGTTCGCGGCCGACGCGCTGGCAGACCACGTAGGACTGCGGATCGGTCAGCCCAGGCTCCTCGCCGAGCTTGCCGCGCAGGTCGATCATCAGCGCATCGGCCGCGACTCGGTAGACGCGGCGTTCACCGACAATCGGCCGCTCGTGATGGCTTAGCCCGACTTCCTCGATCAGGCGCCGACGGAAGTGATAGGCGGTTTCGTGGACCGTGGTTTCGAGTTCCAGCGATCCGTACCAGGCGGGGTAGCTGCCGTCGGAAAAGCGTGTGGCAAACCAGTGCGCCTGCACGAACGGATACAGCACGGCCTGGCCGTAGCCAGTTTCGAAGGGGCGGTTGATCGCCGGCACCGGCAGCCGTGGCTTGGACGCGAGTTCCGCACGCACGAACAGATCGGCGTCGTCCGGATCGCTGCTCAGGTCGTCGGCCAGGTTCTGCGACACGCGCAGGCTGACGACGTTGCGGTAGAGATCGCCCTCGTAGTGAATCGCCTGATCGAACAGCGCCATCGCTGCGGCCGTTACAGGCCGCGCAGGTGATCGAGATAGCCGCGGATCGCGACGATACCCGGCAGGCCCTGCTCGACCATGATTTCCACCGGCGTGTAGTGGTCCAGCGTGCTGTTGCGCAGTGTTGGCCAGCGATAGACCAGCTCGGGATTGTGCGGATAGAGCAGGCGAAGGCTCTTGTGGATGCCGAACAGGTTGCCGACGCGGTCGATCAGGTCGCGGCTTTCCGGCAGCGGCGTACCCCGGCGATAGCGGCTGACCGCGGTCCGGCTGCCGCCGGACAGGCCCAGCAACTCGGCCTGCGCGCTGGTATCGACGCTCCAGTGCTCAAACAGCCGGGTGATCATTTTGGCCAGGCGCGAGCGCTCGTCCTTGCTATATGTGACTCGGCCGGCGGGCAGGGCTTCCTGCACGCCGAGGCGCTCGTCATCGCTGAGAATGCTGGGGCTATACGTTTTCATGTGGACAGTATATGTCCGTTAAAGTACAAATCAAGCTTGAGATTCCAAATCCTGGGCAACTGATTCGACCCCACGGTTCGGGTAGCGCTCAATAAAAAAAACCGCCGCGGATCGCTCCGCGACGGTTGGGTGGCCTCCGGCTGAAACCGGTCGGCCGTGGCGCTCTGGCGGGGCTTACTGCCCGTTCAGTTGATCCAGCGCCTTCTTCATCTGGATCAGGCCGTAGCCATAGGCGTTGTCGAGGCCCGGGTCACCCAGATCCTTGGCGGTTGATTCCAGTGCCGAGCGCACGTCGGCGCCAGTCAGCGCCGGGTTGCTGCTCAGCAATACCGCCGCAGCGGCCGAAACGTGCGGAGTCGCCATCGAAGTGCCGCTGTAGTAGTCGTAGGTGTCATACACGATTTTGACCTTGACCTTGGCGACGGTGCCGACCATCGGCAGAAGAATCGCGCCATCTTCCATGCTGATGGTCACGGCCGGAATCGTCGAAGGGGTATCACCCATGGTGCCGGCGAAGCCGCCGCTGACGTTGTTGTAGATGATCACGCCCACTGCGCCACCGTTCTGAGCCGCCGTAACCTTTTCGGCGAAAGTGATGTCGCCTCGCTGGCACAGCACGACCATGCCGGCCCAGGCACCGCTGGTCGAGCACAGACCGCCATCGACCATGGCGCCGCTGACGCTGCCCAGGGCCGAATTGTCCAGCGAGATCGCCGAATACGACACGCCGTCGACCGAGAGAGAGCCCTGATATTTGTGCGACACGGTGCTGTACACGTCGACACCGGGCGCAACCACGTCGACCTGGTCGTTCTGCTGCGAGAACGAGGCGATCACGAGGTTGCTGTCGATCGCGCCCACCGACATCACCGAGGGGTAGCTGGCCGGATAGCTGTAGCCGGTGGTGCCGTCGTTGCCGGCTGCTGCGACGGGCAGTACACCCCTGGCCGCGGCGTTGTCGAAGAACTTCTTTTCGGTCTTGCTCTTGCGACCGCCGCCCAGGCTCATGCTGATCACTGACGCGCCGTTGGCAAGGCACTGCTTGCCGGCGTCGACCAGGGTCGATGCGTAGCTCCAGTCGCAGGACATCGAGTCGTCGGTGCCGAACACCTTGACGAAGTACAGGCTGACTGCGCCGGGTGACACGCCGATCACTCCGATGTCGTTGTTTACGCCGGCAATGGTGCCGGCGACATGAGTGCCGTGGCTACAGTTGTCGGTGCCGTAGTTGGACGGATAGCCGCCGATAATCGACAGACCCTGCAGGTCGGGATGATTCAGGTCGATGCCGGAGTCGATGATGCACAGCGTACGGCCGGCGCCCGTGGGTGCACCGGCGTCGACGACGCCGTCGTTGTTGGCGTCCCAGACTTGTTTGGCCTGGACCTGTTTGACACCCCAGGGCGTCGTCTGGCCCATCGGGTAGCGCTTGACGTCTTCTTCAACCAGCACGACATCGCGGTTCTTCTGCAGACGTGCCACAGCAGCTTCCGGCAGGGTGACCACCAGGGTCGACAGGTCGTCGAACTGATAGTGGATCACGCCGCCTTCGCGGCCGACCTGCTCGCGCAGGGCCTGCGCCTTGCCCGGTGCGAACTGCACAAAAACGCGTTCCTGCTGACTGGCAGCGAACGCAGACACACTTATGGCCAGCATCAAGCTGGCCGCAACGATTTGACGCTTCATGAAATATCTCCCCTAAAAACCTTAAAAGTTAATTCCCAAAGAATCCTGGACGCAGGCCCCGAGTGCCTGCGACGGCCGCTTTGAGCGGCAAGATCTTTGCCGGAATGCCTCAGAATGTAACCAGTCCCCTTCTTTAGTTACACAAAATGGGCGCGCCTGTCTATCGCGGCGCCCTGACGCTGAATTCGACGCTGTCCAGGCTGCGGCCAGCGGCATCGAGCAGTTCCAGCCGGTGGGCTCCGGGCAGCGGCGTCCACAAGCGCGGTTGCTCGGCGCTGCCGATCGCATGGCCGTCCATCAACAGTCGCAGGCCGGCGGCGGCGGGCTCGGCACGCAGGCTGAGATGCTGGCGATCGAGCGGGATATCCGGGTCGAGCGCGATCAGGCTGCCCTTGGCCGGCGATACCAGCCGAGCGCGTTCGGCGGTCCGCGCCGCGGGCGCAATCAGCGCGGCCTGGGTGCCCTGGATAAACCACTCGTCGCGCGGCGGCTCGATGCTGTCTGCATAGCGGACCGGCTGATGCACCAATCCGGGCGGCGCTGCGGTCACCGGCGCATCGCCGCGCTCGAGTTCGTCGAAGATGTCGCGCCAGGCCGGTGCCGCGCCGGTGATGCCGGACACGGTGCGCATCGCATCGCCTTCAAAATTGCCGACCCAGACGCCGACGGTGTAACGCGCGGTGCTGCCGATGCACCAGTTGTCGCGCAGGTTCTTGCTGGTCCCGGTCTTCACCGAGGCGCGGTAAGGCGTCGACAGCGGCCCCTCCAGATCGAAGGTCACCGAGCGCGCGCCGCGGTCGGCGAGGATGTCTTCGACGATCCACGCGGCCTGCGGTGATACCACTCCGCGCATCACCGGCGCTGCGGCGTCAGGCTGCAGCCGCAGCGCTGACCAGCGCCCGCCGTTGGCCAGCGTGCGGTAGGCATTGACCTGCTCCAGCAGGCTCACTTCGGCCGAGCCCAGCGCCAGCGAATAGCCGTAGTAATCGCCGGATTCGGTCAGCCCGCTGATGTAGCCGAGATCGTGCAGGCGCTCGCGGAAGCGATCGACGCCGGTCAGCAGCAGCGTGCGGACCGCTGGGATATTCAGCGAGCCGGCCAGCGCGGTGCGCACGCTGACTAGGCCCTTGAAGTCGTGTTCGTAGTTCTGCGGCAGATACAGGCCGGGCCCGGCTTCGAGAGCCACCGGCGCGTCGTCGAGCAGCGAGGCCGCGGTCAGCCAGCGGTGCTCGATCGCGAGCGAATACAGGAAAGGTTTCAAGGTCGAGCCGGCCTGGCGCAGTGCGCGTGCCCCATCGACCTGTGCCGCGCGGCTGGCCGGGCCGGCCGAGCCGACATAGGCGAGCACCTCACCGCTGGCGTTGTCGACGACCACCGCGGCGCCGTCGCGCACGCGCTCGCCGGACAGGCTCGCGAGTTGCGCGCGCAAGGCATGCAGTGCGATGCGCTGCGTACGCGCGTCCAGTGTCGAGATCAGGCTTTCACCGGGCTTGCGCAGCAGGCGTCGCGCCAGATGCGGCGCGAGCTCGTCGGTGGGCGTTGACGCGGCGGGTCGCGACAACGCGTCGAGCGCGACGCGTTGCTGTGCATCGCATTCGTCGCCGGCGAGATCCGCCAGAGCGCAGCTGCGTTTTGCGACGACGGCAGCCGCTGCGCCGGGCGCGGGCAGCAGCGCGGCGAGCGTCCAGGCTTCCGCGTTCGTCAGGCCATCGGGGTGCTTGCCGAACAGCGCCGCGGCCGCCGCTGCGACACCCTGGCTCTCGCCGCGGAAGCTGACGAGGTTCAGATAGGCCTCGAGAATCTGGTCCTTGCTCCAGCTGCTTTCGATCATGCGGGCCGCACGCATCTGCCGCAACTTCTGCAGCAGGCTGCGCCGCGCTCGCCGGCTGCTCAGCGCCGGATCGAGCTGCGCCGCGAGCTGCATCGTGATCGTGCTGGCGCCGCGCCGTGCCTGGCCGCGCAGACGATCGCGGATCGCGCCGACCACCGCAGGCAGATCGACGCCGCCATGCGCGCGAAAGCGATGATCTTCGGCCGAGATCACCGCATCGATCAGCGCCGGCGAAATCCGGTCCAGCGAGGTCCATTGCAGGCGCCGGCCGCCGAGATCCAGGCGCAGGGTCTGCACGACTTCGCCATGCCGGTCGAGCAGCTGCGCCTCGGACGATCGATAGCTCGCGCGAACCTCAGCCGGCGAGGGCGGCGGCCTGATGTGCGTGACCTCGTTCAGCCAGGCCGCCGCGATCAGTGCGGTCGTGGTGACCAGCACAACAGCAATCGAGCGTGTGGATATTCGGCGCTGCATCTCAGCGTTCGCTCGAGCGGGTCTCCTTCCCCCGCCTGCGGGGGAAGGCCGGGATGGGGGCGCGACGACAGAGCCACTCTGCGACGACTCGCCCCCACCCCGGCCCTCCCCCGCAGGCGGGGGAGGGAGAACAGCAAGCGGTGGTGATCGTCACGGAGCCAGCACCTCCACCGCCGCATTCGGCAGCTCGCCGAGCATCTCCGGCGAGTACATCGCCTCGACATGCGTCGCCGGCATTTCGAAGCGGCCGGCGTTGTTGTAGCGCAGCGTGTATTCGGTGCTGAAGCGGCCCTTGGGCACGAACGCGTAGTAGGCGCGGTAGAAATCGAAGCGCCGTTCCTCGAAGGCCGGCCAGGCGTCGCCGTCCTTGCGATCACCCTGCGACAGCAGTTGCGAATCGCGCCCCAGGCCGCCGCCGAGCAGGCTGCTGCCGCCCGGAATTGGATCGTCGATCACCACCCAGGTCATGTCCGACTGCGCGTCGATGTCGAGCCGCACTCGCGCGACGTCGCCCAGCGTCCAGCGGCCCTGGATTTTCTGCTCGACCGGCGTCACCGTGCGGGTGATGCGATAGCCCGAGGAGTACGGCTCGCGCAGCGGAATCGCGGCGCGGCTCTGCACCGTGACCCAGGGCGCGCCGCTGCCGCCGTGATCCAGCGACAGCACACCGGTAGCGGCCGGCCAGGCCAGGTCCAGCGTTGCCGGCTGTCGGTCTTTCCAAACGTGCTGCTGCGTGTCGGCGGCGAGTTTCGCGCTGGTGGTGCCGGTCACGGCTTCGCGCTCGAACTGAGCCGCGAACTGGTTCAGCGCCAGCGTGCCCCAGGCGTTGGCGGTGCTCAGGTTCCAGTGGCCGCGCAGCTGCCGGCCGACGGCGCCGCGCACCAGTCGCGGCATATCCTCGTGCCAGTCCGCTTCCGGCAGCAGGGCCAGCACCGCGCGCACTGCGTTGACATCGGCCGAGATCATCAGCCACCACAGCGCATCGTCCTGTTCGGCCGAGAACGTCATCGTGCTGCCCTGGAAGTTCAGCCGCGAACGCAGCAGCGTCTTCGCCTCGGCCAGTCGCTGGTCATGCTCGGGCACACCCTTGACGCGCTGCAGGATGCCGATCCAGTCGATCAGCGCCGAGGTATGCCAGAGGTTCGGATCGATCGTGATCGTGCTCAGCCACTCGGGCTTGGCGCGATCGAAGCGCGACAGCGCCTCGATCGCGGCCAGCTTGCGCTCGGTGACGCTGGCGTTGTTGACACGCATGCCGCGCTGCAGCCGGCCTTCGGCGAAATGCTCCAGGCCGGCCAGCATGCGCATCCGTTCGTTCTCGGGGATTTCCCAGCCGGCTTCGTCGGCGATCTGCAGCAGGTAGGCGGTCAGCGTGTCGCTGCCTTCCAGCCAGCCGGCGGGGAAGTATTTCACCAGGCCGTCGCTGTCCAGGTAGGCGGAGATTCCGGACATCTGCGCGTCCCACATCGCGCGATCGCCGAGCGCGATCGCCTTGGATGCGATCTGCTCGGCGCAGCTGTAGACGTAGTCGTTCATCCAGGCACGCACGCTGTCCAGGCTGCTGGTCAGCGACGGCGACAGGTTCACGCGCACGCCACCGCGCGTAATGCCCCGGTCGACAATCGCATCGGCGGGCTTGGCGATCGGCATCTCGTAATGCCCATCGAGTTGCAGCAGCGTCGCCTGGACCACGCGCACCGGATAAGCCGGCGCCACCTGCTGCGCGATCTTCAGCGCGTCGAGCGTCTGCGTGCCGTCCTTGCTTTCGGCGGTCACGGTCCAGGCGAGCTTGTCGATACCGTAGGGCACCTGGAAGTTGAAGCGCGCCGGTGCCGCGGTGTTGCCCGGGATCGTCAACTCCAGGGTCTGCCTGATCGGCGCGTCCTGGCCCGGCACCAGGATTTCGGCATCGACGATGATCGGCTGTGCCTCCGCGGTGGTATTGCGCACCGTGAAGATCGCATCGTAGCGGTCGTTCTCGCGCACCAGCGGCGGCAGGCCGGACAGGATCTGGATGTCCTGGGTCGTGCGGATGCTGGCGTGGCCTTCGCCGAAGCGGTCCAGGCCGGCGCTGGCGACCGCGGTCAGGCGGAACGCGGTCAGCGCATCGTTGAGCGGCACTTCCACGCTTGCGCGGCCTTGCGCATCCAGCGGCACGCGGCCTTTCCACAGCAACAGGCTGTCGAGCATTTCGCGCGGCGCGCCGCGGCCACCGCCACCGCCGGGCGCGAGCGCCTTGCGGCCGAAATGTCGCTTGCCGACCACCTGCATCTGCGCGGTCGAGGTGAACACCTCGATGCCGCGACGCTGCATCATCGCGTCGAGCAGGTTCACGCTGGTGTTCGGCAGCAGGTCGAGCAGGGCTTCGTCGACCGCCGAGAATGCGATCTCGGCGGCGTCCGGCATCTTGCCGCTGCCGACTGGCTTGACCTGCACATCGACCTTGGCCACACCCCGCGTCTTGTAGGTCTGCTGCTGCGGTTTCACCGTGACCTCGAGACGATGCGCGGCCCAGCCGACATCGACCGCGGTCATGCCGAGCCGGTACGCGGGCTTGGACAGATCGACCATCGCGGTCGGATTGCCGCCGTCGAGCTTCAGCCAGCGATCCAGGCCCAGCCAGCGCAGAAAGCTGTAGAACTTCGAGCGGAAGTCACTGATGCGCGGACGCAGCGCCAGCACCGACACGAACACGTTCGGCGCGTAGCGGTCCAGCATCGCGATCTCGATCACCGGCTCGCGCCCCGACAGCTCGGTGACGAAGGCGTCGATCACGCCTTCGCGTTCGATTGTCACGAGCGCGGTGGCATGACGGAACGGCATGCGCACCTGCAGCTTGAGCTTCTCGCCAGGCTCGACTTCGCGTTTGTCCGCAATCAGGTCCATGCGGTCGGAATCACCCTGAGCGAACCACCATTGGTCGGCGCCGGCGATCCAGGTGCTGGCCACCGCGCGCGCCGCGCGCTTGGCGTCGTCGCGGGCGACGGCTTCGATCAAGACCTGGCCGGACACGCCCGGATCGAGCTTGCAGAACAGCAGGCCGTTCGCGTCGGTGCGGCCGCTGCAATTCTCATCCAGCTTGATGGTTTCACTGCTGTGCGAGTACGCGTAAAAGCCGCCGACCAGGCGCTTGCGATACGAGTGCGTCTTCAGCTGATACAAGGCGACAGTTACCGCGCGGTTCTTCAGCGGCTGGCCTTTCAGATCGAGCACCACGGTCTGGAAGCGCAGCTGATCACGGGCCGAGCCCCAGCCCTCGGTAGCCACGCCAACGACCAGCGCCGCCGGCCACAGCGGCGTGCTCGTACGCACGCTGGCGAGTTCGCCGTTGGCGTCGGGATACTCGAGTTCTGCGACCAGAGTCTGCGCGCGCTCGGACCGCGGCAGTTCGCTGATCGTGCTGTGCGCCGAACCGTTCGCGTCCAGGCTCAGCGGCAGCGTGCGGCTCGGCTTCGGCGTCGCGCGGGCGTCCGCTGCCGCGTCGGCGTTGTCGTCCGGGAACAAGCCGCCATCGCCGTTCTCCTCGATGCCGGGCTTGATCGGCTGGCTGTCGAAGGTGAAGCCCGGGTAACTCTTGAAGCTGAGCTCGCGTGGTTGCAGCTGCGTGCGCAGCTTGACCGGCAGGCCGGCCGCACCGCCGCCGCTGAAATAGCCGACATACAGATCCAGCGGCAGTTCGGTAACCGCGATGGCAGGCGCTTCCGGCGGCTGCACCAGGGCGCGCATCAGCGGCACGCGATACTGCTCGACGCGGAACGAGCCGGCGTCGGCCGACAGATCGTCCGGGCCTTCAAAACGCAGGCTGTATTCACCGAGCTTGGCGGTCTTGGGAATCTGCCACTGCGACTCGGCGATGCCGTGATCGTCGAAACTCACCGGCAATTCGATGCGTTCCTCGCTGCCGTTGTGCTCGATGATCAGCTTGTCCGGCCGCACCAAAGGCACTCCGATGCCGTCCTTGCCGTGCTGACGCCAGTAATGCTTCATCGACACGGTTTCGCCGGCGCGGAACAGGCTGCGATCGAACACCGTGTGGGCGATCGTCGGCGTATCCCAGAGGCCGATATTCAGATTGAAATCCGAGGGCGAAATGCCGTCGGCCCAGCTCGACATCACGAACGAGAAATCGCCGTCCTTTTTGGCGCTCACCATCAGCGGATGGTCGGCGTTGTCATCGCAGCTTGAATAGGTCTGCGGTTTTTTCAGGCCGGCTATGCGCGCGATGCCGTCAGCGCCGGTATCGCCGCTCCACAGCGGCGAGCCGTCGCAGCCGTCGACGATTTTCAGTGCCGCGGCTGCGACCGGTTTGCCAGTGTCCAGCGTGGTGACGAAGGCCAGCGATCCTTCGCGGCCCCATTTGAAATGCACTGCCAGATTCGTGACCAGCGCGGTGGTCGCGACAAAGCGCGGCGCCGGTTTGCCCAGCAGCGCCGCGCCCAGACGCGGGCTGGCCAGCTCGACCACGTAGAAGCCCGGCGTTTTGAGCGGAATGCCGATCACCTCGAAGGCCTTGCCGCCGGCGGGCCGCGTCAGTTCGAAGTGCTCGCTGCTGCTGTCGGCGAACACCGAGGCGATGCCCGGTTGCGTATAGGCCTCTTGATCCCAGTGGCCGCTCATCGCGTATTTGACTCGCGAGATCCAGTGCAGCACTTCGGCTTCGTCGTCGATGCGCTTGCTCGCGCCGCCGATGCGGCTCGCGCCGACCGGGTCCTCGACATCGCGCAAAGTCACCGGCAACACGCCGCCTTCGCTGGCTTCGAGAATGCCGAATTCGCCGCTGAACTTGAGCAGCGGCGGCGCGCTGTCGGTGGCGATTTTCAGCGGAAAGCTGCCGGCGTTCGCCAGCCGGCGGCCGGCATCGTCGTGGAAGTCCGACGGCAGCTGCAGCTCCAGCGCCGACGATTCCGGGAACGGCGGCTTGAACTCGACGCGATCGACGAAAGGCGAGTCCTCGTCGGCGGCTTCCGGCTCGCGCGTGTCGCCGCTGCCCTTGAGCCGGATCTGCATCGCCAGCTGGGTCGGCACCGGCGCGCTGAAGCGCAGGCTCATCGCGAGCACCGGCACGCAGGCCGCATCGGCATTGACCCGGTCGCAGCTGAAGCTGGCGCCGAACGCCGGCCGCGTCTTGTATTTCAGCACCTGATCGATGGTGGTTGCAGTGCCGCCGGCGGTGGCGATGCCCTTGCCCCAGACCAGGTCGAACTCGGTGTCTTCCGGCAGCGGGCGCGAGCAGCGCAGCACCGCGATATCGCGTTCGCGACGCGCCAGCTCGTCGCTTTTCATCTGCAGGTAATCGGTGCCACCGTTCTTGAACAGCACGCGGTAGTACGAGTAGCTCAGCGACCGGCGCTGCGCCAGCACTGCGTCGCGCTCCTGGCCCTCGACCAGCTGCAACGGCAGGCGTTCGGCGAGATTGGCGACCGCGCAATAGGCATGCGCCTCGATGCCGGCCTTGGTCGCCGGGGCATCGAGTGCGAGCAGGAAGACTTGGTCGGCATCGACCGTCTGCGCGCCTTCACTGGGCATCGCCGCACGAACTGCAGGCCCTCCGGTTGCGAAGCTGAATTCTTTCTTGCCGGTGACCGCAGCGCCGGCGACGCTCCTGATGTCCGGCTTCAGGCTGAAGTGGCAGGACTGGCCGGCCGCCATGTCGGCCTCGAAGTCGTAGACCCAGTTGCGCTCGTCGGCCCAGCGTCCATGGCCGGTGGCCGCGCAGTCCACGGTGAACGGATCGGCCAGCTGCGGATCGCCGAAATGCACCATCGGCTCGGAGAAGCGCGCCGTCACCTGGCGCACGTCGCGCACCGTTCCCTGGGGAGAAAAGCTCTGCACCTGGGCGGCGCCGGCCAGCGCCGGCCAGCACAATGCGAGCAGCAACAGCGGCATCTGACGCATCAGGTTCCCCTCCCTGGTTTTTAGCTACTGTAGCTGCTTGTCGTGACCGGACTGTAGGAGCGGGTCATACCCGCGACTGTGCCGGTGGAGCCTGAGTCGCGGGTATGACCCGCTCCTACCAGTGAAGAAATCCGGCTCATCAGGGGTGTACTCGCATTTTTCTTGCGATAGTCGTGGGCATGACTCCGACCTCGATCTCAGCGCGCTGGCGCGTCCTGACGCTTTACGCGCTGCTCAACGCGCTGATGCAGTTCCAATGGCTGCGCTTCGCGCCCATCGCCAACGACGTGGCCGCGCAGTACGGCGTATCCGTCGGAACCGTAGGCTGGCTGTCGCTGGTGTTCCCGCTGTTGTTCCTGCCGCTGGCGCTGCCCAGCGGCGCCTGGGTCGACCGGCTCAGCCTGCGCTCCGGTCTTCGCCTGGTCGCCGGCGTGCTGCTGGCGGGCGCGCTGCTGCGCGAGCTGTGGCCGGGTTTTGCCGGCCTGCTGGCGGGACAGATCCTGATCGCGCTGGTGCAGCCGATGCTGATGTCGTCGCTGGCGCCGCTGGCGCGCGTCTGGTTCGAGCCCGAACAACGACTGCAGGCGACCGCGGTCGGCACGCTGGCGCTGTTCGTCGGCCTCGGTGCGGCCTTCGTGCTGATCCCGCTGTCGGCCGGCGACGTCGCGGCCTCGCAGTCGATCGATACGATCGTGCTGGCGATCGTCGCCGCACTGGTGTTCGCGCTGGTGCCGCGCGATCCACCGGCTCCGATCGGCGACACAATGGCCGCGCCTTCAGGTAAAAGCAGCGCGCGCTTTCTGCTGACCCAGCCCGCCTTGCTGCTGCTGTTCGCGCTGATCTTCATCGGCAACGGTTTCTTCAACGCGCTGTTCACCTGGATCGAGCCGATGCTCGGCGCCAACGGCCTGAACGCGGACGCCGCCGGCTACGTCGCGCTGGCGATGCTCGCCGGCGGCGTCGCCGGCATGGTGTTCGTGCCGGCCTTGCCGGTGCTCGCCGCGCGCCTGCGCCTGACCTTGAGTCTCGCCGCGGCGCTCGGTATTCCGCTGACCTTGATGCTGACCCGCTCCAACGAACTACCGCTGCTGTGCGCGATCGGCGTGGTGCTCGGCGTCACCATGCTCGCGCCGCTGCCGCTGCTGCTCGATACCGTCAGCGAGCTGGCCGGCGATCATCACGGTGGCCTGGCGATGAGCGCGTTTTGGCTGGCCGGCAATGCCGGCGCGGCCGCGGTGATCTATGCGCTGTCGTATCTGGCCGACCACCAACTGTGGAGCCTGGCCGGCTACGCGTTCGCCGGATTGCTGCTGTTGCAGCTGCTGCTGGTGCAGGCGCTGCGCGTCGAACCATTCAAGGCCGAAGCTGATCGACCGCGATGCCAGTGATAACCTCGTCGATGTGCAGCGACCCCAATAATTTGCCGAGAAACCGATGACGCGACGATCGAGCTTATGGGCGATCCTGGTGGGCGGCTCCATTGCCGGCACGCTGGACATCGTTTTTGCCATTTCTTTCGCGGCCTACAACGGCGTGCCGCCTACTCGGCTGTTGCAGACCGTCGCCAGCGGCCTGCTCGGCAAGGCGGCCTATTCCGGCGGCGCGTGGACCGCGGCGTTGGGGCTGGCGCTGCACTTCGCGATCGCCTTTCTGCTGGCCGGCCTGTTTCTGGCCGCGGCGCGACGGGTTCCGCTGCTGAGCCGGCAGGCGCTGCTTTCCGGCATCGTGTTCGGCATCGGCGTGTTTCTGGTGATGCGGCTGATCGTGCTGCCGCTGTCGGCATTCCCGCATCCGGTGCATTTCAAGCCGCTGGCAACGGTGCTGGATCTGCTGTCCCACATGCTGCTGTTCGGTGTTCCTATCGCGCTGGCCGCAAAACAGGCAAGGCGAAGCCCGTAGGTCGGCAATCCCTTGCCGACGTGAGGCGGTGATTGCGCATCCGCGGGTGCATGTCGGCAAGGGATTGCCGACCTACGATCGGGCTACCCGATGGTCTGTCCCCGCACCAGCAGGGTCAGCTCTTCGATCTGCGCCTGCTGGCGCTCCAGCAGCGCGATGATCTGGTCCGTGCGCATCGCGTCGAACTTCTCGTGCAGCGCCATGATTTCGATCTCGGCCTTCAGGTTGACCGCGTAGTCGCTTTCGGCGCTCTGCCGGTCGCGGGCGTTCTGGCGGTTCTGCGACATCATGATCACCGGCGCCTGCAGCGCTGCGGTCATCGACAGCAGCAGATTCAGAAAGATGTACGGATACGGATCGAACGCCGTTCTGCCTAGCAGTTCGGTGTTGAAAACGGTCCACGCCAGCAGCAGCCCGGTGAAGATCAGGATGAAGCGCCAGGAGCCGCCAAAGGAGGCAACACTATCCGCAAGGCGCTCTCCGAAAGTAGCCGCCTCGTCCTGATCGTGCAGCTTCGTGGTCAGCGCGCGCCGCTGCTCGACCTGCTCGAGCACCGCAAGCTCGTTCTCGTCGAGGTGCATGCGGGCCTTGCCGATCCAGCGCAATGCGGCGGCTGCGGGGGTTTGGGTTTGGCTCATCGGTCAGGCTCCTGGCTATCGCGCCGTGGCATCATCGGCAGATGACCATTATGTTCCTGCATGCCGGACTCCTCACACGGCGCATTGTTTCGTGATCGAAGAGCTGATCGCTCGCTGGGGTTATGTCGCGATCGTGTTCGGCACGCTGTTCGAGGGCGAGACCACGTTGCTGGCCGCGGGTGCGATGGCGCATCGCGGCCTGCTGTCGCTGCCGCTGGTGCTCGCAGTGGCTTTTTTCGGCGGCGTGCTCGGTGACCAGATCTGGTTTCAGATCGGCCGCCATTTCGGCCAGCCGTTTATCGATCGCCGTCCGGCCTGGCGCCGGCGGCTGGCTTTCGTCGATCGCCTGCTGAGCCGCTACGGCACGATGTTCGTCGTGCTGTTTCGTTTTTTGCCGGTGCCGCTGGTGCGCACGATCACGCCGGTGCTGCTCGGCGCTCGCGGCTACCCGGTGATGCGCTTTGCCTTGTTGAACGTTGCGGGCGGTGCCTTGTGGACGGTGCTGCTGACTGCGGCCGGCTGGGGGCTCGGGGCCGCGTTGTCGAGCCTGATCGGCCGCCCGATCCGGCCCAAGGAATTGCTGCTCGGTGTGCTGGTACTCGGCGTGGCGAGCTGGCTGCTGTACCTGTTGATCAGCGGGCTGCGACGCAGGCGCGAAGATCGGTAGGTTGGGGTCAAACCAGATGCGGCTTCGCCAGATACTCCTCGGACTGCATCTCCTTCAGGCGTGACAAGGTCCGCTTGAACTCGAAGCGCAGCTTTCTGCCGGCATAGAGCTGGTCCTGCGCTACCGCGGCGGCCAGCACCAGCTTCACGCCGCGATCGTAGAACTCGTCGACCAGGTTGATGAAGCGCCGCGCCGCATCTTCGTTCTCGACGTTGAGTTGCGGAATCCGCGACACCAGCACGGTGTGATATTCACGCGCCAGCTCGATGTAGTCGGCGGCGGATCGGGCGGTTTCGCAGAGTTCGCCGAAGTCAAACCAGACCACGCCGTCGGCGTGGCGGCGCGTGTGCAGCTTGCGGCCCTGGATCTCGATCGCGATATCCGGCTCGCCGGGCTTCAGCGCGATGTCGCGGAACCAGTCATCCAGATGCGATTCCGCGTCCGCATCGCTGGGGTGCAGGTACAGCTGCACGCGTGTCAGCGTGCGCAGCCGGTAGTCGATGCCGCCGTCGACGTTGAGTACGCGCAGCTGGCGCTTGAGCCGCTCGATCGCCGGCACGAAGTTCTGGCGCTGCAGGCCATCCTTGTACAGCTCGTCCGGTGCGCAGTTGCTGGTCGCGACCAGGGTCACGCCCTCGTCGAACAGATACTCGACGAGCCGGCCCAGGATCATCGCGTCGGCGATGTCGGAGACGTAGAACTCGTCGAAGCACAGCACGCGGATCTGGTGCGAGATTTCGAGTGCAACGAGTTTCAACGGATCGCGTTTGTGCGAGTAGGTGCGGCGGCGCTCGTGCACGTCGTGCATGAAGCGGTGAAAGTGCGTGCGCTGCTTGTAGCGGAACGGCAGGGACTCGTAGAACGCATCCATCAGGTAAGTCTTGCCGCGGCCGACGCCGCCCCACATGTACAGCCCCTGGACCGGCGGCCAGATCAGCCGGTCGCTGAGCAGCTTCTTCTTCGGCGGCTGCGCCAGCAGGTCGCGTTGAACTCTGTCCAGCGCATCGACCGCGGCCGCCTGCGAGGCGTCGGAGACGAAGCCGCTGCGCGCCAGATCCTGCTGATAACGCTCGCGCGGCGACAGCGCCCGCATATCGTCGCTCATGCGGCCTCCACGGCGGCTCTGTCCATCGGCTCGTCGATTGGCTCGCCCATCGCCTCGTCCGCCGCGGCCGGCGCCTGCGCATCCGGCTCGCCGCATTGCGCGAGGATCGCGGCGCGCGCCGCGTCACGCAGCGTCGGCGCATGGCCGCCCACCGGCAGCGGCCGGCCGATGTCGACGCTGACCCGGCTCCAGCGGAAGCGCGTGGTGCCGCCACCGAGCAGGCGGCGCGTGCCGCAGATCGTGACCGGCACCACCGGCACGCTGGTTTTCGCGGCGAGCAGGAACGCGCCGTTCTTGAACGGCAGCAGGCCGGGCTCGGCCTTGAACGTGCCCTCGGCAAAAATCGCCAGTGACTCGCCGGCGCGCAGATCGCGCAGCAGCGCGCGCGTCTGCACGGCGCCGGCGCGCGCGCTGCTGCGATTGACGAAGCGGTAGCCCAGGCGCCTGAGCACGGTGCCGGCGTAGAACCACTTGGCGGCGCCGTGCTGGATCACGAAATTGAAGCGCGCCGGCAGCGCCGCGGTCATCACCAGGCCGTCGAGGTAGCTGGCGTGGTTGGAGACGACGATGCACGGCCCGGCCGGCAGGTTGTCGCTGCCGCGCACCCGGAACGGCACGCCCATCAGCAGCATGCCCAGGCGCACGCCGAACGAGGCGATGCGACGGCGCAGCCCGACGCCTGGCAGCACCAGGATCAGCGGGCAGATCAGCACGAAGGTGTTGATGCAGAACATGGCCGTCGCATAGACGGTGTACAGCCCACTGAACAGCAGGCCGAAGGGGGAGGCGGGGCGGGGCGGCATAAGCCCGGCATTATCGGGCATCGCCCGGGTTTAGGGGACGGCGGACCGCCCCGCCCCGTAGGTCGGCAATCCTTTGCCGACGTGTGCACCCCGATCCCTTGAGCACGTCGGCAAAGGATTGCCGACCTACAATGCCCGCCGTGCCATCCGCAGAATCCCCATTCGCCGCAGAGCCGGCGCCCGACGATGCCGCCGCGATCGAGCGCCTGCTCGACATGCTGTGGATCGAGCGCGGCAGCAGCAAGCAGACCCTGGCCGCGTACCGCTCCGACCTGTCGCTGTTCGCGCGCTGGCTGCTGCGCCGCGAGGTCGCGATCAGCCAGGCCGGCGAGGGCGACATCCGCGACTACCTCGCGGCACGCGGCCGGCTGCACGAGCAGATGCGCGGCAGCGATCGCAGCCTGCAGTTCTCGGCGCGCTCTCAGGCGCGGCTGCTGTCGGCGCTGCGGCGCTTCTACCGCTTCCTGGTGCGCGACGGCCAGCGCAAGGACGACCCGAGCGCGCGCCTGACCTCGCCCAAGCTGCCGCGCGGCCTGCCCAAGCACATGGAGCAGGCCCAGGTCGAAGCCCTGCTGAACGCGCCCGACACCGACAGCCCGCTGGGCCTGCGCGACCGCGCGATGCTCGAGCTGATGTACGCCAGCGGCCTGCGCGTCAGCGAGCTGGTGAACCTGAAGCGCCACCAGGTGAGCCTCGACCGCAACCTGGTGCAGCTGGTCGGCAAGGGCGGCAAGGAGCGCCTGGTGCCGATGGGCGAGTTCGCCGAGCAATGGCTGCAGAGCTACCTGGCCCAGGGCCGGCCGGAGCTGGCGCGCGGCCGGGAGTCGGATTCGCTGTTCGTCACCCAGCGTGGCGGGCCGATGACGCGGCACAATTTCTGGCAGCTGATCCAGCGCTACGCGCTCAAGGCCGGCATCCGCCAGCACCTGTCGCCACATACGCTGCGCCATGCCTTCGCGACCCACCTGCTCGACCACGGCGCCGATCTGCGCGTGGTGCAGACCCTGCTCGGCCATGCCGACCTTTCGACTACCCAGATCTACACCCACGTCACCCGGCTGCGGCTGCGCGAGCTGCATGCGCGGCATCATCCGCGGGCCTGATGCGAGCTTGATGCGAGCTTGAATCGGCCGTAAGTGGCATCATGCGGCCCGGCCCGAGCGCCGGCGCCTCTCCCCGAAAAGCTGGATCTCCCTGGATATCCCCTGGACCGCACCGTGAAGAATCTCCGCTACTGCCTGCCCCTGTTGCTGCTGTCCCTGGCCGCGTGCGCGCCGCCGACACCGGAGGCCGGCGACAAGGCCGTCGGCCCCAAGACCGCCGCCGTGCCGCAGCTGCCGGCTACCGACAACCCCGCCGAGCTGGCCGCGGTACGCGCCGCGATCCAGGCCAACATGCCGGACCTGGCGCCGGAGGCGGTGCGCGCCAGCCCGATGCCCGGCGTCTACGAAATCCAGATCGGAATGAACTTCGGCTACGTCACCGCCGACGGCCGCTATCTGATCGCCGGCGACCTCACCGACCTGAAGACCCGCCAGGAGATCACCGAAGACCGCCGCCGCGAAGCGCGCGTCGCGCTGATCGACAAGATCGATCGCGCCGGCTTCATCGAGTTCGCGCCCGAAACCACGCCGGCCAAGTACACCGTCACCGTGTTCACCGATGTCGACTGCGGCTACTGCCGGATGCTGCATCGCCAGATCAAGGACTACAACGCGCTCGGCATCGCGGTGCGCTACGTGTTCTTCCCGCGCACCGGCCCGAACACGCCCTCGTACTACCAGGCCGAAGAAGTCTGGTGCTCGGCCGACCGCAAGGCCGCGCTGACCAAGGCCAAGACCGGCGTCGACCTGAATTCCGACAAGAGCTGCGCCAACCCGGTGATGGAGCACCTGCAGGCCGCGGCCCAACTGGGCCTGCGCGGCACGCCGTCGATCGTGCTGCCGAGCGGCGAGCTGGTGCCCGGCTATCGCGCGCCGGCCGATCTGCTGCAGGTGCTGCAGCACACTGCCGGCGCACTGCCGCCGCCGCCGACGGGCTGATCGCGCCCTCTCCCTCATCCGCCGTAGGTCGGCAATCCCTTGCCGACGTGTACTGTCGGATGCGCAAGCGAGGCCTCACGTCGGCAAGGGATTGCCGACCTACGAGTTCATGATCCAGCGCATGCCTGTAACCGATTCCCGCCCACTGGCTCAACTGCATCGCCTGATGCGCATCGCGATCGCCGTACTGCTGCTGCTGGCATCCACAACGCCCTCGATCGCCGCCGACGCTGCGCCCGACCCGGAGCTCGAGCAGATGCGCGATCGCCTGGCGACGCGCCTGCCCGAAGTGCGCCGCGAAGACGTGCAGCGCTCGGCGGCGCCGGGGCTGTTCGAAGTTCGTTCCGGCATGACCTTCGGCTACGTCACCGCCGACGGGCTGTACGTGATCTCCGGCGAGATGGCGGACCTCAGCACCGGCGAGCGCATCACCGAGGCGCGCCGCGACCGCGAGCGCCTGGGCATCGCCCAGCGGCTGCAGCCGGACGCGATCGTGTTCGCGCCCGCGGCGCCGACGCAATGGATCACCGTGTTCACCGACGTCGATTGCCACTACTGCCGGCTGCTGCACCGCGAAGTGCCTGAACTCAATAAGCTCGGCATCGGCATCCGCTACGTGTTCTTCTCCAAGTACGGCTCGCCGTCGCAGGCCTACGATCGGGCTCGCGTGATCTGGTGCCAGAAGGACCGCCAGGCCTCGTTGAACGTCGGCCTGCTGTCCGGCGTGGTGCCGACGCGCGACGCCAGCTGCAAGGACCCGGTGCGCGACCAGTACCAGGCCGCGGTCGATCTGGGCATCCACGGCACGCCGGCCATGATCCTGCCCGACGGCGGCCTGTTCTACGGCTACGCCAAGGCCGAAAGCATCGTCGAAGAAATCCGCAGCCGCGCCGCGGCCGCCGCGCCGCGCGGCGATCAGCCGCCGACCGCGCCTTAAAGCTGACGTTGTAGACCCGATGCTCGACTCGCTCAAACATCACTGGGAACAGTTCAAGGCACACCCGCCGGGGACGCGCTTCCAGGCGCAGCATCGCCGCTCCAAGACACCGCTCGCCCGCGGCGTGCGCGCGACGCTGGCGATCATCGTCACGCTGATCGGCCTGGTGCTGATGCCGGCGCCGGGGCCGGGCATGCTGGTGGTCGCGTTCGGCCTGGTGCTGCTGGCGCGTGAATCGATGATGGCCGCGCGGCTGCTGGATGCGGCCGAGCTGCGTGCCCGCCCCAGCGTGCTGCGCCTGATCGCCTGGTACAAACGCCGCCGGTGACACGTAGGTCGGCAATCCCTTGCCGACGTGAGGCCTCGCTTGCGCATCCGAGAGTCCACGTCGGCAAGGGATTGCCGACCTACTGTTGCCGGGAAATGCTCTTCACCGATTGCAGGTCACCAGACCGGATTCCGAGCCGCCTCGGCAAGCGGCCGGTAAACCGGCGCATTGTTCGCCGCATTGTGTTCGCTATCGCACGGACTCGGCGCACGCCGTCATTCACTCTACCTCGGTGGCAGCTCCCAGCCGCAGCAGGCAACCGCGAATGCTTCTGGCATTCGCTCATCGCAAGGACGCGATGAAACCGTTGCGTGGACAGGTTAGGTGCAGCGATGAACACACAAACAGGTTTGGGCAGTGCGGACGGCTCCGTCGAAGCGACGATGCCGCTACGGGACTGGGCCGCGCGCCGCTCCTGCCACGATTGCGGCCCGCTCGTCGGGGCCCTGGCAACCCCGGTGCTGCCGGCCACGCTGGAGCCTGCCGTCTACCTGCTGGACGACGCCATGCTGCAGGGGCCACATCGCCTGATCCAGACCTTCGTATGCCAGTCCTGCGGCCGTTGCTGGCATTTCGACGGCCTTAGTTCGGCATGGGGTTGCCTCGACTGATAAGCCGCTGCCGATGAGCCCCGCGCACGCTCAGGCGGTAGCAGCAGCGACGACGGCAGCAGCAGCCGGAGCAGCCTGGTTGGCGATCCGGTAGCAGTCGCAGGCCGCCTGTTCGAGGCCGAGGCGATCCAGGATCGTGATCCCGCCGCGGCTGTAGTGGATCAGCTGCTTGCGCTGCAAGGCTCCGGCCGCGGTGGTGATGCCGCTGCGGCGCACGCCCAGCAACTCGGCCAGCAGAACATGAGTCAGGTGCAGGCGGTCGCCCTGCACGCGGTCCTGAGCCGTCAGCAGCCACCGCGCAAGCCGGGCCTCGATATCGTGGAAGCCGGTACACACCGCCGTCTGAACCACCTGATTGAGCCGCGTGTAAACGTAGCGGTCCAGCTCCAGCTTCAGTAAAGGCACGCTGGCCACCGTCTTGCGGAAACGCGCCGCCTGCATGCGCCAGGCGCCGCCGGCGCCATGAACCAGCGCGCGGATCGGCGAGCGATCCAGGCCGAGCACCAGCGGGACGCCGAGCATGCCCTCGTTGCCGATCAGCGCGACTTCAAGCCGCGCGTCGCCACCGCCGGTGGCCATCAGCGAAATAAAGCTCTGTGTCGGAAAATAGACGTCGCGAATCGGGGCCCCGACTTCGCACAGCACATCGCCAAAACTCAGTTCCACCATCTCGCATTCGCGTTGAATGCGCTGATTCGTTTTTTTGGGAAGGGCGTCGAGGAGTCGATTGATTGCGGGGATGCGCGCCACGGAGGGCATGGACTGTTCCCGCAGCGAGTAAGGCACCAGAAAACCGGGGACTAGGTTGGTGGCCGTTGAACACTGCTGGCCCCAGCATAGACGACTCCGCTCCCGGCGTTCTGTTCGCTAACCCCTGTATGGCGAGTCGGTGGAGAAGGCAGCCGCCGTTATCCGACACGGTGGCGGCCAGCATGCCGGCGCGGCAGCGCCTGGCGCGCTCCCTGCGTGCTGCCGAGCCATCCGACTGGCGATCCCAATGAAGAAACGACTGCTGCTGCTGTTCGCTTGCATCACCGCACTGACCGGCGCCGCGCACGCCGCCGAGCAGCGCGTCGAAGTGGCCCCTGCTGTCGGCGGCGCCTGGCTGACACCCGACAAAGGCTGGGACGGCCGCAGCGTGCTGATGCTGCACGGCTTCGCCGACGACATGGACGGCGCCGGCGATCTCGGCAAACACCTCGCGCAGGCCCTGGCCGCACAGGGCATCGCCAGCCTGCGCATCAACTTCCGCGGCGAAGGCGACCGCAAACGCACCTACATCGAATCCACCTTCACGACCCGGCTGGAGGATACCGCCGCAGCCTACGCCTTCGTCGTCAAACAGCCGGGCGTCAACGCCGAGCGCATCGGCGTCCACGGCTTCAGCCTCGGCGCCAGCACCGCGATCGAAACCGGAGCGCGCCATCCGCGCTGGTTCAAAACCATGGCGCTATGGTCCAGCCCCAGCGGCGACCAGTTCGCAATGTGGCAAAAGCTGTCGCCGGAAACCGTCGACAAGGCCCTGCGCGACGGCGAAGCCACCGAAGAAGTGCCGGGCTGGAAAAAGATCACCACCCAGCGCGCCTTCTACGAAAGCTTCCGCGGCATCGACCTGGACCACTCCATCACCCAATACCCCGGCGCCCTGCTCAGCATCCGCGGCTCGCTCGACTACCTGCCGCCGCACGAAGCCGAATTCATGCGCCTGGCACCAGGCAAGCCGACCGAGGCCGTGATCATTGGCGGGGCGGATCACATCTTCAAAGTGTTTGAAGCAGGAGCGACGCAGGCGCAGCGGGCGATTGAGGTGACGGTGGGGTGGTTTGGGCGGACGTTGTAGCGGCTGATCTGGAATGCCTTGGAGCCGCCAAGGAATCTGGAGTGCTCTTAGCCATGATAATTAATTCTCACTCTTTGGCAGCAATGGGCCGGAACCAATGGTCACTACTCCTTCTGTTGGCCATCACGTTCATTGTTTTCAGCCCCGCAGGAAATGCGGCTTCAGCCGAGAACGAATGCGAGCCACCGGAAGCTGGTTTGTCCGAAGTGCTGGCCACTGTCCTCGCCAAAGAATACGACGCAACGATGGCTGCGGAGATCGTCAAGCAGCACGGTTGGATCTCCGGCTCGGAAGCGCAGCAAGCACTCCCGATTGCGAACACCCAACCGCAGCTTTGGTTGTTGATCGAGAGCGGCGTGGGTGAGCCGCGTATGAAACTGATCCAGCCCAGCGTCACGAGTTGCAGCACGGTGGAAATAGCGAGCGGCCGATTCCCATTCGACGAATCCACGGTTCTGTATTTCGGCAGCGCCGCCGAACGGGTCACATTCCCCAATGGTGTGTCTCTGATCCGGATTGGATCCGGCGGTGGGCACGATGGGGCTGGCTTCGGGATGGGATGGAAAGGGTACGAGTACATTCGTCACGACAAGCGCCAGCTAGTCAGCGTTCTCGGCGTGTCACTGGACAGCGAATCCCATTATCCCAGCAGCTCTAACGATTGCTATGAAGTGCAGGAAAGCAAAGGCGTCCAGCAATATGGCGACAACCACAAAGGATGGCCTGAAATCATCGTGAAGTACGAGCAGCAAGAGTGGATCGAATGCGGAGACGACAAGCAGGATGCCGAGCGGAAGAAGACTTCCTCGACTATGAAATGGCGATGGGATGGAGAGCGGTATCAGTTGCAGGAATAGTCCAGGTGCCGAATAGGTTAGTAGACCAATCGTCGTCGCATGCCTTAACAATAAATTCCAGGCTGCTGAAGGCTGAAGATCTATTGTTCCATCAAGTTTGGTACAACCGGCACTGGGCCTTCGCACCGGCATGGAGGATGGAACGATTGCGGTCGCTGACAAGGAAACTTATCCAAAGGCAGCGGGTTCTCCAGAGACGATTCAACGCAACGTCTGGAAAGGTGCTCAAAGGGCGGCAAGGAACACTGAGAGGCGGTACGGCAAGAAAGACCTTGGCCCTTGGACCGATTTCGAGTGGGGCATGATCAATGGCAAGCTGTCGGCGATTCGCTGGATGCTCGGCGACGAATGGGACATGCTCGATACGTAGCGGGTTTGCATAGTTGTCGTGCTTCGCTAGTAGCGGGAGAAGTTGGGCCGGATGATCATCGCAGAATTCGGTTGAAACACGGGCGAGTTCTGCTAGGGTTGTTTGAAAGGTAGGGTCTATGTTCACACCACAACTTCATATTCTGCCGCCGCCGCAACGCCGGCTTTGGGACGAGCTCGACCAGGTGCCGCCGGAGTTTGTGTTGTACGGCGGGACCGCCATCGCCTTGCATCTGGGGCACCGCGAGTCGGTGGATTTCGATTTCTTCGGCAACAAGGCTTTCGATCCGGCCCAGTTGAGCGGGCGTATCGCCTTCTTGGCGTCGGCTACGGTGACGCAGCAGGAAGCCAATACGCTCAGCGGGATCGTTGATCGCGGCGGGCCGGTGAAGTTGTCGTTCTTCGGTGTCCCGGGGATTCAGCGCCTGGTCCCGCCGCACATCGCGGCGGACAATGGCTTGCAAGTGGCTTCGCTGCTGGATCTTGCTGGTACAAAAGCCGCCGTCGTGCAGCAGCGCGCCGAGGCCAAGGACTATATCGACATCGACGCCATGCTCACCGACGGGCGTATCAATCTGCCGCTGGCACTGGCCGGCGCGCAGGCGATTTACGGCCGCTCTTTCAATCCCCAAATCACGCTCAAGGCCTTGTCCTTCTTCGACGACGGCAATCTCCAGCGGGTGCCGCAGGCCACTCGTGATCGGCTGGCGGCGGCGGCGCGGTCAGTTGATCTGGATCGCTTGCCGACCGTGCCGGGTGTTGCGCACTCCACCGGGCGAGATAGGGGATTGGAGCGATGAAACCGATACCGCTGACCCCGGAAACCGAGGCCGTGGCGCGGCGCGTGATCTGGTTCGAGTCGCCCGCCGAGGCGCTGGACGATCCGATCCGTTTCATGGCCTACGCGCTGGCCTCGGCTACGCACGAGGATCTGAATGTGCTGCGGCGCTATGTGTCCGAGGACGATTTTAGAGAAGTGCTGGACCAGGCACCGCCGGGCATCATCGATCGGCGTTCCTGGGCTTACTGGAACTCGAAAATGGGCCGGTATCCCGCGCCGCCGATGCCGACCCGGAAGCTAGGCTGATCGCACCGGGCCATCGCCGCGCTTGAGCCCGAAACCCTTGTTGCTTTGGGAGATGGGCTGCTGAAGGAATCGCCCGATTCCCAAGCTAGCCTGACTTGGCGCGCCTTCTATGAAAGCTTCCGCGGCATCGACCTGGACCACTCCATCACCCAATACCCCGGCGCCCTGCTCAGCATCCGCGGCTCGCTCGACTAGCCATTCCCCGCCGATTCTTCACCTCTTGGCAGCACGTAGCTCGGACATTAGCTGGGACAGCAGTGCACTGGAGCGCTCCCGGCTCTGTTGAACCGCCCATGCCGTAAAAGCCTGTGTTGCAACTTGGGACGCCGCCACATCCTTCTGCCCTATACTAGATTTGTAGTACTGCAGTATTTGTTCGAGATCTTCCTCAGACAATGATTTTCCATACAGGCTGACCCAGGTTGCCAAGTACTCATCGGCTGCGAACATGTGGTAGCAACCATCGACAAAGCGGTCAAACGCTTTTTGGGCTTCTGGATTTGTTTTTCCCCCTGACTCTGAAAGCATCTTCTCAAAAACTTGACGGCCAAAGTCTTGGGCTCCCTTGCGTTGCTCGGCTAGCTGTCCTTCAAATGCCTGTAACAGGCCTTGGGCCTGAGCTATGTCTCTTATGAGGCCAGTCCGACGATCCTCAGCTCCAAACGAGCATGCTGAGAAGACCATAAGTACCAGAGCAACAAGTTTAGCTTTCATCGTCTCTCTCTTAATGGCTAACGCCGAAGTGAGCGGTGGCCACTACACCAACCGACCGGGTTCAATGACAAAAGCCTAAAGGCCATCCGCTCGACTGAAATGTTGGACGTGGCCGCCATATCAGTGGATAAGTTTCGCCTTCACTTACTTATTGAAGTGGGCTTCTCTTCAGCAGAACGTCGGCTCAATGAGTTTTTTCACTTTCTGATATCTGTACTTCTTTAAGAGGCACTTTCGTAACCGAAAGCGCCTTTAGTTTTTCTTCGAACTGTGCATCCTGTATCGGCATCCCGCCAGTGATCTTGCCTATGTCGGCGTTAATGATCGCTGCGACAATTAAACCACCAGCTAAACCGCCAGCTGCTCCGGCACCCGCTGACTGCCCATAGCTTATGTTGCTCCCTTGATTTATAGCCCGGCCGACTATGCCGCCGGACGCACCACCAAGTGCGCCGCCTACGGCAAAGGATACAAAACTCACCTTCGTGCTGGTCGGGTCCTTTGAATATCCGACGGTGGTGCAATTCGACTCAGCGGGCGGGGGCTCGGCTGGGACTGACTTCGTAGTGAAGTATCGATAGGTCGTTATCGGATCTTTCGGATCTTTCGGATCTTTCGGGACATAAAAACCGCCGTCCGTGGTGGTGCCCATGCCAGGAATACCGACACCTTTTTCATCCGCAATGGATATTCCACCCGGAGGCGCGCGGTAAAAAGTACCTTTCTCGTCCTCCTTTTCCGACCAATAGGGTCCCCTCTCTAGCCTTGTCGTCCAAGCTGTACTCGCAATTCCGTAGTGCCCGGTAAATGAAATGGGCTCTTTTACGTCGATGCAGGTCATCGCCGTTGGCGCCTTTAGGGTTTCCGGATTTGTCGCGCATCCGCAGACGGTAATTGCAAGTAATAGGGACTGACCGCAACGATATTTCATAGCGTTATCAAATGCCGGTTGAAAAATTGGATTTTAGGCTGATGTCTCGCTTCTGTGGCGACCACGAACGCGCACCCGTCGATGTGCTTTTATACCTGGGGTGCATGTTTGTCAGGTTCAACGCCCAGGTTCACCCGCGGCTCGGCTGTAGCGGCGAAGCCGCGGAGGCCGAGACGGGTGGAACCGATAGTTGGACGGCAATTGCACTACTGATCTCCGCACCAACACCAAATAGCACCAGAATTAGTACGAGAAAGCCAACCGCCTTCAAGGTTGATGTCGCCGCTTTCTTCCACGGCATTGAGCGAAAGAAGTAAAGAGGTACGCCTAAGGGAGCGAAAAGACCAACGAATAAAGCCGAGCCCGCAGGGGCCTCGATTCCTCTCTCTGACGTGTGCAGCTTGCACCAGGTAAAGCCGAGTATTGCCGACAGGAGGTTCTGCACCAGTGTGGCTTCATTGAACGGCTGACCGGGGTTTGGCACAAATGGCTCTACAAGTCCGCCTAGGATGTAGGTCAACGCGACTACAATCAGCACAACGGTCGATCGCTTCATCTTGCCGTCCAATGCCCGGTTCACCCGCGACCCGGCTGGAGCGGCGAAGCCGCGGAGGCCGGGTCGGGTAGAACCGATAGTTGGACCGCTTCCCCGCCAGCGGATGGGCCTCTCTTTATCTGGCGTGCTGTTTCTTCGCTCGGCGCACTATCACAGGACCAGCGAGTGAATCTTGTGATTATCACGGTTTCAGAGCATGCATTTGATGCTTGACTCAGCAGCGCCCCAATCGTTTTGTCCGGGTCCTTGATGAACGGCTGCTCTGAAAGGTGGGCAAGGTCGGCTGGACACTCTGAAGCAATGTGCATTGCGACGTCCTTAGCCAGCCGGATGAAACCTTCAGATTTAAACGGCACGACCGTCTCCGCTTCAAACTCAACCAAAACCCCGATTCGGCTCTGGTGCACGTAGCTTTCAATATGGCGCATGGCTTCTTGCGGTCCAACGCCAACAGAACGGCTCAAGTGCGGCAATTAATTGCCGCACTTGAGCCGTATAACTCGGACAATGGATTTGCATGTAGCTGATTCTGCGTGCACTGATGATGATCTGCGCCGAGTTATACAGCAGAACTCCCAGCGACAGCCATCAGGAGTAATTGAGGGATTCGATAAGGCAGACCAATGCAGCTTATAGGCCGCTTGGCGGCGAGGCTCGCGCGTCTGCCGGCACTACATCTGTCGACTACCTCACAAAGCGTCCTCGCTTTCGCAGCCGACTGCTAACCAGTTCGCCGACTGAACACGCGCTCCGCCGTTAGCGTTGAACCGCGTGGTGACACGGCCTAACCCGCCGCCGATCCTCGCATCAACCCTACGACTCACAACGGAGCTTCCAATGTCACAGAACATCATTTCACTCAACTTCGCGCCGGCCGATATGGCCGAAATCGACACCTTGCTTACGACGCTGGAGCAGAAGCTCGAGCCGCTGATTTCGCTGGAGCCGGACGAGCGGCGCAAGCTCAACAAGATGGGCGACAAGTCCGAGGCGTTCTGCCGGCAGACGATCAATCTGCTGGCGCAGAACCCGCAGGTGGTGCCGCCCACGCTGGACGTCGCGGAAGCGCAGCGCGATCTTGCCGATCTGGATGCGCTGCGCCCGCGCTTCATGCGTCTGAGCAAGCTGATGCAGAAGGCGGACGATTCGGAGATGGCGCTGGGCAGCGATCTGATGTGCGCTGCCATGGACGGCTACGGCCTGCTGAAGATCGCCGGCAAGGGCCAGGGTTTGGATGGCCTGGTCAAGGAGATCTCGGTGCGCTTCCAGCGCAAGCGCACGCCGCCTGCCACCACCTGATCATCGGCGCCGCGGTGCGGCGCGCAGCGATGGGGATAAAAGACCCGCCCGCCGGATTCGGAACCCGGCCGGCGGGTCTTTTTGGGGCAGGGGCCGGGTTCGGAGAGCGACGGGTGGGACTCGGCGGGCGGCGCTTCGGACTTTTTGCCCGGCGTGCCGGTGTTTTAGTGCGGCGCACGCCCCTTTTTGGGTGGCGCCTGGGTCTTTGAAGGCGGGTGGCGGGACGTTTTGGGTGGCGTGTGGGCCGAAAAGGGGCGTCGCTGGGTGTCAGCGGCCCGGCCGACAGCGCAAGCCTCAATGCCGGCGCGCAGCCTTGAGCAGCGCGCGGATCTCGCTGCCGCTGGGCAGTACGTCGCCGCTGCAATCATCGGTCTGGTCGGGTGAACTCAGCACGTGGATGCGCCAGGCGATGTATTCCGCCTGCGTGGGCCGGTCGATAGCGGGATGGGGCGGGGACCGTTTGATCTGCGGCGTCGCCACCAACTGCCTGCTCTTTTCGGTTTGTGCTTTCACGGGAATCTGCACGGTTCGCGCCGGCTGTTTCCGGCACCGTCAGCATCCCGCACTTGCCTTGCTGGGGGATGACCCGTCGATGTCGCTACGTTACGGTGTGTAACCGGGGCGGCGCCGTTCCCACCGCGGGCCGGACCGGGCGCCGGGCAAAAAAACCGGGAGTGCGTTTACGGGCCCGGCGCCGCTTCCTTGACGAAGGGCAGCGTGGCCTGCCGGTACGCCGGGCGCTGCACCAGCTCCTTGAGCTTGCTCAAGGTCTTGAACGGCGTGCTCACCGACATCGCATTGATCAGCGAGGTCGGCATCGGGCCGGCCGGGTCGGACAGCAGCCGGGTTTCCACCAGCACGCCGCCGTCGGCGGTCGGTGTCAGCGTCCACTGCTGCCGCGACTTGACGATCCGCACCAGGTCCGGCTTGAGCGGCATCAGGTCCTGGGTCGCGGTGTCGGTGACGGTGACCGCCAGCGTTGCCGGGTCCTGCGCGATCATGCGTTCGTTGAGGATGTCCCGGTTGCTGACCGGCCAGGGCATCTTCATCATCGAATACACGCGATAGCGCGTGTCGCTGTCGCGATGCTCGACTTCGGAGTGCGCGACCACGTCGGTGAGTTCGGGGATCGCCGCCACGTCGGTGACCACCGCGGCGACGCTGGAGAGCCGGGCCGCGATGCGGGTGACGCCGCGCACTTCGTGGATCTGCCAGCCCGGCACGGCGCGCGAATAGATCTGGATGCCGTCCTTGTCCTTTTCCAGTTTCCAGTCGGCATCGCTCGCCGCGGCAAGCGGGGCGGCCAGAACCAGCGCGGCGACGGTGAAAGCCCGGAGTTTCCGGACCCGACGCAAGACTCCAAAACGGCCCATCTCAGCTTTCTCCTCGCATCGGCATCGACCGGCGCCTGTTGCTCACCCGGTGGCTCTTCATCCCGGCAAGGCGCACAAACATGTTCAAAATAAGGGGATGGGGTGCCGATCCGTGATCCTTCGGTGCACCGCCTGCCTCGTCGCCGCCACGCATTCCCAGGTACAGCTCCCTATATATGATACACATGGATCATAAGCAGGCTCGATCGCGGGCGTCAAATGTCGTGGACGCGCGGATGCTGCGCTCGCGCGCCGCGCTCAACAGCGCCCTGCTGGAGCTGATTGCGCTGCGCCCTTTCGACCAGATCTCGGTCCGCGACATCACCGCACAGGCGGGGGTCGGCTACGCGACGTTCTTCCGCCACCACGCGAGCAAGGAGGCGCTGCTGGAACGCGCGGCGGCCGATCAGATCCGCCAGCTGGTCGCGACCGCGCTGGCGGTGATGGACGCAACCGACACCCGCGCATCGTGTATGGCGCTTTGCACCTACGTGGACGAGCACCGCGCCATCTGGTCCGCGCTGCTGACCAGTGGCGCGCAACAGGTCATGCGCGACGAATTTGCGCGCGTCGCGATGGAGGTCTCATCCACCCGTGCCAATGGCTGGATCCCCGCCGAAGTCGGCGTGCTGGTCACTGCGGGCTCGACGATCGAGATCCTGTCCTGGTGGCTGCGGCAAACGGAGAAAGTGCCGGTTGCACAGGTCGCCAAGATGCTCGACTGGCTGGTGATGTCGCCGCTGGTCCTGTCGGGATCGGCGGAATGATCGGCCCCGGATACTTTTTTGCAGGGAACAAAGCGCAGCCAGTACGTCAGCGCGCAGGGATCGGGCAAATGACGTATGGACGCGTCTACGGCCAGCTGATCGACTCGTTTCGGCCTTCCCTGCCGAGCGCCGGTCGATGAGCGTTCTTTCCTCGTTCTTCAAAGAACTCCAGCGCCGCAACGTCTACAAGGTCGGCGCGATGTACACGGTCGCCGGCTGGCTGATCGTGCAGGTGGTGACGCAGGTGTTCCCGGTGTTCCATGTCGGCGAACGCATCCAGCAGCTGATCGTGGTGGCGATCATTGCCGGCTTTCCGCTGGCGCTGGTGCTGTCGTGGATTTACGAGCTGACGCCGCAGGGCATCGTGCGCACCGACGAGGTCGCGCCGGATGTCTCGATCACGCGCGGCACCGGGCAGCGGCTCAACCAGGCGATCATCGGCGTGCTGACGTTGGCGGTACTGCTGCTGCTGGCGCGGCTGCTGTGGCCGCATGCAGGCGCATCCGGCACGCTCAGCGACAAGTCCATCGCCGTGCTGCCGTTCGACAATCTGTCCGACGATCACGCCAATGCCTACTTCGCCACCGGCATCCAGGACGAGATCCTGACCCGGCTCGCCGGCATCGCGGCGCTCAAGGTGATCTCGCGCACGTCCACCGAAAAATACGCGAGCCATCCGGACAATCTGAAGCTCGTTGCCGCCGAGCTGGGCGTCGCCACGCTGCTCGAAGGCAGCGTGCAGAAGTCCGGTGAGCGCGTGCGCATCAACGTGCAGCTGATCGACGCGAGCAGCGACACGCACCTGTGGGCCAGCAGCTACGACCGCGAGTTCAAGGACGCCTTCGCCGTCGAAAGCGAAGTCTCCCAGGCCATCGCCGACGCGCTCAAGGCACACCTGTCGCCCAGCGAAGCCACCGCGCTGGCCAAGGCGCCGACGGCCGACGCGGCGGCCTACGATCTGTACCTGCGCGCCGAGTTCGAGTTCCGGCAGGCGCAGGATTCCAACGTGGAGGTCGACTACCTGCGCGCCGGGCAGCTCTACCGGCAGGCGATCGCGCTCGATCCGCGTTTCGCGCTGGCCCATGCGCGCCTGGCGTTCTGCGAGCTGAAACAGCACTGGTACCTGGTGACCGCGACCAAGGCGCAACTGGCCGACATCAAGGCATCGGTCGATACCGCGTTGGAGCTGGGGCCGAATCTGCCCGAATCCCAACTCGCGCTGGGCTATTTCCACTACTGGGGCTACCGCGACTATGACCCGGCGATCACCGCGTTCAAGCACGTGCTGCAACTCTCGCCCAGCGATTCCGAAGCGGTCAGCGCGCTGGCCTACGTGCATCGCCGCAAGGGCCAGTGGCCGCAAGCTCTGGCCAGGCTGCAGCAGGCGATCGAACTGGCACCGCGCGACCCCTGGTTGGTCGCGGAGCGCGCCATCACCTACGTGCTGTTGCGCCGCTACGACGACGCCGAACTCGAAGTTCGCCATGCCCAGGCGCTGGACCCGAACGACATCAACTCGATGGAGTATTCGGCCTATATCCATCTGCTCGGCGACGGCGACACGCAGGCCGCACTGCATGCTTTCGACGCCGCCCCTGCCGAGCGCCTGGCCGGACAGGTCTACCAGGGTGGCGACACGCTGTACCTGGTCGCGCCGCGCGCCTATCCACTGGTCGTCGAGCGGCGCTTCGACGCGGCCTTGAAACTATGGGACGCGGTATCGCCTGTCACGCCGCGTCAGCGCATCGACAAACTCGCGGCGCGCGTCGTGATCCAGATGCTGGCCGGCAAGCCGGGCCCGGCGACCAGCGAATGCCAGCAGCTGGACACGCTGCTCGTCGCCGAGATCGCGAGTAGCCCCGAAGACCCTGCCTTGCTCGGCCCGCTGAGCTGGGCGCAACTCTGCCTGGGGCACAAGGCACAGGCGCTTGCCGCGGCGCGCCGCGCGATCGACCTGCGGCCCTTGAGCACGGACGCCTACTACGGGCCGTATTACCTGATCGGCCTGGCGCAGATCGAAGCGCAGGCCGGCGAGCCCGAACCGGCGCTGAAACTGATCGAGCAGCTGCTGTCGATCCCGGCCGGCAATGTGATGAGCCTGACGCGGCTGAAGCACGATCCGGTATGGGACCCGCTGCGCGACGATCCGCGCTTCGCGCGGCTGATTGAAGCGGGTGCGGCGGCGGAAAAGGCGGCAGCGCGGAGTTGAGCAGGGAGCGTGGCCATGCCCTGGATCAAAGTCAGTTTTGCAAAGTCTGCTTTGAGCTTGCGCTGCAGATCGCGAACATCAGTGAACTCAGGCAATTGATCTCCGCCCCATACGGTGAAGCCCAACTTCTCGTAGAAAGCGCGAGATACCGCGATATCTTTAACTGCGAGGCTGACAGAGAAGTTGCCAAGTTGCATGATGAATTCCTCATGGACGGCTCCTTGCTGGCTTGCTCCATGACGGCTCTCGTGCCGAGGCCCAAGGCTGATTGATGGCCATCGATACGCACAGGCAGCTGCCTTCAGCCGAATGTCACCAACCTAACGAGAAGTCCCCTCTCCATGAACCAGCCTCGCCTCGCAAACGACGTAGGTCGGCAATCCTTTGCCGACGTGTGCGCCCTGATCGCCTGAGCACGTCGGCAAAGGATTGCCGACCTACCTTCGTCGGGTTCATGGAGGGATATGCGGGCCTCGAAGTTCGCGCGGTTTCCACGTCTCTCATCCGTCCCTACGGGGCGGCGTCGAACGCAGAGGCAAGGATCGAAGGCTTAAGTTGTTCCTGGCTACAAATCCTCAGCCCCGGATTTCAGAAGTTTTCAGGTTTATTTTCGAGCTTTTACAGGCAATCGGATGGTCGCGCCGGCATCTTGAGCCGGCACCGCGCATACACCGACTGCGCCAGTGCTCCCGTGTCAAACAGCCGGGTCGGCCAGCAGTTCTTCGACGCGCAACTCCATCGTGCGTTCGTCGAGTACCGCGCCGGCGAAGTGCCAGATGAGGGAACCGGCAGCCGCTTTGTCGATAGCAGCGGAAGCAGCCGAACGCGCCGCGGGCGTAGGCGTCGGGGACATGACCGTGGCTGGAGTCGAGGCGGGCGCCGAGGCCTTTTGCCGGCCGGTAGCGAGACGAGGGTTACTCGGCGGGCGCGACTTGGCAATCCGGACCGCCCGTTCAGGCCAGCGGCTTTTGCTAGATTGCGGCGATGCTCCTGTTCGAATGGATACTCGCCCTGCTGCTCGGCGCGGTCGTGCTGGCCGGCCTGGCGCGGCGCACCGGCCTGCCGTATCCGGCGCTGCTGGCGCTGGCCGGTGCCGGCGTCGGCTTTTTGCCGTTTGCTCCCGAGATCAGGATAGCGCCGGATCTCGCACTGGCGCTGTTCGTTGCGCCGGTGCTGCTCGACGCGGCCTTCGATACCTCGCCGCGCGACCTGCGCCGCTATATCGTGCCGCTGACTTCGCTGGTGCTGGCGGCGACCTTGCTGACCACGGCGGCGGTCGCCTATATCGGTTGGCGGTTCGGCGGGCTGACGCTCGCGGCGGCCATCGCGCTGGGCGCGATCGTCGCGCCGCCGGATGCTGCCGCCGCGACTGCGATCCTGAATCATCTGAAGCCGCCACGAGCACTGATGCTGATCCTGCAGGGCGAGGGCCTGCTCAACGACGCGATCGCGCTACTGATCTATCGGCTCGCGGTGGTCGCCGCGGTCACCGGCGCCGGCTTCTCCAGCGGCGCGCCGTGGATGGTGCTGGCCGCGCTGCTCAGCGTGCCGGCCGGCTTCGTGCTGGCGCGGCTGTATCTGCGTGCGACGATATCGGTGCGCGATCCGGCCAGCGCGACGGTGCTGCAATTCGTATCGACCTTCGGCGTCTGGCTGCTGGCCGAGCGCGTCGGCCTGTCGGCGATCGTAACGATGGTCGCCTACGCGATGACGCTGGCGCAGAGCGATGTCGGCCGCATGCCGGCGCGCACGCGCGTCAGTTCGTATTCGGTCTGGGAAACCGTGGTGTTCGTGCTCAACGTGCTGGCCTTCGTGCTGATGGGGCTGCAGGCGCGGCCGATCCTGATGCGCCTGCCGAGTGCCGAGCGCATCGACGCGCTGGTGCTGGCCGGCTGGGTGTTGCTAACGGTGATCCTGGTGCGCGTGCTGTGGGTGATGCTGCATCACGTCGCGTCGCGGCTATACCCGCGTCTCGGCGGCAAGGAGCCGGTGATTAGTGATCGCAAGTCCAGTGTGCTGGTCTCCTGGTGCGGCATGCGCGGCCTGGTCACGCTGGCTACCGCGTTCGCGCTGCCGGCGGACATCGCCGGCCGCGATCACATCGTGCTGAGCGCGTTCGCGGTCGTGCTCGGCACGCTGGTGCTACAGGGGCTGAGCCTGAAGCCGCTGATGCGCGCACTGCGACTCGACGAGGATCATGGCGCGCGGCACGATATCTCGCTGGGCCGCCAGCGAATGATCCGGGCGGCGATCGACAGCCTGAAGCAGGACGGTTCCGTCGAAGCCACCGCCTTGCGCACCCAGTACGAAGACGATGCCGAGATCGCGAAAAGCCTGGAACAGCCGCAGGGTGCGAGTCGCTACGACCGGCTGCGACTGACGGCGATCGGCGCCGCTCGCGTTTCGCTGCGTGAGCTGTGGAAGACCGGCGCGATCGGCGACGACGCGTTCCGGCTACTGCAGGAAGAGCTCGACTGGTCGGAACTCGACGCCGCGCCGGCGGGCCACTTCCAGCCGCTGTCGATCGAGGGCCTGCATCCCGCGGGGCCGCAGGATGCGGCCTAGTGCGATGACTCATAAGTTTGGAAACAAAGATTGGGCTCCCTCCCCCGCGTGCGGGGGAGGGTTGGGGTGGGGGCGTGATGACAGAACCGAGCTTTCTTCCGCGTCCGCGCCCCCATCCCGGCCTTCCCCCGCAGGCGGGGGAAGGAGACCAGCGCTGCCGTCAATATTTCCAAACTTATGAGTCATCGCACTAGTGCGACCCCTTGAACTCCCTCCCGCGCGCGCGGGCTGGGGTGGGGGCGAGCAGGCGCGGCGCTGTCGTCCGACCCCGTCCCAACCTTCCCCCGCGAGCGGGGGAAGGAGCAGGAACACGACGCCGTCGTGTCGAAATCTAATGTGTCGTCACCGTCACCGTGATCATGCCGGCGCCCGATGCCGAGCGCACGCGCAGCAGCGGTGCATCGGCGGCGGATGCAACCGAGCCGTGCTCGACGCTGACGCGATAGCCCTGCGGATAAGCACGCATCGGCACCGCGATCACCGTCTCCGCGCCGTCGCCGAAAGCGCCGCTGCCATCGGCTGCAGCCGTGCTGTAGCGGAGCGTGAAAGTACGGCTGGCCATGGCGTAGCCATAGCTCAGCGGCGTGCCCGCGACCCGTTGCGGATAGGGCCGCGACAGCAGCGCGAGCTTGTCGGCTTTGAGGTTGTCGCCCGTGGGTGCCTGCGCCGGATCGTAGACGATGGCCTGCGTGTCGTTCTCGCCGGTGGTGGTCGGATCGTTGCAGCCGCAGTAGGCCCAGTATTGCCAGCCGACCATGAAGCTGTCGGCGCGGTCGAGCATCGCCTGCAGATTCGCGAGATCGTCGCTAGCGCCGAACTCGGTCAGCAGCCAAGTATCGCCGCTGGCATCGATCTGACTGAGCGCGTTGTTGAACACCAGATTGTCGAAAGGATCGCAGGCGAGGTTGCTGCCGGTGATCGGCTCGGTCAGACAGTAGTCGTGAAACGAAAAGCCGAGGTTAGCGTCGCCGAGATCGCCCAGATGGCTGCGCGCGCCGTTGTTGAAGATCACGTTCGGCTCGTACCACACCAGAGCCTGCGGATCGGCCGCGCGAATCTGCGCGATCACGCGCCGGCTGAAATCGGCAAGCAGCTGATCGAATACCGGGCATCCCAGCGGCGACAGACAGGTCGGATACTGCGTGCCCGGCCAGGGCTCGTTGAACAGATCGTAGCCGAGCACGGCATTATGGCCGCGAAAGTGCTCGGCGACATGCCGCCAGGCCAGCGCGTAGCGATCCTGCAGGCCGACGCCGTCGGGGCCGGCATCGTTGTGCCAGAAGTGATCGAAGGCGCGGTTCAGGCCGAGTTCCAGAAAGTAGTTCAGCGTGAAGTCGAGCTGCGGCTGGTTCGGCAGGCCATCGTCCTGCACGGCCCAGTCGGGCAGGCCTTCGCCGCCGAATTTCTCGTTGTACAAGTCCTGGTGGAAATCGAGCAGCGCGACGATGCCGTGCCGGGCGAGCGTGTCGGCGGTCTGCGCGATGCGGTCCAGATAGGCATCGTCGTAGACGCCCGGCGTCGGCTCCAGCGCCTTGTAGATGATGCCGAGACGCACGGTGTTGTAGCCCTCGCCGGCGAGGAACGCCGCGTCGTCGTCGTCGAAGCCGATCGCATCGGGCGCATACGGCGGACGCTTGTAGACCATGTTGATGCCGTGGAGCGTCACGACGCGGCCCTGCGCATCGGTGATCCAGCGGCCGGCATGGTTAAGCGGCAGCGCCATCGTGGCGACGGCCGATTTGGTGCTGCCGGCCTTGTCGCTGGTCGGTGTCGATGAAGCGCCGCAGCTGCCGAGCACCGCCACCAGCAGTGCGGCCAAACCCAGCCGCGCGGCGCCCATTCGCGTGTTCAAATGAAGCAATGCAGCAATGCGTTTCGGCATGCGAGCCCCCCCGGTACATTCAGACTGTAGCCGCTGCCACCGATCGCGCGAGCTAGGAAATATCACCCCGGGGCGCGGTAGCGGGGCTTCATCTGTCGCTCATCCGGCTCTGCCCTAATCGCGGGCATCCAATACCGTTCTGGGGCCTCGCCCGTGTTCATCGAAAGCAAAGCTGCTCTGCTGCTGCTGCTGCTGCTGTTCGCCGCCGCGCTGCTCGCCGCCTGCGGTTCCAGTGCGACGCTGCCGGATGGCGCCGGCATGGGCCCCAATCCGACGCTGCCCGAGCCGCAAAGATCGCTGATCCCGACACTGAACATCGCACCTGCCAAGGGCTGGCCCGAGGGCAGCAAACCGACGGCTGCTGCCGGCATACAAGTGATCGCGTTTGCCGACAAGCTCGATCATCCGCGCTGGCTGTATACGCTGCCCGACGGCGGCGTGCTGGTCGCCGAAACCAATGCGCCGCCAAAGCCCGAAGACGGCAAGGGCCTCAGGGGCAAGGTGCAGAAGCTGATGATGAAGCACGCCGGCGCCGGCGTGCCCAGCGCCAACCGCATCACCTTGCTGCGCGACACCGATGGCGATGGTGTCGCCGATCAGCGCAGCGTGTACCTGAAAGATCTGCACTCGCCGTTCGGCATGGCCGTGGTCGGCAGCGAACTGTTCGTGGCCGACACCGATGCGGTGCTGCGCTTCCCCTACGTGCCGGGCGCGGCGCAGATCAGCGGCGCCGGCACCAAGCTGGTCGATCTGCCGTCGGGCCTCATCAACCATCACTGGACCAAGAATCTGATCGCCGGCGCCGACGGCAGCAAGCTCTACGTCACGGTCGGCTCCAACAGCAACGTTGCCGAGAACGGCATGGCCGCCGAGAACGAGCGCGCCGCGATCTGGGAAGTGGACATCGCCAGCGGCAGCCACCGCATCTACGCCGGCGGCCTGCGCAACCCCAATGGCCTGGCCTGGGAACCCGACAGCGGCGCGCTGTGGACCGCAGTGAACGAGCGCGACGAGATCGGCAACGACCTGGTGCCGGACTACCTGACCTCGGTCAAGGACGGCGGCTTCTACGGCTGGCCCTACAGCTACTACGGTCAGCACGTCGACGAACGGGCCAAGCCGCAGAACCCGGACCTGGTCGCCAAGGCGCTGGTGCCCGACTACGCGCTCGGCTCGCACACCGCCTCGCTGGGCCTGGCCGCGGCGCGCGGCAACCAACTGCCGGCCGCGTTCGCCAACGGCATGTTCATCGGCCAGCACGGCTCCTGGAACCGCAAGCCGCTGAGTGGCTACAAGGTGATCTTCGTGCCGTTCTCAGGTGGCCAGCCGGTGGGGCCGGCGGTTGATGTGCTGACCGGGTTTGTCAGCGCGGACGGAGACGCTTATGGTCGGCCGGTCGGCGTCGCTCTGGACGGCAAGGGGGCGCTGCTAGTGGCGGACGATGTCGGAAACCTGGTGTGGCGGGTCAGTTCGGCTCCCGCGGCCGCGACCGCGCTGCGCTAAGATTGGGACTCTTCAAAGGGGGAGAGTTATGGCGACAAAAATTCCGGGCGGTCCGCCGCAGCCGCATTTTCCATGGCCGATCGCAATTGCCGCGTTCTTGCTGGGGCTGATTGCCGGCTACGCTCTGAACGAGATGGTGCATTCCCGGGATCAGCAAACGCTGTCGATCCGGGTTCCGGATCAGTTTCGCAAGTAGCGCCTGGCTCGGGCTTGGCTGTGTCAATCCCGAGCTACGGTATGCCGCACTTTTGAGGTTCGGGTAACCGCGGCTCCAGTGATGTCGCGACTGCTTTCCATGCGACGCGGCATTTCAGTACCGCCTCGATTTGTGCGGCGCTGCGTTGCTCTCGCGGCGCGCCCCATAGCCGCGCAACATTGTCCGTGCCCCCGGTCAGAATCTGCGTCCAGTCCGGACTGAATCGGGCGTAGTTCCACTGGATGGAGCCAGCCTGGGCGTTGAACGAGTCGAGCAGATCGCCGTTGCTCGCATCCCAGATTTTGACAACGCCATCGTCACCCGACGACAGCGCAAACGCACCATCGGGACTGAACGAAGCGGCCAATAGCGGCCCGGTGTGACCTGTCAGGCTCAGGACTCGTCCATCGCGCAGCCGCCACAGCACCAGCGATTTGGAGCCGTCGCCCAACACGATCTGCGTGCCTTTGGAGTCGAAGCCGCCGACGGCAAAGTAAGTGGATGCAGGAATGCTCGTGTGCTGCAGGATGTGACCGCTGCGGGCATCGAGCACGTAGGCATGCTGAAGCATCGACGTCACCAGCAAGCGCGTGCCGTCACGACTGAAGGCGACCACGCCGACACGAGGCTCGGCTTCCTTCGGCAACGCGGTCGACCAGACGTATTCGCGACGCCCTAGATTCCACAGCTTGACGGTACCGGCACTGCCAACGGCGAAGCTGCTGCCATCCGGGGAAAACGCTGTGGCACGCGCCTCGTCGCGTTGAAAGCGCGCGAGTTCCTGACCACTAGTCGCATCCCACAGTTTCGCGAGGCCACCTGCCATTGCACCGGAGATCACGCGGCCGGTGGCGTCGAAGTCGAGCAGGAAAAATCGGCCGCCCGAATCGGGCTGGGTGCGCAGGATTTTGCCGCTGCTCCGGTCAATGATTCGCAGCGTCTGATTCCAGTCGCCGATAGCCAGCAGTCTGTCAGTAGGGCTGAAAGCGGCCGCACTGAGCGGCGTACCGCTTGCTTGCACCTTGGTCACGCGAAGCAGTTTCTTTGCGTCCCAGATCGCACCGCCGCCATTTGCACCGCCGGCGAATATCCAGTGACCGTCGTGGCTGAAAATCGCGGGCGCGACTGGAGCTTCATCGGGCGCCGGCACGCCGCTGCCCTGAATGAATTCGGCCAATTGCTGCGTCGGCAAGCTCCACAACGCCAGAGCCCCGTCGGCGCCGCCGCTGATGATCTGTTGGCTCGACGCGTCGTATGCGAATGTCGAAGCCGCGCCCAAATGCCCATCCAGAGAGTACAGATCGGCTCCGCTGATGGGATCGAGTACCGACAGGCGTCCGCCTTCTAGGTGCGCCAGTGTCTGCCCGTCGGGGCTCATTTGCGCAAGATCGTGGCTGCTGCCGAGAAACTTGGCCGAATAGATCAATTCGCCGGTTCGGGGCGCCCACACTGCGACACTGTCGCGGCTCAGGGACATCAGCCGCGAGGCGCTGCTGTCGATCTTCAGGTCACTGACCAGATAACCGTGTCCTCCGCTCATCAAGAGATCGCCGCTGTTGCGATCCCAGGTCCGCACGTTGCCTTGATCGCTACCGGCGGCGACGGTGCCGCAGCCCGGCGTCGAACTCATCGCCACGGTTGCGCCGTGCAGTCCGCTGAATGTACGTTGCAGACGTCCGTCGCGGCTCAGCAGCTGAAGATTGCCGTTAGCCAGGCCGGCGAGGAGCAAGTCGCTGTCCCGGCAGAAGCTGACGCTGACGAATGTGCCTGCGATCACGCCTTTCTTATCTCCATTTCGATCGGTCAATTGGATGGCGCCGTTGCGATCGATGAAGGCGATGTTACGGTCCAGGCTGTCGACGGGCGTTGGCGTCGTGCTGTAACTCGGCGCAAGGGGCAGCAAGCGGGTCGGCGGTATCTCGGCTTTCACATCGAACAGTCGAAGCTGTCGCAAGGGTTCTGTGGCGTGATTGGAATCGACCCAGATCAAGCTGCCGCCAGGGCTATATTCAGCCGCGACGCTGAAGCCAAAATCGTCGGGCTCGGCGAGTTTCGCGTCGAATACAGGTTGTCCGGCGTTCTGATCGTATTCTCGGAGGTGGTGATCGTCGCCGATGGCGAACACATAACGGCCATCGGGGCTGGCCTGCGCCGCTATCACTGGCGTACCGGTATCAATCCGCAGCTTCTGCGCGTCGACTACGCGCATCGCGCGCGCCAGCATGTAGCGCAGCGCCGGCGTGTCGACGCCAAGCTTATAGGCTTCGTTTAGATACACCGCGGCGCGCGCCTCGTTGTGTGCCAGCAGGTCGCGGCGACCGTTGTCGTAGAGCAACGCTACGCGCGCGCGTAGCGATTGTTGATCCAGCGCTTGCTGCTTTTCGCGTTGCTGCCATTGCCAGACAACGCTGAGCAGCGTGACGCCGACGACGATCAGCACCGCCGACGTGATACGCACACGCCGCGTATTCAAGCCGTGGCGACGGATGAACTTGGCGCTGCGATACGCGAGGCTGTCGGGCCTTGCACTGATCGGCTGCTCGTCGAGATAGGCACGCAGGTCGGCGGCCAGCGCGAGTGCTGTCGGATAGCGTTCCGTCGGCGACTTCTTTAGCGTCTTACCGATGATGATGTCGAGGTCGCCGCGCAGTTCTTCGCGCAGCCGGCGCGGTGTGGTGGCGCGCAGCGTGGCGCTTTCACTGGTGTCGGTGCGCGTCGTTGTCGCGGCGCTTGGAGCCTTGGGCTCTATGTCCAGAATCGCGCGCTCGAGTTCGCGTTGCGAGCCGTTACTGGCAGCGCCGTAAGGCCGTGCTCCGCTGAGCAGGCCATACAGGATCAGCCCGAGCGTGTAGACGTCGGTGGCGACGGTGATCGCCAGGCCTTCGATCTGTTCCGGCGCGGCGTAGTCCGGCGTCAGCGCGCGGCCGCCGACCTGGGTCAGATCGGATTCCGGTGTCTTGTGCTGCTCGTCTTCGACCAGCTTGGCAATGCCGAAGTCGAGCAGTTTCACCACGCCGTCGTCGGTGACCAGGATGTTCGAGGGCTTGAGGTCGCGATGCACGACCAGGTGCGCGTGAGCGTGGGCGACCGCCTCGCAGACCTGCAGGAACAGCCGCACCCGTGCGCGCACGGCTAGCCGGCGCTGGTCGCACCAGACGTCGATGCGCATTCCGGCGATGTATTCGAGTGCGAGGTACAGCTGGCCGCCGGGCAGCACGCCGGCGTCGAGCAGGCGGCTGACGTTGCCGTGGGTCAGCTGGCCGAGGATGCGGCCCTCGCGGACGAAGCGTTCGCGCGCCGATGACTGTGCCAGATGCAGATGCATCAGCTTCAGCGCGACCGGCTGCTCGAACAGGCCGTCGGCGCGCCGCGCCAGCCAGACTTCGCCCATGCCGCCTTCGCCGAGCGGGCGTTCCAGGCGATATAGACCGATCTGTTCGCCGGGCTTGAGTTCGGAGGCGATGCGCTCGTCGTCCAGGTGGCCGAGCCGGGTGCCGAGTTCGGTCGCCATGAAGGCGCCGTCCTGGGCTTGCTGGTTGGCTCTCAGCAGCGTGTGGACTTGCGGATACAGGCCGGGGTTGGAGCGTTGCAGCGCGTCGAGCTCGTTGAGCTGCGCCGACGGGTCCAGCGCCAGCAGGCGCTCGAACTCGACGAAGGCCTCGCGCCAGTTGGGCGTGGGTCCGTCAGTCTGGGTCATTGCGGCAGACGCGAGTGTTCAAGGCCGGGACCGTGGAGGTGCACGGCCGGCATTTTGGGCGGTAGGCGGTGATCTTGCCAGCGGTTGGCCGGCGTGATCACTGGGCCTGTAGGAGCGGGTCATACCCGCGACTGTGCTCTTGATGGCCTCAGTCGCGGGTATGACCCGCTCCTACAGTGCATTCAAAGCCGTTTACATATTGCGGCGATACCGGCCGCCGACCTCGAACAGGGTCTGCGTGATCTGGCCGAGCGAGCAGACGCGGACCGCGTCCATCAGCACTTCGAACAGGTTGCCGTCGGTGACCACGGCGTCGCGCAGCCGTTGCAGCAGCGCCGGGGCTTGGGCGGCGTTGAGCTTCTGGAAGTCGGCGAGGCGCAGCAGCTGGCTCTGCTTCTCGTCGTCGGTGGAGCGCGCCAACTCGATCTCTTTCTGGCCTTCTTCGCCGTTCGGATTGCGGAAGGTGTTGACGCCGATGATCGGCATCGAGCCGTCGTGCTTCTTGTGCTCGTAGTACAGCGATTCTTCCTGGATCTTGCCGCGCTGATAGCCGGTCTCCATCGCGCCGAGCACGCCGCCGCGCGAGGCGATGGCCTCGAACTCCTTCAGCACCGCTTCTTCGACCAGGTCGGTCAGCTCGTCGATGATGAAGCTGCCCTGAAGCGAATTCTCGTTCTTGGCCAGGCCGAATTCGCGGTTGATGATCAGCTGAATCGCCATCGCACGGCGCACGCTCTCCTCGCTCGGCGTGGTGATCGCCTCGTCGTAGGCGTTGGTGTGCAGCGAGTTGCAGTTGTCGTTGATCGCCAGCAGTGCCTGCAAGGTGGTGCGGATGTCGTTGAAGTTCATCTCCTGCGCGTGCAGCGAGCGGCCCGAGGTCTGCACGTGATACTTCAGCTTCTGGCTGCGCTCGTTGCCGCCGTAGCGGTTCTTCATCGCCACCGCCCAGATGCGGCGCGCGACTCTGCCGATCACGGTGTATTCCGGGTCCATGCCGTTTGAGAAGAAGAAGCTCAGGTTCGGCGCGAAGTCGTCGATGCTCATGCCGCGAGCGAGATAGCTTTCGACGTAGGTGAAGCCGTTGCTCAAGGTGAAAGCGAGCTGGCTGATCGGGTTCGCGCCGGCCTCCGCGATGTGATAGCCGGAGATCGACACCGAGTAGAAGTTCTGCACCTTGTTATCGACAAAGTACTGCTGGATATCGCCCATCATCTTCAGCGCGAATTCGGTGCTGAAAATGCAGGTGTTTTGGCCCTGGTCCTCTTTGAGAATGTCGGCCTGCACGGTGCCGCGCACGCTGGACAAGGTCCTGGCCTTGATCTGCGCGTGTTCTTCGGCCGTTGGCGCGCGGCCTTTGCCGGTGCTGAACTTGTCGACCTGCTGATCGACCGCGGCATTCATGAACATCGCCAGGATCATCGGCGCCGGGCCGTTGATCGTCATCGACACCGAGGTCGTCGGCGCGCACAGGTCGAAGCCGTCGTACAGCACCTTCATGTCGTCGAGGCTGGCGATCGACACGCCGGAGTTGCCGACCTTGCCGTAGATGTCCGGGCGCAAGTCCGGGTCCCAGCCGTACAAGGTCACCGAGTCGAACGCGGTCGACAAACGATGCGCCGGCATGCCTTCGGAGACGCGCTTGAAGCGGCGGTTGGTGCGGAAGGCGTCGCCTTCGCCGGCGAACATGCGCGTCGGGTCTTCACCTTCGCGCTTGAACGGGAATACGCCGGCGGTGAACGGGAAATAGCCTGGCAGGTTTTCCTTCATCAGGAAGCGCAGCGTCTCGCCTTCGTCCTCAAAGCGGGGCAGGGACACCTTGCGGATCTTGGTGCCCGACAGCGACTCGCTGATCTGGCGCGTGCGGATCTCCTTGTCGCGGATCTTCATCACGTCCTCGTCCTGCGCGTAGCGCTTGACGAGTTCCGGCCAGGCCGCGAGCAGCTGCTTCGCCTGCGTGCTGAGTTCACCGTCCTTGGCTGAGATCAGCTCGTCGAAATCCTTGGCCGGCTTGCCGCTGGCCTCGAACATCGCCTTGACCACGCGCAGCGACTGGCGCTCGCGCGCGGCACGCGCCTGGCGTGCGATGTCCTTGTGATAACCGCGCACGCTGTCGGCGATGTCGGCGAGATAGCGCGCGCGATCCGGCGGCACGATGGCGCGGCCGGCGCTGGAGGCCTTGACCGTGACTTTCGGCAGCGCGCCGGGTGCCAGCTTCAGGCCGAGCGCGCCGAGCTTCACGGCCAGTGCCTGGTACAGCGCGGTGACACCGTCATCGTTGAAGCGCGAGGCCATCGTGCCGTACACCGGCATGCTGTCCGGCGCCTGCATGAACAGTTCGCGGTTGCGCTGGTACTGCTTGCGTACGTCGCGGAATGCGTCCTCCGCGCCCTTGCGATCGAACTTGTTGATCGCGATGAAATCGGCGAAGTCGAGCATGTCGATCTTCTCGAGCTGCGAGGCGGCGCCGAATTCCGGCGTCATCACGTACAGCGAGGTATCGACGAAGGGCACGATCGCCGCGTCGCCCTGGCCGATGCCGGAGGTCTCGACGATGATCAGGTCGAAACCCGACAGCTTGCAGGCGGCGATCACGTCGGGCAGCGCGGCGGACAGCTCGCTGCCGGTGTCGCGCGTCGCAAGAGACCGCATGTAGATGTTGTTCTGCCCCTCGGTCCAGGGTTCGATCGCGTTCATGCGGATGCGGTCGCCGAGCAGCGCGCCGCCGGTGCGCTTGCGCGACGGGTCGATCGAGACGATCGCGATTTTCAAAGCGTCGTTCTGGTCCAGGCGCATGCGCAGCACCAGCTCGTCGGTCAGCGAGGACTTGCCGGCGCCGCCGGTGCCGGTGATGCCCAGCGCCGGCGTCTTGACCTCGGCTGCCGCGTCGCGGATCGCTTGCTTGACGGCCTCCGGGTAGCTGCCGTTTTCAATCGCGGTGATCACCTGCGCCAGGTGCCGGCGGTTTCCGGTCTTCAGCGCGACGATCGCGTCTTCGGCCTTCGGTGCCAGCGGCGTGAGGTCGTAGTCGCAGCCCTGGATCACGTCGTTGATCATGCCCTGCAGGCCCATCATCGCGCCGTCTTCGGGCGAGTACAGGCGGGTGACGCCGTAGTCCATCAGGCCCTTGATCTCGGCCGGCACGATCACGCCGCCACCGCCGCCGTAGATCCTGATGTTCTCGCCGCCGTTGGCGCGCAGCAGGTCTACCATGTAGCGGAAGAACTCGTTGTGGCCGCCCTGGTAGCTGGTGATGCACAGCCCCTGCACGTCTTCCTGCAGTGCCGCGTTGACGATCTCGCCGACCGAGCGGTTGTGGCCGAGGTGGATGACCTCGGCGCCGGTGGCCTGCAGGATACGGCGCATGATGTTGACGGTGGCGTCGTGGCCGTCGAACAGGCTGGTGGCGGTGACAAAACGGACCTTGTTCTTGGCCTTGTAGGGGACCGGCTTGGCGTGCATCGACAGATCGTTCATGGCAGCTCTAGGTGGCGCGTGAGTTAACCGCCTGATTTTATGAAGCCCGGCCCCGCGCGAGGATGTCGAAAACTGCCATCCGCAGTGAGAGAATCCGCCATGGACCCGCAGACCCGCAGCGGCACTGTCTCGATCGCCTTCGTGCGTGAGGCGCTGGCTGCCGCGCATCGCGGTGGCGCGGACGTCGAGGCGATCTGCGCCGCCACCGGGATCGCCGCGGATCAGCTCGCTGACGACGGCGCGCGAGTCTCCGCCGCCACGTTCGGCGCGCTGTGGCTGACTGTGGCCCGCGCGCTCGACGACGAATTCTTCGGCCAGGATTCGCGGCGCATGAAGGTGGGCAGCTTCGCTGCGTTGTGCCGGCTGTCGCTGGACACGCCCAAGCTCAGCCAGGCGCTGCGCCGCATCGTGCAGTTTTTCGGCATCCTGCTGGACGACACCCGCATCGAGCTGCAGCTATCCGGCCCGGAGGCGTGCCTGATTTTGAAGCCCGTGCCGGGCGCGGCGGGCAGCGATCGGGTGTTCGCGCACGAAACCCTGCTGGTGCTGAGCCACGGCCTGGCCTGCTGGCTGATCGGCCGGCGCATTCCGATCCTGCGTGCCCGCTTCGCCTACCCGGCGCCCGCCTGGCATCGCGAATATCGGGACGTGTTTTCCGAGATTTTGGAGTTCGACGCGCCGGACACCTCGATCGCGTTCAGCGCACTGCTGCTGGAGGCGCCGGTGGTGCAGAACCCGCGCAGCCTGCAGGAGTTCCTACGCGGTGCGCCGGCGAATTTCATCCTCAAGTTCCGCGACGAAAACAGCCTCGGCCGGCGTATTCGCCGCCATCTGATGGCGTTGCCGCCGACCGAATGGCCGGGCTTCGACGAGCTGGCCGATGTCTTCCACATCGGCGCCACGACGATGCGCCGCCGGCTCGAGCGCGAGGGCGTGTCGTTCAGCCAGATCAAGGATTCGCTGCGCCGCGACCTGGCCGTACAGCATCTGACCGGCAGCGACGCCAGCCTGGCGGACATCGCCGCCCAGCTCGGTTTTGCCGAAGCCAGCGCCTTCCACCGCGCGTTCAAGCAGTGGACCGGGCTGCGGCCGGGAGCGTATCGCCCGTAGGTCGGCAATCCCTTGCCGACGTGCACCTTCGATACGCAATCGAGGCCTCACGTCGGCAAGGGATTGCCGACCTACGGGTCAGGGTGCCGGTGGCGGCCCGCTCATCGGCGAGGATTCGGACGACACCTGCAGATGGTTCTGTCCGTCGCCGACCTTGTACGCGGCCGCAAACGTCTCGCCGGTGCTGGCCGGGTCGAGAATCGTGTCGACATACCACCATTCGCCCGATACCCGCTCCGGCTTCACGTCCAGCAACAGATAACCGCGCCGCGTGACCTCCGCGTATTTGAAGTGCGGATTGATCGTCTTGCTCACGTCGGCGAGCTTGGGCAGCGTATCCAGGCCGGGTGAGGTCACCGAGGTGGAGACGAACTCGACCGCCAGTGAGCCCGCGCCGGTCTTGGGATCGTAGCCGCCGGCGGAGACGTCCGGGTTGTTCGGGTCTTCGGTCAGGTCGGCGCCCCAGGAGCTGTGGATGTCGCCGGTCAGCACCACGACGTTGCCGACCGGAGCGTTGGACTCGTCGCCCTTCAGCACCGAAAACAGCCGCTCGCGCGCCGGGTTGTAGCCGTCCCACTGGTCCGGATTCACATAACGGCTGGTGCCGGTCGCGTTGGGCGTGCCGAGGATTTTCAGCTGCGCCAGCATCACCTGCTGGCCGAGCAGCTTCCACTTGCAGGCGGAGCCGCGCAGCTGCTGGCTCAGCCAGTCGGCCTGGGTGCTGCCGAACAGGTCGCGGTTCGGGTCGGCGAAATCGCCGGTCTGCGTGAATGTCGCGCCCTGGTTGGGCGGCAGCTGCTGCGCCCGCGCCAGCAGGCGCGTCTCGACCATCATCACGTCGGCCAGATCGCCGAACTGAAAGCGCCGGTAATTGAGCTTGAGATCGGTATCTTTGGCGTGCCGCACCGGCATCCATTCGTAGTAGGCCTGCAGCGCGTTGGCGACGCGCTGATCCCAACTTCCTTCGGTTGCCTCGTCGTGATTCGCAGCGCCGCCGGTCCAGGCATTGTTGGCGGTCTCATGGTCGTCCCAGACCGCGATCACCGGATGCTGGCGATGCATCTCCTGCAGATCCACGTCGGTTTTGTACTGTGCGTGACGCGTGCGGTAATCGGTGAGCGTCAGGATCTCGTCGTCCGGCTGGTACGCGCGGACATTGCCGTATTCGCCGGTGCCGTACTCGTAGATGTAGTCGCCGAGATGCAGCACCGCGGCGAGGTCATTGCGCGCGGCGATCCGCGCATAGGCGTTGAAATAGCCATGCGCCAGGCTGGCGCAGCAGGAGACGCCGATGCGCAGGCGGCCGGGGCTGCCGGTCGGCAAGGTCCGCGTGCGGCCGACCGGCGACAAATAACCGAGCGCCGAGAACTGGTAGTAGTAGGTCTTGCCGGGTTTCAGACTCTTGAGATCGACCTTGACCGTGTAGTCGGTCGCGGACGAGGTCTTGGCGGTGCCGGTTTTGACCCCGCTGAGCATCATCGGATCGGTGGACCAGCGATATTCGACGCTGATTTTTTCGCTCGACGTGGTGGTGAGGCGGGTCCACAGAATGACCCGGTCACTCAAGGGATCGCCGCTCGCGACGCCGTGCTGGAAAGCGTTCGAGGATGCGTCCGCCGGAGCGGCGCTGCTTGCGGCTTTCGCCGGCGCGAATGCTGAACTGCCGAGTGCCAGCGTGGCGACGGCCGAGCGCGTCAGGAAGTCGCGGCGGCTGAGTCCCTTGCGGGGCTTGTTGCTGCGGGAACGGCCCATGATGCTGATTCCAGGATGGTGATCGCCTCAGGCTAGCTTGCCCGAATGTCGGCATGGTGACGGTGTCGTCGATGCGCGACCGGGGCCTCCTGTCGGCAAGGGATTGCCGACCTACAGGGCCGTCCGGCACTGTCTGCGGCAGGGCCTTCATGCCCGATTCAGTGCCCAGGCAAAAGACTGCCGGCAAATGGCGGACGGATGTGCTTGGCGCCCATGGACAAGTCTGACTGGCGGCGCCGCGGTAAATGGCTGCTCTCCGCTGTGTTTCTGGCCGCAGTTGTCTGGATCGTCGTCGATCGCGGCAGCGAACTCGACTGGGTCGAGATCGGCGAGTCGCTGCGTGCCTACCGTGTGGCGACGCTCGCGTCGGCGTTCGCGCTGGCGATGATCGCGTATCTGGCCTGCAGCTCCTACGACCTGCTGTCGCGGCACTACGTGAAGCACGACATCCCGACACCGACGGTGCTGGCGATCGCGTTCGTCAGCTATGCGGTCAACCTCAACGTCGGCGCGCTGCTCGGCGGCATGGGTTTCCGCTACCGGCTGTATTCGCGCTATGGCCTGGGCACAGCGCAGACCACGCAGATCATCGGCCTGTCGGTGCTGACCAACTGGGCCGGTTTCATCCTGCTCGCCGGCCTGCTGTTGCTGATCACCCCGCCGCAGCTGAAAACCTCCTGGCACATGGGCCACGCGGCCTTGCAGGGCGGCGGGTTGCTGTTGATTGGCATTGTCGCGGCGTATCTGGCGTTCTGCGCGGTGTTCCATGGCCGCAAGCGGCAGATCCGCGGCGTTGAATTCCAGTGTCCGTCGCTGCCATATGCCGGTCTACAGCTGGCGCTATCGGCGGTGACCTGGAGCGCGGCCTCGGCCTCGGTGTTTCTGTTGATGCCGGCGCATGTGCCTTTCGCGGCCGTGATGATCGCGTTCATGGCCAGCGGCCTCGGCGGCCTGATCGTGCGGCTGCCGGCGGGCATCGGTGTGCTGGAGGGCACGTTCATCGCACTACTCGGCGGCAGTGTTGGCCACGGCAAGCTGATGGCTGCCCTGCTGGCATTCCGCGCGGTCTACTACATCGCGCCGCTGATCGCGGCGCTGGTGCTGCATCTGGCGCTGGAGATGCGCGCCAAGCACGCGGCAGCGAGTTACTGACGCTCACCCAGCGTGCATTGCTGCGTCGCCGACGCGACCAGACGCCGCGCGCGATCGAAGATCTTCACCACCGCAAACCCGCGGCGATGACCGGTCGCCGGGCTTTCGCAGTCGAACAGCAGCCAGTCGTCGCCGCGCGGGCTTTCGTGAAACCACAGTCCGTGATTCAGGCTCGCGACATAGTAGTCGCGCATCCCGACCATCGGGGTGTAGAGGCCGTAGCTGCAGAACGTGATGAAATAATCCGATAGGTAAGCGACGGCCGCGTCGTGCAGGGCCGGTGTATCGGGCAGCGGTTCACGCAGCTTCAGCCAGAAGCGCAGTCTCGGCTGGGTGTTGGCCACGAACAGAAAATCCTCGGGCGCGACCGGCCGCATTTCGACGCAATGCTTCTCGATCAGCGGCACCGTGCCCAGTACGAACTTCTGCGGCGAATTGCGCACCAGATCGACCATGTCGGTCAGAGCGTCCGGATCGGGCACGGGGTCGGCATCGATCTGCCGGTGCAGGGGTGAATCCTGGGCGACCTGGAACGACACCTGGGCGTCGAGCACCGCCTGCTCGCCTTGAGAGACGCGGACGTGCCGCGACGAATACCGGCTGCCGTCGAGCAGACGCTGTACCTGGAGTGTGGTTGGGTGATCGATCGTTGCGCCGCGCAGGAAAGTCGCCTGCAGCATGTGCACGCGGCGCTCCGGCGCAACCGTCTGGGTGGCCGCGAGCAAGGCCTGGCCGAGTAGCTGCCCGCCGTAAAGGCGTTGATTGACGTTGCCGTCCGAAGCTCGACTGGCGTAGCGGTCGCCGCCGAGATCCTGGAGCGGCAACAGCGTGCTCAGATTGCGGCCGTCCCAGAGGGCCGGAGACATCGGGGTAGGAGAGTCGCTCATCGGGGCAGCGTCGGACCGGTAATGGGTGAGGATGGTCATTGTCGGGTCCGATCGTATCGCCCGGCCAGCCCGGATGGGTATCGTCCATACGCAGGTTTGAGCCGAGGGCCGGCTAGCGAGTAATCTTGCCGCCCGCTTTGCCCGTCCACCAAGACCGAGATTGCCGATAATGACCACCGAGGGTAGCTTCACCGCGACGGATTCCGTGTTGATCGTCGGTGCCGGCCACGCGGCCGGCGAAATGGCAATTGCTTTGCGCATGAACGGCTACACCGGCGCGGTGACCCTGGCCGGCGAAGAGCCGCACCTGCCGTACCAGCGCCCGCCGCTGTCGAAGGCTTTCCTGTCCGGCGAGATCACCGTTGAGCGCCTGCATGTGAAGGCGCCGGCGACCTACGACAACGCCAAGATCGAGTTCCTGCCCAATGCGCGCGCGGTGTCGATCGATCGCGCGGCCAGGACCGTGAGCTTCGAGGACGGCCGCAAGCTGTCGTACGGCAAGCTGGTGCTGGCCACCGGCGGCCGTCCGCGGTTGCTGAGCCTGGGGGACGAGCGCGTGAACCAGGCGCCGAACCTGCACTATCTGCGCACCATTGGCCACGTCGACGCGATGCGCGAGCAGTTCAAGGCCGGCAACAAGCTGGTGATCATCGGTGGCGGCTACATCGGCCTGGAAGTCGCGGCCGTGGCGCGCAAGAAGGGTATCGACGTCACCGTGCTCGAGGCGATGCCGCGGGTGCTGCAGCGGGTGACCGCGCCGGAGCTGTCCGAGTTCTATTCGCGCGTGCACACCGAGGCTGGCGTGCATATCCGGGTCAACACCGCGCTGACCGGCTTCGAGTTCGACGAGGCCGGCAAGATCACCACGGTGCTGGCCGGCGACGGCCTCAGAATCCCGGCCGACATGGTCATCGTCGGCATCGGCCTGATCCCGAACGTCGAGATCGCCCAGGAAGCCGGCCTGCTGATCGACAACGGCATCGCCGTCGACGAATACGGCCGGACCTCCGACCCGGACATCCTCGCCATCGGCGACTGCAGCAGCCACCCGAGCGCCTACGCCGGCCGGCGCATCCGCCTGGAGTCGGTGCCCAGCGCGCTGGAGCAGGCGCGCAGCGCCGCGGCGCTGCTGGTCGGCCAGCTCAAGCCCTACAACGCGGTGCCCTGGTTCTGGTCGGACCAGTACGACCTGAAGCTGCAGATGGTCGGACTCAACCAGGGCTACGACACCGTGGCGCTACGCGGCTCGCCATCGAGCCGCAGCTTCCTGGCGTTCTACCTGAAGGACGGCGTGTTGCTGGCGGTGGACTCGGTCAGCCGCCTGCCGGAATTCATGGTCGCCAAGAAGCTGGTCGCCGAGCGGCTGAAAGTCGAGCCCGCCCGCCTCGCCGACGAGACCAGGCCGCTGAAGGAGCTGCTGGCGCCAGCGAGCTGAGTTGTAGGTCGGCAATCCTTTGCCGACGTGAGGCCTGCTTTACGTATCGAAGGGTGCACGTCGGCAAGGGATTGCCGACCTAGGAAAAACCCGCGTCGGACTACGCGGCCTGGCGGCGAGCCAGAAAACGGTCGATGCCGACAGCGCTCTGGCTGGCTGCAGCGAGTTGGATCAAGCCACCCGCGATCGCCAGGTTCTTCAGGAAGTGAATCATCTGGTTCTGGTCGGCGAAGTGGTTGTGGAATACCACCGCGGTGACCAGGCTGAAGGCGGCCAGCACCGCCGCGACGATGCGGGTGCGGAAGCCGACCAGCAGCGCCAGGCCGAAGCCGACTTCGACGACAACGGCAATCAGGTAAGCCAGATCCGGAGCCGGCAGGCCGACCGAAGCAATGTAGCCCTTGGTGGCGGCCGGAGCGGCGAGCTTGCCGAAGCCGGCAGCCAGAAACAGCAGGCTCAGCATTACGCGGCCGACGGTGGCGGGGTAGGAAGGGTTCTGGATGGGGGTGGTGGTATTCATGGCGACCTCGTTCAGTGGGTGAGTAGGCCGGCGCTGGGGATCAGGTCGGTATGAATGCAGTCTAGATAGTCGCACCGTGTGTATAAAGATGCTGAAATCCGTAAGATCGTCCACTCAAGCATGACAATGGATGGGACATGGACCAGCTGGACGACCTGCGGATCTACGTCGCGACCGTGAACGCGCAAAGCTTCACCGCTGCCGCCGGCCGGCTCGGCCTGTCCAAGCAGTTCGTCAGCCGCCGGGTCGGCACGCTGGAGGCGCGGCTGGGCGTGCGCCTGCTGCTGCGGACCACGCGCAAGCTCAGCGTCACCGATCTCGGCCGCGACTATTACGAGCGAGCCCGGCTCATCCTGGAGCAGGTGGACGACGCCGATCGCGCGGTGAGCAGCCAGAACCTGCAGCCGCGCGGCAAGCTGCGGATCTCGGCGCCGATGTCCTTCGGCACTCTGCACTTGAGCCCGCTGTTGCCGCTGTTCCTGCAACGCAATCCCGAGGTCAGCGTCGAGCTGGACCTGAGCGATCGGCTGGTCGACGTGGTCGGTGAGGGTTACGACGTCGCGGTGCGTATTGCGCTGCTGGCGGACTCGTCTTTGATCGCGCGTACCGTCACGCCGGTGCAGCCCTACGTCTGCGCGAGTCCCGACTACCTGCGGCAACGCGGCACGCCGCTGACACCGGCCGATATCCGTGGGCACGACTGCCTGTTGTACGGGCACAGCCCGAGCGTCGAATGGGTGTTTGTCGACGGCAGCGGAAAGCGCATCGCGATCCCGGTACAGGGACAGCTCCGCGCCAACAACGGCGAACTCGGGCGCGACGCGGCGATTGCCGGGCTCGGCCTGACGCTGCTACCGGACTTCATCGTCGGCAACGCATTGAAAGACGGCCGGCTGGTCAGCGTGCTGGACGCCTGGATGCCGCCCCCGGGCGCGGTTTACGTGGTCTATCCGGCGCATCGGCAGACCTCGTCCGCGGTGCGTGCGTTCGCGGATTTCCTGGTCGAGACTTTCCAAGCGAAGTAGGTCGGCAATCCCTTGCCGACGTGTAGCTTCGATGCGTAAACCAAGCCTCACGTCGGCAAAGGATTGCCGACCTACGCACGTTTTACAGCAGGCCGTACTTCGCCTTGGCTTGCTGACGGCGCTGATGCAGCAGCGGCTCGGTGTAGCCGTTGGGCTGCTCGCAGCCCTTGAACACCAGGTCGCAGGCCGCATCGAAGGCGATGTCGTTGAAGGCCGGTGCCATCGCGCGATACAGCGGATCGCCGGCGTTCTGCCCGTCGACGACCGTGGCCATGCGCTTCAGCGTTTCCATCACCTGAGCCTTGTTGGTGAGCCCGTGGCGCAGCCAGTTGGCGATGTGCTGGCTGCTGATGCGCAAGGTCGCGCGATCTTCCATCAGGCCGATGTTGCTGATGTCCGGCACCTTGGAGCAGCCCACGCCCTGGTCGATCCAGCGCACCACGTAGCCGAGGATGCCCTGGGCGTTGTTGTCGAGTTCGTGCTGGATTTCTTCGGCGGTGAGCTGCGTATCGCCCAGCAGCGGGATCGTCAGGATCGCATCGAGGCTGGCCCTGGCGCGCTGGGCGAGCAGCGCCTGGCGCTCGAACACCTTGACCTGGTGATAGTGCGTCGCATGCAGGGTCGCGGCGGTCGGCGACGGCGTCCACGCCGTGGTCGCGCCGGCTTTCGGATGGCCGATCTTCTGCTCCAGCATCGCCGCCATCAGGTCCGGCATCGCCCACATGCCCTTGCCGATCTGCGCATGGCCCGGCAGGCCGCATTCCAGGCCGATATCGACGTTCCAGTCCTCATACGCGGCGATCCACGGCTGCTGCTTCATCACCGCCTTGCGCACCATCGGGCCGGCTTCCATCGAGGTGTGGATCTCGTCGCCGGTGCGGTCGAGGAAGCCAGTGTTGATGAACGCGACGCGCTCGCGCGCGGCGTAGATGCAGGCCTTGAGGTTGACCGTCGTGCGGCGCTCCTCGTCCATGATGCCGATCTTGATCGTATTGCGCGGCAGCTTGACCAGATCCTCGATCGCCGAGAACAGATCGCAGGTGAAAGCAACTTCCTCGGGGCCGTGCATCTTCGGCTTGACGATGTAGATGCTGCCGGCCCTGCTGTTGCGGTAGTGGTTGCGGGCTGCGACGTCGCGTGACGAGATCAGCACGGTGACGATGCCGTCGAGTATGCCTTCCGGAATCTCGAAGCCGTCGGCCAGGATCACCGCCGGGTTCGTCATCAGGTGGCCGACGTTGCGGATGAACAGCAGGCTGCGGCCCGGCAGCGTCAGCTTGCCGCCGGCCGGCGTCGTGTACTCGCGGTCCGGGTTCAGCGCGCGCCTGATCATTTTGCCGCCTTTTTCCAGGGTTTCGGCGAGATCGCCTTCAATCAGACCCAGCCAGTTGGAGTAGGCCACGACCTTGTCGACCGCGTCGACCGCGGCCACGGAATCCTCGCAGTCCTGGATCGTCGTGATCGCCGATTCCAGCACCACGTCCTTGACGCCGGCCGCATCGGTGGCGCCGATCACGTGGCGCCGATCGATCTCGATCTCGACATGCAGGCCATTGTTCTTCAGCAGCACCGAACTCGGCTTCGCCGCGTCGCCGGTGTAGCCGACGAACTTCGCCGCGTCGGCGAGGCCGGTCTTGGCGCCGCCGACGGTCACGACGAGCGTGCCGCCTTCAACGGCATAGGCGCTCGCGTCCTTGTGGCTGCCGCTGGCCAGCTGTGCCGCTTCGTCGAGGAATCTTTTCGCCCAGGCGATGACCTTGGCGCCGCGCACTTCGTTGTAGCCCGGTCCCTTCGCGGCGCCGTCGATCTCCGGGATCGCGTCGGTGCCATACAGCGCATCGTACAGCGAGCCCCAGCGCGCGTTGGCGGCGTTGAGCGCGTAACGCGCGTTCATCACCGGCACGACCAGCTGCGGGCCGCACTGCTCGGCGATTTCCGGATCGACGTTGGCCGTGGTCACCTTGAACTCGCCCGGCTCGGGCAGCAGGTAGCCGATTTCGCCGAGGAATTTCTTGTATGCGGCCGCGTCGTGCGGCTTGCCGGCGCGCTCGCGGTGCCAGGCGTCGATGCGCGCCTGGAGGCTGTCGCGCTTGGCGAGCAGGTCGCGGTTGCGCGGCGCAAACGTATCGGTGATCTTCTCGAAGCCCGCCCAGAACGCGGCCGGCTCGATGCCGGTGCCGGGCAGAATGCGTTGCTCGATGAACTCGCTCAGAACGCTCGCAACCTGCAGGCCGCCTTTCTGGATACGCGTGGTGCTCATGAAATCCTCATCGATGGGGTGAAAGGGCGCGCGGGCAGGGCTGGCCGGCCGGCCGGGGCGCGAATTTTACATGGTCGGGGCAGCTATGGCTCGGATCGCGGCGACCGGGCCGTGTGGTAATGGAACCCAATACGGAAAGCCATTACCGTAGTCGGCCCCCAACATCCGCAAGGATCGATTCCCGATGGTGCGCAACAACATCCTGATCACTGGCGCCAGTTCCGGCCTGGGCGAGGGCATGGCCCGCGAATGGGCCGCGCGTGGGCGCAACCTGGCGCTGTGCGCGCGTCGCACCGACAGGCTCGAGGCGCTGCGCGACGAACTGCTGACCACCTATCCGCATATCCAGGTCAGCGTACGGGCGCTGGACGTCAACGATCACGACGAAGTGTTCCGGGTGTTCCGCGCGTTTCGCGAAGAGTTCGGCACGATCGACCGGATTCTGGTCAACGCCGGCATGGGCAAGGGCGCGCCGCTGGGCACCGGTTATTTCCAGGCCAATCTGAAGACGGCAGAAACCAATTTCGTCGCGGCGTTGGCGCAATGCGAAGCCGCGCTGGAAATATTGCGTGATCAGCGCGAAGGCCATCTGGTGACGATCTCGTCGATGAGCGCGGTGCGCGGCATGCCTGGCGCGATGACGACCTACGCGGCGACCAAGGCCGGCCTCGCGGCGTTGAGCGAGGGCATACGCGCCGATCTGCTGGCCAGGAAAAGCAAGATCAAGGTGAGCACGATTTTCCCGGGCTACATCCGCTCGGAGATCAACGACAAGCTCAAGAGAGTGCCGTTCATCGTCGACACCAAAACCGGCTGCCGCGCACTGGTACGCGCGATCGAACGCGAACCTGCCGAGGCCTATGTGCCGTCCTGGCCGTGGACCTTGGTCGGTTTCTTCTTGAAGCATCTGCCGCTGGCGATCGTCGCAAAACTGGCGTGATGTCTGCGCGGGTCTCCTTCCTCGCGTGCGCAGCAGGGAACACAACCGGAGAGCAGTAGATGGGCGCGATTTATCTGGTGCGGCATGGGCAGGCCTCGTTCGGCGCGGCCGACTACGACGCGCTGTCGCCGCTCGGTGTCGAGCAGGCGGGCATACTCGGCCTGGCCTTGAAGCAACGCGGTATACGACTCGACCGCATCGCCTGCGGGCCGATGCGCCGCCATCGCCAGACCGCCGAAGCCTGCCTCGCCGGCATGAGCCTGTCGGCGCGCTGGGACGAGCATCCGGGCTGGAAGGAGTACGACCACGACGAGATGATCGCGCGCTTCGACCCGCGCCTCGCCGACCCGACCGAGCGGCATGCCTGTTTCGCCGGAGAAGCCGATCCGCGCCGCGCTTTCCAGGCGATGTTCGAGCAGGCTACCGAGCGCTGGATCAGCGGCGAGCATGACGGCGACTACGCCGAATCATGGCCGGCCTTCAATGCGCGCGTGACGGGCGCGCTGCGGGAGCTGGTGACATCGATGGGCCCTTCGCAGACCGCGCTGGTGTTCACTTCCGGCGGGCCGGTGGCATCGACCGCCGCCGATCTGCTGCATGTGCCGCTGCGCGATGCGGCGCGCTTGAACCGCATCATCGCCAATGCCTCGGTGACCAAGCTGATCTACAGCGATCGCGGCCTGTATCTGTCGACGTTCAACGAGCACGCCCATTTCGAAGGCGAGCGTTCGAGACAGCTGATCACTTATCGCTGAACCGCCGGGGCGAGCGATGGACGACGCGTATCCGAGTACCGCTGCAAGCCGTGCAAGCTATCCCTACGTCCAGCGCATCGGCACGCGCTGGAAGGACAACGACGTCTACGGCCACGTCAACAACATCGACTATTACAGCTTCTTCGATACCGTCATCAACACCTGGTTGATACGTCAAGGCGGGCTCGATATCCACTGCGGCGACACCATCGGTTTCTGTGCCGAATCGCATTGCAGATTTCTCAAGGCGCTGGCGTTTCCGGACGCGGTCGACGCCGCTCTGCGCGTCGCGCACCTGGGCAGGAGCAGCGTGCGCTACGAGATCGCGCTGTTCCGCGAAGGTGATGCCGAGCCTGCGGCCGAAGGCTGGTTCGTCCATGTATTCGTCGCGCGCGATACGCGGCGGCCCCAGGCGCTGCCGGAGCCGGTCCGCAGCGCACTGCAGCGCCTGCAGAAGGATCCGGGGTCATGAGTATCAAGGTCACCGGCGCGGTACTCGAAACGCTCGGCTTGCCGGCGCCGTATGCGCAGTCGCAGCCACTAAAGCTGCGCACGCTGGATCTCGATCCGCCGGGCCGCGGCGAACTGCTGGTGCAAGTGCGTGCGGCGGGCCTGTGTCACTCCGATCTGTCGGTGATCGACGGCTCGCGCCCCCGGCCGCTGCCAATGGTGCTCGGCCACGAAGCGGCCGGCCGGGTGATGGCGATCGGTCCGGATACCGAGGGCTATGCGATCGGCGACCAGGTGGTGTTCTCGTTCGTGCCGACTTGCGGCCACTGCGCGCCCTGCGCCAGCGGCCGGCCGGCGCTGTGCGAGCCCGGTGCCGCCGCGAACACCGCCGGCACACTGCTTGGCGGCGCTCGCCGCTGGCATCTGGGTGACGCGAGCCCGAATCATCATCTCGGCGTATCAGCCTTCGCCGAGACCACGGTCGTATCGGCGCGCTCCGCGGTGCGTATCGATTCCAGCCTGCCGGCGGAAATCGCGGCGCTGTTCGGCTGCGCGGTGATGACCGGTGTCGGCGCCGCGGTGAACACGGCGCACGTACAGCCGGGCGGGAGCGTGGCGGTATTCGGCCTCGGCGGCGTCGGTCTGGCCGCTTTGCTGGGCGCGCGGGCGGCCGGTGCGTATCCGTTGATCGCGATCGACGTGCTGCCGTCGAAGCTCGAACTCGCACGCGAACTCGGCGCGCATCATGTCGTGGCGGCAGGCGAGGACGCGGTCGCCGAAATCCGCTCGATCACCCGTGGCGGCGCGCAGATCACGATCGAAACCGTCGGCAACGAAATGGTGCTGGCACAGGCGTATGCGGCCACACGTCGAGGCGGCACGACGGTCACCGCCGGCCTGCCGCATCCGAGCAGGATGTTCTCGGTGCCCGCCGTCAGCCTGGTTGCCGAAGAACGCACGATCAAGGGCTCGTACATGGGCTCGGCGGTGCCGAGCCGCGATATCCCGCGCTATGTCGCTCTGTACCGCGCCGGACTGCTGCCGGTTGATCGGCTGCTGACGCACCGCTTGCGGCTGGACGAGATCAACGCCGGCTTCGATCGACTGGCGCTCGGGGAGGCAGTGCGGCAGGTGGTGTTGTTCGATTGAGAGCTGCACCTACAGGTGCGAAATCAGCTTTTCAGCGACGCCAGATCGATCACGAAGCGATACTTCACGTCGGCCTTTTCGAGCCGCGCATAAGCCTCGTTGATCTGCTGGATATCGATCATCTCGATGTCGGAGACGATGCCGTGTTCGGCGCAGAAGTCGAGCATCTCCTGGGTTTCGCGCAGGCCGCCGATGAACGAGCCGGCGAGGCTCTTGCGGCCGAGCACGACGCTGCGGGCATTGAACGGCGTCGGTTTCTCGGGCAGGCCGACCAGGCACATCGTGCTGTCGCGCTTGAGCAGGCGCAGATAGGCGTTGATGTCGTGCTCGGCCGACACCGTGTCGAGAATGAAATCGAAGCGATTGCCCTGCGCTTTCATCTGCGCCGGGTCGCTGGAGATCACCACTTCATCAGCGCCGAGACGCAGGCCGTCTTCGCGTTTGCTCTCGGAGGTGCTGAACAGCACCACGACGGCACCGAGCGCCTTGGCGATCTTCAGGCCCATGTGGCCAAGGCCGCCGAGGCCGACGATACCGACGCGCTGGCCCGGCCCGACCCTCCAGTGGCGCAGCGGCGAGTAGGTGGTGATGCCGGCGCATAGCAGCGGCGCCGCGGCGGCCAGATCCAGGCTCTGCGGAATCGTCAGCGCAAAGCGTTCCGCGACGACGTAGTTATTCGAATAGCCGCCGTAGGTCGGGATGCGCGTGCCGCGCTCGAAACCGCCATAAGTGCCGGTCGCCCCGCACTCGCAGAAATGTTCGTCGCCTTCGTGGCAGGGCGCGCATTCGCGGCAGCTGTCGACCAGGCAGCCGATGCCGGCGTGATCACCGATTTTGAACCGGGTGACCGCGCTGCCGACCTCGACGACCTTGCCGACGATTTCGTGGCCGGGTACCAGCGGGTAGCGCGTACTGCCCCAATCGTTGTTGACCGCGTGCAGATCGGAGTGGCAGACGCCGCAGAACAGCGCTTCGAGCACCACGTCGTACTCGCCCGGATCGCGGCGTTCGAAGTTGAAAGGCAGCAGCGGTGCCCGGGCCTGCGTCGCGGCATAGCCAATCGAGGTGATCAAGCGGGCTCTCCTGTGGGCGGGACGGATCGGGCGATTCTGCCACGCCCGGCCGGCATGGTCGGTGCGTATGGGGATCGCAACCGGGATCGCAACCGGGAGCGCCGAGGTACAATGCGCATTCTTGCCGCGCCCCAGGCCGGCCCCCCACGCGGCTGAGGACACATGCCCCAAATCACCTTCATCGAACACAACGGAACCAAGCACGTCGTCGAGGCGCCGATCGGCAAGTCGGTGATGCAGGTGGCCGTCGACAATATGGTGCCCGGCATCGTCGGCGATTGCGGCGGCTGCTGCAGCTGCGCGACTTGCCACGGTTACGTCGCGCCGGAATGGGCCGCCAAGCTCCCGGCCAAGCAGGAAGATGAAGAGATGATGCTCGAGGGCGCGCTCAATGTCAGGCCGACCAGCCGGCTGACCTGCCAGATCAATGTGAACCCGGATGTCGATGGGCTGGTGGTCGAGCTGCCCGTCAGCCAGTTCTGAGCCGCGCGATCCGCAACCGCGAAACATGAGCAGCCCCACGCCCAGCCGCCTTGAATTCGATGCGGCGACCCTGGAGCGGTTTCTCCGTCTGAAGCTGCCGGGCCTGCAGGGCGGGATGCGCCTGCAGCGGATCGGTGGCGGGCAGTCGAACCCGACGTTCTTCGTTGACTTCGACAATCGCAGGCTGGTGCTGCGCAAGCAGCCCGGCCCCGACATCCTGCCGGGCGCGCACGCGGTGGACCGCGAGGCGCGGATCATGCACGCGCTGGCCGCCACCGACGTGCCGGTGCCGGTGGTGCTGTTCTTCCATGCCGAGCGCGACATCGTCGGCACGCCGTTCTACGTGATGGAATGCCTGGAAGGCCGCGTGTTCGCCAGCTACGAGCTGCCGGGCGTGACGCCGGCCGAGCGCCGCCAGATGTATCGCTCGATGGCCGAGACCCTGGCGCGACTGCACAACGTCGATTTCGCCGCGATAGGCCTGGGCGACTACGGCAAGCCGGGCAATTATTTCCAGCGCCAGATCAACCGCTGGGGCAAGCAGTGGCGCGACACCAAGGTCAGCGACAATCCCTCGCTGGAGCGCCTGCTGGAATGGCTGCCGGCGAACATCCCGCCCGGCGATGAATCCAGCATCGCGCACGGCGACTATCGCGCCGGCAACCTGATGTTCCATCCCACCGAGCCGCGCGTGATCGCGGTGCTCGACTGGGAGCTTTCCACGCTCGGCCATCCGCTGGCCGACCTGGCTTATCACTGCATCGCCTGGCACACCGCAGCCGACGAGTACTACGGCCTGCGCGGTTTGGAGCTGGCCGCGCTCGGCATCCCCAGCGAGGCCGAGCACATTGCCGACTACTACCGTGTGTCGAGGCGCCAGGAGCCGATTCAGCAGTTCCATTTCGTATTCGCGCTGTTCCGCATCGCGGTGATTTTCGAAGGCATCGCTGCGCGAGCCAGGCAGGGTATCGCGGTCGCCGACAACGCCGAACAGGTCGGCCGTCTGGGCGCGGTGTTCTCGCAACGCGCGATGCAGCTCGTCGACGGCGCCTGAGCGCCGGTTCCACAGATCTTTAAGGAGTAAAAACCCATGTCCGCCGATCCTGTCGTCATCGTCTCCGCAATCCGTACGCCGATGGGCGCCTTCCAGGGCGCGTTCAAGGATGTGCCGGTGCCCGAACTCGGCGCCACCGCGATCCGCGCGGCACTGCAGCGTGCCGGCTTGGCGCCGGGCGCGGTTTCCGAAGTGCTGATGGGCTGTGTGCTGACCGCTGGTGTCGGCCAGGCGCCGGCGCGCCAGGCGGCGCTGAAAGCCGGCCTGCCGATGGGCACGCCCAGCACCACGGTCGGCAAGGTCTGCGGCTCGGGAATGAAGGCGGTGATGATTGCTCACGACGCGATCCTGGCCGGAAGCGCCGAGATTGTCGTCGCCGGCGGCATGGAGAGCATGACCGGTGCGCCCTACCTGATGAGCAAGGGCCGCGCAGGCTACCGCATGGGCCACTCGCAGATCTTCGACAGCATGATGCTCGACGGCCTGGAAGACGCCTACGAAGCGGGCCGCTCGATGGGCACCTTCGGCGAGCAGTGCGCCGACAAGTACCAGTTCAGCCGCGAAGCCCAGGACGCGTTTGCCACCGCCTCGGTGCAGCGTGCGCAGGCGGCGATCAAGGACGGCGCCTTTCTCGACGAAATCGTGCCGGTGACGGTCAAGGATCGCAGCGGTGAAACCATCGTCTCGGTCGACGAAGGCCCGGGCAAGATCAAGCTCGACAAGATCCCGACCTTGAAGCCGGCGTTCAAGAAAGACGGCACGATCACCGCCGCCTCCAGCTCATCGATCAACGACGGCGCCGCGGCCTTGGTGCTGATGCGCGAAAGCGAAGCAGCGAAGCGCGGCCTGAAGCCGCTGGCGAGAATCGTCGGCCACGCCAGCCACGCGCAGGAGCCGGCCTGGTTCACCACGGCCCCGGTCGGTGCGATGCAAAAGCTGTTTGCGCGCATCGGCTGGAAGTCCGAGGACGTGGATCTCTACGAGATCAACGAAGCCTTCGCGGTGGTGCCGATGGCGGCGATGGTCGAGCTGAAGATTCCGCACGACAAGGTCAACGTACATGGCGGCGCCTGCGCACTCGGCCATCCGATCGGCGCCAGCGGCGCGCGCGTGCTGGTGACCTTGCTGCACGCGCTCAAGCGCAGCGGCGGCAAGCGCGGCGTCGCGACGCTGTGCATCGGCGGTGGTGAAGGCACGGCGATGGCGGTGGAACTGATGTGACCCGTTGGGGTTTGCTGCGCTCACCCCAACCTACCAATCGACCCGTAGGTTGGGGTGAGCAAAGCGAACCCCAACATCCCCGCAACAAAAGCTCAGGCCTTCTTAACGCGGCTCTTGGGCTTGAGCATGGTGCCGATGCACTGGGGGCTGCCGCAGCGGCATTCCCAGATCTTTTTCAGCCGCGCGGTCTGGCGTACTTCCAGCGTGATGCCATAGTCGTAGGTCAGCTCTTCGCCGCGCTTGATATCGCGTAGTGCTTCTATGATCACGCGGTCCTTCTTCGGCCGGCCCTTGTCGTCCTCGTGCAGCACCGCCTGACAGTTGGGGTCGCAGCTGTAGTTGATCCAGCGCGCATCGGAGCCATCGACGTTGGCGTCGATGATGTAGCGCTCGTTGAGCGTGAACAGGAAGGTGTGGCCGGTCTCGCCGCCGTCGCCGTAATGACGGTCGGCGTAGGCGTGGGTAATCAGCCTGCCCCGATACTCGATAACCTCGGTTCCGGCTTTGAGTGTGCGGGCGGCAAAAACGCCGGTGCCGTGGATGGGGGAACGGCGGGCAATGATCGATCGGGTCATGGGATTCGCGGCTGGACTGCGGGTATTGTGCGTCAGCCGAAGCGCAGCGGGAAAGTCGCCGGCACAGGCATAATGGCGACCCTCAGAGCGCACCGCCGACAGGCGACCCGAGAACCTCATGGAGTTGTACCAGCTTAGAAGTTTCATCGCCGTGGCCGAGATGCGCCACCTGACGCGCGCGGCAGAGAAGCTGCATATCAGCCAGCCGGCGCTGTCGGCGCAGATCCGCGCGCTCGAAGACACCTTTGCGACCCCGCTGTTCGAGCGCACGCCGGCCGGCATGATGCTGACCGCGGCTGGCCGCCGCCTGCTGCCGATGGCCGAGAAAGTGCTGTCGGCGGCGCAGGCGATGCGCAACGAGGCGCGCGCGATCAAGGGCGAGATCGGCGGCATCGTCCGCGTCGGCACCGTCTCCGACCCCGATTTCATCCGCGTCGCGCCGTTCATGAGCGCGACCATGAGCCGTTATCCGCTGGTGGAGATCGAGTTCCATCACGTGGTCACCGGCGAGGCTTTCGAGATGGTCCGCGACGGCGGCCTGGACGCGAGCTTCTACTATGGTGATCTGAGCCATTCCGACGTGGTGTCGGTGCCGCTGCGCGAAGTGGTGTTCCGCATCGCCGTGCCGAGCGCCTGGAAAGACCGGCTGAAGACCAATAGCTTCGAAGAGATCGCGACCCAGCCCTGGGTGATTCCACCGCCGATCAGTACGCATCACGAGCTGATCAGCGGCCTGTTCAAGCAGCACGGCGTGCGGCCCTCGCGCATCGTCGAGGCCGATCACGAGGCCGTGATCAGCTCGCTGGCGATTGCCGGCCTGGGCATCGCGCTGATGCGCGAAGAAAAGGCGATGGAGCGCGCACGCTCCGGCGAAGTCATGCTGTGGGGCGATGTGCGCCTGGCGACCAAGCTGCAGTTCATCCACGCCAGGGAACGCAGCGACGACCCGATCATCCAGGCGATGGTCGGCATCATCCGCGAAGTCTGGGCGCCGGATTCGCCGCTGCCTTGATTTTTGGTTTTGACGGAAAAACGGCGGGTCATGACCCGCCCTACAAGATGCGGATCGTAGGGCGGGTCACGACCCCAATGGCACTACCTTAAGAAGAAAATCCCCTCTCCCGCTTGCGGGAGAGGGTGGCGCGGAGCGCCGGGTGAGGGGCTTATTCCCGCCGAACAGCCCCTCATCCGCCCCTTCGGGGCAGCATCGAACGCAAGCGGGAGAAGGGACTGCAACGCTTAAGGTAGTGTCATTGGGGTCACGACCCGCCGTCTCTCAAAACGCGCCGATGCTCAGTCCCGCCGCCAGCGTCTGCCCGATCTCCCGTGCACGCTGCAGCGCGGCCTGGTCCGGCTCGCCGATCACGATCAACGGCTCCGCCACTGCCTTCCACGCAAAGCCGCTCGCGATGCGCTCGATGCCGCGCAGCGCGCCGCTGCCGTCGTTGCCGGCGCTGATCAGCAGCGCATAAGGCAGGCCGATGCGCCGGCCTTCGCAGGGATAGTAGGTGCGATCCAGAAAGTCCTTGATCGCGCCGCTCATGTAGCCGAAATTTTCCGGCGTGCCGATCAGCAGGCCGTCGCAGCTCATCAACTCGTCGACACCGGCCTGCAGACCGTGCAGCAGCCGGCATTCGACTTCGTCGGCGAACTCGGCGGCACCGTCCAGTGCGGCATCGATCAGCTGCCGCGTGCGCCCGCTCTGGCTTGCGTACACCAGCAGCAGTTGCTTCTTCATCGGGTTGATTCGCCGGCTCAGGCGCGCAGTGTCTGCGAGCCGGCCCAGCGCTCGCCCGGCGCCAGGTGCACCGGCCGGCCGACCGTCGCGGCTTCGATGCAGAGCATGCGGCGGTAGCCGTCGACCTCCAGGTCCGCGAGCGCCGCGCCTTTTTCGGCACCCGGATTCCACACCACGGTATCGGTGAATCCGCGCTGCCCGATCAGCAGCCGGCTACTCGGCTGGATCAGCTCGAGCTGCGGCGGCGCATCGAAATAGATGCGGTCGACTTCGCCTACGATCGCGAGCTGTTCGCCCAGTTCGACGAACTCCGCGCTTCCCTGAGCCGAATCGCGATAACGCAGACCCTGCAGACCGAGCACGCGTACCTCGTCGATCGCGGCCACACGCAGATAGGTGTGCAGCGCGGCGGTGAATTGCATCGGCGTCTCGCCGGTGTTCAACACGCTCAGCTCGACCTGCAGCTGCGATCCACCGATTTCGATGGCCAGTTCGCAGCGGAAAGCCTGCGGCCATATCGCCAGACTCGCCGCGCTGGATTCGAGTGACCAGCGCGCGCGATCGGCCTGCTGTTCAAGCAGTGTCCACAGGCGGCTGCGTGCGAAGCCGTGTTTGGGCAGCGGTCCTTCGCCGGCGAACTGCGGAAAAATCACCGGTATGCCGCCGCGGATCGCGACCCCGGGAGCAAAAGCGGATCGCGTGCTCAGGAACAGCTGCTCGACACCCGAGGCGCTGCGCCAGGAACTCAGATGGGCGCCCTGCGCATGGATCTCGGCGCTGGCGCCGTCGGTGGATTGCAGGTGCAGGGACGGGGAAAGGTTCATCGGCGGGCGTCTTGTAGTGGGGCTTTACTGGCGTTGGTCTTAGTATGGGGCGGCTCAAGCGGTACGGACACTGCATGGTGTGGAGCCGGGGGGAGCCCGTCCAAGAGCCGATCGTCGTCCACAGGCAAGCCAGCGATCACAGAACTTAAAGGAGCTATTTCATGCACTCTCGTCCCCTGCAGCCGTTGCGGCTGCGCAATATCCCCGCGAACTGCGGTCTGCCGGCGCTGATCGCCGCGCTGATGGCCGCCGCTGCCCCGGCCCATGCCGAGGGCCCGCCGTTCATGAAGGACCTCGCCGCCAATCGGGGTGAAAGTCTGCCGATGCCCTATGGCCTCGCCGTGGTCTATTCGGATACCAAGCAGGATCTGGTGCTCGACAACCTCGACGTCACCGCCAACGGCAATCCGACCAGCGCGAGCAGCCTGCTGCACCTGGGCCACTCCGACATCAAGTCCAGCAGCGTGCTGGTCAAGGGCGACGTCTGGCTGCTGCCGTTTCTGGATGTGTTCGCCTTCGTCGGCCAGGCCAGCAACAAGCTCAAGGTCGACTACTCGGTCAACGGCTCCGAGGTCGCGGACTACTACGGCTCCACCGCCTGCGACGACGCGACTGACCGGCCCGCCTTCTGCGACCGCAACTTCACCGGCACCATCGACCGCGACTCGGACGCGCTGAACTACGGCGGCGGTGCGCTGCTTGCCGCCGCGCGCGGGCCGGCTTTTGCCTTGCTGGGACTGATCTACGCCACCAGCGACGCCAGCGGCGGAGACACCAAGGTGACCACGTTCACCGCCTCACCGCGGTTGGGCTGGCGCTTTACCACGCAGACCGGCGGTGTCGTGTCGGTTTACGGCGGCGCCAGCTTCGTCGACAGCAAGGTGGAGATCAACAGCCAGACTGTGTTCGAAACCGGAGCGCCGAGCGGCAGCGACATCCCCGCCGAAATCACTTTCGACTACTCACTGTCGCAGAAGAACGACCACGACTGGAGCTACCTCGCCGGCGTCAACTGGGACATCACCCGGCGCTGGACGCTGCAGGGCGAGTACGCACTCGGCGCCCGTGAAGGCCTGCTGACCTCGCTGATCTGGCGCTTCGGCGGCTAGCATTCGCGCCGCGCCGGCACGGTCATCGGCGCAAACCCGACCGCTCGACGGAACATCCGAACCGCGGTTCGGGTTTTGGGGCGTAATGCCGCCACGATCACGGGAGCGGTCATGGGCGGCAGGATGCAGCGAAATGTGCGGGTAACTGCCTACCAACGGGGTGCGGTCGCCATTTGGGTCGGCGTATCCATCGTCGCGCTGCTGACGGCCGCGTTTCTGGCGATCGAGACCGGGCGGCTTTATTACACGCAGCGTGATTTGCAGAGGATGGCGAATCTGGCTGCGGTTGCCGGTGTGCAATTCGCAAGCGGCTGCGCCGGACCAAACAGCAACGGTACGCTTGGCGGCCTGACTGAGGTCACCTCGCTGGTCAGCAACTTCATCGTCAGCAATGGCGGCGACTCGACTTATCTGACCTCTGGCATCAACGGCTACGTTCCGGTCGAGTTGGGTACGATGGTGACCCAGAACGATCTACGGGTCTTCAAGCCCCTGGTCGAGGGCGATCCGGGCATTACTGCGATCAGGGTCAACCTGACGCGCCCCCAGCCGACGCCTTTCACCGGCTTTCTGACCGGTGGAAATACGCTGCGGGTTTCGGCAACGGCCGAGCAGCCGTTGACCGGCAGCTTTACTGTCGGGTCGACACTGCTAAGCCTCAAAGGCGGTCTATTGAATCAGGTGCTGGGCGGCCTGCTGTGTCCGGCCGGTGACACTGTCTGCCAGGCGAACGTGATCAGTCTCAATGTCGTTTCCTACTCGACCGGGCTCGCCAATACCTCGATCTCGCTAGGACAGCTTTCGACGGCGGTTGGTGTCAGCGTCAAAGACTTGTCTGACCCTCTTGAGCTATCAACAAAGACGATCGTACTGTCAGATGCGCTCAATGGGCTCGCTGGTAGTCTTTCGGGTACCGTCAGCAGTTCGGTTACAGGGCTGCTGCTTAACCTGGCGGCGGCGTCCGCCGGCAACCGCAACGAAATCCCACTAGGGCAGGTGCTCGGCGCCGTAGATGACGTTGCCGGCGCGGTGCCCTTCATCAATGCGCTCGATTTAATTATGGCGCTGGGTGCCGCTGCGCACGCGGGAGAAGACGGTGCGGTAATGCCGATTGAGTTGCCGATCGAGCTTTCCATTCCCAGTGTCGCGACCGTCACCGCCTATTTGCGGATATTGCAGCCGGCACAGTCCAGTGGGGTTGCACGCCCGGGGTTCGCCAAGGCGAGCACTTCGCAGATACGGATCGAAGTGCGGATCAAGGCCGACCAATTGCTGACCGAGTTGACTCGTCAGCTGAGCATTATCATCAATGGCGCTGGCAACTTGCTGAAATTGCTCGGTGTCACGCTGGTTCTGGACGTCAGCGACTCGCTGAATATCGGCATCGATGTTTCAGTCGCCGCAGCCACGGCCTATCTGGACGGCGTCGTTTGTCCCTCGATCAACAACGGTATGCCGATTGCGCAGCTGAGCGCCTCGACCTCGCTGGCGGATGTCGATATCGGTACGTTTTCGGGAACGCCGACAGCGACGTATTCGCCGCCGCTGGACCGCTCGACGACCGGCTGGGACGTGCTCACGCTAACCGTCGGTCTGCGACCGCTGGGCACCATCGTCGAAACCGTGCACCTCGGCCTGACGTCGCTTGGCGTCAGCGATTCCGGAGTCCGCCCGTTACAGGATGTAACGATGTTCGAGCGCTTGGACGCACCGGCTGGCGTTCCGCTCGTGTACGGCGCACTGGGAAGTGCGGCGGTCCAGCCAGTGACGCCGGTCGCGGCGAATCCGCAGACCGTCGGCGCGCCGATCAGTATCACTCTGAACCTTGGCTTGTCCGTGATTCCGAGTGGATCGGGTACGCTCGGAGCGATCGGCGCCACGGTTGCCGGTCTGTTGACCACTGCCGAACAGCTTATCCAGCCGCTGCTCGACTTGGTAAACGGTCTGGTCGCGAGTCTGGTCAACCCGGTACTGGACGCTCTGGGGATCCAGACCGGAACCGGTACGGTGACGATGTACAGCGTCCAGGTGGGCCGGCCGACCAAGACGGCGGTCTGTATTCCGGGCGGTGCCGGCTCGACCGGTTGTCAGGTTCCCGAGTAAGCCGGACGAGATGTAGCCGATATACTCCGCGTTCCGTCACTCATGCCGCAGCGGATGACCAGCACCCGTCTCTACCGCATCAGCTTCCACAACCAGAACCAGATCTACGAGATCTACGCGCGCCAGGTCAGCCATGGCAGCATGCCGGGCTTCGTCGAGGTCGAGAAGCTGGTGTTCGGCGAGCGCACGACCGTGGTGGTCGATCCGTCCGAGGAGCGGCTGAAGACCGAGTTCGAGAATGTCGAGCGCTTCTACGTGCCGCTGCATGCGGTGATCCGCATCGACGAGGTCAGCAAGCAGGGCGCGGCGCGGATCGTTGGCGGCAGTGACGGCGGTTCCAAGGTCATGCCGTTTCCAACGTACACCAACCCCGATCTGACGCGCCGGTGATGCGTTTCGCGATGCTCGGCTCCGGCAGCCGTGGCAATGCCACGCTGATCGAGGCCGGCGCTACTCGCGTGCTGGTCGACTGCGGTTTCAACCTCGGCGTCACCGAATCGCGGCTGCAGCGGCTCGGCATCGAGCCGGGTTCGATTTCGGCGATCCTGGTCACGCACGAGCATGGCGATCATCTCGGCGGTGTCGCCCGGCTGGCGCGGCGGCACGGCATCGAGGTCTGGATGACGCCCGGGACTTGCTCGGCCTGGGGGGAGCACCGAGTCGAGCAGGTCCGCCTGTTCAGCCCGCATGCGGACTGGAGCATCGGCGACCTTCACGTGCAGCCCTATCCGGTGCCGCACGATGCGCGCGAGCCCTGCCAGTACGTGTTCGCGTACCGCGGGCTGCGCGTCGGCATCCTGTCCGATGCCGGCGCGGTGACGCCCTACATGCAGCTGATGCTGGATCGTTGCGATGCGCTGATGCTGGAATGCAATCACGACAGCGCGATGCTGGCCGCCGGCCCGTATCCGTACAGCCTGAAGCATCGTGTCGGTGGCGGGCTTGGGCATCTGAGCAACGAGCAGTCCGCGGCGCTGCTGCGCGGCGTCGACCGCAGCCGCTTGCAGCATCTGGTGCTCACGCATCTGTCGGAAACCAACAATACGCCGGAGCTGGCGCTGCGGGCGGCCCGCGACGCGATGCAGTCGGCTGCCGACTGGATCGTCTGCGCGGGTCAGGACGAGGGACTGGCCTGGCGCGAGGTTGCGTAGGTCGGCAATCCTTTGCCGACGTGAGGCCCCGGTTGCGTATCGATCGTACACGTCGGCAAGGGATTGCCGACCTACGGGAGCTTGATTCCGTATGAGACAATAGCGGCCTCAATTGCAGCCCCTGTGCACCAGGATCGTCGATGCCCCTGCTCGTATTGCCCGGCACCGCAAGTCTTTCTTCCTTCCGTCTTCAGCGCCTGTTTGATGAACTCCGCCCGCTGGCTCCCGGCCTGAGCGCGCTGAAGGTTCTGGATTTTTACCTGGTCGATGCCGAATCGACCTCGGCAGCCGATCTGCGTCAACTGGTCGGTGAAGGCCCCGCAGCGTTCCCGAAAGCTGCGCTGTCGCTATTCGTCGTGCCGCGCGTCGGCACCTTGTCGCCTTGGTCGTCCAAGGCCACCGACATCGCGAGCGTTTGCGGGCTCGTCGGCGTCAAGCGAATCGAGCGCGGCCGTGCCTATCGGTTTGAAGGCATCGGCGAACTGTCGCTGGCTGCGCAGGCGCTGCTGCACGATCCGATGATGGAGTCGGTGCTGAGCGATGTCACTGCACTGCAGAACGTCTTTGCGACGCCGCCGCGGCGGCCGCTGCGCAGCGTCGACGTGCTCGGCAGCGGCGCCGCCGCGCTCGCCGCTGCGAATGCGGACTGGGGCCTGGCGCTGTCGGAGCAGGAGATCGAGTACCTCGCCGCGCATTACACGCGCGCCGGCAAGAACCCGACCGACGCCGAGCTGATGATGTTCGCGCAGGTCAATTCCGAGCATTGCCGCCACAAGATCTTCAACGCCGAATTCACCGTCGACGGCGCGGTGCAGCCGCATTCGTTGTTCCAGATGATCCGGCTGACGCATGCGGCCTCGCCGCAGGGTGTGCTGTCCGCTTACACCGATAACTCCTCGGTGATCGAAGGCCACACGGCGATGCGCCTGTTCGCCGACGCCGATCACGTGTATCGCGGCCACGACGAGCCGGTGCACATCCTGATGAAGGTCGAGACGCACAATCACCCCACCGGTATCTCGCCGCACCCGGGCGCCGCCACCGGTGCCGGCGGCGAAATCCGCGACGAGGCCGCGACCGGCACCGGCTCGCGGCCCAAGGCCGGGCTCGCCGGTTTTACCGTCGCCAATCTGCGCATTCCCGGCTTCGAGCAGCCCTGGGAGGCCGCGCTGTCGCGGCCGACACGGATGGCCTCGGCGCTGCAGATCATGATCGATGCGCCGCTCGGCGCGGCCGCCTACAACAACGAGTTCGGCCGTCCCAATCTCAACGGTTATTTCCGCACGTTCGAGGCGATCACCGCCGATGGCCGCAACCGCGGCTATCACAAGCCGATCATGATCGCCGGCGGCTACGGCAGCATCCGCGCCGGCAACGTGCTCAAGCAAGAGGTCGTCGAAGGCGCCAGGCTGGTGGTGCTCGGCGGGCCGGCGATGCTGATCGGTCTGGGCGGCGGCGCCGCGAGTTCGATGGCCACCGGCAGCAGTCACGAGGCTCTGGACTTTGCCTCGGTGCAGCGCGCGAATCCGGAGCTGGAACGCCGCTGCCAGGAGGTCATCGATGCCTGCTGGGCTCTGGGCGATGCCAATCCGATCCTGTCGATACACGACGTCGGCGCCGGCGGCATCTCCAACGCGCTGCCCGAGCTGGTGCATGCCGACGATCGCGGCGGCCGCTTCCAGCTGCGCGACGTGCTGAGCGCCGATCCCTCGCTGTCGCCGATGGAAATCTGGTGCAACGAATCGCAGGAGCGCTACGTGCTCGCGCTGAAGCCGGAAGGCCTGGCGATGCTCGAAGCCGCCTGCGCTCGCGAACGCTGCCCGTATGCGGTGGTCGGCGTCGCCACCGCCGAGCGTCAGCTGATCGTCGAAGACGCGCTGGGCGATGCGCGCGCCGTCGACATGCCGATGCCGGTGCTGCTCGGCAAGCCGCCGCGCATGCAGCGCAATACGCGGCGCGAGAAATCGCTGACGCGCGCGTTCGATACCAGCGCCATCGATATCGCCGACGCCGCGCAGCGCCTGCTCAAGCTGCCGACGATCGCGGCAAAGAATTTCCTGATCACGATCGGCGACCGCACGGTCGGCGGCTTGTCGGTGCGCGACCAGATGGTGGGCCCCTGGCAGGTTCCGGTTGCCGATTGCGCGGTCACCGCGACCGGCTTCGAAGCGAGCACGGGCGAGGCGATGGCGATGGGCGAGCGGCCGCTGCTGGCGCTGCTCGACGCGGCCGCGTCGTCGCGCATGGCGGTCGGCGAGGCCATCACCAACATCATGTCGGCCAGCATCGTGCGCATCGAAGACATTCGCCTGTCGGCCAACTGGATGGCGGCCTGTGGCCAGAATGACGAGGACGCGCGCCTGTTCGACGCGGTGAAGGCGATCGGCGAAGAGCTGTGCCCCAGGCTGGGCATCGCGATCCCGGTCGGCAAGGATTCGCTGTCGATGAAGTCGCTGTGGAGCGAGAACGGCGCGGCGCGCGCTCAGACCGCGCCGGTGACCGCGATCATCTCGGCGTTCGCGCCGGTGGCCGACGTGCGCCGCACGCTGACGCCGCAGCTGCGCAGCGACGCCGGCGATACGCGTCTGCTGCTGATCGATTTGGGCAACGGCAAGAACCGCATCGGCGGCTCGGCGCTGGCACAGGTGTTCGGTCAGGTCGGCGAGACCGCGCCGGATCTGGATCATCCCGAGCAGCTGAGCACGGTGTTCATGCTGGTGCAGTGGCTCAACACCCAGAACAAGATCCTGGCCTGCCATGATCGTTCCGATGGCGGCTTGTTCGTGACGCTGGCCGAGATGAGTTTCGCCGGCCATGTCGGCGTGTCGGTCGAACTCGCCGGCCGCGATGCGGCGGCGACACTGTTCTGTGAGGAGCTGGGCCTGGTACTGCAGGTTCGCAGCGAAGACCTGGGCGGCATCCTCGCGAAAACCCGGGCTGCAGGCATCACCGCGACGGACATCGGCACGCTCAACGCCAGTGATCGCATCGTCATCAACGTTGCCGGCCGGACCGTGCTCGACGAGCCGCGCCAGAGCCTGCACAAGACCTGGGCCGAGACCAGCTATCGCATCGCCGCGCTGCGCGACAACCCGGATTGCGCGCGCGAGGAATTCGACGCGATCGGTGAGGCTGGCGATCCAGGCCTGAGCCTGCATCTGACGTTCGATATCGGCGCCGCGCCGGCGGTGCTGGGCAAGCGTCCGCGCGTCGCGATCCTGCGCGAGCAGGGCGTCAACGGTCACATCGAAATGGCCTACGCGTTCCAGGCCGCCGGTTTCGAATCCGTCGACGTACACATGTCCGACGTGCTCGAAGGCCGCGTTCGTTTGAGTGCATTCAGCGGCCTCGCCGCCTGCGGCGGTTTCTCTTATGGCGACGTGCTCGGAGCCGGGCAGGGCTGGGCCAAGACCATTTTGTTCTCGCAGCGCGGGCGCGAGGAATTCGCCGCGTTTCTGGCCGACCCGGCCAAGTTCGCGCTCGGTGTCTGCAACGGCTGCCAGATGTTCGCGGCGCTGAAGGACATCGTGCCCGGTGCGGCTGCATGGCCGGCTTTCCGCCGCAACGCATCCGAGCAGTTCGAAGCGCGCTGGGGCATGGTCGAGGTGCTGCAGAGCAAGTCGATGCTGTTCGACGGCATGGCGGGCTCGCGTCTGCCGATTGCGATCGCGCACGGCGAAGGCCTTGCGGTTTTCACCCATGACAGCGATCTGAAAACGCTGCAGGCTGCCGGCCAGATCGCGATGCGCTTCATCGACAATCACGGCCGCATCGCGACCAGGTATCCGGCGAACCCGAACGGCTCGCCGGAGGGACTCACCTCGGTCTGCAACGACGACGGCCGCATCACCATCCTGATGCCGCACGCCGAGCGCACGATTCACGGTGTCACCGGCTCCTGGTGGCCGCAAGCTTTCGATGGCAGGACGCCGTGGTTCCGCATGTTCCAGAACGCACGCCGCTGGGTCGGCTGAGCATGAAGCCTACGATCAAGATTTGTTTCGCCGGAATCGGCGTGCTGTTGTCGCTCGCCGCCTGCCACAGGAAAGAGCCGGAAGCGTCGCCGGCGAAGGAAGTCGCCTTCGTGCCGGCGGCGCTGATTCCTTCTGAAATCGACTGGCGCGAAGGCAATGTCGACGAGGCTTTCGCCGAGGCCAAAGAGAAAAATAAACCGGTACTGCTGTACTGGGGCGCGCGCTGGTGCCCGCCCTGCAACCAGCTGAAGGCGACGGTGTTCAAGCGTCCGGCCTTCATCCAGCAGACGCTGCAGTTCGTCGCCGTGCATCTTGACGGCGATTCACCGGGCGCGCAGCGCTGGGGCGAGTACTTCGGCATCGTCGGCTATCCGACGCTGATCGTGCTGCGCAGCGATCGCACCGAGCTGACGCGCATCTCCGGCGGCACCGACGTCGAGCAGTTCCCGAAAGTGCTGGCGATGGCACAGCGGCAGACCGCGACCGCGGCGGAACTGCGTGATCGCGCGCTAAAATCGCCGGACCAGCTGAGCGCCAACGACTGGATGCTGCTCGCCAATTACGGCTGGGATGTCGATCTCGATCGCCTGTCCGGAGCCGGGCAGGGCGCGCAGTTGCTGCAAAAGCTGGCGGACGCCTGCCCGGTAGACGCGCTGCGTCCACGCTTCGCGATCCTGGCGCTGGCGACTGCGGCACGCGAGGCCGACAAGCCCGCGACCGCACTGCCGGCCGGGCAGCAGGCCGCCGCGCAGACGCTGCTGCTGTCGGTGATGCAGGACCGTGCGCAGCTTCGGGCGAATCATGCCGAGCTGTCGTATGACGGAGCCACGATGATCGCGGCGGCGAGCGCCGCCGGGTCGGAGCCGCGGCGCCAGTTGAGCGAGGCGCTGACCCAGGCGATGGACCGCGTCTATGCCAACGACAACCTGCCGGTGCTGGACCGTCTCGATGCGGTCACCGCCGAGATCGATCTGGCGCATCTGCAGAGCGGCGAGAAAGCGCCGCTGCCGCCGGCGCTGATCGACAAGGTGCGCCGCCGTGCCGCCTGGGCCGATGCCCAGTCGAAGACGCCGTTCGAGCGTCAGGCGGTGATCAGCACCGCGGCCGATCTGCTGCAGACCGTCGGCGACAACGCGCAGGCCGAACAGATGCTGCTCGCCGAGTTGCCGAAGTCGCAGGCGCCGTACTACTACATGCCGCATCTTTCCGATCTCGCGAAAGAGCGCGGCGACAACAAGCAGGCCGCCGACTGGCTGCGCAAGGCTTACGATGCGTCCGACGGCCCCGCGACGCGCGCGCAATGGGGCGTCGCCTACGTCCGCGGGCTGATCGAACTCGAGCCCCAGGATGCGAGGACCATCGAGACCGCGACGACGCAGGTGATCGACGAGATTGCCGCGAATCCGGACAGCTACTACCAGCGCACGCGCATGCGTTTCGACAAGCTGGCGGTGTCGCTCAAGGGCTGGAGCGCGTCGAACCGGCAGGCGCCGGTGCTGCAGCGCCTGCGCACGCATATGGACGGCGTCTGCGGCAAGTTGCCGGCGGATTCCGAAGCGCTGGGCAGTTGCAAGAGCTGGCTGGCGTAGGTTGGGGTGAGCACCGCGAACCCCAACATTGCTGCGAACCGCTGTTGGGGTTCGCGGTGCTCACCCCAACCTACGAAAGCTGGCTAGCATATTCGGCAATCCCTTGCCGACGTGACATTAGTTGCGCGGCGCGGCGGCATCCGCTGCCGGCTTCTTTTTCTTCTTTTTCTTCTTGCCCGAATCGTCCGCTGTCTTGGCAGCGGCAGCCGGTGCCGCGCTGTCATCGGCGTTCTCGTCGAAGCCCAGATCCTCTTCCGGCGGATGGCCGTCGAATACCAGGCTCTGGCGGCGATCGAGATACGCGGAGCGTACGAACACGTACTTGTCGAGCTGTTCGTTCAGGACGTGATCGGAGCCGAGCAGGCGCGCGCGCGTGTCGACCAAGTCGGCTGCGTTGATCGCGATCGTCGCCGGCCAGGTGTTGAGCGAGTCGACATAGGTCGGGATCTGCGTCCAGTGATCGCCGACTTTGCCGAGCAGATCGCGATTGTCCGACGGCCCGAGCAGCGGCAGCATCAAATACCAGCCTTCACCGACGCCCCAGCGGCCGAAGGTCTGGCCGAGGTCTTCGTCATGGCGGACCACGCCCTGGCTGGTGGCGACGTCGATGAAGCCTGCCAGGCCGATCGTCGTATTCAACACGAAGCGTAGCGTGTCCTGGCCGCCCTGCACGAACTTGGCCTGCAGCAAGTCGTTGACGATCGTGGTCGGGTAGAACAGGTTGTCGAAGAAGTTGCTGACGCCCAGGCGCGCCACGTCCGGCACCACTTGGACATAGGCTTTCGCGACCGGACGTAGCACGTACTGATCGGCCTTGAGGTTGAAGTTGAAGATCGGCCGGTTGATTTTCTCCAGCGGATCAGCCGGGTCAAAGCTCGGCGAATGTGCACAAGCACCGAGACCCAGTACTAGGCCTACACACAGAAGCAATTTCCCCATCACAATCCCCTTTGCAGCTACTGCGCGCCGTTCAGGAAACGGCCACGACTTGATCCAGTTCAAAAAAATTCAGCAGGTTCTTGACCTGCTGATTGGCGTTGACGACCTTGAGCGATACGCCGCGCGTCTTGGCTCGACGCGTGCGCTCGATCAGGTAGGCGGCGCCGGCACTGTCGATGCGGGTACAGCGCGCCAGGTCCAGCGTGTCGTCGTCGGCAACGCTATCGAGCTCGCGCAGATGGCCGGCGAGCGTTGCAAATGTCAGCGGACCATCGACGACGGTGGCGCTCATTACGGCGAGCCGGCGGAGCCGCCGGCCTTCACCGGTGCGACCACCTGCTGGCCGCTCTCGAGCTTGGTGATCACCGCGTCGAGGCTGGACGTTTTCACCTGCGCTGCCACCTGGCTGCGGAAGTTGGTGACCAGAGAAATGTTCTCGACCTTGATGTCGTAGACCTTCCAGGCGTTGTCCTTCAGACGCATGTCGAAGGCCAGCGGAACCGGCGGACCGTCCTTGCGGATCAGGTTGGAATTGACCGTTGCCTTGGTCGCGTCGGCGGCCATCTGCGCCGGCTTGATCTCGGCCTTGACGCTGTCGTGATACTGCAGCAGCGCATCGGCGTACGAGCGGATCAGCATGTTCTTGAACGCGACTTCGAAGCGCTTGCGCTGGTCCGGTGTCGCGCTCTGCCAGTTGCGCGCCAGGATCAGCTGGGCGATGTACTGGGTGTCGAAGTACTCCAGTATCCGGGTATCGACCATCGAGTAGAACGCGCCCTTGTCGGACTGGTACTTGGCGTAGTTCTTCGAGATGTCGGACTGCAGCTCGTTGGACGCGGTGCGCACCACTTCGTCCGGGGCGGTGATCGCCAAGGCGACATTGCCGGCCATCACCGAACCGAGCACGAGAATGCCGGCGACCAGACGGGTGGCGGCGCGGAAAAGGAAAGGTTTCATGTTCATTTGACTCCAGGTGCGGCCGAATCCTTGGTTTTCAAGGAGTCCGCCAATTTTCCGATGGCGTCGGCCAGCGCGGTGTCCTTGGGGCCGGACTGGCTGGCCAGGAACTGGCCGATCAGGTTTTCCAGCACCAGCGCGCTCTGGGTGAGCGTGACCACGCTGCCGTCCTTGAGCACGTCGTCCGATCCGCCGGGCTCGACGCCGAGATATTGTTCGCCGAGCAGGCCCGCGGTCAGGATCTTGACGTTGGAGTCCTCCGGGATCTTGTTGAACTGCTGTGACAGGTCGATGCCGACATCGGCCTGAAAAGTCTTCTGGTTGATCTGGATCTCGCGCACCCGGCCGATCTTGACGCCGGCCATGGTCACCGCCGCACCGGCCTTGAGGCCGCCGATGTTGTCGAACGAGGCGGTGACGCGATAAGTCGGGCCCTTGCCGACGTTGTCGATGCTGGCCGCACGGAACGTCAGCACGAAAACGGCCGCAACGCCCAGGCAGACGAAGAAGCCCACCAGAATTTCCAAAGCTCTCGATTGCATGGATCTACCTATAGCTTAACGATGTGAGCAGGCGATTAATTGAACATGAATGCTGTCAGCATGAAGTCGAGCGCCAGGATCGCCAGCGACGACACCACTACGGTCGACGTCGTTGCACGCGATACCCCTTCGGCGTTCGGCGCTGCCGTGTACCCCTGATAGACCGCGATCCAGCTCACCGCAAAACCGAACACCGAGGCCTTGACCAGGCTGTCGCGGATGTCGCCTAAATCGACCGAGCCGCGGATCGCCGACCAGTAGCTGCCGGCATCCACTTTCAGCAGTTCGACGCCGACGGCGTGGCCGCCGGCAACGCCGATCGACATTACCGCGAAGATCATCGTCAGCAGTGGCATCGCGATCAGGCCGGCAATGAAGCGCGGCGCGATCACCCGCTCGATCGGATCGACGGCCATCATTTCCATCGCGGACAGCTGATCGGTGGCTTTCATCAGCCCGAGTTCGGCGGCCAGCGACGAACCTGCGCGGCCGGCGAACAGCAGCGCCGTGACCACCGGGCCAAGCTCGCGGATGATGGTCAGCGCGACGAACACGCCGAGTGATTCCGAAGCGCCGAAGCGCACCAGGGTGCGATAGCCCTGCAGCGCCAGCACCATGCCGATGAAGATGCCGGAGATCACGATAATGATCATCGACAGCTGGCCGAGCATGTACAGCTGGCGCACGATCAGCTGCGGCCGCAGCAGCGAGGCCGGGATCACCCGGAGTATCTGCAGCAGAAAGAACACCGAGCGGCCGAGTCCCGAAAGGAACTCGGTCAGCACCTTGACCGCCCCGCTCATTTTTTCGCTCCCATCAGTTCGTCGGCATAAGCCGGAGCCTTGTAGTGGAAAGCGATCGGGCCGTCCGGCTCGCCATTGAGGAACTGCCGGACGAAGGCCGACTCGCTGGAGCGGATTTCGTCGGCGGTGCCCTGGCCGAGCACCTTGCCGCCGGAAATCACGTAGGCGTAATCCGCGATCGACAGCACTTCCTTGATGTCGTGCGAGACGATGATCGAAGTCAGGCCCAGCGATTGGTTGAGTGTGCGGATCAGCTTGATCAGCACCGCCATGCTGATCGGGTCCTGGCCGGTGAACGGCTCGTCGTACATGACCATGTCGGGATCGAGCGAGATCGCGCGGGCCAGCGCCACGCGGCGCGCCATGCCGCCCGAGAGTTCTTCCGGATACAGGTCGCGGGCGCCGCGCAGGCCAACCGCCTGCAGCTTCATCAGCACGATGTCGCGCACCAGATTCTCGGGAATCCCGGCGTGCTCGCGCAGCGGATAGGCGACGTTTTCGAAGACCGTCAGATCGGTCAGCAAGGCGCCGTTCTGGAACAGCATGCCCATGCGCTTGCGCAGATCGTATAGCGGCTTGCGGCCGAGCTTGTGCACGTCGGTGCCATCGAACTCGATGGTGCCGGCCGAGGGCCGCCACTGGCCGCCGATCAGGCGCAGCAAGGTGGTCTTGCCGGTGCCGGACGGGCCGAGGATGGCGGTGACCTTGCCGCGTGCGATATCGATGTCGATACCGTTGTAGATGACACGCTGGCCTTGGCGGAAGTGCAGTCCGCGGCAACGCACCAGCACGTCCTCAGGGACATCCTTTGTCGCTGTTGTCGGGTTCATCGCTTAGACAATACGTCCGGAGGCGGGCAACGGTTGCGCTGTGCGCATGTCGGCCCGGGCGGCGTATTGTATGGGCAAATAATTAGGACTGTCTGAGGGTTGGACTGCGATGAACCCTGAAGTTGCGCACAAAAGCCAGACTCGGGCGCTCGCCGTCGTATTGTCGGCCCTGCTCGCGGCCTGCTCGGCAGCACCTAAGAATCGGTCGCCAGACCCGCAGGCCGCGGTCGCCAGCAGCAAGCCGTGCAAGACCACACGCAACATGCAATCGCCCGGGCCGCAGCCGGTTTCGCGTCCACCGCGCTGCGCCGGCAGCTTCGATGCCGGCAAGCTGCCGGCGACCGCGATCGCACCGATCATCATCGGGCACTGATCAGTCGGCCATCGAGCCGCCGTCTGGCCTTTGTTGCGCTGATTTACGCTATGTGGTGCACGTGTAACCGAGCGTGCGGACCAGGTTTTCCTGCAGATCCGCGCGAACCTTCGCGATCCCGGGGCCGCCCAAGGCCCGCACCTGAGTTACCTGCAGGCCTTCATAGCCGCAGGGATTGATCCGGCCGAAAGGCGCAAGGTCCATGTCGGTGTTCAGCGCGAGCCCGTGATAGCTGCAGCCGCGGCTGATGCGCAGCCCCAGTGAGGCGATCTTGTGGCGCACTTGGCCGATGTCGACATACACGCCGGGGGCCTTGGGATCGGCATAGGCCGTGATGCCGTAGCCGGCCAGTGTGTCGATCAGCGCGTTCTCGATCCGCGACACCAGGGTGCGGATGCCGTAGCCGGCGCGATGCAGGTTCAGCAGCACGTAGACGACGATCTGGCCGGGGCCGTGATACGTGACCTGGCCGCCGCGATTGCTGCGAATCACCGGGATGTCGCCGGCCATCAATACATGCTCGTCGCGCCCGGCCTGGCCCTGGGTGAATACCGCCGGATGCTGCAGAAACCACAGCTCGTCCGGAGTGTCGTCGTCGCGGGTTTCGGTGAACGCCCGCATTTGCGCGAGCGTCGCCGCGTAATCCGACAAGCCTTCCAGGACCCGCAGCCGCGGGCCCATCGGAAGCGGCTCGCTATTGCCCACCGGCCCACCACAGCCGCACGGTATCGACCGCTCGGGTGAACAGGCCGCCCTCGGCGACCGCCTTCAGCGCGACCAGCGGCTCGTTGCGGATCAGCCGGCCGTCGAGCGTGATCGCGATGGTGCCGACGACCTGGCCCGGCGCGATCGGTGCGATCGCCTGCTGGGTGATCTTGGGCTCCATCCTGACGCGGTCCTTGGCGCCGCGCGGCAGGCTCAGCGACACCGGCTGCAGGGTGCCGACCTGCACCGTGTCCTGCTCGCCCTTGTAGGCCGGCACGGTCGCGACCGGGTTGGCCGGGCCGAGCAGCGGCACCATTTCGTAGAAGCGGAAGCCGTAGTTCAGCAGCTCGAGGCTGGCCTGTTCGCGATAGGCCCAGGTTTTGGCGCCCATCACCGCCGAAATCAGGCGGCGGCCGGTGCGCTGCGACGAAGACAGCAGGCAATAGCCGGCCGAGCTGGTATGGCCGGTCTTGATGCCGTCGACACTCGGGTCCTTGATCAGCAGGCCGTTACGGTTCTCCTGCGGGTGCGCAATCTTGTACTGGAAGGAGCGCTCCGCGTAGATCTTGTAGTCCTGCGGAAAGTCGCGGATCAGCGCGCGGCCGAGCATCGCCAGATCGCGGGCGGTGGTGTAGTGCTCCGGATCGGGCAGGCCGCTGGCGTCGACGAAGTGAGTGTTCTTCAGGCCGAGTTTGGCCGCGTACTGGTTCATCAGCTCGGCGAAAGCGGACTCGCTGCCGGCGATGTGTTCGGCCAGCGCGATGCTCGCGTCATTGCCCGAGGCGATGATGATGCCGCGCAGCAGATCAATGATCTTCACGCGGCTGCCGACGTCGAGGAACATCCGCGACTCACTTGAGTCGATACCCTGTTTCCAGGCTTTCTCGGAAATCAGCGCCTCGTCTTCGTAGTGCAGGCGGCCGCGCTTGATCTCGTCGAAGGCGACATAAGTGGTCATCACCTTGGTGATGCTGGCCGGCTCGACACGCGCGTCGGGGTCCTTGGACGCCAGCAGATCGCCGCTGGCGAAATCGATCAGTGCATAGGACTTGGCGTCGATAGCCGGCGGCTCGGGGATCTTGTCGAGCTGAGCGTGAGCCTGCAGCGAGGCCAGCAGCAGTGCGGCGCCAAAAGCATGCTTCTTCAGAAATGTCTTCATTGATCTGGATCGGGAACCTGGATCGTGTTGGGTTGAGGCGCCCTGCGTGGATCGGGGGCGCGCGCAGTTTAGCTCAGCGGCTGACCGCCTCCGCGGCCAGGCCAGCGCTGAGCAGGCGGTTGCGGGTTGCGACCAGCGAGTCCTGGTCCGAGAACGGGCCGACCAGCACGCGGTGGATAGCATCGCCGTTGTAGGTGCCGGTGCGGATCTCGATGTCGTTGATGCCGAGCTTGTTGATCTCGGTCTTCAGCGATACCGCGTTGATCGGGTCCGAATACGCGGCGACCTGCAGATAATTGGGCTGCGACGGCACTGGCGGCGGCAGCTCGAGTTTGCCCGGCGGCGGCGGCAGATCTTCGCCCGGCGTCAGCGCCTCGAGTTCTACCATCGCCGGCCCGCCGAGCAGGCCGAGCTTGGCCGCGGCCGCATAGGACAGGTCGATGATGCGCGAGGAATGGAACGGCCCGCGATCGTTGATGCGCACGACGATGCTCTGGCCGTTGGTGATGTTGGTGACCCGCGCGAAGGTCGGCAGCGGCAGGGTCTTGTGCGCGGCGGTGAGCTTGAACATGTCGAAGGGTTCGCCGCTCGAGGTCTTGCGGCCCTGGAACTTGCGGCCGTACCAGGAGGCGAGGCCGGTTTCGCGGAAGCCGCGCGCGGAATCCAGCGTCTTGTAGGTGTCGCCCAAGGCCTCGTAGCTCGGCGGATTGCCGTAGGGGCTCCTGGGCTCGGCGCGCGGCACGGGCTCCGGGACGTCCATCAGGTTCGGCGGGATCTCGGAGGCCGTCGGTGGCCCGTCGGCGCCCGGCGTCACGACCACCCTCACCGGCGTGCGGTGAGGGGCGGACGAGCGCGGAGCCGGGCCGTTGGCGCAGGCGCTGAGCAGGGCGATTAGCAGCACTGCGCTGCCGGTTGAGAACCAAGCTCCGTTCATTGAGTGTCGGGGTCGAGCTTGGCCGCTTCGGTCGCCATCGCCGAGGCCAGCCGGCTGACGGTCATCGCGTAGTAGACGCGCGGGTTGTAGCTCATCACCGAATAAAAGTTGGGCAGGCCGATCCAGTATTCCTTGTCGGTGGTGCCGCCGGGGTCGAGCTGCAGCTCGATCAGGCCGACGGCCAGATTCGCCGGCAGACGCGCGGAGGGCTCGACGCCGGCGCTGCGCAGCTGCGCAACCGTATAGCCGACGTTCTTGGTATTGACCGCAATCGTGCCCGGCAGCGGCCGGGTCAGCTTCGCCGGTACGATCAGCGGCTCACCGCGGTGCCATCGCAGCTCGGGCTTGTAATCGATGAAGTAATGCGCGATCGAGCCGATCGCGTCGGCGGCGCTCCACAGGTCGCGCCGGCCGTCGCCGTCGAAATCCACCGCCAGCCGGCGGTAATTGCTCGGCATGAACTGCGCCCAGCCCATCGCGCCGGCATAGGAGCCTTTGGGCTGCGTCGGCGGGAAGCCGAAATCGCGGCAGAACACGAAATACTGCTCCAGCTCCTCGAAGAAAAACTTCGAGCGCGTCGGATGATCGAAGCCCTGCGTCGCCAGCGCATCGAGCACGCGCGCATTGCCGGTGAAGCGGCCGAAGTTGGTCTCGAGCCCGAGGACGCCGGCGATCACCGGGCCGGGCACGCCGTATTCGGTTTCGGCACGATCCAGCAGCGCGCGGTTGTCGTGGATGAATTGCGCGCCGCGACGAATGCGCAGCGCGTCGACGCGCTTGGCCGAGTACACGGTCCAGGTTTCGGTGCGTTCCGGCGCTTTTTGCTCGGCTTCGATCAGGCTCGGGATCGTTTGCGCGTCGATCAGCGCGACGCGAACGGAGTCGATGTCGGCAGCAGAGAAACCATGTTCGCTCTGCAGCGCGGCGTACAGAGCCTGCGCTCTGGGGTGCTTGGAATAATCGGCTCCCGCGGGGCCTGCCATGGCCAGGAGTCCGAGCGTGAGCAGTCCCTTGCCTAGCAGCCTGTCGGACTTGGCAAGATCTACTGCGGCTTCGGCCCGCTGCGCCCAAGCTGCGGGCGCCCTCGTCAAATATGACTCGATATTCTCCTCCGTCGCCCGCAGCTTGGACACAGCGGGCCAAACCCTCGCTACGATCTCCCAAGTCCGACGGGCTGCTAGTACCTTCCCTAGTGTCGGCCGCATCAGCTCGCCAGTAGTTTTCTATGAGTTTGTATGGACATCAGCATACCGAAGCCAGCCAGCAGGCTCACCGTCGAGGTGCCGCCATAGCTCACCAGCGGCAGCGGCACGCCGACCACCGGCAGCAGGCCGATCACCATGCCCATGTTGATGAAAATGTAGATGAAAAACGTCATGCCCAGGGCGCCCGCGAGCAATCGCTGGAAAGTGTCCTGGGCGCGCACCGCGATGTACAGGCAGCGGCCGACGATCGCCAGATAAAGACCGATCAGAAACAGCACGCCCATCAGCCCCAGCTCTTCGGAATACACCGCGAAAATGAAGTCGGTGTGCGACTCGGGCAGGAAGTCGAGCTTGGCCTGGGTGCCGTTGAGCCAGCCCTTGCCGAACAGGCCGCCGGAGCCGATCGCGATCTTGCTCTGGGTGATGTGGTAGCCGGTGCCGAGCGGATCGGTTTCCGGGTCGAGAAAAGTCAGCACGCGCTGGCGTTGGTAGTCGTGCAGGCGCGTCCACAGCACCGGCAGTGCGGCGCCGATCGCCGCCAGTGCGCCGAGGATCCAGCGATAGCCGAGGCCGCCGAAATACAGCGCGAAGCCGCCGGCGGCGACGATCAGCAGCGCGGTACCGAGATCGGGCTGCACCGCGATCAGCACGGTCGGCAAGCCGATCAGGGCCAGCGTGATCGCGATCGTCGACACGTTCGGCGGCAGCGGCCGGCCGTGCAGAAAGCTGGCGACGCACAGCGGCATTGCCAGCTTCATGAACTCGGCCGGCTGAAACCGCACCACGCCGAAATCCAGCCAGCGCTGGGCCCCTTTGGCGTGATCGCCCAACAGCAGCGTCAATATCAGCAGCACCGTCGCCATCGAGTAGAACCAGGGCGCGATGGCGCGGTACATCTCCGGCGTGGCCTGCGCGGCGGCCGCCATCACGCCCAGGCCGAGCAACAGGCGTTCGGACTGGTTCATCACCGTCGGCATCGAGTGGCCGGAGGCGGAATACAGCACGATCAGGCCGAGCGCACTGACACTGGCCAGCAGCATCATCAGCCACAGGTCCAGGTGCAGGCGCCCGAACCAGTCCGCCAGGCCCTGCTGCTGTGGCCGCGACGAGGTCAGCGGTTGGAAGAGCGGATTCATGTCGGGTTCAATTGTCCTCGGTGTCCGGCAGCTCGGCATCGGGCGGCGCGGCTTGCTGCGGGATGGCCACTGCCGGCACCGGTGCGGCGGGCACCGCGACCGCCGGGGCTGGTGTGCCGGGCGCTCGATAGCGGATCTCGCCGAGAAGGTACTGGTCCATGATCTGCCGTGCCACTGGCGCGGCGACCGAGGCGCCGTGTCCGCCGTGCTCGGCGATGACGCCGATCGCGATTTGCGGGTTGTCGGCGGGCGCGAACGCGATGAACAGCGCATGGTCGCGCAAATGCATCGGCAGCGATTCCTGGGTCGGCGCGACTTTCTCGTCCTGCTTGAGGCCGGCGACCTGGGCCGAGCCGGTCTTGCCGGCGACGGTGTAGGGCGCGTCCTTGAACGTCGCGAACGCGGTGCCGCCCTGGACCTGGGTCACCTGCTGCATCGCGTGGACCACGGTTTCCCAGTCGGCTTTGTGGCGGTTCTGGATCGCCGGCAGCGGTTCCAGCGCGATGGCATCGGTTGCCAGCGAGATCGGGTCCTGGGTCGCGCGCACCAGGTGCGGTTTGAAGCCGTCGCCGCGCATCGCCATGCGCGCGGTGATCTGCGTCAGCTGCAGCGGCGTTACCGTCAGATAACCCTGGCCGATGCCGACGTTGAGCGTCTCGCCCGGGTACCAGCTTTCCTTGCGCATGCGCTGCTTCCATTCGCGCGAAGGCAGCAGGCCGGCCTTTTCCAGCGGCAGGTCGACGTCGGTGGCGCGGCCCAGGCCGAACTGGTCCAGGAAGCCCTGGATGCGGTCGATGCCGAGATTGATCGCGACGTTGTAGAAGTAAATGTCGCAGGAGCGCGCGACGCCGGCTGCCATGTCCAGCGAGCCATGGCCGTGGCGCTTCCAGCAGCGGTACTTGCGCGACGAGCCCGGCAGCGACATCTGGCCGTTGCAGACTTCGCGGTGATTGGCGTCGATCACCTCGTATTCCAGGCCGGCCAGCGCCATGAACGGCTTGATCGTCGATCCGGGCGGATAGGTGCCCTGCAGCGCGCGGTTGTACAGCGGCCGGTTCGGGTCGTCCAGCAGCGTCTTGTAGGTCTTGCCGTCGATGCCCTCGCCGAACAGGTGCGGGTTGAAGCCGGGTTTGGACACCAGCGCGATGATCTCGCCGTTCTGCGGATTGATCGCCACGACCGCGCCGTTGTAGTCGCCCAGCGCCTGCTCGGCGACCATCTGCACTTTCGCGTCCAGCGTCAGGATCAGATTGCGGCCGGGCTTGCCCTGCTGGTAGTCGAGTTCGCGCAATGGACGGCCGTAGGCGTTGGCCTCGATCACCTTGGCACCAGGCTCGCCGCGCAGCAGGTCCTCGTGCGATTTCTCGACGCCGACCTTGCCGATCTGCGACAGGCCGCGGAACGCCGGCTCCGGCGCCTTGCGCAGCTCGTCCTCGGTGATGCCGCCGACATAGCCGACCACGTGCGCGGCGGTGTCGCCGAGCGGATAGCTGCGGGTCAGGCCGGCGGTGACGTCGACGCCGTCGAAGTCGTAGCGGTTGATCTCGAATTTGGCGACTTCCTCCAGGCTCAGGTTGGTGCGCAGCGGCACCGCGCGGTAGCGCGGCGTCTTGCGCACGCGCTCCTTGAACCGGGCGACGTCGATGTCGTCCAGCCGCACCAGCTTGGCCAGGCGTTGCAGCGTATCGTCGAGCTGCTTGACCTCTTCGGGCACCAGTTCGAGCACGAAGGCCGGCGTGTTCTGCGCCAGTACCGCGCCGTTGCGGTCGTAGATCAGGCCGCGCACCGGCGCTACCGCCGACAGCCGCATGCGGTTTTCGTCGGCCCGTGTCGAGTAATAGGTCTGCTGCAGGACCTGCAGATCGAACAGCCGGAAGCTCAGAGTCGCCGCCAGCAGCAGCGCCACGCAGGCGGCGACGACGGTGCGCGCCGCGAAGGTCTCCTTCTCGCGGTGAAGGTCCTTGAGCTTGTCGTGCCGGCTCATTCCCCGGCTTATTCCTGGCTGCGCTGACGGCGCCGCAGATAGCTATCCAGCAACACAAAAATCAGCGGCCAGAACAACGCCGTCGAGGCTACCGGCAGCCAGCGCAGCCAGGGATCGGCCTGGTGCTTGGCGACACCGTCGATCCAGAACATCAGGAACGCGTAGATCAGCCAGACCGGCAGCAGCGCCACCGTCGACTGCCACAGCGGGAACAGGATGAACAAGCTGCGCAGCTTGATCACGATGTAGATGCACAGCACACAGGCCAGCGCGTGCTGTCCGAGGATCGAGTCGAACAGCACGTCGAGCATGATGCCGAACAGGAACGAGGCGATCAGCGTCGGCAGCCGCGGATCCTGCAGCGCCCAGAACGCCAGTACCAGTGGCACCCACAGCGGCCGCACTGCGGCGATGCTGTCGGGCAGCACGACCATCTGCAGGAACAAGGCGGCGAACAGGCTCAGCCAGAAAGCCAGGTGGGGCACGCGCCTCATCAGGGCTTGGTCGGTTTGGCTGCAGCAGGCGCGGGTGTGACCGTCGGCTTGGGCATCGTGGCCGGCTTCTTGACCTCGGTCTCGGCCGCCGCCGGGCCCGGTACGCTGACGATGGTTTCGGCATCGTCAGTGTGATCCTCGCTCCAGACCAGCAGCGCCTGGCGGCCCTGGTTGAGCCTGGCGGTCGGGTAGGCGAGCGCCTCGGCGAAGTGCTCGCCGGGGTTGTGCTTGATCTCGAACACCTGCGCGACCGGATAGCCGGCCGGAAAACGTCCACCGAGAGCCGAAGACACCAGCAGGTCACCCTTCTGGATGTCGGCATTGCCGGGCAGGAACGGCAGCCGCAGCGCCTGGCCGTCGCCGACGCCGAGCGCGATCGTCTGCAGGCCGGTGCGATTGATCTCCACCGGGATGCCGTGGTCGGGATCGGTGATCAGCAGCGCGACCGAGGTGGTTGGATTGACCTGGATGATCTGGCCCATCACACCGCTCGCATCGACCAGGGCCTGGCCACGATAGACCCGGTCGCGGGCGCCCTTGTTGAGCGTGATCTGGTGACGGTAGGGATCCTGATTGACCGCGACGATCTCGGTGATCAGCACGTTTTCCTGCAGGTTTTTGGCAGAGGCCAGCAATTCGCGGATCCGGCGGTTTTCCGCCTCCAGCGCTTCGAACTTCTGCAGCTTGGCCTCGAGCTGGAATTGCCGGTCGTGCAGCCGCTTGTTTTCGGCGGCGAGCTGGTCACGGCTGTCGAGGTAGTCGCCGGCGTCGGTCAGATGCTCGGGCAGGGATGCCACCCACAGCACCGGAGACAGCGCCAGGGCCAGCGTGGACCGCAGCGATTCGAGTTTCGGCGTCCGAAAATCGAAGTAGATCAGGGTTCCGCAGATGATCAGCAGGCTCAGGGCGCGTAGCCCCAGCCCCGGTCCGCGGGGGAATAGAGGGTCGCGATGGTCGACGCTCAGGGTGTTCAAAGCTCGCGCCTTCCGAAACTATTTACAACGTTATATCACGAGCGACGCGGCTTGGGCATCGCCTTTCGGCGGTAAAACGGGCTTAAGCTGACAGCTCAGTCAAGGCTGTAGAAGTCACCCTGGCGGTCGAGCATGTCCAGCACCATGCCGCCGCCGCGGGCGACGCAGGTCAGCGGGTCGTCGGCGATGATCACCGGCAGGCCGGTTTCCTCGCTGATCAGCTTGTCGAGGTCGCGCAGCAGCGCGCCGCCGCCGGTCAGCACGATGCCGCGCTCGGCGACGTCGGAGCCGAGTTCCGGCGGGGTGCGCTCCAGGGCCTGCTTCACGGCCTTGACGATACCGGCCAGCGGTTCCTGAAGAGCATCCAGGATCTCATTGGAATTCATCGTGAAATTGCGCGGTACGCCGGCTGCCAGATGGCGCCCGACGACGTCGATTTCGGTGACTTCGTGGCCCGGGAAAGCGGTACCGATTTCCTGCTTGATGCGCTCGGCCGTGGCCTCGCCGATCAGCATGTTGTACTGGCGGCGCACGTAGCTGACGATCGCCTCGTCGAACTTGTCGCCACCGATACGCACCGATTCGGCGTAGACGATGCCGTTCAGCGAGATCACCGCGACTTCCGAGGTGCCGCCGCCGATGTCGACGACCATCGAGCCCTTGGCGTCGCCGATCGGGATGCCGGCGCCGAGCGCGGCGGCGATCGGCTCCTCAATGACGTAGACCTTGCGTGCGCCGGCGTTCTCGACCGACTCGCGGATCGCGCGGCGTTCCACCTGGGTCGAGCCGTAGGGCACGCAGACCACCACGCGGGTCATCGGCCGCATCATCCGGCCTTTCTGCACCTTGCGGATGAAGTGCTGCAGCATCTTCTCGGTGACTGTGTAGTCGGCGATGACGCCGTCGCGCAGCGGCCGGATGGTGGTGATGTTGGTCGGCGTGCGGCCGAGCATCTTCTTGGCGTCGATGCCGACCGCCTCGATTTTTTTGGCGCCACGCGAATCCAGGCGAATCGCGACCACCGAAGGCTCGTTCAGGACGATGCCTTCGTCGCGGACGTAGATCAGGGTATTGGCGGTGCCAAGGTCGATGGAGAGATCGTTGATGAACAGGCGGCGAAGGGCGTCGAACATCGGCAAGTTTGGCTGGGGTAGGCAGTGAAACGGGGATTTTATGGGCTCATACCGGCATCGAGGCGGATACGAGGACGCATCAGATTTTGGTGTCGCTTTCGATTGATCGAGTGTCGATCAAGTAAGATTGCGACGATCGCCACTATAAACGATTTCTTCCGCAGACCAACATGAGCCTGACCGCCGATCAAATACGCCAAGTGGCCCATCTCGCACGGCTGGAACTCAAGCCCGAGATGACGGACGCCTACGCGCGCCAACTGTCCAACATCATGGCAATGGTCGGGCAGTTGTCCCAGGCCGACACCTCGAACGTGCTGCCGATGGCTCATCCGCTGGATATGTACCAGCGGCTGCGCCTGGATGCGGTGACCGAGCCGAATGAGCGCGAAGCGTTCCAGACCATTGCGCCGGCGACCGAGAATGGTCTTTACCTGGTTCCGAAAGTCCTCGACTAGAAAGTGTTATTGCGGACTGCTGCGCACTCCGCAATAACTCGACGGATTCAAGCGGCGGAGCCGCTTAATCCGTCGGCGGGCCGGGACTGACCTCGTCAATTTGGAGTTACTGGTTTTTCTATGCACAAGCTGAGTATCAAACAGTTGTCGGACGGGCTGCACGGCAAGCAGTTTTCGTCGCGTGAGCTGACCCAGTTCTATCTGGGCCGCATCGCCCGCTACGAGCCGTCTCTGAACAGCCTGATCACCACCACCGCCGACCGCGCTCTGGCCCAGGCCGACGCGGCCGACGCGGTAATCGCCGCCGGCACGGCCGGCCCGCTGACCGGCGTGCCGCTGATCCAGAAGGACATCTTTTGCACGAAGGGCGTGCGCACCTCCTGCGCGTCGAAGATGCTCGACAAGTTCATCGCGCCCTACGACGCGACGATCGTGCAGAAGCTCGACGCCGCCGGCATGGTCATGCTCGGCAAGGCCAACATGGACGAGTTCGCGATGGGCTCGTCCAACGAAACCAGCTGGTATGGCCCGGTCAAGAACCCCTGGGATCTGGAGCGTGTACCGGGCGGATCGTCCGGCGGCTCGGTCGCCGCGGTCGCCGCGGGCCTGGCGCCGGTTGCCACGGCCACCGACACCGGCGGCTCGATCCGCCAGCCTGCCGCATTGACCAACCTGACCGGCATCAAGCCGACTTATGGCCGCGTATCCCGCTACGGCATGATCGCGTTCGCCTCGTCGCTGGACCAGGGCGGTGTCGTTGCCCGCTCGGCCGAGGACGCGGCCATCGTGCTGCAGGCGATGTCGGGCTTCGATCCCCGCGATTCGACCAGCGTCGATCGGCCGGTCGACGACTACGTCGCGGCGCTCGGCAACTCGATCAAGGGCCTGCGCATCGGTCTGCCCAAGGAGTATTTCGCCGAAGGCTTGGCGCCGTCGTCACGGGCTCGCATCGAGCAGGCGATCGAGGTGTTCAAGAAGCTCGGCGCGAGCTTCACCGAAGTGTCGCTGCCGAATTCGCCGCTGTCGGTGCCGACCTATTACGTCGTCGCGCCGGCCGAAGCCAGCTCGAATCTGTCGCGCTTCGACGGCGTGCGTTTCGGCCATCGCTCCGAGACGGCGCGCACGCTGGAGGAGTTGTACAAGCGCAGCCGCGGCGAAGGCTTCGGCGCGGAAGTGCAGCGCCGCATCATGATCGGCACCTATGTGCTGAGCCACGGCTATTACGATGCATATTATCTTCAGGCGCAGAAAGTCCGCCGGCTGATCTACGAGGATTTCAGGCGCGCGTTCGAGTCGGTCGATCTGCTGCTGAGCCCGACCGCGACCGATACCGCGTTCAAGTTCGGAACCAACGCCGACGATCCGGTGGCGATGTATCTGAACGACATCTACACGATTGCCGCGAATCTGGCCGGTATCCCGGCGATGTCGCTGTCCTGCGGCTTCGCCGATGGGCTGCCGGTCGGTCTGCAGCTGATGGGCAATTTCTTCGACGAATCGCGCATGCTGAACGCGGCGCACCAGTATCAGCAGGCGACGGACTGGCACCTGCGCTCACCGAAAGGTTTCGAGTAAGCCGAGCCAGGCCCGGAACATCCCTGTTGGCTGCGCCGCGGTTGGCGGCCGGCGGGTGCCGGGGCGTACTATTTGCAGGAGAGAGCCGCTTTCTCCCTGTGGAGGTTTCCATGTTTCCTGCGCTAGCCCAATCCGATCCCGGATCGCCTCGCCCGCTGCGCTTCAGCGTCGATGAATACCTGCGCATGGCCGATAACGGCGTGCTGCCGGAGGACCGGCGCGTGGAGCTACTGGAAGGGGAGATTCTGGAAATGTCGCCAACGGGTATTCCGCATTCGGCCCGTGTTCGCCGGCTGACGCGAGAGCTATTTGCCGCGATCGCGGATCGCGCCGTCATTCAAATTCAGGACCCGATCCGCATCGGCACGCATTCCATGCCTGAGCCGGACGTTGCGGTGCTCCAGGGGCCGGCGGAACGCTATGACGAGCGCTATCCGGAAGCCTCGGACGTGCTGCTGGTGATCGAAGTTGCCGACTCCTCGCTGCGGTATGACCGCGAACGCAAGGGGCGCATCTACGCCGAAGCCGGCATTGCCGAATACTGGCTGGTGGATGTGCAAACCGCTCGCGTCGAGCAGCACTCGCAGCCTTCGTCTTCCGGCTACCGCTTGATCCGCATCGTGCCACGCGAGGCGGACATCGAGTCGCTTTCGGTTCCGGCCTTACGCATTTCGGTGGCCAGCTTCCTGCCGTCGCATCCTGTGGCCTGAACAGCCTTCGACGAATCGCGCATGCTCAACGCCGCGCACCAGGATCAGCAGGCCAGCGACTGGCACATGCCTTCGCCGAAGGGATTCGAGTAGCCAGGCCGATTCGGACGGTTGGGCCGCGTCACATCCGTTGGTGTCGCGGAACCTGCTGCACCTTCAAACACCCGTAAACGGATTCCGGATCGTGAGTCCGCCGATCACTTGGCCGTCCTGCAAGTCTTCCGAATACAGCGTGCCGCATCCGGTTTCGAGTGCTGCCGCGACGACCAGGGAATCGTAGATGCGGTAGCCGTACTGCCTTGCGATCTTCAGCGCGGCTTCGTGCGTCTCGATGGTCAGCGGGACGGGCGGCAGACAAAGCGTCCGGATCGCCGCCAGGGATTCCAGAACCTCTTCCCAGGGCATTGCCAGCTTGCGCAAGGCGACCGCCACGAACTCATTGAGGATCTGCACGCTGATCGTACCGCCACCAGCGAGCAAGGCTTCTGCGGCCTCGTTGCGAGGATCGCCTTGGGCGAAAGCGTAAATCAGGATGTTGGTGTCGAAGAACGCCTTAGCGCTCATGCGCTTCTTCGCGATCGAACTTGAAGCCGGGGGGCAGCGGCCGGCGCAGCTTGCGGATTCGCTCCAGCGCCGCCTGCCGGCTGTTATCGCGGCTGACCTCGAACGAGCGTGTGCCCGCAACGTGAATCTCGATCTGGTCGCCTTCCTTGAGCGCGAGCGCCTCGACCACCGCGGCGGGGAGGCGCACCGCCAGACTATTGCCCCACTTGGCTACCTGCATTTCCGCGCTCAAAGATATACGAATGATTTGTATATCTTAACGGCAGGTCGCAACCCGAACAAGCAAAGGTCCGCCGTCAGCCTCCATCAATTCCTGCAGCGCCGCGCGGGATATTGGATTGGCCAAGCGCGCCTGCGGCTGGCAGGCACCAACCGATATGCGATAGAGATGCTTCCAATGCCCCAGACATCCTGCTGCGACTACTGGCCGCCAAAGCCGCCACCGGCCTCAGTCGTTTCGACGATCTACAAGCGCGTTCGCTGGGGGACGTTAGTCTTAGCGGCAGTCTTAGCGGCGCAGCGAACGAATGACGCGGCGGGGAAGCGCGTCGTGGATCGCTCCATATTGGAGGTCACCCGTTATAAAAACTTGAATCGCGCCAAATCCCAAAGTAACGCCGGAACCGCTACCGGCCACCCCATAAATATTTTCCATTTCATGCGCGCAATATCGCCGACGCTCGCTTCATGCCAGTTCCAGCCGAGGCCACGGTTTGTGCTAAGCAGCGCAGTCACGTGACGGGTCAGCACCCAAGCGCATATCCAGTACACAAGGAATGACACCGGGAAACGCAGCGTCACCGATAGCGCCAGCGACACGAACCAGACCACCAGTGCAACCAAATAGGGGGCAAGGAAATCGCGAACGCGATAGCCAACCGTTGGTCTCTGCACTCCATGACCGCTGCACTGGCGACCACGGCCACCGCGACCGTGTCGATGCGGTGACGGGCGCAGAGAACTGTTCACCATGGTAGCGCTCCCGGTAACAGGGGGCACTGAGATATGGATTGCGCATCTGATTGGACGATCCGCGCTAACTGCAGGCAATCGGCGCCGATCAGTATGTTGCCGTCGATTACGCGATTGGCCCCGGTATGGAGCCGCCAGGCGCTATTGTGGGCAAATCCGAGGCTCACTATCTCGATGTTGTCCCGGAATGCGCGCACGCCCCGTGCAAGATCGAGCGCCAGGTCACCGTCACCAGTGCCTGCGACGACCAAGTCGTAGGACATGGTCGCCAACAACACGCCGGCGACGAACAGGAGGTCGTTGTCGCAGTTGCTCTTGCGCTCCATGCCACGAACGGTTTTGACGTACTCAACTTCGCGCGCATGAGTGTGGTAGCCGTGCCCTTCAAGCTCGTCGCCGCGACCGGAGTCATTCGGCTTGCGAGCGAAAAAAGCGTGCAGATCGGCGGAGCCAAGCTTGGCTTTCAGGAGGGATGCAAGCGTTCCGAATGAAAGTTCGTAGCCGGCCGTTTTGGCGCCACAATGCAAGTTGGCGACGTCGAGCAGGATTAGGGCGCGCTTGTTGGGCAAGATGTCCAGAGGCCCGGTGGTCAACGGGATGACAATGTGCGAGGAGCCTTGAAACAAGGCACGGTGGCCGCTTGCGCGGCCACCGTGAACGTTGAGGCTGGGATACATCGTCGCTCGCCCTCTTATGCGTGGTTGTTGGCAAACCAGCGCACCAAATGGCTGGCCGCTTCGCTCACCTGCTGGAGCTTGGTTTTCCCGCCGGCGTCCTCGTACATGCTCCCGCTGTAGTCTATGGCCAAGCACATCACCGCAGGCCGGCCGCGCGACTGGTTGACCACTGTGCGGCCCACCTCCGTGAGCGCATTCCCAAGCTGGCGGAGATCATTGATCAGCATCACCTTTCCGCCCGTCGGGTGCGTGATCTTCCCCAACTGCTCGCCGTGGAAGCCGCGACCCATGGCCAAACCGTGGATGGTGACACCGGCACGCCGCGCTTGCTCCACCACCGCCGGCAGCTGAGCAAGCTCCTCGTTCGCATGGCCGTCGGTCAGGCACACGATGGTTTTTTCCGCCGAGGGGCGCTCCTGCAACAGCTTCAGGCCCAGACGAATGCCGGCGGTGAGGTTGGTGCTGCCCCCGCTGATGCACTTGCGCTGGGGCAAGCTCATCACGCGCTGTGCGAGCTGCGGATCATGCGGTCCGGCGTGACGGCTGATGACAAACGCCTGAGTGCCGTAGCCAACCATCGCGATTTCGTAGCGCCGCTTGCTGTGCTTCGCCTTCGGCGGACTGCGATACTGATGAGGCTTGGCGGGCTCAGGGCGCGCCGAGGTAAGGGCGTATAACGCTTTCAGAAATGGGTTGAGATTGACAGTTGACATGATTGAATTCTCCTTGCTAATCAGATGGAGCCGAGGCGGCGGGCTTGGTTAGTGCGGAAATCCGCGCCGTAAAACTCGCGGGCACCGCAAACAGCGCAGGTGTATTGCGCGACCATCTGGGGCGCCACGGCGAGGCCAAATCGCCCAGAGGGCGCAAATCCAGAGAACTTGGACCGGGCGAAGATGTGTCCGGGTTTGCGCTTCCCGTCGCAATACAGCTCCAAACGGCGGAAAGAATCAGGCAGGCGCGGCAGTTGCGGATGAAGGGGTTTTTGCATGAACATTGGGAATATCTCCTTGAGGTTTTCAGGCGGTCCGAAGGTCGGTCCGCGTGCTTTTTTATATCCCCGGCTTGGATCGTCAGAGACGCGTTTCTGACCTAAATCTCCCCGTTTAAGATCGAGTGTCTTACCCATGCCGCAGCCAGCTATGGAGAATGAGCTGACAAACCTGGACCTGCTCTACCAAGCATGGAAAGCCGGACCGACAGAGCTGAGATTTGGAGCGCTGTTAGCTGCATTGATTGAATGCGCCAAACGCGACGCTCAATGCGAGTTCAACCTTTCCGAAGAGACAAGCGATGATATTGCGTCAAAGGTCCGCGAATGCGTAATAACGAAAATAAACGACGGGACCTATCAAGGGCGACGCCCCCTAAGCGAATTGACCAGAAAAGTCGTTAAGGGAAAAGTTGTTGAATTTCTAGAGGCGGCGAAGGAGGCGCGCCGAACTCAACAAAGTTCTCCGAAATCTGAGCCAGCCGCCAATGAGATTGGAACCCCGCACATGGTGGCCGAGGCTGCCATGTGGATTCGATGGAGAGACAAGCTGGACCAAGCGGGTAAATCCCTTTCGCGACACCCTAACGTTGCGCTAGTACTGGAAGCGAGATTGACGTACGCAGTATTGAGCCCTGCTTCGACTTGGGACTGGTTTGAAGAAACCAAGAGGGACTACGTCAAACATCAGACTGGCCTAACCTACGAGCAACAGCGCCAGGCAAAGGATGTGATTGAACGAAAGCTCCTAAAGCTTGCGATAGATGCTCCGGAGTATCGCGACATCTATCTCGCCCTTTTTCCTAACGGTGGTTCGGTCAGTGGACCTCGTGGAGATTAAGAATGACTATGAAAATTGAACCATCCGATTTCGCTCAAAAACCGAGCGCCTCATTTGCCAAGCGCTTTACTCGCTCTCAATTGTGGGCGTTCATCGTGTCGCTCAAAGTAGGAACTGGACCGCGACTGCTCGCTGATGAACTTGTGTTCGGTCATAGCGTCGATGCCACAAGGGTTTCTACCAGCTTGAAAATACCGCATTCCGAGACGATCTCGCTGATGCAAGAGCTCCTAGGACAACTCTTTCAGTGGCAACGGGGGGGGCGGGGTGATCGCCCGTGGTTAGTGGAGCCGCCTTACGAGATGTTGCTGTATTCAACCGACGAGTTCAAAGCGGCACTAATTGCCAACCTCGACGATTCTGACGTGGAACGCATCGACCGCGAGGCTATTCCGACATTTGCGTCCGACGACGACGAAGACCACCCGAAATTGGCATCCGTCATTCGCCCAAGACCGCGACTGATCGTCAAGCTGAGACAATTGGCGGAGTCGTCGTTTCGTTTGGCGGCGGCAGGTAACGCCACTAAAGACAAGACTGCGTCTGACCCGACTCGATCATGTCCTTCCAGCTTTGATAAGTTTCCGTGGGATTGCAGCTACGGGGATTGGTCCCTGACGTTCTTCACGGATCGCAAACAGATTCATGTTGCTGGCTTGCCGGAGAATGGCGTCACAGGACTGGAGGTACGCAACGAGTCGTACTCGCTAGTCTGGGTGCCAGAACTCAAGATGCACAAGATTCCTGGACTTACCCGGCGGGAACTTCAGCACGCGATCGATAGCCCGGAAGACGAGTCGGCGTTCAAGGTGTTGCCGGAGTCGGAGTAGTGGATGGTCACGTTCGAGGATCTGCTGGCGAATGACACCCTCCAGGAATGGTTGGAAGGGCACCGCCTCGGAATCGCTGCAAGTTTGCGCCTTGATGGCCATTGGGAACTCCCGATCGAGGGAGCTGTGGAGTTTATCGCGCAGTACCTCACTCCGATCCCGGACGATGGTTGGGATGACAACCGCTTGCTCAGGCTGCCGCTCCACACGCTGGAGCGGCTGCTCCACTTGGCCAAATTGCCGCCAAGCGACGATGTGCCGCTGCCGCCTGCAATTACCGGAAAGGCTGCCTGCCTTGCTCGCGTTATCGATCGCTTGACGGTATTGGATCCGGACAAGCCGGAGGCTGTCTGCCCAATAAGATTTGTGGAGCAGACTCAGTCGCTTGTGTTTCACAGCAACTGGGGTGCGGATCAGCTCGGCCGGCTTTTCGTTAGTCAGGCAGATCGGGTGTTCAGTATTTCAGCCGCCTCGTGGAAAGATCGAGATAGCGACTACCTGAGCGAATTCCGGATTCTGCGCTCGACGTGGATGAGTGGTCCGTCGACGCTGGACCGGCTACGAGCCGCCATCTTGCTGGGTGAGAAACTGATGTGGAAGCAGCAGCACAACTGGTGGGTCAAGCGCTTCAAATTTGGCCTTCTGGACCGGCTCGTTGCCTGGCCCCTGCTGGTTATGCGACATGACGGTGATGAACGTGGAAACGACGCCGCGCTGAGCCTGCCTCTCGGTGTAGACATTGAAATGCGGGAAGCTGGCGGCGTCATGGGGATTCGGGACATCTTGGGAGCCCCGCCGGCCGTGAGTCCCGACCGCTGGCGCGCGTCGTACTTGCGGATTCTTCGCGGTGCTGTCGGCACGTTCCGTCATGCCAGAGGAATCGGTGGCGCGTCGAGTATTGACCGGGTTGCGGCAGTCTTCGACTTTCGATTTGCCGACGAGCTCATAAGGCCTTTACTGTCCAAAATTTCTCTTGCCGACCGCAGCATGGAGGCATACCTTATTAGTGTCATCCTCAGCCGCTTGCTGGGGCAGGCCGTGTCGCCCTCCACATTGATTACGGGGGAGGTCAGCGAAGGTGCGGTCGTAAACGCTGAGTTGGTCTGGCCGGGCGGAGTTCCGCGCAAGCTTGATTATGTATTTTCTTCCGCTGTGGCTGATCGTGTCATCGTGCCTGCTAGCAACGATAACACCGTTGGCGACTTTCTTAATGGGGCTCGCAGCAGACAGACTGCTTCAGTGATCCACATTCGGGAACTGAGGCAAGTGTTGCAAGCTGCGATCGGCCTCACCGCAAGCCCACATCGCTTTGTCCGGTGCCCCGAACTTTCTTCGGCAGAAGAGCTGCCTCCGCCGTGTGGTTTGCTTGTGCAAACGCAGACGGAATCGGTCGAGCGCGCATTGGCGGAAAACGCCGGCATTTACGTCGATATTGCCGATCACGTATCCGCACTGGATCTGACTGCCAGCGAAGTTCATCTCGCCCTTCGCCAGCGCGAATCGGCTACCGGAAATCCGCTAACGTGGCTGTTCGTAAGAATCCACGAGGACGAGGATGACGACGCGCTGTGGGAGCTGATCGGCGAAGGAATCGGTGCGTCAGAAGCCGAGATCGATGGGCTGATTCGCGCCGGCTCACCGGTACGACTGGCCGAACGGCTCGTGGCAATGTTAGAGCTTCGAGGTCCGAGAGCTGCTCCTCAATATGTCGTCGTCGTTGGCGGGAGCGAACGATGGCGGATGTTGGAGCAGATCCCCGCCATTGCGGCGTCGATACATGGACTGAAGCCCGTTCTTCAGGAACTGGATCGTCTTGCCAAGAATTCGGTTGGAAGCGCGGTAGTATGCCGGTTCATTCTCGCTCCAATGAGACTCCGCGATCCCTTCGAGTCCGAAGGCCCGGCCAGCATTCCGGAGCCAGATTGGCTTGACCGGCTCAGAGTATTTCGATTTGGTTTTGATCAAGCCTGTGCGGCCTTTTTGTTGCAGGACTTGGAGTGGCGCGGGTTAACCCTGCGGAAGCATCTGGATTCGGCGGTGAATTGCGGCTGGCTCCGGAAGCTTCCCGATGGCGACTACATTGTCGCATCAGGGCGAGGCGCGCCAATCAATATTCGGGAGCCGCGTACCTTAGCACGCCATCATCACGCGGCCACACGAGCACTGGCATCTTTCCTCGCTTACAACGTTAGGCGTGTTGGTTTGAGTCGAGACGAGGCAAGCATGGTTGCGAACGTGCTGGAGGCGTCGTACCACCTGGGTGCGGCAATTCACTACGACGGCAAATGGTCCAATGCGTCGAACGAGGATCACAAGGAAACGCAACCACGAGAAGAGCAGTATCTTTTCATGCACAAATTCTCGCGGCGACGGAGCTTATCCACCTTGAGATGTTCGGCCCTGCTCAGCGACGCTCCCTTCGTTGTCATGCGGTGGGTCGAAGAGGAATCGCGTTGCCTAAAAAGCGAGGGCATCGCGCTGAACCCGTTGATCTGCGCATGGGACCAAAACTACGTACTGGCCGCTCTTAATCACAACATAGATGGAACCCGGGCCTTTGTGCAAGGCATACTCAAACGGATATTTCAACTATTCGAACATGCATTGAAGAACTGTGACGCAAGCCAGTTCTCCGAAAGCCACGACTGTTTGCTCAGTACGGTGGTAAGCCGGTTGGATGGGTTAGTGGCTCTGCTCAGAAAAGACAAAGTGTTGGTGAAAATGTGGAAGTCGCTCGTAGGGGATGCGGGTCCGCTCATTGAGTTCAAGAACGAGGTCAAGACTTCGGTTCAGAGCTGGTGCAATACGTTGTGCCTGTCCGACCTGAACCAGCAGGTTAAGAAAATTCTGTTGGCTGATACGGACCTGCAATTGGCTACTGCCCCGCTCGGAGAGTGGTGCGAACGTATCGCGCGCGACGAAGAAGATCCTGTGACCGCTGTGGAAATTCTGGCTCGGAGTGTTCTTGGAAATCCGCGGTGGATCACCGCTTGGCCATGGTTTTTCGGCGCTTTGCAGCAGGCCAATGCTCAGACGGAGCATTCGAATCAGCATAAGCAGATTAGACTGCGGGTTCTGGAGAAGGCAGCGCTGCTGCAACTAGAGCGCGACAATGTTCTGCGCCAAAGAGTCGCGGGACAAAGAGGGCACACCGACCCGAGCGTTGCGACGAACCTCAATCCGTTTGCTGAACTACGCCGCAACAATCCGGCAGAGCGCCGTAATCTTGGGTTGGACTACCTTGCAAACAACCTATCTTCCAAGAAAGTCCGTGCTCGTTTGGTGGTTCTCAATGGCTTCGATCTTCCTGATATTGCTATGCCTGCTTTTGCTCAGTTGTAGTCGATCAGCCGCTCCGCCTTGGCTCAAGCGAGTATCAACTCCACTCGCCGCCCCAACGCCGACAATGCGGCTTCGATCCGCGGCAGCTTGGTCGGATGGTGCGGGTCCAGGATGCGTCGTGCCTCTTTCTCATCCAGATGCATACGCCGCGCAAGCTCGGAATTGCTGATGCCGGCCTCACGCATGGCCAGGTACACAGCGGCTTTGAGTGCCATGGACGCCGGCACGCTCACCGCTCGCTCGCCGCGCCTGCTTACCGACGGCGTCGGAATATCGCCTCCGTCATCAATTCGGGCTGCGACGGCTTCTTCCAGGCAATCCGCCGCTTCGGTCAAGGCATCTTCGATGGACTCGCCCTGGGTGATCGCTTCTGGCAGGTCGCGGCAAGTCACCACATAGCCACCATCGTCTTTATCCGGCGTCAGCTTCACAGCGTAGGCGAATTGCCTCATAGATCGTCCTTCTTGATTCCGAGTTGCTTGCACATGGCGTGAAGGGTTCCGGTTTTCAGCTCGTCCTTCGGATCGCGCACGATGGTCATGCGCTCTCCGAAGTAGAGCGTTACATGGCTACCCTTGCCGCGTTTCTCATCCACCCGGCAGGGCAGACCCCGCGCGCGGGCGAGCGCTTGAACCTTGCGAATGAACTCAGCACCCTTCACGGGCGAAGTCTCGGACATTTATGTCCGACTTACAACTGGACGAGTATAGGCGCTAGGACCAAGCTGCGATTGACTGGCATCGCCAGTTGCCGAAGGCTTTCGGATAGCGATCCGGCACCGGCCGATCAGCGTGCCAGCGAAACAGCCGGCACGATGTCGGTGTGCCCGAAATCGTCGCCCTTGAACAGCAGGGGCAGGTTGCGCACTTTCGCCAGTGCATAGCTGAAAACGTCGCCGAAGTTCAGGCTGGCCGGGTGGCCGCTGTCCTTGCCGTAGGTAACGAAGGCGGCGTAGGCCGCCTCCACCTCCGCCGAGCCCGGCGCGGCCAGCTCGAAGAACGGCAAGCGCAGCAGGTCGTCCATCAGGACCACGGCCCGTTGTCCGCGCCGGCCATGGATCACCATCCTCGCTTCGACGACGGAAACGCTGCTGATCAGCGCCTTGCCGGCTTGCTGGATGCGCTGCGTGAAGGCGGCGCGTTCCGGTTCGGCGAAAGCAATTGCCACGATCGCCGACGTATCGACGGCGATCATCGCGGCAGGCCGTGCTCGTCCCAGTCCAGAGGATCGGCCGGCACGGCCAGATCAGGTATGCGATCCAGCTGGGCGAGCAGGCTTTGCATACGGCTGCCGCCGCTATCGGCCGCTTCGGTGTGCAAAAGCTGGTCGACGGCGCGTTCGACGGCCGCGGTTTTGCTCAGGCCGGTGGCCCGCGCCAGCCGCTCGATCTTGCCGATCACTGCCGGATTGGCGATTTGCATAGCCATGGGATGCTCTGGATGTTGATATGTACATGGCCAATGTACATTTCGATCCCAAGCTCGGCAAGACCGGATTCTTCAGCTGCCCAGTTTGGCGAGGACGGCGGCCAGGCGTCCGAGCATTGCGGGTTCCGGCAGCGGCAGCTTCAGGAAGGATTTGCCGGTTTGCGGGTCGGTGGCGATCCAGGGCGACGTAACGTCATCGCCGCGCCGTACGGCGGCTACGGATTCGAGCAGACTCAGCCCGGCATCCAGCAGCGCGCTGAAAGGATCGGCGGTCGCTGGCGGGGCCGGCGCGCCCACGCTTGCCTCGATCGACGCCGGGCCCGTCTCGAGCGATGACGATTCCGGCATCGCCACGGCGGCCGGCGCGAGTTTTGTTTCGGAAGCGGGCGTCGCGAGCGGCAGCCCGCTCTCTGCACCGTCCCCGGCCTCGTACGGAGTCTGATGCTCCGCCTCACCGATCGCGCCGGTCACGGCTTCGACGCTCTTCATGAACGAGGACAGGCGCGTGCCGTTGAGGAACACATCGGCGCCGCCGCCGTCGAGCACGCCGGCGAACAGCGATTTCTTGAACGCGAGCACCGACAGCATGCCCTCTTCGATGGTGCCCTGGGCGACGAAGTTGACCACCTGCACGCTGCGCGTCTGACCCAGCCGGTGCACACGGCCGATGCGTTGTTCCAGCACCGCCGGATTCCACGGCAGATCCATGTTGATGACGGTGGCCGCCGCGTGCTGCAGGTTGAGGCCGACGCCGCCGGCATCGGTGGACAGGAACACGCGGCATGCTGGATCGCCGATGAAGCGGTCCACCAGCGCACCGCGCTTCTCGCCCGGCACGCCGCCATGGAACAGCACATGCTCCCAGCCGCGCGTCTTGAGCCGCCGCGCGATCAGTTCGTGCGTGCGCAGCCACTGGCTGAAGATCACCGCCTTGGCGTCGGGCTGCTCCAGCAATTCCGCGAGTACGGTTTCCAGTTCGTCGACCTTGCTGCCGTGGTCGGTTACGCCGTCGAGCAGGTAGGTGCTGTTGCAGGACATGCGCATGTTCTGCAGCGAGCAGGTGAGGCGCCGCTGATCGGCATCCGAGAGATAACCGGTCTTGCGCCAGCGGCTGATGATGCGTGCGACGGTCTCGCCGTTCTCGTCGTGGTGAATGCGCTGCTGCGGCGTCATCGCCACGAACAGCGTGTTGTCGATGCGCGCCGGCAGTTGCTCCAGCACCTCGGCCTTGCGCCGCCGCAGCAGGATCGGTGCGAGCGTGGCGCCGATGCGGTCCAGCCCCTGGTAGCCGATCACGCGGCCGGCCTCATCGCGCCGCTGATGCTCGTGCAGCAGGCGCCAGGTCGGACCCAGCCGGTGGCGGTCGACGAACTGGACGATGGAGATCAGCTCTTCCAGCCGGTTCTCCAGCGGCGTGCCGGTCAGCACCACGGCGTAGGGGCTGTCGATGCGCTTGAGCGCAACCGCCGCGCGCGTGTTCCAGTTCTTGATGCGCTGTGCCTCGTCGGCGATCACCACGTCCGGCGCCCAGGCCTGAATCAGATCCAGATCGCGCGCCAGCGTGTCGTAGTTGGTGATCTTGCAGAAAGTCTCCTGGCGATACTGTAGCTCGCGCTGGGTACGCAGGCCCTGGATCACCTGCGCGTCGCGTCCGGCGAAGCGTGCGATCTCGCGCTGCCACTGGTGCTTGAGCGAGGTCGGGCAGACCACCAGCACGCGCGTGGCGCCGAAATGGCGCGCGAACAACTCGGCCGCGGCGATCGCCTGAATGGTCTTGCCCAGGCCCATTTCGTCGCCGAGTAGCGCGCGTCCGGCGCGGGCCGCGAACAGCGCGCCTTCGGCCTGGTAGGGATAGAGCGGCACTTTCAGCAGGTTTTTCAGCGCGGCGCTGCGCGCGCCTTTCGGGTAGGCCTCGTCGAGGGCACGCCGCCGCCAGCGCGAATCCCGCGCCTGCGCGACGAAGGCCAGTGCATCGTCGTGGCAGCGCACCTCAAGGCCGGCTTTGGCGGCCGCGCCGAGGAAGGCTTCGAGTTCGTCGAAGCGCTCCGGCTGCAGGCGCCCATCGCTACCGAACAGATGCGCTGCCTGTTCGGCGACAGCCTTGGGCGCTGCTGTGCCGGTGCGGAAGCGCAGGCTGCGCTGGCCCGAGTAGTCCAGATACAGCTCGGCGTGAGGGGTCGAGTAAGCGCGCTTGAGCGCGGCCTTGCCGCCGCGCCCGGCCTCGATGCGTGCGAGCACGAATTCGACGTGCTTGCAGCTGCCCAGATCGTTGGTCGCGAAATCCGCACAGGAGCAAAAGTTCTGCCCGGACGCGGTACCGCGGATCGCCACGCGGTAGCTGCCGCCACTGCCCGGATTGCTGACCGCGTACTCCGAGAATACCCGCTCGCTGCCGATGTTCTTCAGGCCGAAGCTCTGTTCGCGGCCGAACTGGCGGCGCAGGGCGCGCTGCCAATCCTCCACCGCCAGCTCTGCCGGCTGCCGCTGGCGCGATAGCCGCGGCTCGGCCGGCTTGCCTTTCCGCTTGCGCGTTGCATGGCTCTTTTTCGACTTCGGCGATGAAGTGGACATATCGGTTTTGGGGCGGTTTCCGGCGGGCTCGGTGCAGACTTTAGCAGCGCCAACGGCGAGCTAGGCGGGCCTCGCCGCGAGCGGGCGATGAGGACGGGTTAGAATGGCGCAATTCTGGAAGAAGAACGGCATATGACCTGGGAAGCGGTGATCGGGCTGGAAGTGCACTGTCAGCTGCTGACGAAGTCGAAAATTTTTTCCGGCGCGGCGACCGCGTATGGCGCCGAGCCGAACACCCAGGCCGACGCGGTCACGCTCGGTTTTCCGGGTGTTTTGCCGGTGCTTAACGGTGACGCGCTGCGCATGGCGATCAAGTTCGGTCTCGCGATCGGCGCGAAGATCACGGGCCGCAGCGTGTTCAATCGCAAGCACTACTTTTATCCGGATCTGCCGAAGGGCTACCAGATCACGCAGTTCGAACTGCCGATTGTCGATGGCGGCAAACTCGACATCGAGCTGGCCGATGGCGTCACCAAGAGCATCGGCATCACGCGCGCGCACATGGAAGAAGACGCCGGTAAATCGCTGCACGAGAACTTTGCAGGCGTCACCGGCATCGATCTGAATCGTGCCGGCACGCCGCTGATCGAAATCGTCTCCGAGCCGGAAATCCGTTCGGCTGCGGAGGCGGTTGCGTATCTGAAGAAGCTGCATCAGCTGGTCGTGTATCTCGGCATCAGCGACGGCAACATGCAGGAAGGCTCGTTCCGCTGCGACGCCAATGTGTCGGTGCGCAAACGCGGCACTTCAGAATTCGGCACGCGCACCGAGACCAAGAACGTCAACTCGTTCCGTTACGTGGAGAAGGCGATCGAGTACGAGATCGAGCGCCAGATCGGCGTGATCGAAGCCGGCGGCACGATCCATCAGGAAACCCGTCTGTTCAATCCGGACACCGGCGAAACGCGTTCGATGCGCAGCAAGGAAAACGCGAACGACTACCGCTATTTTCCCGATCCGGACTTGTTGCCGGTCGTGGTCACGCTCGAGGACATCGAAGCGATCCGTTTGAGCCTACCCGAGTTGCCGGAAGCCAAGCGCAACCGCTTCATGCAGCAGTACGCGCTGGCCAGGTACGACGCCAGCGTGCTGACTGCCGAAGCCGCGCTCGCCGATTACTACGAGACCGTGGTGAAGACTTCGGGCGGCGATCCAAAGATCTGCGCGAACTGGGTCATCGGCGATCTGTTGGGCCTGCTGAACAAGCAGAACCTGGAAATCGAGAATTCTCCGGTTTCGGCGGCCGATCTGGCCGGCCTGATCGCGCGCATCGCCGACAAGACCATCTCCGGCAAGATCGCCAAAGAGGTGTTCGAAGCGATGTTCGCGGGTGAGGGCAGTGCCGACGCGATCATCAAGGCCAAGGGCCTGGTGCAGATCACCGACGAGTCGGCGATTGCGAGTGCGATCGACGAGATCATCGCTCGCAATCCGGGCCAGCTGGCCGAATATCGCGCCGGCAAGGACAAGCTGTTCGGTTTCTTCGTCGGTCAGGCGATGAAGGCGACACAGGGCAAGGCCAACCCGGAAGCGCTGAACCGCCTGCTGAAGGACAAGCTCGCCGGTTGAGGTCTATGCGGACTTCAGCGCGGACAGGGCCGCTTCTGCAGAAGCGGCCCTGTCCGCTATTGCTTTAGGCATATGCCTGAATCAGGGACGCCGGTGTCCGCAGACCCAGCGGCTTGACTTCGACGCGGCCAAAGCCGGCTGCGGCCAGCAGTTCGCGCATCTGCACGGCTTCGTAGGACTTGCCGCCGACGTTGAAGAAGTTCAGTGAAACCAGCGCAAAGATCTTGTCGCGCTGGCCGCTGATGCCGACGAACTGATCGACACACAGCAGGGAGCCACCCGGTTTCAGGGCGGACTTGCAACGCTTGAACAGGTCCAGGTTCTGCGCAACGTCGAACAGATGGACCATATTGACCAGCAGGATCGCGTCCCAGCCCGTTCCGAAGTCATCGCTGAGGCAGTTGCCGATCTGCAGGTCCAGGCCTTCGGGGTTGCCCTCGACATCCATGATTTCCTTCGCCGTCGCGACAGGGCCGGCGAGATCAAGTACGGTAGCCTTGAGGTTTGGGAATTTACGCACGAAAGTGCGCGAATATTCGCCGTGCGCTCCGCCGATATCGAGTAGCCGTGTTGCGCTCTTGGGGATGTCGACGCGCTTCATCAGATCGGGAATGATCAGCCGCGCTGCTTCGCGCATCGCACGCGTATACGTTTCCTGCTGTGGCGTCGGGTGCGACGCGTCCATCGCATGGAAGTCCATTGCGGGTCGGCCGGACTTCAGGTTTTCGCCTAGACCTTCCAGCCGATGGTAGGTGTACATCTGCAGGCGCAACATATAGTGGAGACTGTGCTTGGGATCGAGGAACCACTTTTTCACCCAGCGACCATTGCGATAGCGGCCATCTTTCTTCTTCAGATAGCCGACGCCGACCAGGGCATCGAGCAGCACTTTGGCGCCTTCTTCGGAGAAGTCATGGGCCTTGGCGAGTTCGGAGACGGTGAGCCCAGCTTCATGTTTGCCGAGTGTCACGAAAACGCCAGCACGATTTGCTTCCATCAGCGCGCGGGCCTTGACGACTTGGGCCTGGGCGTCTAGCAGCGGCACGGGGACGACATTGAGCTTTTTCAGAATGTCGATGACAAAATCCACTGGTTATTCCTTTCCGGTTGAACGTTATGATGAGAGCCGACTCCGCCACGCAAGAACCGGCCCAAAAAGGGGCGCCATGGCGTAAGTCTTGCGATCATGCCTGCATCTTTTTGGGACTGCACGCACCACTGTGACAACAAATTCAGTTACCGCTAAGCAGAAGCTGCCTCCCGGACCCTCTGGGCACTTCCTTTTGGGCAATATTCTGGACTTCGGCCGTGATTTGAACGGCTTCCTCAGCGCTTGCGCCCGAAAGTATGGTCCGGTAACCCGCCTCAGAATGGTGCACCGCCGGGCTTTCCTGTTGAGTGACGCCAAGCTCAACGAGTACCTGCTGCTCGGTAATTACAAGAACTTCATCAAGCACCAGCTGTTTTTCCGGCGCACCCGGGCGGTGTTTGGCCTGGGTCTGTTGTCAGCTGACGGCGATTTCTGGCGCAAGCAGCGCCGGCTGGCGGCTCCGGCGTTCGCGCGGGATCGCATCGCCGGGTACGGCCGCATCATGTCGGAGTACGCGCGCGAACTGGTCGGGGAGTGGAAAGACGGCGAAACTCGCGACATGTACACCGATATGCGCTCGGTTGCAGCGAAGATTGTGGCGCGCAGCCTATTCGACGAGAATGTGGCCGGGGACGTGCAACTGGTCGAGGAGGCGATGACCGATTTGCTCGAGGCGGTGACGGTGCGCATGCTCAATCCATTCGTTGCACCGGATTGGCTGCCGACGCCGAGCGTGCTGCGTTATCGCCGCGCAGTGCGGCGGATTGACGACCTGATCCATCGCTTCATCGCCGAACATCGCCGGAATCTCGATCAGCGCACTACCTTGCTGGCGATGTTGATGCAGGCTCGCGACGATCAGAACCAGCCGATGAGCGAGCAGCAGTTGCGTGACGAGTCGGTGACGCTGTTCATCGCCGGGCACGACACCACCGCGACTGCACTGTCATGGACGCTTTATCTGCTGACGCAGCACCCGGAGTGGCAGAAGCAGCTGCAGGCCGTCGTCGACGACAAGCTCAAGGGCCGCGCACCCCAGGTTTCGGACATGGCGGCGCTGGCGCCGATCGAATGGACGTTTAAAGAGAGCCTGCGTTTGTATCCGTCGGTATCCCTGGTGGCCCGCCAGTCGCTGGAAGACTGCGAGATCGGCGGTTATCAAATCCCGGGAGGATCACTACTTTATGTGTCGCCAGCGGCGATGCACAGTGATCCCCAGTATTTCGAGCATCCCGAGCGCTTCATGCCGGAGCGCTGGGGTACCGATCTGGAAGCCCGTCTGCCGCGCTGCGTCTATATGCCCTTCAGCGGCGGCCCGCGAACTTGCATTGGCGATCGCTTCGCAATGATGGAGGGTGTGCTGCTCCTGGCAAATTTCTTGCAATTTTTTGCATTTGAATATGCCGGAACGTCACACCCGCAGCCGTTTGCCTCTATCACCTTGATTCCTAAGGGGGGAGTACCCGTTAAGCTGAGGCAACGGGATGTCGATCACTCTGTTTCTAATCCTTCGATCGTGGAGGCGGCGCGGTTAACGGCCGGATCGGAGAGTTGATGTCGTTCGGTTGGTGACGGAAAAGCATTTAAATCTAATACCCGGGAGCTTTAGACCATGTTTGATGAAGTTGAAGAACAGCTGCGCCAGATTCTTGCCGACAACATGAAGATCGACAAGAACCTGGTCCAGAAAGGTTCACAGCTCGAAGATTGGGGTGGGGACTCGCTGCAATTCCTCGAAACCGTATTCGAAATCGAAACCCATTTCGGTATCTCCTTCCCGGACATGCAGAACGAGAAGATTTCCGACTTCGATGGCCTGGTGCGCATCGTCAAGACTGCTATTGAGGCCTCCAAAAATGGAACGGCATAGAGTCGTAGTGACCGGGCTTGGGATCGTCTCCCCGCTCGGTGTCGGCAAGACCAATTTCTGGGATGGCGTGGTCAATGGCCGCTCGGGCGTCAGCGAGATCAACCTGTTCGATGCCACTCCGTTCCGGACGCGCATCGGCGGCCAGTGCAAGACCTTCGATCCGACGACGCTGACCTATCCGGATGCCAGCCGCCTGGATCGCGTCTGCCAGATGGCGCTTGCCGCCTCGGCCGAAGCGGTGGCCGACAGTGGCATCGCCGACGCCGGTGAATCCGACGAGGACATGACCGGCGTCATCATGGGCACCGGCATCGGCGGCATCACGACCATCGATCAGCAGCAGAAATCGCTGCACACCAAGGGGCCGCGTTTTGTCAGCCCGCTGACGGTGCCGCTGTCGATGTTCAATGCCGCGGCCGGCCATATCTGCATCCAGCACCGCTTCCGCGGGCCGAGTTCGACGATCTCCACGGCGTGCTCGTCCGGCTCCAATGCGATCGGCGAAGCCATGCGGCTGATTCAGCACGGCTACGCGACGACGATGCTCGCCGGCGGTACCGAGGCGCCGCTGTCCTACGGCATCTTCAGCGGCTGGAACGCGCTGCGTGTGATGTCGACGCGCAACGAGGCTCCCGACACCGCGGTGCGTCCGTTTGCGCGCGACCGTGACGGGCTGGTGCTGGCCGAAGGCGCAGCGGTTGTCGTGCTCGAAGAATACGAGCACGCCAAGGCGCGGGGCGCGCGCATCTACTGCGAGCTGGTCGGCTACGGCTACAACAACGACGGCTTTCATTCGACGCGTCCGAGCGTGGACGGCCAGGCCAAGGCGATCAAGAAGGCGCTCGACGACGCGCATTTGAACACCGACCAGGTCGACTACATCAACGCCCACGGCACGGCGACATCGGCCAACGACGCAACCGAGACTCAGGCTGTGAAGCAGGTCATGGGCGACCTGGCTTACAAGGTGCCGATGAGTTCGATCAAGTCGATGCTGGGGCACTCGATGGGTGCTTCCGGTGCGCTGGAGTTCGTTGCGTCCTGCCTGTCGATCCGCGATCGCGTGGTTCCGCCGACGATCAACTATCACGACAAGGACCCGGCCTGCGATCTCGATTACGTGCCGAACGAAGCCCGCGACGCCAAGGTCTCGACGATTCTGTCGAACACTTTCGGTTTCGGCGGCTGCAACGCGATTCTCGCGCTGCGCACGTTAGACGGGCACTGATCGCCAGCACTGGCGAGGGGCAGATTCAATCTCTAGGGAAAGCGGCGGCCGAAGGGCCGCCGCTGGGAGCTTTCTGTTGATGAAAAACGTATACATCACCGATGTCGGCGCCTTTATGCCGAATGAGCCGATCACCAACGAACAGGTGGAAGCGGTTCTGGGCAAGATCGACAACCAGCCCAACCGTGTGAAGTTGTTCGTGCTGCAGAACAACGGCATCAAGCAGCGTTACTACGCGCTCGACCCGGCCACGGGCGTGCGCACGCATACCAACGCGCAGCTCACCGCCGAAGCGGTGCGCGATGTATGCACGCGCCTGGGTATGCCGGTGACCGATGTGCAGGGCCTGGCCTGTGGTTCCGCTTCGCCCGACCAGCTGATGCCTTCGCACTCGAACATGGTCGCCGGCGAACTGGCGATGGCACCGGCCGAAATCCTGTCGACCTCGGGTGTTTGCGCCTCGGGCATGACGGCGATGAAGTACGGCTGGATGTGCGTGGCGATGGGCCTGCGCGACAACTTCGTCGCCACCGGCTCGGAGCGCGCCTCGGCCTTCATGATGAAGAAGATCTTCACCGGCATGACCCAGGACCTGAATCCGGGCCAGGCCGCGCCGATGGTCAGCTTCGAGAAGGAATTCCTGCGCTGGATGCTGTCCGATGGCGCCGGTGCTGTGATGATGGAAAGCGAGCCGCGCTCGGACCGCCTGAGCCTGCGCATCGACGCGCTCGACGTGATGTGCTGGTCCGGCGAGACGCCGGTGTGCATGTACAACGGCATGAACAAGCAGAAGGACGGCAGCTTCGCGCTGTGGACGGACGAGGCGGACGTGTTCGATGTGTTCCGCAAGGGCTACCTGATGCTGCAGCAGGACGTGCGCGCGCTCGAGGCGCATATGGTCCGTGTCGGTGTCGAAGGCTTGAAGATCGCGCGTGACAAGCACGGCGTCAACTTCGACGAGATCGACTGGTTCCTGCCGCATCTGTCGTCGATGTACTTCAAGGGCCGCCTCGACGAGGGCATGCGCGCCGCCGGCATCAACGTGCCCGACGAGAAGTGGTTCACCAACCTGAGCTACAAGGGCAACGTCGGTTCGGCGTCGATCTACATCATCCTCGAAGAACTGCTGCATTCCGGCAAGCTTCAGCGCGGCCAGAAGATCTTCTGCGCGGTTCCCGAAAGCGGCCGCTTCACGGTTGCCGGCATGGCGCTGACCGTCGTCTGAGTTCTCTCGGCGAAAAGCAGAATGGCCGCGGCTCGAAAGGGCCGCGGCCATTTTTGTAGGGCGGGTCATGACCCGCCGGCTTTTGATTTGCATGGCCCGAAAAAAGCGGCGGGTCGCGACCCGCCCTACAGGTAGTGATAGCGCCGCAGGCTGTCGCCAGCGATCGCCTCCACTTCCTCGAAGCCGCTGTAGCGGTTGGTATGCGACACCTTGCCGACCTGCGACAGCCGCTCGTTCAGCGCCTGGTTGTTGGCGCCCGGCGGCGGCAACTCGCAAAACTCCATCAACTCGTTGACCCGCTGTGACGGCGACTCGCACAGATCCTCGTAGCGGATCTCGTGGAAGTTGCGTAGTTGGCCGCGCACGCTGTCGATGTAGCGTACCGCGCTGTCCCAGATATGCGCGGTGGTGCGCAGATCACGCGGACCGTATTCCTTCATCCAGCCCTCGAGCCCCGGCACGCGCGGATATGGCACGAAGTGATCGGTCTTGAACACCGGGTGATCCACCGCGATGTCCTGCTGCACCTGCAGTTCGTAGAGCTTGATCAGCGAGTTCGCGACCATGCGGCCGTCACGCACCAGATGGATGAACTTCGCGTCCGGGAAAATATCCTGCAGCAGCAGCGGCTCGGTCAGCAGCGCCGGACATTTGGTCAGGAAGCGATCGCGGCCCTGATCAGCGAAGCAGTACAGCACGTGCCGGATCGTGTTCTGCACGAACTCGATCTCAGCGGCGCTGAAGTCGCTCGCGCGCCGCTGCGGCCACGTCAGCAGATGCGGGTCGAGCTTCAGCGCCGTGCCCCAGAAGCGCATCGCCTCGGCCGGCGCGCCGCCGTGTACCAGGATGCTGTCCTGCAGGTAGCGCTCGCCCTTGACGTCGAGCCCCAGCGCCGAGCGCATTTTGTGCGCCGCGTAGAACAGCTCGGGGTCCTGCACCAGATCCATGCCGTAATTGATGTAACCGATACGTTCGTGACGGGATAGCAGATCCTGCACCAAGGTCGAGCCGCAGCGCGGCGTGCCGAGGATGAAAATCGGCGCCTTGATCGGCGCACTGCGATCGATCTTCGACGGCAAAAAAGTCTTGCTCAGAAAGCGCGCGGACGCGGTGATGTGCCTGGGCGGATCCATCGCGACGTTGTGCTGCTTTTCCCACATGCGGGACAGCAGCAGTTTCGCGAGCCAGCTGGTGTACTGGGTTTCGATCTGCTTCTTGGTCGCGAGGCGGCCGCTGGTGGATGGAGCGGGTGTGTCGTTCATGCCCATTGGACTATATGGCGGGCTCTTGTGAGATGCCCCGGTTGCTGCAAGCTTAAGGCCAATCGCGCGCACAAGGTCCTTAGTATCTTCCACTGGGGTAAAATTCGTCATGGACTCAAGCAATCTCCTGCTTCCCTTCACGTTCGACAACCAGGTCGCGCACGGCGCCATCGTGCAGATCCAGCTGGGCGTATCGGACTTCCTCGCGCATCGTCCGTATTCGGCCGATCTGAGCCGCCTACTCGGCGAGGCGATCGCCGCGATGCCGCTGATGGCGACGCATCTGAGCTTCGAAGGCCGCATCAACCTGCAGTTCCAGGCCGACCCCGGGCAGCAGGACGGCATGAAGCTGCTGGTCGCGCAGATCGACCACCATCTGAACGTGCGCGCGATGGCCAAGGCCCCGGCGGAATTGTCCGGCAGCTTCACTCACCTGCTCAGCGGCGGCCTGCTCGCATTGACGCTGGAGCCGAGCAACGAGGCCGTGCCGTCGAGCCAGGCGGTGGTCGCGGTGCGCGGCGCATCGCTGGCCGAGGCGCTCGAAGGCTATTTCGAGCAGTCCGAGCAGCTACCCACGCTGATTCGCCTGGCGGTGCGCGGCGAACATCTGGCCGCTTTCATGCTGCAGCGCCTGCCGCTGCAGAGCGCGCGCGGCGGCCTGGCCGATTGGGAGCATCTGCACACGCTGGCCGCGACCCTGCAGCACGACGAGCTGCTCGATACCGAGCCCTATACGGTGCTTCACCGCCTGTTTCACCAGGAAGAGATACGGACGTTCGAGCCGCGGACTATCCAGGTCGCTTGTCGTTGCAGCCGCGCCAGTATTTCACTGATGCTGCTGTCGCTCGGCCGTGAAGAAGTCGACGGCATTCTGGACGAGCAGCAGCGCGTATCGGTGACCTGCGAATTCTGCGGTCGCGAGCATGTGTTCACGCGGCACGAGGCGCACGAGCTGTTCCGCGCCGCGGAGATCGCCGAGCCCCAGGGTGATTCACGGCATTGAGCCGGACTGTTGGGGTTCGCTGCGCTCACCCCAACCTACAATCGCTGGTAGGTTGGGGTGAGCGCAGCGAACCCCAACATCGCCAATCAACTTACAGCTCGAACTCGCAGTCTTCCGGCTCGCAGAAATCGCGGTAATCGCAGGTGAGCTCGGCCCCGGCCGGCAGATCGCGTGCGGCGACATACTGGCCCTGGTCCTCGTCCCACAAGGTGCTCGGCTCGTCGGCGTGATTCATGAAGCGCGCATCGTCGGCGCAGTAGTACATCGCGCCGCTCAGACGCTGTGTGCCGCGGCCACGATAGGAATATTTCAGTACCGCCTGCTGCATCGCCTCGGGCAGCTCGCACAGCTCGGTTTCGGAGATGATCATCACGAAGCGCCAGTCGTAGCGGTAGATCGCCTGGCCGGTCTGCAAGGCTGCAGCGCAAAAAAGTCCCAGGCCCTCGATCGCGCTGCGATCGACGTAATGCGGCACCAGGATCATGCGTTCGCGGGCCGGGCGGCCAGCGCGCGAACGATGAACGGCATCACGCCGACATGGTCCAGCAGATAGCGCTGATCGTCCGGCGGCAGGCGGTCGAAGTCCTCGACCCGACCACGGCATCGGGCCGTCTTGCATCCGCATTCCATCGTCCACGCATTGTCTTCGAGCATGGTCGAGGAATAGTCGAAGCAGATCTCCTCGCCCGCGGCGATGTCGCGCACCGCCACCAGCTTCAAGTCCGGCGTGATGCCGCCATTCGGGTCGCAGGAATGATTGCAGTAGACGAAAGGCGCTTCGACGAGCATGTACCGGTCCAGATCGATCTGCAGCGGATAACCCGGGCGAAAGCCGATCAGGTCGAGCTCGGCGCCGCTGTGAACCGGGCCGTCAATGCCGATGATCTGTTCGCCGCGCCCGTAGGCGCGGTCGGCGAACACGCCGGTGCCCGCAAGGCCCGGTGCCACATAAACTGCCATGCCCAATTCCTGAACCAAGAAGACTCCATGTATAGCACCGAGGCCGCCGCTTTTGCAGTGCCGATCGTGGTCGGTGCGAAGACCTACGCGCGCCGCTGCGGCTGCCGGATGGCCCGGGCGGCAAGAAGCTGGCGGAATATCGAGGTATCCCGAACGTCCATGATCCGGCGAGCGCCAAGACTTACAATGCGCGCCATCGATCCCGACCCGCGGCCGACGGATGCAGTCAAGACGCTGCCTCCGCCGGCCGCCGCTTAGTTGAATTATCCGGAGGCGCCATGCGCCGTTTGATCACCGCTGCACTGCTGTCGTTTCCGCTGCTGTGTTTCGTTGCTTGTTTTGCCGGGCTGGCGCAAGCCGCCACCGACAAGCCCGACACGCCGACCATCGACGCGGCGCTGAAGACCGCGGTCGAGCGCCAGGCGCCGGTGATCGTCGATTTCCAGGCGCCCTGGTGCTACTCCTGCTACTTCATGGCCAAGCATGTATTGGTCGGGCCGGAATGGGAAAAGATCGAGCACAGGACCGTGGTCGTCGAGCTCGATGCCGACAGCCCCGAGGGCGCTTACTGGAAGAATCTCTGGGGCGTAAAGGCGCTGCCGAGTTACGTGATCCTGAAGCCTGACGGCGCCGAACTGGGCCGCATCCTGGCCGAGCAGACCCAGCCGCAGTTCTTTGCCCAGGTGAACGACATCCTCAAGCGCAGCTCGACGCTGGACGATCTGAAAGCCGCCGCGGCCAAGGGCGGCGCCGGTGGCTTGAAGACCGCGCGCGAAGCGCTCGCCGTGTATCGCGCGCGCTACGATGAATCCGGTCTTGCCTGGTACGCGAGCCTGCCGGCCGATGCGCGCAAGCAGTACGACGCCGATCCGGCGATCGCCCTGCTGATCGAGCGGCTCAAGCTGCTGCAGGCGTCCAAGCTCGGCGACGTCGCGCTGTGCGAATCGATCGCGCCGAAAGTCTTCGCCGGCGATCTGGGCTGCGAGCGTCCTTACGAGATCGACCGCTGGAGCGCCTGCACCGAGAAAGCCTCGCCGGAAAGCCGCAAGGCGGTGTTCGCATCGCAAGTGGTGCCGATGAAGAAGCTGGTCGACACCGGTGTGTTCGGTGCCAAGCAGTCCGCACTGTGCGCCGACAAGCGCAGCGCGGTGCTCGGCCTGGCCGACGTCTACGAAGGCACGGGACAGGATGCCGAGCGCATCGCGGTGCTGCGCAAGGCGGTCGCGCAGCTCAGCAAAGCCGCCAGCGCGCATCTTGCCGACGATCGCAATGCGGCCGACAACTGGCGCGTGTATCTGGAGGTGCTGAAGGACAATGCGGCGCTGGACCTGCTGTATCCGAAGCTGATCGCCGCGTATCCGGACGACTACGTCTATGCGTTCCGCTACGGCCGCAACCTGCTGGCGCGCGGCCAGGCGCAACAGGCGCTGCCGTATCTGGAGCAGGCCAGCGAGAAGGCCTATGGCCAGAACCGTCTGAAGGTGGCCGAGCAGCGCGTGATCGCGTTGAAGGCGCTGAAGCGCGACGCCGAGGCGCGCACCGTCGTCGCCGAAGCGCTGAAGGCCAACGGCCCCTGGTTTCCGGAAGACACCGCGCATCTGAAAGCCGCTCTGTAGGGCGGGTCGCGACCCGCCGTTTTGGATTTTGTTGCGCTGGCGAAACGGCGGGTCATGACCCGCCCTACAGGCGATCTGACTTGCCTATTGGCCGCCCGGGCGCTCCAATACGCGCCCCCGATCAAGCCGTAGCGACTTTTACGTGACCACACAGCCTGAAACGACGGCCCGATTGCTGGTGACCTGCCCGGACCGCCCCGGCATCGTCTCGGCCGTGACCACTTTTCTGTATCACCACGGCGTCAACATCACCGAGCTGGATCAGCATTCCTCCGATCCCAGTGGCGGCAAGTTCTTTCTGCGCCTGGAATTCCAGACGCCGAACCTCGACCTCACGCGCGATGCACTGCTGCGCGCGTTCGGCGACGTGGTCGGCAAGCGTTTCGAGATGGACTGGCGCATCGCCTTCGCGGCCGACAAGCCGCGCATGGCGATCCTGGTGTCGCGCCACGATCATGCGCTGCTGGAACTGCTGTGGCGTTACGCGCGCGGCGAGCTGCGCGTCGAGATTCCGATGGTGGTGTCGAACCATGCCGATCTGAAGGCGGCGGTCGAAGGCTTCGGCGTGCCGTTCCAGCACGTCGCGTTTACCGCCGAGACTCAGCAGGCAGCCGAGGCGCAGATGCTGGCGGCACTGCACGGCAAAGCGGATTTTGTCGTGCTCGCGCGCTACATGCGGATACTGTCCGCTGACTTCGTGCAGCACTACACCAGTCGCATCATCAACATCCATCACTCGTTTCTGCCGGCGTTCCCGGGCGGCGATCCCTACCAGCAGGCCTACCAGCACGGCGTCAAGCTGATCGGCGCGACCGCGCATTACGTGACCGCCGAACTCGACCAGGGCCCGATCATCGAGCAGGACACCGCGCGCGTTTCGCATCGGCATTCGGTGGATGACCTGAAGCGCCTCGGCCGCGACATGGAGCGCCAGGTGCTGTCGCGCGCGGTGCGCTGGCATGTCGAGGACCGGATCATCGTCGACGGCAACAAGACCGTGGTGTTCGCATGAGTGCACTGCGACACGGTGTCTGCCGCGTAGCGGCAGCGGGTGCGGGAGCAGGGCAGCAGGCTCACGCATCCGAGCCTCACACATACGAAAAGGTACGCCAGTGAGCCTGCGTTCCAGAGTCTTCGAAAATCCGCGCCTGTTCCGCGTAGTGATGAGCCTGTACCCGCCGTACCTGGGCGCCGGCATTAGAGTCGTCCATGTCTCCGATAACTTCGGCGAAGTCGTCGTCGAGCTGCGCGAGTCCAAGCTCACCGGCAATGCTTTCGGTACGCATTTCGGCGGCAGCCTGTACTCGATGACCGATCCGTTCTACGCGCTGATGCTGGTCGCCCGGCTGGGCCCTGACTACCTGGTCTGGGACAAGGCCGCGCAGATCGATTTCGTGCGGCCCGGCACCGGCACCGTGACCGCGCGCTTCGTGCTCAGCGACGAGCAGGTCGAGGAAGTACGCGCCGCCACGCTCAACGGCGGCAAGTTCGAGCCGGTTTACAGGCTCGATATCCGCAACGCGAGCAACAAGGTCGTCGCCCGCGTTACCAAGACGCTGCATATTCGCAAACGCGCGTAGGTCGGCAATCCCTTGCCGACGTGAGGCTCGCGTTACGCATCGAAGGTACACGTCGGCAAGGGATTGCCGACCTACGTCTCCCAGGCGATTTTCGAGCGCGTCTGCGCCTCGCGCTGCAGCAATGCCGCATAGCGCTTCTCGACTTCGCTGCGCTTGATCTTCATCGTCGGCGTGGTCAGGCCATTGTCGATGCCCCAGGTGTCGTTGACGATGACGATCTTGGCGATCTTCTCGTGCGGCTCCAGCGTGGCGTTGACCTCGTCGAGGTCGGCGATCAGCCGCGCTTCGATCTCCGCATGCGGGCGTGACTTGGCGGCCGCCGACAAAGTCGCCAGCATGATCGGCTGATTCAGTCCGGTGCCGATGAAGCACAACTGGTCGAGGTCCGCATTGCGCGCCAGCGCGCCCTCGATCGGCGAGGGCGACACGTACTTGCCCTTGGCGGTCTTGAACAGATCCTTCACGCGGCCGGTGATGTACAGATAGCCGTCTTCGACGCGGCCCTGGTCGCCGGTTTTCAGATAACCGTCGGCAGTGAAGGTCTCGCGCGTCTTGTCCGGCTCCTTGTAATAGCCGGCCATCACCGCGTCGCTTTTGAACAGGATCTCGCCGTCGTCGGCGATTTTCAGCCCGGCGCCGGGCATTTCGCGGCCGACGCTGCCGACACGGTTCGCATGCGGCAGGTTCACGGTCGCGTAGATCGAGTTCTCGGTCATGCCGTAGCCCTGCAGGATCGTCACGCCGAGCCGGGCGAACCAGTTGGTCAGCGGATCGGGCATCGGTGCGGCGCCGACGATGATGTAGCGCGCGCGGCTCAGGCCCAGGCCTTTGCGGATCTTGCGCCTGATCAGTGTCGACACCAGCGGAATGCCGAGCAGCTTGTCGAGCTTGGCCTGCGGCAGTTTTTTAAGAATCGCCGCCTGCATGCGCGTGTAGACCAGCGGCACGCCGAAGAAGCGCGTCGGCTGCACGTCGACGATCTGCTCGCCGAGCTTGTCGATACTCTCCAGGAACCAGACCTCCGCGCCGAGATACAGGCTGGTCAGCTCCACCGCGCCGCGTTCGAACATGTGCGCCAGCGGCAGGTAGCAGAACAGGCGCTCGGTGCCGACCGGCGGCATCGCCTTCAGGCCGCCGGCGGTTGCGAACAGGCTGTTCTGCTGCGTGATCATCACGCCCTTGGGTTTGCCGGTGGTGCCCGAGGTGTAGACCAGCGTGCTCAGCGACTCCGGCGCCGGCGGCGTGTAGCCGTGCATCGGCACGTGGGCGGCGATCAAGTCATCCCAGTCGAACTCGCCCTTGGGCGCGGCCGGATACGGGAAGCGGACCGTGCGCGTGCCGGCCGGTACCGCGCGCATGAACTCGTCGGCGTCGCTCATCGGCCCCAGGAACAGCGCGCGGGACTCGCTGTGCTCGAGTATGTAGGTGACGTGCTCGGCCTGCTGCTTCGGATACAGGCCGACGCTGACGTAGCCGGCCATCGTGATCGCCATGTCCGCCAGGAACCAGTGTGCGGTATTCAGCCCCGAGATCGCGATCCGCGCGCCCGGCGCAAGGCCCAGGCTGTGCAGCGCGCTCGCCATGCGCCGCACCTGCGCGTCGGCTTCGCCCCAGGTGGTGCGCTGCCACTGGCCGCCGTGTGGCTGGAACAGCCACGGCGCGTTGGGGCGGCGCTCGGCCCAATGCATCAGCATCTGCACCGGGTTGCGGTGATCTTTCATGGTCTCCTCCATGTGAGGTTTTGGTAAACGCTGATCCGCGACGCTCCGCCATCGAATCCCGACATCTTATCGAGCCCGGCGGCCGGCGCGAGTGCCCTTGGACTTGGGTCGCGGGCGGTGCCGGTGGACGGGCTCCTTGCCGGCTCGCACAATCCGGCCGGCAAGGACGCATCGCAGGAACCATCTGCACAGTATTCAGGGGGAGTACGCGCATGAAGATTGTGTATGGAGCGCTTTGGGTGCTCGCGACGCTGGCGGCGTATCTGCTGCTGTGGCCGGTGGCGATCGAGCCGCTCGCATGGCAGCCGTCGCCGCTCGCCGCGTCTACGCCCAACGACAAGCTGCGCGGCATCCAGCGCATTGAGCCAAGCCTGACCGGCTTTGCCGGCCCCGAGGGGATTGCGCTCGACGCCCAGGGCCGCGTCTACGCCGGCCTGAGCGATGGGCAGCTGCTGCGGTTCACTGCGGATTTTTCCGGCTGCACCCTACTCGACAACACCGGCGGCCGTCCGCTGGGGCTCGCCGTGGCGGCCGACGGCAGCCTGTTGATCGCCGATGCGCGCAAGGGCCTGATGGGCCTGTCCGCCAATGGTGAGCTGCGCGCGCTCAGCGACGCTGCCGACGGCAGCCGGTTCGGCTTCACCGACGATGTCGACGTGACGCATGACGGCCGCCGGGTGTATTTCACCGACGCCTCCTCGCGCTTCGGCTACGGCCACCATATGGACGATCTGCTCGAGCACGGCCGCAGCGGGCGCCTGCTGCGCTATGACTTCGAAACCGCTGCGACGCAGACCCTGTTGCAGAACCGGCCGTTCGCGAACGGCATCGCGCTCGGGCCCGACGAGGCTTACCTGCTGTTCGCCGAGACCTGGGAATACCGCGTCACGCGCTACTGGCTGAGCGGAGACAAGGCCGGGCAGACCGACACGTTTACCGACAATCTGCCGGGCTTCCCGGACAATCTGAGCTTCAACGGCCGCGATCGTTTCTGGGTCGCGCTGTATTCGCCGCGCGACGCGATGCTCGACCAGTTCCTGCCGACGCCCTGGCTGCGCAAGATCGTCGCGCGGCTGCCGGAAGCATTGCGACCGAAGCCGGCCAAGGTCGCGCACGTCGTCGGTCTCGACCTCGACGGCCATATCGTGGCCGATCTGCAATACGCCGGCGCCGACGCCTACGGCTTCATCACCAGCGTCGAGGAGCGCGACGGCTGGCTGATCTTCGGCAGCCTGTCGAACACCGCGCTCGGACGCATCCGCCTGGAAGACGCGCTGGCCACCGGGCCCGGCAAGGCGCCGCAAGCGCCGCTGCATCCGGGCTGCGATGCCGGATGACGCGATGAACTTTTCCGAGTATGTCCAGCACGACGCGCTGGGGCTCGCTGCCCTGGTTCAGCGCCGCGAAGTCAGCGCGGCAGAGCTGCTGGAAGCCGCGCTGCAGCGCTGCGCGGAAGTCAATCCGAAGATCAATGCGCTGACGATCCCGATGACGGCTCAGGCCCGTGCGCGCTCGAGCGAATCGGTGAGTGGGCCGTTCGCCGGCGTGCCGTTCCTGATCAAGGATATCGGCCAGCATTACGCCGGCGTGCCGACCACGCAGGGATCGCGCGCCACGCGCGAGCATGCGCCGGCCGAGCACGCCGAGGTCACGCGCCGCTTCCTGGCGGCCGGCGTCACCATCTTCGGCAAGACCAGCACGCCGGAGCTGGCGCTGAAAGGCGTCACCGAGCCGGCGCGTTTCGGCATCTGCCGCAATCCCTGGAATCTGGATCGCACACCGGGCGGCTCGTCCGGCGGCGCGGCGGCCGCAGTGGCGGCCGGCATCGTGCCGATGGCCGGCGCCAGCGACGGCGGCGGATCGATCCGCATCCCCGCTGCCTGCTGCGGGCTGTTCGGCTTGAGACCCTCGCGCGGCCGGGTGCCGGCGGGGCCGACGCAGGGCGAGATCTGGGACGGCGCCTCGAGCGAGCATGTGCTGACGCGCAGCGTGCGCGACAGCGCGGCGATGCTGGACGCACTGCAGGGCGCCGACGTCGGCGCGCCCTTCGTGATCGCGCCGCCACATGAGCCGTATCGGGATGCGATGCAGCGCGCGCCGGGCCGGTTGCGCATCGGCTACACCACGCGCTCGCCGATCGGCACGCCGGTGGATGCCGAATGCGTTGCCGCGATCGAAGACACGGCACGCCTGCTGCGCGATCTCGGCCACAGCGTCGACGCCGCCGAGCCGCAGATCGACGGCATGCAGCTGGCACGCGCCTACCTGCACATGTACTTCGGCCAGACCGCGGCGACGCTCGCGCAGATCCGCGCGCAGACCGGTGCGTCGGCCAGCGAATTCGAGCTGGAAACGCGCGTGCTGGCGCTGCTGGGCGACAGCTTGAGCGCGGGCGAATACGTCGCATGGCGCGGCCAGTGGAACGACTTCGCACGCGCGCTCGGCCGCTACTTCCAGAGTTGGGATCTTTACCTGACGCCGGTGCTGGCGACGCCGCCGATCGCGGTCGGCGGGCAGCTGCCGGCCTGGCAGCGGCTCGCTTTGAAACCGCTGCTGGCGATGGGCGCGAGCCTCGGCGTCGGTGCCTTGCTCAGGCGCAGCGGCCTGGTCGAGGAAATGGCGGTCGACAGCCTGCGCCATGTGCCGTTTACGCAGCTGTCGAATCTGACCGGAACGCCTTCGATGTCGGTGCCGCTGCACTGGACGCAGGACGGCTTGCCGCTGGGCACGCAGTTCATCGCGCCGTTCGGCCGCGAGGATAGGCTGCTGCAACTGGCCGCGCAGCTGGAGCAGGCGCGGCCGTGGTTCGACAAACGAGCGCCGCTGTGATTTTGGAACTGTAGGAGCGGTCCTTGACCGCGATGGTGTCGGTGCCGCCTCAATCGCGGACAAGGTCCGCTCCTACAGTTGCGGATCGAGCGTGGCGCAGCCTCAACCGCGCGGCTTGAAATCCTCGAAGCGCCTCGCCATGTCGCGGAAGTAGGCCTTGTCGCTCTCGCTTTCCGCCGCCGGCACCTGGATCAGGATCGTGACGAACTCGTCGCCCGGTGTCGTGCCCGGCAGGCCGCGGCCCTTGAGCCGCAGCTTGCGGCCGCTGGCCGCGCCGGGCGGCAGCGCGAGCTCGACGGTGCCGCCGAGTGTCGGCACATCGATCTTGCCGCCGAGCGCTGCTTCCCACGGTGAAACTGCGACATTGACCTGGATGTCGCGGCCCTCGACCTTGAACTGCGGATGCGGCGCGAACTCGATTTCCAGCAGCAGATCGGCGCCGCGGGCGCCCTGGTCGGCAAGACGGATGGTCTGGCCGGCGGTCACGCCCTTGGGGATCTGCACGTTGAGCGTGCGGCCGGTCGACAGGCTCACCTGGCGCGAGCCGCCGTGGTAGGAGTCTTCCAGGCTGATGCTCAGTTTGGCGCGCTGCGGATGGCCGCCCACGGCTTCGACGTCGTCGAAATCCGCCGCTCCGCCGAATCCCGCGCCACCCATGCCACCCATGCCACCGGCCGCGGCGTTGCCGAACAATGACGAGAAGAAATCGGAGAAGCCCGCATTGCCGGCGTCGGTGCCGCCGGTGCGACGGCCGCGCCCAGCTGCGCCGCGAAAGTTCTGCTCCCAGCCCGGAGGCGGCTGCTGCGCACCGGCTTTCCAGTTCGGGCCCAGAGTGTCGTAGGCCTTGCGCTTCTCCGGATCGGACAGCACCTCGTTGGCTTCGTTGATCTGCTTGAACCGATCCTCGGCGCCCTTGGCCTTGTTGCGGTCAGGATGAAATTCGCGCGCGAGCTTGCGAAAAGCCTTCTTGATTTCGTCAGGCGTGGCGGAGCGGGCGACGCCGAGGGTTTTGTAATAGTCCTTGTAATCCATATGACAAAGTATGTTACAGATCGAAAAGGAACGGGGCGCCGAAGCGCCCCGTGATGTTGCCGTACATCTGGTTTTACCGGAGCGAGCGCGTTGCCGCGACTCGCGCGGGCTCAGACCTTGACGCTAATCCGCCGCGGCTGCACCTGCGCGCGCTTCGGGATCGACACTTCGATCACGCCGTTCTTGCCGCTGGCCGACACCGAATCGCCATCGACGGTGTCCGGCAGCGTGAAGCGGCGATGGAAGCGGCCGCTGGCGCGCTCGCTGCGGCGGCGCTCGACGCCCTGCTGCTCGACCGCGGCAGCGCGCGAACCCGACAGCGTCAGCACGCCTTTCTCCAGCGTGACTTCGATGGTCGCCGGATCGACGCCGGGGACGTCGGCGGTCAGCACGAACTTGTCGGCGTACTCTTCGATGTCGACCGGGGGCGCCCAGTCAGCGGTTGCGGAAGTGGAGGCGTCGTTCGCGCTGTTGCGATCGAGCAGGCGGCTCACTTCGTTGAGGAATTCGTGATTGACGGACCACGGTTGATAACGCGCCAGAAATGCCATTTTGAATCTCCTTGTTGAGAGCGGTGTGTCCGGGGGGCTTCGTCCCGTGCAGCAGAACTTAGGGTGGCTGGCGCAGCTTTCAAGAGCCGAGTCAAGCGCGAGCACAAGTGTCGGCGGGCACTGCCGTATACTCCCGCGCCTTATGACGCCCGACCCTCTCCAGAATTGGTACCCGTACAGCTGGCAAAACCACCCAGCCGTGCAGCAGCCGACCTATCCCGATCCGGCTGCGCTGGCCGACGCGCTCGAGCGCCTGTCGCATCTGCCGCCGCTGGTCACGTCCTGGGAAGTGGAGACGCTGCGCGCGCAGTTCGCCGAAGCCGAAGCCGGCAAGCGCTTCGTGCTGCAGGGCGGCGATTGCGCCGAAAGCTTTGCCGATTGCCGGTCCGAAATCATCGCCAATCGCCTGAAGGTTCTGCTGCAGATGTCGCTGGTGCTGGTGCACGGTCTGCGCGGGCCGGTGACGCGCGTCGGCCGCTTTGCCGGCCAGTACGCCAAGCCGCGTTCGGCCGATACCGAGACGCGCGACGGCGTGACGCTGCCGGCGTATCGCGGCGATATCGTCAACGCGCCGGCGTTCACCTTGGAGGCGCGCCAGCCGAACCCGGAGCGCCTGATCGAGGCGCATGCGCGCTCGGCGATGACGCTCAATTTCACCCGCGGCCTGATCGACGGCGGCTTCGCCGATCTGCATCACCCGGAATACTGGGATCTGGACTGGGTCGGCCATTCGATCCTGGCGGTGGACTACCAGAAGCGCGTCGACGCGATCGGTGATTCGCTGCGCTTCATGGAGACCCTGGCCGGCAACGCGATCCATGAATTCAGCCGCGTCGATTTCTTCAGCAGCCATGAAGCGCTGCTGCTGGCGGGCGAGGCGGCACAGACACGGCAGGTGCCGCGCAAAAGCGGCTGGTACAACCTGTCCACGCATTTTCCGTGGATCGGCATGCGCACCGCGGCGCTGGATGGCGCGCACGTCGAATACTGTCGCGGCATCCGCAATCCGGTCGGTGTGAAGATCGGGCCGTCGATCGACATCGAATGGCTGCTCGGCTTGTGCCGCACGCTGAATCCGGACAAGGAGCCCGGCAAGCTGGTGCTGATCCATCGCATGGGCGCGGCCAAAATCGCCGAGCATCTGCCGCGGTTGATCGATGCGGTGCGCGGCGCCGGGCACCGCGTGCTGTGGCTGTGCGACCCGATGCACGGCAACACCCAGACCACGTCGACCGGCATCAAGACACGCCGCTTCGACGACATTCTGGCCGAAGTGCATCTGTCCTTCGATCTGCATCGCGCCGCCGGTTCTCATCTGGGCGGCGTGCACTTGGAACTCACTGGTGAAGACGTGACTGAATGTCTGGGCGGCGCACGCGATCTGACCGAAGCGGATCTGGCGCGTGCCTATCGCTCGCAGGTCGATCCGCGTTTGAACTACGAGCAGGCGCTGGAACTGGCGCTCGAGATCGTGTCGCGTCAGCGGCGCGCAGCGTGAGCGCGCTGCAGATGAGCGCCTTCGTTGAAACCCTGCACGATGTGTTCGCCGAGTTCGGCGCGATCAACACGCGCCGCATGTTCGGCGGGCACGGCATTTATCGAGACGGCCTGATGTTTGGCCTGGTGCAGGACGACGTGCTGTATCTGAAGGCCGATGCGCAGAACCAGGCGAGCTTCACCGAAGCCGGGCTCGAGGCCTTTCAGTACGAGCAGAAGGGTCGCCGCGTGCGCCTGTCCTACTTCAAGGCGCCGCCGGCGATTCTGGACAGCCCGAGCGAGGCCGCGGTCTGGGCGCGCCGTTCCAGCGAAGCGGCGTTCCGCACACGTCCGCCGACACGCCGCTAAACGTAGGTCGGCAATCCCTTGCCGACGTGTACCGTCGATGCGCAACGAAGGCCGCACGTCGGCAAAGGATTGCCGACCTACTGGGTGATCGCTTGCGCGTCATTCAGCCGGTACAGAATCCCGGTCGGGTCGTCGGTCACCAGCTCCAGCACACCGTCGACCACCATCGGATCGGCGGTCGATGCGACCGCCTGGGTCGAGTGCACCTCGATCACCGTCGTCGAGCCCGGCACCGCGTGAAAGAAGCAGCTCGGCGGCGATGCCGACAGCAGGAAATGGCCCTGTCTGGCGGCGGTTTCCAGCGGCAGCATGAAGCCGGCGACCTTGATCCGCTGGCCCGCCAGCCGGGTCAGCGAAGGCGAGAACGCCGGCGTGGTGCCGGCCGCCGGCTGCGCGCCATCCTTGCCGTCCATCAGCACATCCCAGGGCGTCAGATCCTGTTCGCGGATGCCGAGCGCCGCCAGCGCGCCGCTGTCCGCAGCCGGCAGTACCTGCAGCAGCACCACGCGCGTCTGGCCCGCGGCGCTGATCGCGATGCGGTCGCGGCCGGCGTGCTCGGCGTAGACCTGCACGTCGGTTTCGCCATCGACGTCGGAACGCGCCGCCGACAGTGTCAGCGGATTTTTCTGCGACGAGCTGACATGCACCTCGTGCCCGGCCATCGGCTCGCCGTCACCGTTGTAGAGCGCGACGTTGATCGGCACCATCTCGCGCACCCGCGCATTGATCAGCAGCCGCGAGTGATCCTCGATGCCGGTCTCGGAAGTCAGCTGCATGTCGGTGTCGGAACCGGCGCCGCCGTCAACTTCGTCGCCATCGGCCCCGGCCAGCTGGCTGAAGATTTTCTGCGCACGGCGCATCCAGCGGCGCCAGCCGCCGACCGGCGCCTGCACCTCGTCGCCGTGGAACGAGAAGTCGGGTCCGGAGGTGTCCTGCACCATCACCGGCGCGGCCGGATCGTCGGCAGGCGCCCGGAGCAGAACCATCAGGCTGAGCACCGCCGCGAGCGCTAGCACTCCGGCCCCGGTTTTTCTGCGGCTGATCTTCAGTGTCGTTTCCGTGTGGATGGGCCGGCCCGGGATCGGGCTGCTCCCTCAGAACCCCGGCGAGTCTGGCGGTTCCATCGGCTGCCCAATATGACGCCAGCGGCATATCTATTGCTGCCCGTTTGCCTTCGTTCAAAGCAGGAAGCCCCACTGATGCGCCGGTATCGCTCCTTTGTGTTGAGCCCGTTCGTGGCGGCCGCGATGGCCTTTGGCGCCGGCGACGCCGAGGCGGCGAATCTGGCCGAGCTGATGGCCAGCGTGCCGGCGCCGCCCAAGGACATGGCGACGACGATGAACTGGGTGCAGAACGGCCAGATCATCGAGCCCGGCTATCTGCAACTGAAGGCGGCGATCGAAGCCGAGCGCGCCGCCGAGGCCGCGCTCAATGGCGGCACGCCGCCACTGATGGGTACCGCACCCAGCCCCAATATCCCGGAGGCGCCCGAGCTACAGGCCGCGATCCGCGGCTACGACGCCTACCTCAACGACAATTCCGGCACCAAGGAGCCGAAGGCGGCGCTGGCCAAGCGCACCCGCTGGCTGCAGGCGGCGATGGGCGAGCCGACGCTCAAGCTGTTCGAAAAGTGGAAGCCCTGCCCGTATCCCTGCCAGGACGCGGCGATCAATGCGGCCAACGCGCCGTTCGAGGCGCAGAAGCAGGAGATGGTCGAGCGCGATCTGCGCACCTGGACCTCGCTGTTCACGGACTGGAAGACCACGCGGTCCGCGATCGTGAACCGGGCGTCGGCGCAGATTGCTGCCGCCGGCGACGGCAGCAAGGCGGCGACGCCGGACGGCAAGTCGGCGATGGCCCAGTACCGTGCGGCGATCCTCAAGGAAGTCGAGCTGACTTTGTCGATCACCGAGCTGGCAGTGCGCCGCACCGACGCAATCGCGCGCAACGCGGTCGACGCGATCAGCAGCTCGACGCGCAACAAGGCCAAGGAAGAGGAATACAAGGCGCAGCACAAGAAGTAGCCGTGATCGTAGGCAATCCTGAGGCCGTCGGATGGATTTTCAGCGGCCAACAAAAAAGCGGCCAAAGCCGCTTTTTTGTCGATGCCCGGAGTGGGGTGGCGACTCCTGAAAGTCGCCACCTGGTCAAGCTTAGGGCTTGGTCGTGACGCTCCAGGTATCCTGGACGCCGTTGGCATTGAGCACGCAATTGCTCGTGGTGTTCCTGGTCGTCGCCGACTGCACCAGCAGCTTGATTTTGTCACCCGGTATCAGGTCGCCGCTGGTAACCGCGCTGCCGCCTGCGATTTGCATCGTGCATGCCGTGCCGGTCACTGCCACCGGAATCGTCACGTTGAATCCGGTCAGCGTCACTCCCAGCTTCACGGTTTGATTAAGGCCGACGCCGGTCTTGTCCGTCAGGGTGTAGGCGTCCGGCGTCGTGTCGGCCAGCGTGGTCAGCGTGTAGCCGCTGGTGTAGGTGCCGACGGTCACCTTGGCCTTGATGGCCTTGTTGGCCTTCGGCGCAGCGGTCAGCTGCAACTGCAGCGTATCGCCGTTGGTAATGGTGCCCGCATCCTTGGTGAAGGCGCCGCCGTTCTTCGAGTACATCGCCGAACTGTCACCGGAAATCGACACCGGCACCGGCTCCGAAACACCGGTGATGGTGACGATACTGGAAGCCTGCACCGTTCCCGGCTGTGCCTGCTTGCTGCTGAACTTGAACGCATCCGGCGTGTAGTCGACAAACGGCGTGAAGTCTTCCGTCACGCCGGTCAGGTCGCTGCTGTCGCGTGCCGGCGAGATCGCATTTTTGCCGCTGCCGCGCGCCGCGAAGCCCGCCGAGCAGACTGCGTAGTCGTAGGCGTTTGCGGCCTTGACCACGGACAGGATGGCGTCGCGCGCCTCGGTGTAGGTCGAGTCGGCAGGCGTCATCTTCAGGCCGCCAATGATGTAGTCCATCATCCGGCTGCGGGCGGTGTCGAAGCTCAGGCCCGGCTCATTGAGGATGCCGGCATAGCAGTTCCACACCTCGTTGGCCCAGATTTCACCGGCATTGTGGACCTCAGAGTTGCTGGTGCCCGGGCCGCCGTCAGGCGTCGGCTCGCCGTCGGCGATGTGCTTGAGCGTAAATGCGTTCGTGGCGAAATCGGTCGAATACGGCGCCCTGCGGATGCCGCTGTAGAAGTTGTTGATCACATAGCCGGCCAGTCCGTAAGCGCCCTGGTACGCGTTGTTATTCGGCGCACTGCGATCGTCGGCACGGACTGAAACCATCAGCGCATCGATGTCGCCCCAGCCTTCGCTCATCGCACCGGACTGCTGGTTGCTCGAATCGGTCAGGCGGTGGTGCACGTAGTGGAAGTACTCATGACCGACGATCTGGTTGTCGAGCGTGCCGTCGAGATCGGTCGAAGCGATGCGCTGAACGTGCATCGCCGTCGCGCCGGCGGCGATCGCCGTCTTGATCGCGGCGGCGGCGTCCTTGCGGATCATCACCGACGGGATCTGGTAAATCAGGTCGGTGGGGCTGGCGCCGACATTGATCGGAATATCGCCATTGCCCATCGTGATCGGATCATTGTTATCGTTGTTGACGACCACCATCGCAATGGCGCCGGACGCCAGCGCGAACGCCGCCTTGTTGGTGAAGTTGCAGTTGCCGCGATCGATCAGCGCGATTTTGCCGAGCAGCGACAGCTGCGGCGGCGCCGGGACCGTCGGGATCAGGCCGGTGCCGAGCGGATCCGGAATCGGTTCTCCGCAACCGTCGGTCGGTGATGTGCCGGCACCATCGGCGGCGAGCACCACGGCGCCGGTGACGTCGAACTCGGTGGGGCCGAAGCTGGCGCCGCTGAACTTCAGGGTGCCGCTGTCGGACGGCGTCAGTTCACGCACGTCGCCGGTGATGGGACCGTCGAACAGGTACTGCTGCATGGTCGGCGACGAGCCGTCGGCCGGCGTCGACATGTTGGCGTTGTTGCGGCCTGAGCCGTCCTGGCCCTGGGCCTTGATTGGATCGCCTTCGACACCGCCGCGGCCGTAGTTGCTGGTCTGCGCGTTGCCCGCGGCTTCGTTGAAGCCGTGGTCGTACCACCAGTCATGCAGGAAGTTGTTCAGGTAGAACAGGCTGACCACCGCGCCACCCTTGGCTGCCGGCGTGCTCGGATCGGCGTCCGGCGTGGCGACGTAGTCGAAGGTGTGGTCCGAGCTGGGGGTGCCGCGCATGTCGCCGAGCTGCGGATCGCAGGTGTTCAGCGGCGTCGACACAATACCGTCGACGGCGGTGTCGTTGGTGTCGAGGCAGGCATCGACGTTGTTGCCCAGGGTCTCGCTGGCGTCGTCGGCGAGCCAGGGGTTGGCGTCCGGGTTGGAGATCGGACCGGCGACCAGCGTGACCAGGTTGGGCATCGCCGGTGTCGGCATGCGGACGATGGTGTCGGCGGGGTTGGTCGATGGGAACGGCGTGTAGCCATTGCCCAGCGGCTGGTCGAAGACCTGGTAGGGCGATGTGGTGTCCGCGAACATGCGATAGGTGAAGGGCGCCGGTGCGTCGCTGGCGCTCAGGTTGCGGCGATGCAGGACCTTGCCGGTGCCGGCCGATACCACCATCGAGTAGGCGCTGAGCGCACCGTTGGAACGCGCCGCGGCGAAGATTTCGACCAGGTAGGCCGGCAGCAGCTTGCCGCTGGCGGAGGGGTAGTAGATCTTGCGGACGCGCGGTTCGCGCTCGAAACCATGGCTGCCGCGAACCGGCGACGTCAGCGAGAACAGCTCGTACTCGCCGCGCGTCGCGCTGTGTACCAGCGTCAGCGGATCGATCACACCACCCAGCGCAGCCCAGGCCCTGGACACGGCGACAGCCGGGCTGAGCGTGAACGTGGTCGCGGGGGCGGGATAGCCGTTGGCGAAATAGCCGGACGTGGCGACCGGCTTGTTGTTCCGGTCGAGCAGCACGCTGATGTAGCGCTGGAACACCTCAATGCCGTTGACGCGCTGGCGCAGGCGAACCACTGCCGGGCCGGCACCGTTGTACTGGGCGTCGCTGACCTGGGCGTCGTCGATCATCGCCGGGCTCAGCTTCAGCGCGGCCGCTTCACTGCGCAGATGGGCGCGCGCGCTGGCGGCGAGCAGGTCCCGGGTCGAACCCAGGGCGCCGACCGCGATCGGTGCCGCATGGGTCTTGGCCCAGAGGAAGGTCGGTGTGCCGAGCGTCGCGTCGAACAGCGCCGACTGGTGCCGGCCACTGTAGTCGGCCGCCGGAACCGGCAGATTGCGGCCCGCGGTACCGGCGCGGAAGGCGTCGATATCAGCCAGGCGCGGCGCGAGTTCCGGGTTTACCGGGATTGTGCGGGCCTGATAGGCGGCATGGGTAATCACCGAGCTGTCGGGACTCGCAGCTGCCGCGGTCGCCGCGGCTATCGACATCGATGTGAGCAATACGAGTGCACTGCGTTGCATTGGGTGAATCCCTTTAAGTTTTTTAGGAAACGCCTGCGCCGGCTCGTATTGAGCCGTGGCCTTGCGGTGAACTGCGGATGGCGAAGCGATAGGCGGGCAGAATCCAGACGAGCCGGACCTGAATGGCGCGTCATAAAAGCGTGATCCGTACCATCCTGCGCAGGTCTCGCCCTGAGTGGAGTGGGAAAATTCACTTAGGGAGGTGCAATGGGCCAGTTTTACTGACGTAGTCGGCGTCGTTGTCCTTGATCCGCTGCAAGCGGGCAATGTGTCCGATCGAGCGTAAAGTCGAACCGCCGACTTCGCGTATCCGTTCGTCGATCGGATCGGTCATCGCGTAGATCAGTCCGCCTGCTCGTTCGGCAGCAGATGGTAGTCGCGGAAGTGGGGGCCTCTCATGTGCCAGTGGAAGTGAGCATCGGGCCTGGGTTTCAGCACTGATGTGCAGCTGGCCGCCAGCGACGGCAGCAAGTCGGCGATGGCGCAGTACCGCGCGGCGATCATCCTCAAGGAAGTTGAGCTGAGCTTGTCGATCACAGAGCTGGCAGTGCGCCGCACTGACGCAATCGCGCGCAACGCGGTCGACGCGATCAGCAGCTCGACGCGCAACAAGGCCAAGGAAGAGGAATACAAGGCGCAGCACAAGAAGTAGCCGTGATCCGTAGGCAATCCTGTTGCCGACAGGCTCAAGCGATCAGCGCGCACTGAGTAGGTAGGGGTGAGCGCGGCGAACCCCAACATCGGCGCGGAACCCCGTTGGGGTTCGCTGCGCTCACCTCAACCTACATGCTCTGACTCAACGGCCTGCGGCCTTTGCTCACCCGACGGCATACGCAGCCCCGATTACGCATCGGCTCCACATGTCGGTCATGTCGGTTTGCACGTCGGCAAGGGATTGCCGACCTACACCAGCTCCTTCGCCGTCAGCTCGTTCTTCAGATACGCATAGTAAATCGGCGCGGCGACCAGGCCGGCGATGCCGAATGTGGCTTCGAGTACCAGCATCGCCATCAGCAGTTCCCAGGCGCGCGCGCGGATGCGTGAGCCGATGATGCGGGCGTTGAGGAAGTATTCGAGCTTGTGGATCACGATCAGGTAGCTCAGCGAGCCGACCGCGACCAGTACCGAGTTCGACAGGCTGACCAGCACGATCACTGCGTTGGAGATCAGGTTGCCCAGCACCGGCAGCAGGCCGCAGACGAAGGTCACCGCGATCAGGGTTTTGGTCAGCGGCAGTTCCACGTGCATCAGCGGCAGAACCACGCCCAGGTACAGCCCGGTGAACGTGGTGTTCAGCGCCGCGATCCAGAACTGCGCAAACACCACGCGGCGGAACGAGTCGCTGATGCGCTCGGCGCGTTCGCTCAGCGCCGCCGCCAGCGGCCGCTGCGTGGTCGCGACGGTGGCTTCGCGCAGCGATACCAGGCCGCCGATGACCATGCCGACCAGCGCATGCACCAGCGCGCGGACGAAGTTGGTGCCGGCGCCCTGCAGCATGCTGGCGTTCTCGCGCAGATAGCGCGACAGCGCGGCGCGCAGATCGTCGGCGGTTCCCGGCACGTAGGTCAGCATCCAGGCCGGCAGCCGGTTGCGCGATTCGTCGATGATCTGCGCGAGCTTTTCCAGCAGTGCCGACAGATCGCCGGCCTGGCTGCGGAAGAACGACAGCGCGCCGAGAATCAGGCCGGTCAGCGCGGTCACCACCAGCACTGCGATCAGCGCGACGACGATGATCTTGGCTAGGTCGGCCTCGATCGGCCGCGAGCGGATGAACGGTGCCAGCCCGCGCACCAGCTCGTAGACCAGCAGGCCGCCGAGCAGCGCCGGCAGCAGATGCAGTTGCAGTACCGCGACCAGTCCGATGCCGGTCAGCGCCCAGGTGGCGATATCGATGCGTTGCGTGGCGGTGCCGGGCAGCGTCATCGGCGGGTCTCGCTGTCACTCATGAAGGGCGTGCTCAATGGTGGTCGTGGCTGTGGTTCACATATTTCAGCAGCATGCCGAAGAACTGGCGGCCGCCGCGCCGCAGCAGCGAGTGCGCGGTCAGCAGGCAAACCGCCAGCAGCGGCAGGGTCTGCAAGTTTGCGATCGTCGAGCCGGAAGAGGATAGCGGCAGGCTGCCGGCCGGCAGCAGCTTTTGCGCCGCCAGGCCGATCGCCAGGCTCGACACCAGCGAGACCGCGCCGAAGCCGGTCGCCAGCGCGCGGCCATGCATCCGCGCCAGGCCGGCCAGCAGCGCGGGGCTCAGCAGCGGCCCGACCAGCAAAAACACCAGCACCGGCCCGGAGCCGAGGCCGGATGCCATCAGCAGCGCCGCGATCGGAGTCGCCGCCAGCGGGTTGCCGGCGAACGCAAGGCCGAGCACTGCGAACAGCGGCAGTTGCAGCAGCAGCGGCAGGCTGGTCCAGGGCGCCTGCTGCAGCCAGGGTGCGGCCAGTGCGGCGAACAGCAGGCCGGCCAGCAGCCAGGGCGCGTCGCGATCGACCCGGGCCAGCAGGTAGCCGCGGACGCTGTTGTCGATGCGCTTGGGCGGCGGCACCGACAGCGGCGCGGCCGCCGGCGTCATCGGCGTGAACCGCGCGGCGCCGGCGGCCATCGGCCGGAACACCCGCAGCGGCGCGTCGCGGAACAGCCAGGCCAGCGGCAACGCCACCAGCATCGCGATCAGCAGCGCCGCGGCGGCGCGCGCCGTTGCGAGCTGCCAGCCGAGCAAGGGCCAGCCGACCAGCAGCACCGACAGCCCGAGCAGGCTGGCGCCGGTCAGCCAGGCCAGGCTCGCCGGCAGCGGCACGCCGGCATTGGTGCGCAGCAGGTGTTCGGGCAGCGGCTCGCCGGATTCGCTCTGCAGCAGGCCGCTCAGCAGGCCGCCGAGGCGCGAGCGTGTCGGCTTTACGCGGCGCTGGCTGTGGGCATGCAGGCTGCCGCCGATCCAGGCCAGCATCAGCACCGGTGCGACTTGGCGCGCCAAGTCGATCAGCCGGTCGAGAAAGCCCTGGTGGCTGTGGTGGCCTTCCGGGTGCAGGTTCTCGAGCAGGATCAGCGCGGCCAGCGCCGCCAGGTTACCCAGGCCTTCGAACGGCGGCCGCGCGATGCGGTGCGCCGAGGTGTCGCCGAGATGCGGGCGGCCGAACACCACGTGCAGGATCGAGCCGGCGACCAGGGCCTGCAGCCAGGCCCAGCCGGTGGCGCCGAGCCAGCCGCTGACCGGCCCGGCGTAGGCATAGCCGATGATCGTGCCCAGGCACATCGCGGCGATCGCCAGCGCCGGGAACAGCGCGCCGAACACCGGGTACAGCAGCCACCAGACCATCAGGCCGACCGGCACGCTGTGCACCGCGATCGCCAGCGCCAGGGCGATGTTGGGCTCATCACCGCCGGCGGCCGCGCCGGGCAGCGGCGCCAGCGCGGTGCCGTCGCCAATGCTGTGCAGCACCAGGCCGGCCATCGCCAGCACCAGCGCCGCGACGTGGGCGCGCTTGGCGTGATGCAGTTGATGCTCGAGCAGGCTGGGGCCGAGCGCGCCGAGTGCCAGGAACACCAGCGAGGCATAGCCGCCGGATTGCAGCGTGTCGGGCAGCACTTCCAGCATCACCAGGCCGCTGATCGCGACCAGCACGAAGCCGTCGAGGAAGGCCAGCACCGCCGGCCGCTCGCGCGCCGCGCCATACAGCAGCGGGCCCGACAGCAGGGCCAGCAGAGTCGCTGATAGCAGCAGGAGATTCATCGGCGAAGAGGGCCAGCAGACGATCACGCCCGGCGGGTCGTTCGTCCGGCGATTGTTTTGTTGAGTATCCGGTTGCGACATTGTACCCGCGACTGCATTTATGGCCTGATGGCGCACATGAAAACCCTGCTCGTGACCGGCGCCGCCGGCTTTGTCGGCTACCACCTGAGCCGCCGCCTGCTGGACCGCGGCGACCGCGTGATCGGCATCGACAACCTCAACGACTACTACAGCGTGCAGCTCAAGCGCGACCGGCTCGCACAGCTCGAGGGCCGGCCCGGCTTCTCGTTCGCCCCGGTCGATCTGGCGGATGCGGCGGCGCTGAACGCGGTGTTCGCCTCAGCGAAGTTCGATGGCGTGATCAATCTCGGTGCGCAGGCCGGCGTGCGTTATTCGCTGACCCATCCGCAGGCCTATGTGCAGAGCAACCTGGTCGGCTTCGCCAATATTCTCGAAGCCTGCCGCCATCACGGGCTGCCGCCGCTGCTGTACGCATCCTCGTCCTCGGTGTACGGCGCCAACGAGAAGATGCCCTGGGCCGTGGCCGACAACGTCGACCACCCGGTGTCGCTGTACGCGGCGACCAAGAAGTCCAACGAGCTGATGGCGCATACCTATGCGCACCTGTACGGCCTGGCCTGCACCGGCCTGCGCTTCTTCACGGTCTACGGCAGCTGGGGCCGGCCGGACATGGCCTACTTCAAGTTCACCAAGGCGATCCTGGCAGGCGAAGCGATCGACGTCTACAACCACGGCCGCATGCAGCGCGATTTCACCTATATCGACGACGTCGTCGAAGCCGTGGTGCGGCTCACCGACCGGCCGGCGACGGGCAACCCGGACTGGAACGCGCAGGCGCCGGACCCGGCGAGCAGCCGCGCGCCGTACCGCGTCTACAACATCGGCAACCACCAGCCGGTGGAACTGCTGGACTTCATCGCGGTGCTGGAGGACGTGCTGGGCCGCAAGGCGACGATGAACCTGCTGCCGATGCAGGCCGGCGACGTGGTCGCCACCTATGCCGACACCGCCGCGCTGCAGCGCGACGTCGGCTTCGCGCCGGCGACGCCGATCGCGGAAGGCCTGCGCCGCTTCGCCGACTGGTATCGCGGCTACTACGGCGGCTGAGCATGGCGGTGCCGCGCACGCGCAGCCTGTTGGAATCAGCGATGCAGCGCGCGCGCGTCGTCCGGCACATCGACATCGTCTGCTTCATCGTCGACGGTGCGGGCGCGATGATCGTGCCGATGGCGGATTTCGTGCAGACCCAGAAATGGGCCTCGGCGCGCATCGCCAGCGGCAATGCGCTGAACGACCGCGGCCGCCTGATCGAGCGCTGGCTGGTGCTGGTATCGCGTCCCGGCAGCATCGCCTCGACGCGCGGCCATCCGCGCCAACTGGAGGCGATCGCACGCTCGATGCGCGCCGCCGGCTATGACCTCAACGAATGGTCGCTGCCACCGGAGATCAGGAATCCACCGCGGCCGATCGACCAACTGGGCACGCGCAAGCCGGTTGAGCCGGATGAGGAGGCGCCGCCCGCGTAGGTGGGGGTGAGCTTGCGAACCCCAACATTCGTTCCGCGCCGATGTTGGGGTTCGCAGGCTCACCCCAACCTACGGCCTAGCGCTTCGGCAGCTTGTCGCGCACCGGCTTCATCGCCGGCCCGCTGAGCTTGGCCGCGCGCGCCGCCTCGACCAGCGCCGCATCGAATGGCGTGTAGTTCTTGGCAGGCTGGTTCAGCGTGCCGGTGACGAAGTTCAGCAGATCGACGATTTCCTCGATCTTCAGGTGAGCGAAGCCCGGCATCAGGCCGCCCATGTACGAGGCGCCACCGACCTCGATAGTGCCGAACAGGCCGTGCGTCAGCACCTGCGCCAGGTATTCGCGGCCGGCCGGCGTCGCGGCCCAGGCCGACAAGCCGGTCAGCGGCGGATACATGCCCTCGACGCCGCTGCCGTCGGCCTGGTGGCAGCCGGAGCACTGTGTCGCGAACATCTCGGCGCCGGGGTCGGCCATCACAGCTGGCGCCGGCAGGCTGATCGCCAGCAGCAGCGCGCAGCGGCGCACAAATATTCGGGTCATCGCGGATCTCCATAGCCATCGTCGAGCAGCAGCGCGCGCGCCGACTCCGGATCGGTCAACGGGCTACGTCTGGCGGTCGCAACCTCGGCCAGCGTGAACGGCGTGTAGCGCTCGCCGCCGGGAATCAGTGCCGGCAGCATCCAGTTGAGGATCGTCCGCACCTGCTGCTGCGTGGCGATCGACATCGCCACACCCGGCACGCGCAGCGCGTAGCCGCGGCCGGCGGCCGTGCTCAGCAGCAGCGGCAGCGAGGCGCGCAAATCCGGAATCTGCGGCGGCATGCCGCGTGCGTCCCGGCCGTGGCAGCCGGAGCAGTTCAGCGCGTAGAGCGTCTCGCCTTCGGATGCGGAACTGGCCGTGGCGATCGATAGCAGCGCCACCACCACCGTAGCCCGGGCGAAACCCGGGAAGACGCTCACGGCACTCAGCCGGCGCGGCCGATCACGCGCGCGATCGAGCAGTTGTAGAGCATGGTCGGCGCACCGAAGCACCAGATGATGTCGTTGTTGCGCTGCGGCGAGTAGATCGGCGTCTGGCCCTCGTTGCGCCAGCATTCGCAGCGGCTGCAATCGCCGGTGCCGCAGCAGTCGTTGTACGCGATCAGATAGGTCAGCCCATCGGCCGGGTTCATACAGCTGCCGACCCAGGCCGTGGCCGAGGCGGTGGTGCCGGGCGGGCACAGCGCCGGCCCGCCGCCGCAGCAATTGCACAGGTAGCCGTCGATGCCGCAATAACGCCAGTACTCGCAGTCGCTGGGATCGTCGCTGGGGCCATCGGATGCGCCCATCGTCGGCACTTCACTCGGCACTTCACTCGGCACTTGACTGGGCGGCTCGGCGGCGTTGGCGCGGCCGCTGCGATCGATCGGCAGCAGCGGCGCCGCGGCGGTCGCGGTCAGCACGCCGGCCAGGCGCGCCAAAAAGCCGCGCCGCGAGCGCCGCTGGGCCGCGTTGCGCGTCCAGCTTTCCGTCAGGTCGTCGAACTTGCTCATGGCTGGGCCTTGCGGTGGCGATATTCCTGGATCGAGGCGACGCCGAGCGTCTCCACGTTCAGCAGGCTTTCCAGGTGTTCGCGGGTATTGGTCAGGCCTTTCGCCAGCACGCGGCCCTGGGCATCGAGCAGCACGCCGAACGGCAGTCGGCCGATCTGGTACTGGATGCCGACGGCGCTGCTGACCACGTAGCTGGCGTCGCTGACGCCGGTGATTTCGCGGAACGCGGTGTGGTCGGCCATGGGGCCGTCGCTGATCAGCACCAGGTCGAGGCCTGCGCGTTCTTCGCGCGCCAGCGACAGCGCCGAGGGCATCAGCTTCTTGCACACCGGGCAGGTCGGCGAGGTGAACAGCAGCAGGCTGCGCTTGCCGTTGCTGTTGGCGCCGCCGATTTTCATCGGCAGGCCGGCGTCAGTGTTGACGTCGAAGGCCTGCGCGTATTCGCCGACGTTGGGGCCGTGATGCGTCATCAGCGCGCCGACCGGCGTGATGCGCTCGTGCAGCAGGCCGATCTGCCGCGCCAGCGCGAACACGACGATGGCGAGGGCGACGAGCGCGACCAGGCTGATGCCCTGGGTGACGGCGAGCACGATGAAGGGAGTGTCCATGTCCGGTCCTTAGAGCGACGATCGAAGATCAGTTGAGGCGCGGCGTCGCCGCGAGTTGGCGCCAGCTCAGTGCGATCAGCGCGATCAGCAGCGCCGTCACTGCGCAGACGCCGGCTTCCAGCGGCGCCGTCGCCGGCAGCAGCATCGAGGCGCCGCTCAGAACCGACAGCGCCACGGCGCGCGCCAGGATCACGCGAGCATGCGAGCGCCGCGATCCGAACTGGCAGCCGCAGTCGAAGCGGCTCACGCCCAGCGCCCAGTTGATCGCGACCACGAGCGCGAACAGTGCGAACAGCGCCGCAGCTAGCAGTGCCGCAAACGCATCGAACAGCGGCAGCACCAGTAGCGTGCCGAGCGCGATTTCAGCAGCCGGAATCACCTGCGCAATCAGCGGTTTCATCCGCAGCGGCAGCGCGCGATACATACCGAGTGCCTGCCACCACGCGACGAAAGCCCGGCGTTTGGCGAGGCCCGATCCCAGCAGCAGCGCGCCCAGAGCCGCCTGCAGTACCGCGTTCAAAATGCCGCTGATGATGTCGTGGCTCACGGCGTCAACGCCGGCACGACCATCGCGAACGGGAAGCTGCCCAGCTCTTCGACCTCGCGCAGCACCTCGCCGCTGCCCGCGTCGCAGATATAGAGCTTGATGTCGTCTTCGTTGGTCAGCGCGTACAGCAGCGGCTTGTCGTCGCCGCTGACCACGATCGAGAAGATCGGATGCTCGAACACCGCGCGGAACACGCGCTTGTGGGTCTTGCGATCCAGTGCCCAGACCTCGGTGCCGCCGGCGGTGTGCTCGTATTGCTTGCCGTCGCGCATCACCACATAGACCAGATTCCTGGCGACGCTGTACGCGATCGGCTGCCAGGCCGACGGCCACCAGTTGCCCTCGTCCTTGCCGCGCACCGGCCAGGGCTTGGCGACGTAAGTCTTCTTCGGCCCGGCCAGATCGAGTTCATGGATCAGGCCTTCGTAGGAGACAAAGACACCCAAATCCTTGGCCGGCACGGTGATGCCGTTCTGCATCAGCGGATCGGTGTTGACGTCGAAGAAGCTGGGCACCGATTGCCGCTGCGTGACTTCGCCCTTGTCGTTGAACGCGATGCGCAGCATGCCGCCATTGGCGCACAGCATCGCGAACGCGGTCGGCGCATACGGGTAGACTAGGCCGCAGCCGGCGGTCGGGATTTCGGTCAGCACCGACTTGGCAACGGTGTCGATCACCGTGACCGAGCCGGCCGGTGCCATGTTGTACTGCAAGAGATAACGGCCGCCTTCGGTGTAGTCGAACGCGCTGTTGACCGTGTACGACAGCTGGCGCTTGGCCGGGATGGCAATCTCGCCGGAGACCTGGCCGGTCTTGGCGTCGAAGATCGTGATCTGGTCGCTGCGTTTGCCGCGGACGATTTTCTCGTAGAACGTGTCGGCCGAGTAATACGACTTGCCGTCGGGTGCGAAGCGCAGCGCCGAGTTGTAGGCCCCGGGCAGGATGCCGAGCACCTTGCCGGTGTCGCCGTCGACGAAGTAGTAGCGGTTCATGACGCCGCCTTCGTAACTCAGCAGCGCCAGCGTATGCGGCGTGACCGGCGGGAATTCGGCAACTTTCAGCTCCTCCGGCGGCAGCTCGGCCGCGGCGGCCGACGCCAGCAATGCGAGCAGAAGTCCGGAAAGCGGGGCGATCCTCGCACGCATAGCGTTCTTCTTCTTGGCCGAAGGTTTGCGGTTACAAATAGCAACAGTCGCGCCAGCTTGTAGCTTGTAGGTTAACGTGAAAGAGACCTGATTTAGGGCGCAGAGGTCCCTGGCCTTTTGAGGCCATGGGAAGCGGGGTGGAGATCAGGATGCTGCGGGGATCAGGCCGTACTGAGTGAGGGCCTTGATCCAGCGAGGTGCATTGCGTTTGACGCTGAGGGCTTGGAAGTCGATGACAGTATCGCGGTAGGGCTCTTTTCGGCTGAGCATGAAGAAG
>NZ_JAQGNT010000015.1 GCF_028291725.1 Hydrocarboniphaga sp. | reverse complement strand
CCCGCCCCCCGCCCACACCATTGGTTGGCCGGGCTCCCGCCCGACGCCGTCATCCGCGAGGTCGCCGACCAGACTGCAGACGCCGGCGCCCGCAGCCCGGACTCGAACCGCAAGCGGATCATCAGGCCTGGGTGCCGCCGACGGTGATGCTGTCGATCTTCAGGGTCGGCTGCCCAACGCCGACCGGCACGCTCTGGCCCTCCTTGCCGCAGACGCCGACACCGCCGTCGAGCTTCAGATCGGTGCCGACCATCGATACCGCGCGCATCGCCTCGGGCCCGTTGCCGATCAGGGTCGCGCCCTTGACCGGCCGCGTGATCCTGCCGTTCTCGATCAGATAAGCCTCGCTCGCCGAGAACACGAAATTGCCCGAGGTGATGTCGACCTGGCCGCCGCCGAAGTTCACCGCGTACAGGCCCTTCTCCACCGACTTGATGATCTCTTCCGGATCGTGCGGGCCGGCCAGCATGTAGGTATTGGTCATGCGCGGCATCACCAGGCTGGCGAAGGATTCGCGGCGGCCGTTGCCGGTGGATTCCACACCCATCAGGCGCGCGTTCAGGCTGTCCTGCAGATAGCCCTTCAGCACGCCGTTTTCGATCAGCGTGGTGCAGCGCGTCGGCGTGCCTTCGTCGTCCAGATTCAGCGAACCGCGGCGGCCCGGCAGCGTGCCGTCGTCGACGATCGTGCACAGCTCGCTGGCGACCTTCTGGCCGACGCGGCCGGAATACGCCGACGAGCCCTTGCGGTTGAAATCGCCTTCAAGGCCGTGGCCGACGGCCTCATGCAGCAGCACGCCGGGCCAGCCCGGGCCGAGTACGACGGGCATATTTCCAGCGGGCGCGGCGACCGCGTCGAGCAGCGCGATCGCCTGGCGCACCGCCTCGATCGCGTATTCCTCGGGATGCTTCGATCCGGCGAAATAATCCAGCGCGCTGCGGCCACCGCCGCCGACATGTGCCTGCTCGCGGCGGCCATTGGATTCGACGATCACGGTGACGTCCATGCGGATCAGCGGACGCACGTCGGCAGCGAGGCGGCCATCGGTGCTCGCCATCACCACCACTTCGTAGTTCATCGCCAGCGCGCACATCACCTGCTTGACCCGCGGATCGGCGGCGCGCGCGGCGACGTCGGCGCGGCGCAGCAGCTGCAGCTTCTCCGGCGTCGGCAAGGTGTCCAGCGGATTGATCGCCGGATACAGCGCCAGGCCGCTGCTTTCGGTCAGGGCGCGCATGCTGTGGCTGGCGCCGTGATCGACGATCGCGCGGGCCGCGGTGGCGGCGTCCTGCAGCGCGTCGAGGCGCAGCTCCTCGGTGTAGGCCAGGCCCTGGCGGTCACCGGATACCGCGCGCACGCCAACGCCCTGCTCGACGTTGTGGCTGCCGCTCTTGACGATGCCCTCTTCCAGCGACCAGTGCTCGCTCTTGCTGAACTGGAAGTACAGGTCGGCGGCGTCGATGCCCGGTTTCATCAGGCCGTCGAGGACACGATTCAGGCGCTGCTCGTCGAGTTCGGCGGGATTCAGCAAGGTAGCGCGGGCGACGTCGAGGGCGGTGCTCATGGAATCTCGGGTTTGAAGCGAATGTTCAGAATGGGGGCGAAAACGACGTGCTCAAGCGTCATGCCGCCGCTCACAGCCGCCGATGCTTCAGCGCGGGCAGCGTGGCGCGCACCTGGCGCAGCCGGTCGAAATCCAGGTCGGCCAGCACCACGCCGGGCGTATCTTCGCTACGCTCGGCCAGCACTACGCCCCAGGGATCGACGATCATCGAATGGCCCCAGGTCTTGCGGCCGGTGGCATGAACGCCGCACTGGCCCGGTGCGAGCACGAAGCACTGGTTCTCGATGGCGCGGGCGCGCAGCAATGGCTCCCAGTGCGCTTCGCCGGTCTTGTCGGTGAACGCGGCTGGCACGCACAGCAGCTCGGCGCCGCGCTGGGTCAGTGCGCGATACAACTCCGGAAAGCGCAGGTCGTAGCAGACCGTCAGCCCGAGCGCGCCAACCGCGGTCGGCACCACCACGTAGGCGGGCTCGCCGGCGGCGATGGTGTTGGATTCGCGGTAGCGCTCGACTCGGTCGCCGCGATCGACGTCGACATCGAACAGATGGATCTTGTCGTAGCGCGCGATGCGCCGGCCGGCGGCGTTGTAGACCAGCGACGCCGCATAGACGCGCGAATCATCGCTGGGCACCGCGACCGGCACGGTGCCGGCGATCACGGTGATGCCGAGTTCGCGCGCGGTCTGCGCGAGGAAATCCTGGATCGGGCCGCCGCCGTCGGATTCCGCCAGCGCCAGCTTGTCGACCTCGCGCGCGCCCATGAACGCGAAGTTCTCGGGCAGCGCGGCCAGCTTGGCGCCAGCGGCAGCGGCCTCGCCCAGCCAGTAACGCGCGGACGCCAGATTGGCGGCGAGGTCTGCGCCGGTGTTGAGCTGGATGGCTGCGACGATCGTCATGCCTGCGGGGCTCTCCAGTATCGGCCGGCGAACCCGGGCTGGGCCACCGACGCCTTCATCTTCTCACGGCCGGAGCCGAGCACTCGAATCATCGCCGAATGTAGGTCGGCAATCCCTTGCCGACGCGAGGCCCTCGCTACGCATCGACGGTACACGTCGGCAAGGGATTGCCGACCTACAGGCAGATCAGCGTCTTATACGGCAGCAGCATTCGCGCCACCTGGTGCAGCCAGCTTTCCAGCGTGAACACTTGATTCGGCATGGACAGCGCCACCAGCGCGACCACCAGCAGGATGCCGCCGGCCAGCAGGTAGGGCGGCCGCGCCCGGCCGCGATACAACAGGGCGAACACCGCCACCGCGATGCCGCCGATGGCCAGGCCAACAATCACTTCCCCGGGCGTATGCGCCTTGACCACCACCCGCGAGATGCCGATCAGCAGCACCCACAGCGCGGTGCCGACGCGGAACAGCCTGGCCCTCAGGCTGTGGCTGCCGGACATCGCCACCACGGTAAAGCCGCCGTAGGCGATGGCGGCGAAGGCGCTGTGCCCGCTCGGGCTGTGCACGTCGATCAGGCGCAGGTCGCAGGCGGCGAAATAGATCTTCGCCAGCGCGGTGACGATGCCGACGCCGGCGACGCAGCAGCACCACAGGAACGCTTCCCGCGTACCGGCGGCGTACCAGAGCCAGGCTGCGACCAGCAGCGCGAAAGGAGCCAGCAATACCATGGCGCCGAAATGCGTCACCACCACCATCAAATCAGTCACAGGGTTTCCGTAGACGGGAGCTTGACCGGCCCGGCGGCGCGCCGCTCATTCGGCACGCTTGACCTGCGGATTGTCCCAGCTGCCGGTGACGCGATAGGCCAGCTGGGTTACCTGGTCGAGCGGCTTGTCCAGCACTTCCTGGGCCACCAGCGCGATCACCGCGACAGCCGGGCCGCCGAGCAGCAGCGCACCCAGCGTCACCCCGCCCGAGACACCGGGATAGACGGTGATGCGCTGGTCGTAGTCGCGCGCGGCCAGGCCGACGCGGCCGCGCACGTCGATCTTCAGCGACGGCGATTCGATCCTCAGATCGTCGGTGCTGGCGTTGCCGTTGGCGGCATTGAAGCTGCCATGCACGTGGTCGAAGCCCAGGCCCTTGGACACCACGTCGCGAAAATCCAGCGTCAAACGCCGCGGCAGCGCGAACACGTTGAGCAGGCCGAGCACGCGGCCTGCTCCCGGCTCCACCGCGCTGAAACTGCCGCCGTCCATGTCCAGGCCGATGCGGCCCTGCGCCTGCGCCAGCTCGATGCCGGCCGCCGCCAGCGGCCAGGTCAGGTCGCCGTTGAAGCGGCCGCGCTTGGCGCTGACGTTGCGCGCGTAGCCGAAGCCTTCGAGCAGATCGCCGATGGTCCGGGTGTCCAGGTCGAACACCAGTTTCGCGGTCGACGCGCCGCCACGGCGCAGCCATTCGCCGCTGCCCTTGAGCTCGGTGTCGCCGCCAGTGGCCGACAGGACGCTGAGCTTCTGACCGCCGTCGATGCGCGCGGTGTTGACGCGCACATGGCCGAGGCTGGCATCGCCCAGGCGCAGGTTTTCGGCATCGATATCGAGCGCCGGCATGCGGCTCGGATCGACCGGATCGGCGGGCTTCGTGTCGGCGGCGGGCGGATCGGCCGCGAGTTTCGGCCGCGCCTTCACATTGAGCTTGCCGAAACGCGCGATCAGCGTCGTGCTGGGCGTTACGCTGGGCGTCGTGCCCGCTGCGCTGCCCGGCTGGATCTGCCAGTCGACCGTGCCCTGGGCATTGTCGCCGGTCAGGGTCGACGACCAGCCGCCGTTGGCCGCCGGCCGGTAGGCAAGCTGCACGCCACCGACGCTGTAGCCCTGGTAATGCAGCTGGTCGGCTTGCAGGTCGATCGATTGCAGGCGCAGGCCGTTGGCCGGACCGTCGCTCTGCACGCCTTCCGGCCGGGTCAGCGCGCTGGCCTGCAGATCGGCCTGCTCGCTGCCGCGGCGCAGGGTCGCGATCCAGTCGCCGAGATCGAGTTCGGCCACCGAGCCCTTGATGTGCACGCCCGCTTCGACCGGCACCGGGATCGGGCCCGGCCCCAGGTGCGCCAGCACGCGCTCGACCTGCAGTCCGGCAGCGCCGCCCTGACCCGCCATCAGCACGCCGACACCGAGCCGGTCGCCGTAGCTGGCGGTGATCAGCAGCGGCGCAGCGGTGTCGGGCGGCAGCGACACCGGCGCCGGCGCGCCGGCATTGCCGCCGATACGCAGCACCAGCGGCAGACTGTCGCCGGTCGGCTTGCCGATCGGCACCGGAAGGTCGACGTTGATGCCGCGCAGATCGCTGGACACCAGCAGACCGTCGGATTGCGGGCCGAGCACGATCTCGCCGCGGAAATGGCTGCCGCCGCTCAGATAAGGGCGCAGGAAGGCCGGCACGTAGCGCGACAGGCCGTCGCCGTCGCTTTGCAGCTGGTAGTCCAGATCGGCGGTCAGGCGGGTATTGCCCTGCTCCATCGGTGCCAGCGCGGCCGTTGCCGGCACGCCATAGAACGTGCCGCTGACGTTCTGCGCGCTGACGCCGGTGCCCGTGAACGCCAGTTCGCCGGCGAGCTCGCGAAACGGCTCGTCGATGCCGGTGTAGAGCAGATCCACGCCCTTGAGCCGGATGATGCCGTGGACCTCGGTATGCGCGACGTCGTGCAGCGGAATGGCCAGCTTGATCGCGACCGAGGCATTGCCGCTGCCTTGGGTCCGTGTGAGCAGACCGGACAGCCTTTTGGCCAACGGCGAGGCGCGCAGGAAGTCGTAGTAGCGCGAAACCTCGCCGTCGACTTCGGCGTCGATGGCGAGCACCGCATCCTTGAAGTCCGGGATGGTCGCGACCAGGTGTTCGACACGGTTGCCGGACAGCTTCCCCGTGTCGCTGGTGATGGTCAGCGCACCGGCGCGGAACTGCAGACGCGCAGCGACCTGCTCGGCTACCGGCCAGTCCGGCGAATACGCGAGCCGCGCATCGGCGACATCGAGATCGAGCTGGAAGCGGCCATCGCCGTCCTTGAACGGGAACTTCGCCAGCTCGCCCTCGATGGCCAGCTTGCCCTGCGACACGCGGCCGCTGACGATCGCGCGATCCAGCCAGTCGTGCAGGCTCTGCGGCCAGGTCACCGGCATATAGGGCTTGAGCCGGGTGGCGTCCCTGGCGGTGAAGCTCGCGGCCAGCCGGATCTCGGGCGAAGTATCGACCTGGGTCGGCAGCAACAGCTTCAGATCGCCCTGGCCCTGGGTGCCTTCGAGCTGCCAGGAGAACGCCGGCATGTTGATGCGCCAGCCTTGCGCGTCGTGCGTCCAGTCAAGAGCGCCATCGAGCTTGTCGAACAGCAGCGGCTGCGCGAAAACTTTCGACGCGCGCAGCTCGAAAGGCGCGGCCGAAACCGCCAGCCGGCCACCGGCCTCGGTCGCCGAGATCTCGCCTTTGAGCCCGGAAAAACCCGGGTGATCGTTGCCGCCATTGAAACCCAGGCCGTCGAGCTGCGCGCGCAGCGAGTAGGTCGGCGTGCTGGCGTCGATGCGCCCGCGGCCGACCAGGTTGCGCAGCTCGCCGGTCACGCCGGCGAGGCGCGCCGTCGACGGATCGTCGGCCAGCATCATCCACGGCGCGAGGTCCTGCAGGCGCAGGAAATCGGCGTCGGCCTGCAGCTCGCTGCCGCCTTCGCTGAGCGGCGTCCACTGCAGACGCAGACGCGTCGCCGGCCAGGGACCGGACGCGCCGCTGAGTTTGAGCCGCGGCACTTCCAGCGACCAGCTGTTGCCGCTGCGGCGCGCCGTGGCCGCCAGCTCGATGTCCTTGAGCTGCGCCAGCTTCTTGCCGCGCCGCGCGGCGATGCTGCTGGCCTTGAACTGCAGCTCGGCGCCGTCGACGCGGCCCTGATCGATCACGCCGCTGACGCTCAGGTCGGCGTCGGCGAACTTCAGCTGCGGCCGGCCGGGCAGGCGCGCCTCGAGCCAGGGCAGGCGCGCGAGCTTGTCCATCGACAGGCTCCAGCGGCCCTGCCAGGACTCCGGCTGGGCCGGGTCGCCGTTGATGCGGCCTTCAAACTCGGCGCTCTCGCCCATGAAACTCGGCAGCTCGACACTGGCGTCGAACGAGGCGCCGCCGATGCGCCGGCGCGCCTCGGCCTGCAGCAGATGGAACTTCGGCGTGCCGCCCTTGAGCCGGGCGTCGTCGAGCGTGATCGTGCAGTCCTCGAGCCGGATCGCGTCGAAGCGGCCGATATCGCGGCGCCAGTCGTGCTGGGTCTTGGCGCGGCCGGCGGTGTCCAGGCCGCGCAGATGCACCTGGTCGTTGGCATCGATCTCGACCACGACCTGCAGCCCGCCGAGTTCGATCTGGGTCGGGAAAGTGTCGCCGTGCAGCAGCCGCACCAGGCCGAAGCCGATGCGCAGCCGGTCCGCCGATAGCGCCGGAGTTTCGCCGTCGTCCGAATACAGAACGATGTCGTCCAGCTCAAGCTGCGGCCGCAGCCGGTACCAGACCAGCGCGACGCCGCCGATATCGATCGGCCGGTCCGCGACGCGCGAAACGTAGTCCGACAGCTGCTGGCGATAGCCGGGCAGCGACAGCACCGCCAGCTGGAACAGGCCGCTGGTCACTGCCGCGAGCACGACCAGGGACGCGAGCACGGTCACGCTCACGGTCCACCAACGGCGTTTGACCCGGTCCATCCGTCAGCAGTACCCACTAATCAAGGCAGCGTTCCGTCCATGGGACACGGCGCCGGCGGCATGAACGATGAACCAAGCTCACAGCGGCACGACGTCGAAGTTCTCCTGATGATAGGCGGGCTCGGCCTGGGTGCGGATTGGACGGTTCAACTGGGCTTCGAGTTCAGCCAGCCCCAGCGGCTGGTCCTCGTTCAGGCGCTGCACCACGTTCGGCGCCGCCAGCACCAGGAAGGCCTTGGCCTCGAACTGGCGCGCCGCGCGCTGCACTTCGCGCGCGATCTCATGGCACACCGTCTCGATGGTCTTGACCGCGCCGCGCCCTTCGCAGGTCGCACAGGGCTCGCACAGGATGTGCCCGAGCGACTCGCGTGTGCGCTTGCGCGTCATCTCGACCAGGCCCAGCGCCGAAAATGCATAGACCTGGGTGCGCGCCGGATCGCGCTTCAGCCCCGATTCCAGCGAGCGCAGCACCTGCGCGCGATGCTCGTCGTTACGCATGTCGATGAAGTCGAGAATGATGATGCCGCCGAGGTTGCGCAGCCGCAGCTGGCGCGCGATCGCCTGGCTCGCCTCGAGATTGGTCTTGAGGATCGTCTCCTCTAGATTGCGGTGCCCGGTGAACGCGCCGGTATTGACGTCGATCGTCGTCATCGCCTCGGTCTGGTCGATCACCAGATGACCGCCGGATTTCAGATCCACCTTGCGCGCCAGCGCGCGCTCGATGTCGTCCTCGACGCCAAACAGATCGAAGATCGGCGCCTGGCCGCAGTACAGCTGAACCTTGGACGCCACGTGCGGCACGAACTCGCGCGCGAACTGCTGCAGGCGCTCGAACTCGGCCGGGTTGTCGATGCGCACGCGCTCGACGTCGGTGCCGAGCAGATCGCGCAGGATGCGCATCGACAGCGGCAGGTCGCCGTGCACCAGCGTGCCGGGTGCTGCGGTGCGCGAGGTCGCGCTGACCGAGGCCCACAGGCGCAGCAGGAATTCCAGATCGCGGACCAGCGCTTCTTCGCTGGCGCCTTCGGCCGCGGTGCGCGCAATCAGGCCGAACTGCGGGCACAGCCGCTGCTGCGCGCGGCCGACCGCGGCCTTCAATCTGGCGCGCTCGTCTTCGTCCTCGATCCGCGCCGACACGCCGCTGTGCGGCTCGTAGGGCAGCAGCACCAGGTAGCGCGACGGGATCGACAGCAGCGTCGACAGGCGCGCGCCCTTGCTGCCGAGCGGGTCCTTGAGAATCTGCACCAGCACGTCCTGGCCTTCGCGCAGCAGCTGACCGATCGGCGGCTGCGGCGGCGGCTCGCCGTTGACCGTGGGCACCATCGGCATCATGTCGGCGACGTGCAGGAACGCGGTCCGCTCCAGCCCGATCTCGACGAACGCGGCCTGCATGCCGGGCAGCACGCGCTGTACGCAACCTTTATAGATATTGCCGACGAGGCCGTGGCGCGAGGCGCGCTGCACGTGGATCTCCTGCGCGGCGCCGCCTTCCACCAGCGCCACGCGGGTTTCCTGCGGGCCGATATTGACCAGGATCTCGGTGCTCATGCGGCCGGCTCCGGATGGATGCCGCACCGCGCCAGCAGCTCGCAGGTCTCCAGCAGCGGCAGGCCGACGACGCCGGTGTAGCTGCCACGGATCTCGCGCACCCAGCGCGCGGCGCCGCCCTGGATCGCGTAGGCGCCGGCCTTGTCGGCCGGCTCGCCGCTGTTCCAGTAGGCCAGCGCATCGGCCGGCGCGATGACACCGAAATGGACCTCGGTCACGGTCAACACCTGCAGGGTCTGCGTGCCGCTGACCATCGCGACCGCGGAACAGACCTGGTGACTGCGGCCGGACAGGCGGGCGAGCATCGCCAGCGCGTCGTCGCGACCCGAGGGCTTGCCGAGAATGCGGCCATCGACCGACACGTCGGTGTCGGCGCCGAGCACCGGCAGCGACGTCGGCGCACGCGCGGCGGCGGCGCGTGCCTTGCCCAGCGCCATGCGCGCGGCGAATGCGGGCGGTGACTCAGCCGGTTGCGGGGTTTCATCAACATCGGCCGGCTGGCAGGCGAAGCGGTAGCCGAGCGCGCGCAGCATCTCGACGCGCCTCGGCGAGCGCGACGCAAGATAGAACCGGGGAACCGCACTGCTGGCAGATGGAAGCATCACGTAACTATCGCATGCGTCCGGAAAACCGGGCAAAGCCGCCGCGGTCAGCTCACAGAGCCGGGCAGGCCGCTCGCTGGGCGTTGACGATGCGCTCGCAGGCCGCGCTGCGCATGCGCTGCATCGGCTCGCTGGTGTAGCCCTGCTGGCGCAGCGCGAGGTACAAGTCGTCGCCTCCGCTGATGTCGCCTTGCAGATAGCGCAGCTGCAACTGCAGCAGCCGTATGCCGACGTCGTGGTAGACCGCGGACAGCGGCTCGATCTGCTCCAGCGCGCTGCGCAGTGCCGGCGCGGATCGTGCGGAGTCGAGTTCCGCGCCGAGCTGCGCCACCATCAGCTGCGCCGCGCAACGCGACAGCCGTTCAACACTCGAGCCCTTGTCGGCTCCCCACAGGGCCAGCGACTGGTCGATGCTGCGCAAGGCCTGCACGGGATCGCGATCGACGACCCAACCTTGCTGAGCACTGCGGACCAGCGCGTCGGCGTATCCGCGGCGCCAGCGCGGCCGCGACGGGTCGGCCCGGTACACCGCACGGAAGTTCGTCAAGGCGCTGTCCAGCAGGCGCCGGACCAGGCCGGCATGGCCGAGCAGTGCTTCGATGTCGGCGGCGCCCGCGAGCGCCACCGCGTATTCGTAGCGCCACTCGACGTTGCTGCCGTCGCGCTGGATCAGGCGCTCGCCGATGGCGCGGGCCTCGCGCAGTTGCGCCTGCGCCGCGTCGAGCCGGCCGGTTTCGCCGTCGATGCCGGCATCGGCGACCAGCATGCGCAACTGCCAGATCAGGATGTCGAAATTGTCGGGGTCGGCCGCCACCAGCGAGCGCCCGATGGCCAGCGCCGCGGACGAGGCCGCCTTGGCCTCGACATAGCGTCCGAGCGCGCGCTGGCAGTGCGCGATGAAGCGCAGCGCGCGCGCCAGCCCCAGCCGGTGCGTCGGCAGATCGACGCCGCGGGCGATCAGCGCGCGCTCGATATCGGCCGCGGCGTGAAAGTGCTTCAGCGCGGCGGCGAAGTCCGTCTGCTGGAAGTCGATGAAGCCGAGGTTGTCTTCGACGCGCCCCAGCTGTCCCTGCCAGTCGGGATGATCGGGGTCGATCGCCAGCAGTTTCTGCAGCAGCGAGCGGCATTGCTCGAAGCGGCGCCGCGCCAGATCCGATTCGCCGGCGGACTGGGCGGCAATGCCGGCGAAGGAGTTGATGCTGAACATCTCCTGCAGCACAGCCGGCTCCTGCGGATAGCGCGCCAGCACTTGCTCGCCCTGCGCCAGCGCGGCGTCGAACTGCTGCAGCGCTTCCGGCAGGCGGCCCTGCAGCTGGCGGATGTAGGCCAGCTGCTTCAGCGCCGCGGCTTGCGAGATCTGCGCAGGCGACGGCGCCTCGGCCAGCGAGGCCGCATGCTGGAAATACGACTGCACCTGGTCGATCACCGCGTCGAGCAGGTCGAGGCGGCCGAGCGGCTTGAGCTTGTCCGGAAGATCGCCGAGCATGAAATTGATCAGCTGGTCGGCCTGGGCGCGCCGCGTACTGGCCTCGGCGCTCGCCAGCCGCGCCGCGCGCGCCTGCCACAGCGCCACGCTCAGCCCGGCCGTCAGCGCCACCAGGATCGTCGCGGCCACGCCCAGCGCCAGCCGGTTGCGGCGCAGGTACTTGCCGAGGCGATAGCCGAGGCTGTCGGGCACCGCGCGGATCGGCTCGTCGCGCAGATGGGCCTGCAGATCGGCGGCCAGCGCCGGCACCGAGGGATAGCGCTGCGCCGGCGATTTCTTCAGCGCCGTCGCGACGATCGTATCGAGATCACCCCGCAGGCTCGCGCGCAGTTGGCCGGGTGTCGCCGAGCGCAGCGCGGCCCGTGACCGCGCCTGCTCCGGGGTTTCACCGGCGACCCGCGCCTGGCTGGGCGGTGGAGGTTCGATCTCCAGCACTTGCCGCTCGGCCTGGCTCGCGGTCACGCCGGCCACGCCGTAAGGCCGGCATCCGCTGAGCAGCTGGTACAGGATCACGCCCAGCGCGTAGACGTCGGTCGCGGTCGTGATCGCCATGCCGAGCACCTGTTCGGGCGCGGCGAACTCCGGTGTCAACGCGCGGCCGCCGAGCCGCGTCAGCTCGGTCTGGTGGGCCTCGCCCGCTTCGTCCAGCACCAGCTTGGCGATGCCGAAGTCGAGCAGCTTCACATGGCCGTCAGCGCTGACCAGGATGTTGGTCGGCTTGAGGTCGCGATGCACCACCAGGTGCGCATGGGCGTGCACCACCGCGTCGCAGACTTGCAGGAACAGCCGCAAGCGCGCGCGGATATCGAGCCGGTGCTGATCGCACCAGAGGTCGATGCGCTCGCCCTCGACGTACTCGATCGCCAGGTACAGCTGGCCGCTAGCCAGCGCGCCGGCGTCCAGCAGCCGGGCAACGTTGGCGTGGCTCAGCTCGCCGAGGATGCGGCCCTCGCGGATGAAGCGCTCGCGCACCGACGACTGCACCAGGTGCCGGTGCAGCAGCTTGAGCGCGACGGGCGTTTCGAACAGGCCGTCGGCGCGACGCGCCAGCCAGACTTCGCCCATGCCGCCGCTACCGAGCGCACGTTCGAGACGATAGGCGCCAAGCAGCTGGCCCGGCTGCAGCGCCGGCTCGTCGTCCAGGCCGGGCGTCGGGCCGGTGCTGCCGAGGCCGAGAAAACCCGCGGAAGCGGCCTCGCCGTCCGCCCGCAGCAGCGTGCACAGCCGCGGATACAGCGCCGGCTCCGCGCCGCGCAGCCGTTCGATTTCGTCCGCACGATCCTTGCCCTGCAGCGCCAGCAGCCTTTCGAACAACATGAAAGCCGCCTGCCAGTCGCTCCGCGATCCCTCCACCCTGTCTCCTTCGCGGTCGCCGCGGCCGGGGCTCCGGCGGCTCAGCGCTCGTGCAGCGCCCGGAACAGAAAGGCCCGCGCCTTCTGCCATTCGCGCTTGACGGTGGCCGGCGACAGCTCCAGCAGCTCGGCCACTTCTTCCACCGACAGGCCGGCAAAATAGCGCAGCTCGACGACCTGGTGGCAGCGCTCGTCGATCTGCTTGAGTTCGTGCATGGCTGCGTCGAGCGCCTCGACGTCGACCGCCTCGTCGGCCTGGTTCGGCTGCAGGCTGGTCACCAGGGTCACCTGGACCTGGTCGCCGCCGCGCTTGGCCGAGGAACGGCGGCGCGCCTCGTCGACGATGATGCTGCGCATGATCGTCGCGGCGTAGGCGTAGAAGCTGCGGCGGTCGCCGTCCTGCAGCCCGGCGCCCTGGGTGATGCGCAGATAGGTCTCGTGAACCAGGCCGACCGTGTCCAGATCGGTGAACGTGGATTCGCGCGCCAGCTTGGAGCGCGCCAGGCGGCACAGCTCGGCATAAACGCGGGCGAACAGCTCGTTGCGCGCATCCGCCTGCCCCAGCCGGACCTGATCGAGCAGCACCGTGATTTCGCCCATCGCCCCCGCCTACCGCGCCGCCGGAAAGCCGACGATACGATCATAGCCACCCCGGCAAGGGCTTGGGAATGAGATACTGCAAAACTTGTCTGGACGATTCTGATACCAATGCGCACCCTCAGCCCCAACGACTTCAAGACCCTGGTTGCCGGAGGCGCCGTGCTGCTCGACGTGCGCCTGCCCGAAGAGCTGGCGATCGCCGCGCTGCCGGGCGCGGTCAATATTCCACTGAATGATCTGCCCGAGCGCATCGGCGAGTTAAACCCTAAAGCCCCGATCGCCGTCTTATGCCATCACGGCGTCCGCAGCGAGCGGGCGGCGCGCTTCCTGGAACGCAGCGGCTTTGGCGATGTCTCCCATCTCGCGGGCGGTATCGACGCCTGGTCGCTGGAGATCGACGAGAGCGTGCCGAGGTACTAGGAGCCGCTCCGCTTCAGGCCTGTGGGGGCCGCCGGACTTTCTATATTTGTGGATTTGTGGGGGAGATGAAGCATGCGTTTGTCACTGTTCGCGGCCGCGGCGCTGGGCCTGGCGCCGGGCCTGGCGTCTGCAAATGAATTGCTCAATGTGTATTCGCTGGCGGTCGCCCACGACACCCAGATCGCGACCGCCGGCTATGCCCGCGATGCGGCGCTGGAAAGCCGGCCGCAGGCGCGCGCCGCGCTGCTGCCGCTGATCAACGGCACGTATACCTACAGCAAGGGCCGCTCCAAGGGCGAGTCGAGCCAGAGTTCGGAGACGACGGTCGACGAGGATGGCGACAACCAGCCGGACATCGACCCGCTTACCGGCGAGGTGAAACTGATCCCAATCACCATCAGCCGCGACTTCAACACCAACGACACCAATCGCAACCTCAGCGTCAACCTGACCCAGCCGATCTTCAACTGGGCTGCGTTCATGCAGTATTCCAAATCCGCCGACCAGCTCGCGCTGGCCCAGGCGACGTACCGCTCGGCCGAGCAGAACCTGATGCTGCGCGCTGCCAAGGCCTACTTCGACTACCTCGCCGCCAACGACGACCTGCGCTACACCGGCGCGCAGAAAGCCTCGCTGGAGCGTCAGCTGGAGCAGGCCAAGAAGCGCTTCGAAGTCGGCCTGTCCGCGGTCACCGACGTGCAGGAAGCCCAGGCGAGCTACGACCTGGTGCTGGCCAACGTGATCGCCGCCGACCAGAAGCTCGCCGCCGCCCGCGAAGCGCTGCTCGAAGTCACCGGCCAGCAGGACGCCAGGCTGGTGCCGCTGCAGGACGAGATCCCGCTGCCCGGCCCGCAGCCCGAGAACGTCGAGGCCTGGCTGGGCCAGGCGCGCGAAAACAACTTCGATCTGGCGATCGCGCGCATCAATCAGGCGCTGGCCGGCCACGACGTGTCGATCGCCAGGGCCGGCCACTATCCGACCCTGAACCTGGTCGGTGCGTACACCGACAGCGACCAGAGCAGCAAGGAGCGCAGCGCCGACGTCGGTGACTTCTCGCAGAACAGCAAGGGGCCGAGCGTCGGCCTGCAGCTCAGCGTGCCGATCTTCAGCGGCTTCCTGGTGCAGTCGCAGACGCGCCAGGCGCAGAGCGTCGAGCAGCAGCGCCAGTCGGAAGTCGAAGGCAGCCTGCGCAGCGTGTCGCGCACCACGCGCGATGCCTACCTGGGCGTGCTGTCCGGTTCGGCGCGGGTGCGCGCGCTGAAGCAGGCGGTGGTATCCAACCAGACCGCGTTGCAGGCCAGCGAGACCGGCCTGGAAGTCGGCACGCGCACCACAGTCGACGTACTCAACGCGCAGAGCCTGCTGTACAGCGCGCAGCGCGACTACGCCCGCGCCCGCTACGATTATCTGATTGCGATCCTGACCCTGAAGTCCGCGTCAGGGCGGCTGACGCAGGCCGATCTCGGCGAGATCGATCAGCTGCTGATCAGCGGGTAATCTGCGGTCTCGCGGCGCGCCACTGCCGTTCATCCGCCGTACAGCTACGCCTATTTTCAGATCTTTTTGATCTTTTACCGTTCGTCCAATCCCCGGCTACGCCGGGGTTTTTGTTTCCGGCCACGGGCGGATCGCGCCTCATCGTAAACACCGTTGGTTCGACAGCCGCCTATAGACGCGGCATCACTTCGGGGTCTGCGTATGAGTTCCATTCGATTGCTTCTGGTTTCCATGCTGGCGGCGACGCCGGTGCTCGCTTTCGCGGCACCGATGCGCCTCAACCCCGATCTGTCGTCGCTGTCGTCGCTGCCGATGCACGTGACGGCTGGCGCCAGCATCAGCAAATCGCTGGCCCAGGCCAGCAACAAAAGCGATCCGGTGCAGTTCGCAATCGCGACGCCGCTCAAGGTCGGACTCGACGGCGGGCTCTGGGATCGCGCCGATGCGAACACCGACCGCTGGCGCGCGCGCGTGCGCTCGGCCGGCGCGCTCGGCCTGGGCCTGGAATTCAGTAAGTTTGCGTTGCCCGAAGGCGCCGCGCTGTGGGTCTACGACGACGCCGGCCAGCTGGTGCAGGGCCCGTACACCCGGGCCGACCAGACCGCCGAGGGCAAGCTGTGGACCGCCATCGTTCCCGGCTCCTCGGCCGTGCTCGAACTGCAGGTGCCGGCCGAGGCGCGCGACGCGGTGCAGCTGGAACTGGCCCAGGTCGATCACGCGTTTCTTGACATCAGCAAGGCCGCCGCGATCGTCAGCGCCAAATCCGGGTCCTGCAACGTCGACATGATCTGCTCCGATGGCAATGCCTGGCGCGCCGAGGGCCGCGCGGTGGCGATGATCAGCATCGGCAATACCTACGTCTGCAGCGGCGAGCTGCTGAACAACGCGCGCCAGGACAAGGACCCGCTGTTCATCACCGCCAATCACTGCCAGGTCGGCCAGACCTCGACCACGCCGGCGTCGTCGGTGGTGTTCTACTGGAACTACCAGACCAGCAGCTGCGGCGGCACGCCCAATGGCAGCCTGAGCCAGAACCAGAGCGGCTCGACCCTGCTCGCCGCCGACGTCGGCTCCGACTTCACGCTGCTGCGCCTGAACAAACAGCCGAACTCCGAGTACAACGTCTACTTCGCCGGCTGGGATGTCGGCAGCGCGATCCCGCAGTCCGGCGTGGCGATCCACCATCCTCAGGGCGAGGAAAAGCGCATCAGCACCTACAGCACCGCGGCGGTGCGCCAGGATGTCTGCATCGACGGTTCCAGCAGCGACAGCAGCTGCACGCGCCTGGTCAAGAGCTGGCAAGTGAACTGGGCGCGCGGCGTCACCGAATCCGGCTCGTCCGGCAGTGGCCTGTGGAACCAGAACCATCGCCTGGTCGGCGTGCTGTCGGGCGGCAACACGTCCTGCACCAACACCGCGGGCAACGACTATTTCGCGCGGCTGGAAGTGGCCTACACCGCCAATGCCGCCGCCAGCGGCCAGCTCAAGGCCTGGCTCGATCCGGCCGGCAGCGGCATCACCGGCATAGCCGGCCGCGAGAGCAGCAGCTCGGTGGTGACCGCGGTCACCGATACCGTCAGCACCGTTGTCGGCACCGCCACCACACTGCTCAATGTGCTGGCCAACGACAGCACCACCGGCAGCGGCGCGCTGACAATCACCTCGGTGACCAACGGCGTCAAAGGCGGCATCGTCAAGATCGTCGACAACGAGCTGGTCTATACGCCGCCCGGCGGCTTCGTCGGCACCGACAGCTTCACCTACACCGTCAGCGACGGCAGCAGCAGCGACACCGTTCCAGTCTCGGTGGTGGTGGCCGAACCGACATCCGGCGGCGGCGGCGACAGCAGCAGTGGCGGCGGTGGCGGCGCGATGCAGTGGCCGGCGCTGCTGGTGTTCGCCTCGCTCGGGCTGTTCCGGCTGCAGCGCCGGCGCGCTACTTCAGCCCGTGCATGCCGCGCCGGATCAGCGGTGTGAGCGCCAGGATCAGCAGGCCACTGCCCAGGCCGACCCAGGTCATCAGCCCGAACAGATCGGCGTAACGCAGCGACGCGGTCGCGAAGTCCAGCGTCGCGCCTTCCGGTATCTCGATCGACGCGAGCTTGCTGAACTGCGCGGCCAGCACTTCGGAGTAGGCCGTGGCCAGCCAGAACGCGCCCATCATCACGCCGACGACGCGTGCGAGCGACAGCTGCGTGACCGCCGCCATGCCGATCGGCAGCAGGCAGATTTCGCCTATTTCGAGCACGAAATAGGCGAGCACCAGCCACCACACGCTGGCCAGTTCGCCGCCCATCGCCGCATGTGCGCCGGCGTTCAAGGGCACAAACGACAGCCCCGCCGCCAGCAGGCCGATACCCATCTTCGCCGGCTTGCTCGGGTTCAGGCCGCGGCGCTCCAGCACCGGCCACAGCCAGGAAAACAGCGGCGCCAGAATCACCAGGAACAGCGCACCGAGAAAAGTCAGCGAGCCGGCGGTCTGCGGCACCAGCACCACGTCGCGCGTGATGGCCACGCACATCCCCACGACCAGCAGCATGACCAGCGCGACACCCAGGCCGCTGCGTCCGCGGTCGCTGGCGATCAGCGAGGCCGCCATCAGCGGTGGACTCGCGGCCATCGAATAGAACGCCCAGGGCAGGCCGGAGGCGGCGCTGGTGAAACCGAAAAAGTTCTTCGTCGACAGCCGGTCGGTGTAGGTGATCCAGGCGCCGTAGGTCTGCTCGTAGAGCGTGTAGAACACCAGCACGCCGATGATCAGCATCACCAGCGAAATCATCTGCGCGCGCTGTACGCGGTTGCAGTGACGAACCAGAAACCAGAGGAACCAGGCAACGAAGGCCAGCGCGATCAGATGCATCGCGCCGTGCACGGTCCAGGTGCGCTGGATCAGCTGCCAGACCAGCGCGACACCGCCGATGCCGCCCAGATAGATCGCGGTTTCCCGCGACACCGGCCCGACTCTCTGGCGCAGCTTGTCCGGGTCGGCCGGATCGGCGTGACCTTCGAGATAGCGCTGGCCCCACAGGAACATCGCCAGGCCCGCGAGCATGCCGACGCCGGCCGCACCGAAGCCGTACTTCCAGCCGTAACTCTCGCCCAGGTAGGCGCAGATCAGGCTCGCGAACATCGCGCCGACGTTGATGCCGGCGGCGAACAGCGTGAAGCCTGAATCGCGCCGAGGATCGTTGTCCGCGTACAGCTTGCCGACGATCGTCGAAATATTCGGCTTCAGGAAACCGACACCCATGATGATCAGCGCCAGCGACAGATAGAACACCTGCAGCGCCGCCTCGTCGCGCACCACCACGCCGTCGACCAGGCGCGCCGCATGGCCTTCATACGCCATGCCCAGATGGCCGAGCACCAGCAGCACGCCGCCGAACACCACCGCCTTGCGCATGCCCAGCCAGCGGTCGGCGACCAGGCCGCCGATCACCGGCACCGCGTAGACCAGGCCGCCGTAGGCACCGAGCAGGTCGTAGCCGGCGTCGTCGCCGAACAGGTGGTACTTCAGCAGATACAGCAGCAGCAGCGCCTTCATGCCGTAGAACGAAAAGCGCTCCCACATCTCGGTGAAGAAGCAGACGTACAGGCCCTTCGGATGGCCGAGGAAGTCGCCGGGACGCGCGGCGCTGGCAGGCATCGATGTCGAGACCATGTTGGATACGAGGGAGTGAGGCCAAAATCAACGGTAGCAGACCGAAGATCCCGGCAGCTCGGGCTTAAGCTCGGGCTACAGTCCGAGCTACGGCACCGATCGAAACCGGTGGCCGTGCGTCCCGACCGTGCCAAGCCCCCGCAAACTCCTTACCATTCCCCTTTCGAAAGCGGACCCCCTCATGACCCGTGTGCTCCTTGCGGCGCTGCTCGCAGCCGCCGCCCTCGTGCCTGCCGCCGCCGGCGCCACCGACAGACACCCGCTGACGATCCGCGACGTCGTCACCTTCGAGCGCGTCTCCGACCCGCAGGTTTCGCCCGACGGCCGCTACCTGGCCTATACGCTGCGCTCCACCGACATGGACGCCAACAAGGGCCTGCGCTCGGTCTGGCTGATGGACCTGAAGACCAGCGGCCTGCGCAAGTTCGCCAGCGGCACTGGCAACTCGGACACGCCGCGCTGGTCACCGGACAGCAAGTCGCTGTACTTCCTGTCGACGCGCTCCGGCAGCGCCCAGGTCTGGCGCCAGGGCCTGGAAGGCGAGGCGCAGGCGGTGACGCAGCTGCCGCTCGATGTCGGCAGCTACAAGCTGTCGCCGCGCGGCGACAGGATCGTCGTCAGCATGGAAGTGTTCGCCGACTGCGACACGCTGGCCTGCAGCAAGAAGCGCTTCGACGAACACGCCAAGAGCAAGGCCAGCGGCGTGCTCTACGACAAGCTGTTTGTGCGTCACTGGGACAGCTGGGCCAGCGGCGCGCGCTCGCAGCTGTTCATCGCAGCGCTCAAGTCCGGCGGTGCCGGACAGGCTGCTGGACAGGCTGTGATCGGCGACGCGCACCTGCTGTCGCGCGGCATCGACGGCGACGTACCGTCCAAGCCTTTCGGCGACGACGCCGAATACACTTTCACGCCCGACGGCAAGACCGTTATTTTCTCGGCCCGCATCGCCGGCCGCACCGAGCCCTGGAGTACCAACTTCGATCTGTATTCGGTCGAGACCGAGGGCAAAAGCAAGCCGGTCAATCTGACCGCCGACAACCTGGCCTGGGACGCGCAGCCGATCGTCACGCCCAATGGCCGCACGCTGGTGTATCTGGCGATGAAACGCCCGGGCTTCGAGGCCGACCGTTTCCACATCATGGTGCGCGATCTGCGCAGCGGCAAAACGCGTGAGCTGGCGCCGAAGTGGGATCGCTCGCCGGACCACATCGCGCTGTCCGAAAACGGCAGCACGCTGTACGCGACCGCGGACGAACTCGGCCAGAAACCGATCTTCGCGCTGAATCTCGGCGGCGGCGCGATCAAAAAGCTCACCGGCGCCGGCACTGTCAGCGGCTTCAACCTGTCCGAAGACGGCCTGGTGTATGTGCAGAACAATCTGGCCGCGCCGGACGATCTGTACCGCATCGCCTGGAACGGCAGCACCACGCAGCTGACGCGGCACAACGCCGACAAGCTGGCCGCGATCGAGATGGCGCCCTACGAGCAGTTCTCGTTTCCCGGCGCCGGCGGCGATACGGTTTACGGCTACGTGATGAAACCGGCCGGCTACGAGCCCGGCAAGAAATATCCGACCGCCTTCATCATCCACGGCGGCCCGCAGGGCAGCATGGGCAACGACTTCCACTATCGCTGGAATCCGGAAGTGTTCGCCGGCATGGGCTACAGCGTGGTCTGGATCGACTTCCACGGCTCCACCGGCTACGGCCAGGCGTTCACCGATTCGATCTCCGGCGACTGGGGCGGCAAGCCGTTCGAGGATCTGCAGAAAGGCCTCGCCTACGCGGCCAAGACCTACGACTACGTCGACGCCGATCACGCCTGCGCACTCGGCGCCAGCTACGGCGGCTTCATGGTCAACTGGATCGCCGGCAACTGGAGCGACGGCTTTAAATGCCTGGTCACGCACGACGGCGTATTCGATGCGCGCGCGATGGGCTATGCCACCGAAGAACTCTGGTTCGACGAGTGGGAACACGGCGGCACGCCGTATGAAAAGCCCGAGAGCTACGAGCGTTTCAATCCGGTCGCGCATGTCGCGCAGTGGAAGACACCGATGCTGATCGTGCATGGCCAGCTCGACTACCGCATTCCGGTCGAGCAGGGCCTGGCCGCGTTCACCGCGCTGCAGCGCCGCGGCATCGAAAGCCAGTTCCTGTACTTCCCCGACGAGAATCACTGGGTGCTGAAGCCGAACAACAGCATCCAGTGGTACGACACCGTGCAGGCCTGGCTGGACCGGCATCTGAAGCCGGCGAAATAAGCCTGTCTCGCTCCTGTGTAGGTTGGGGTGAGCGCAGCGAACCCCAACGTGTGCCCGCGCCGATGTTGGGGTTCGCTGCGCTCACCCCAACCTACTCGGCTGCGTCAATCGAGAGAACGATGAAATCCTGGAACCGGTTTGCACTGATCGCCGTCTTGCTGCTCGCCGCCTGCGGCAGGAAAGAAACACCGCAAACGCCCGCGCCGGCTTCGCCGGCCACTGAGAACGCACTCGCCCCGGCGCTCGCCCAGATCGACGCCGCCGACCTGATGAAGCACATCAAGGTCCTGTCCAGCGACGAATTCGAAGGCCGCCTGCCCGGCACGCCGGGCGAAGAAAAAACCGTCGCGTACATCAGCGCGCAATTCAAGGCCCTGGGTCTGGCGCCGGGCAATCCCGACGGCAGCTTTGTACAGAACGTGCCGCTGCTCGGCATCGACGGCAAGCCGACGATGTCGCTGAGCGTCAACGGCAAAAAGATCGCGACCGAATACCGCCGGGATTTCGTCGCGGCGACCTCGCGCTTCGTGCCCGAAGTGAAAGTCGAGAATTCCGACCTGGTGTTCGTCGGCTACGGCGTACAGGCGCCGGAATACGGCTGGGACGATTACAAGGGCGTTGACGTGCACGGCAAGACCCTGGTCATGCTGATCAACGATCCGGCGATTCCGGACCCGAAAGATCCAGCCAAGCTCGACGACGCGATGTTCAAAGGCCGGGCGATGACCTACTACGGCCGCTGGACCTACAAGTACGAAATCGCCTCAACGCTCGGCGCCGCGGCCGCGATCATCATTCACGAGACCGAGCCGGCTGCGTATCCCTGGGCGGTGGTGCAGAACTCCTGGTCGGGTGAGCAGTTCAACCTCGCCAGCGCCGACAAAAACATGAGCCGCGTGCCAGTGCAGTCCTGGATCACCAGCGACAAGGCGCGTGAACTTTTCAAGGCCAGCGGCCTGGACTTCGACGCACTGAAAACCGCTGCGCTCAGCCGCGATTTCAAGCCGGTGCCGCTGGCCAAGGCCAAGGTCAGCTATACCATCGAGAACCAGCTGCGTGAAGTGCAATCGCACAACGTGATCGGCAAGCTCGACGGCTCGGACGATAAGCTGAAGAGCGAATACTTGATCTACACCGCGCACTGGGATCACCTGGGCCGCGACACCACGCTGGTGGGCGACCAGATCTACAACGGCGCCGCCGACAATGCCTCGGGTGTCGCCGGGCTGCTGGAGATCGCGCAGGCCTTTGAAACGCTGAAAGTGAAGCCGAAACGCTCGGTGCTGTTCATCGCGGTGACCGCCGAAGAGCAGGGCCTGCTCGGCAGCAAGTTCTATTCGGAGAATCCGCTGGTTCCGCTGGACCAGACCGTCGCCACCTTCAACATGGACGTGCTCGGCAGCTGGGGCGCGACGCGCGACACGCAGATCGTCGGTGCCGGCCAGAACACGCTGGAAGACGACTACGCCGCGATCGTGACCCGGCACGGCCGCATCGTCATCGCCGACGCCGAACCGCAGAAGGGCTCGTACTTCCGATCCGACCAGTTCAACTTCGCCAAGCAGGGCGTGCCGTCGCTGTACACCAAGGCCGGCGTCGACGTGATCGGCAAGCCCGGTTATGGCGAATCCAAGCGCGCCGAGTACACGGCCAACGACTATCACAAGCTGTCGGACGAGATTAAGCCGGACTGGGATCTGAGCGGCGCGGCGCTGGATGCGCAGTTGCTGTTCGAGGTGGGTGATGTGGTGGCCAATGGCGATGTCTGGCCGACGTGGAAGGCGGGGTCGGAGTTCAAGGCGAAGCGGGATTCGACTCTCAAGGGAAGCCGGTAAGCCAAAAAAAAAAGTGGATTCCGCGACCTGTAGGAGCGGTCCTTGACCGCGATTGAGACCTTCAAGAGCGCATTCGCGGTCAAGGACCGCTCCTACAGTTCCGCTTACTGCGCTGTGCCCGGTTCTAAAGCTCCCAAAAAAGCGCCACCCTGGCCAAAAAAACCACAACCCCCTTACTAATTACTCAGGCCAAGCAAGGCTACGCCCGGTAAACTAGCGGATGATCTCCGCATCCCGCCTCACCCTGCGCCGTGGCCCGCGCGCGCTCCTGGAAGACGCTTCCTTTTCGATCCACAGTGGCTGGCACGTCGGCCTGATCGGCCGCAACGGCACCGGCAAATCGACGCTGTTCGCTGCGATTCTCGGCCAGTTGGCGCCCGACAAGGGCGAGATGTCGTCGCTGAAGAACGTCGCGGTCGCCACCGCCGCCCAGGACACGCCCGCCCTGCCGGACCTCGCGATCGAATTCGCGCTGGACGGCGATGTCGAACTGCGCGATCTGGAACGGCGCCTGGCGATCGCGGAAGAAAAAGAAGACATCGACACAATCTGCGCGATCCACGAGCGCCTCGGCATGATCGGCGGTTACGCCGCCCGCGCGCGCGCGGCCTCGCTGCTGCACGGGCTGTCCTTCAGCCAGGAGGCGCAGCAGCGCCCGGTCGCGGACTTCTCCGGCGGCTGGCGCATGCGCCTGAACCTGGCCCGCGCGCTGATGTGCCGCTCCGACGTGCTGCTGCTGGATGAGCCGACCAATCACTTGGATCTGGACGCGGTGATCTGGCTGCAGAGCTGGCTGGCGCAGTATCCGGGCCTGCTGATGGTGATCTCGCATGACCGCGAGTTCCTCGACGCGGTCACTACGCACACGCTGCACCTGGAAAACCAGAAGGCCAATCTCTACACCGGCAACTACTCGCAGTTCGAGCGCCAGCGTGCAGAGAAGATGAGCCTGCAGGCCGGCGCCTTCGCCAAGCAGCAGAAGCAGGTCGCGCATCTGCAGAAGTTCATCAACCGCTTCCGCGCCTCGGCCTCCAAGGCCTCGCAGGCGCAGAGCCGCATCAAGGCGCTGGAGCGCATGGAGATGGTCTCGGCGGTGCACGCCGATAGCGAGTTCAGCTTCGAGTTCCCGGAGCCGGATCGCCTGCCCTCGCCGCTGGTGCGCTTCGACGACGTCGTCGCCGGCTACGGCGAGAAAATCATTCTCGAAAAGCTGCGCGTGCTGGTCGCACCGGGCGAGCGCATCGGCCTGCTCGGCCAGAACGGCGCCGGCAAGTCGACCCTGGTGCAGACCATCGCCGGCGCGATCCCGGCGCTGTCGGGCGACCTGATGCGCGACAAGTATCTGCGCGTCGGCTACTTCGCCCAGCACACTACCGAGACGCTGGACCCGGACGCCTCGCCTATCCTGCATTTCCGCCGCATCGATCCGAAAATCAGCGAGCAGGAACTGCGCGGCTTTCTCGGCGGCTTCAACTTCAAGGGCGACCGCGTCTACGAGCCGGTAGGCCCGTTCTCCGGCGGCGAGAAGGCGCGGCTGGCGCTGGCGATGGTGGTCTATCAGAACCCGAACCTGCTGCTGTTAGATGAGCCGACCAATCACTTGGATCTGGACATGCGCCACGCGCTGGAAACGGCGCTGATGTCGTATGCCGGCGCGGTGATCGTGGTCTCGCATGATCGCCATTTGCTGACCAGCACCTGCGATACCTTGTGGCTGGTCGCCGACAGCCGCTGCGTACCGTTCGACGGCGATCTCGACGATTACGCCAAGTGGCTGAATACGCGCGATCTGAACGGCGGCAAGAAAGTCTCGAAGAAGTCCGCGGCAGCCGCGTAATGGCAGCGGCCAAAGCGACCATTTACAAGGCGCAGCTCGCGGTCGCCGACATGGACCGCGGCCACTACGCCGACTACGCGCTGACGCTGGCGCGGCATCCCTCGGAGACCGACGAGCGCATGATGCTGCGCCTGGTCGCCTTTGCGCTGCATGCCGATGAGCTGCTGGCCTTCGGCAAGGGCCTGTCCGATCCGGACGAGCCTGACCTGTGGCGGCGCGATCTGACCGGCCTGATCGAGGAATGGATCGTGCTCGGCCAGCCCGACGAGCGCAATCTGATCAAGGCCTGCGGTCGCGCACGCCAGGTCACGGTCTACAACTACGGTCACGCGGCAGGGCAATGGTGGGCCGGCGCCGAAGCCAGGCTCGAACGCGCGCGCAATCTGCAGGTGCGCCGGCTGTCGGTCAGCGGCGATACGCCGGTCACCGCGCTCGCGGCGCGCACGATGGATCTGAACTGCTCGATCCAGGAGCAGCAGATCTGGATCGGCAACGGCGAGCTGACGATTGCGGTGGACTGTACGGAACTCAATCCCAAGATGGGCTAGGTTGGGCTAGGCATCCCCGACAGACGGAACGAAGTCGGCGCAGAATCGTCACAGAAACTGCGGTTCAACCAGGAGCGACCATGGCGCGTGCCACCATCACTGTCCACCTTCCGAGTCATCGCAGCCGGGCGCTGCAGCTCGAACAGAACACGGCCGAGGCGATCGAGGCCTATGACGCCAACATCGGCGACTACCTGAAGTTTCTGAAAGACGAAGCGTCCAGGCACGACTACGCAGTCAAGACCGACAACACCGATTTTGAAGGTGTGTTTTCGATCAACGATACCGACCATGCCGGCAAGAAAACCGCGCACGACTGGCTGGAAACGCAGCCGGATGTCTGGAACTGGATTCCGTAATCGCAGCGGTGATCGTTGGGGTTCGCTGCGCTCACCCCAACCTACCCCCAACCTACCCTCAAGCTACGACAGCCCTACGCCGCCGCGCGGTACTGGTCGCGCAGATCGCGGATGTGGTCGTGGTTGGCGACCACGCCGTGATACTGCTTCTCGACGACGCTACGCACTTGCGGTGGCAGCTCGGCTTTCAGGGCCTTGCCGTAATTCGCCTTGGCGTGATCCTCACCGCGTTCGACTTCCTCCAGCACCGCGATATTGCTATCGCTGACCGCGGTCTTGATCTTGACCCAGCCGCGATGCGCTGCACCGGCAACGCTGCCGGATTTCTCCGGCGCGCCGCCAAGGGCGGTGACCAGGGTCTGCAGCTCGCGAACGCTCTGGCTGCAGCTGCCCGCGCGTTCCGAGAACAGCTGTTTCAGCTCGGCTGCGGCCGCCTTGTCGGACGCTTCTTTGAAGCCCTTCATGCCATCTTCGGAAGTCTCGATCAGGCCATTCAGAATCTTGACGGTGTCATCCATGACATTTACTCCTCGTTATTGCTTCTGGGATCGGCGCGGCATCCTGCCACGCTCGCGATTTTTGACAGTTGTCAGCTGCGAAGTTCAAGCCGGGTTCGATGGTTCAGTGGACTAGACGCACGGCCCGTATTCGAGCTGGTCTGTGTCGGCCGCGGCCGCGGCCGCGACATTCATCTGCGTGCACAGATCGCGCAATGCCGTGCGCAGGCCTTCTTCCAGCGTCGGGTGATAGAAAGGCATATCGAGCAGGGAACGCACCGTCTGCCGCTGCTGCACCGACCAGGCGAGCAGATGGCCGATGTGTTCCGCCGAGGGGCCGACCATCTCGGCACCGATCAGGCATCCGCTGCCGGGATCGCCGTATACCTGCAGAAGCCCGCAGTTTCTGTTCATCACCCGTGCGCGCCCCTGATCGGCGAAATCGAGCTTTCCGATCTTGCGGTCGGGCTGCGTCACATTGCCGATCACCGCGATCTGCGGATCGCTGAACGTCACCGACATCGCAACGCGCCGCGGATGCGGCTTCACATCGGGGAAGGCCGCGGCGTTCTGTCCGGCGATAGCGCCTTCGTCCACGGCCTCATGCAGCAGCGGCCGCTCATGATCGCAGTCGCCGGCAATGAAGATCACACTGTCGCCGCAACGCATCGTCGCGCGATCGAACCGCGGCCTGCCGTCGAGGACGGCAGGCTCGTCAGCTCGAAAATATTCTCGTTGGTCAACACACGATCACGCACCGCCTCGAACATCGCCGGCACGTCCGATCTGGAACCGGTCGCGATGACGATCGCCTTGGCCTGTATCTGCGTGTGCTCGCCGACCCTGAGCGTGTTGCCGTCGACAAAGCGCGCATGGCCGACGAGGCGCTGGTGCTGAGGGATCGCCTCGTAAGCCTTAAGCACTCCGCGAACGAAGCGGTCACGCTCGGTGCGCACTCGCGCCATCACCGCCCGACCATCGACGCGCATCGGCGCAGTCTGGATGCCGAACACGCTGGCGTTACCGCAGCCGTGGGCCAGCTGCGCGGCCGCTATCAGCAGCTTGGAAGGCATGCAGCCGATACGCGCGCAACTCGTACCGGGCACGCCGGATTCGATCAGCAGCGTGTCGGCACCGCCACGCTTGGCCGCACCGCTGGCAGCGAGGCCCGCGGTCCCGGCACCGATCACCGCAACTTCGCAGCTCATCTTCTTCATCAGAGGTTCCCTAGGCCACGCATGCGATCATGTGCTCATCGAACTTGTCCTTAGTACCGGGAGCCCTGCATGAACGAGGAACTGACCGAAATCGATCTGCTATGGCTGGCGCGCTACGAGCGCGACGAGCGGGCGCAAGCCGCGCCGATCGAGACGCTGGCGCGGCTCGAGAAAAAAGGCCTGCTGATGCACGGCTGGGGACATACGCACGTGGTCACCGATCTCGGCCGCCAACTGCTGGAACAGCACGGCGCGTGAACGCAGTGAACGCAGTGATGCAGCGCAGGCCGTACCGCCCGACCGGCGATCTGTTCGATGGCGCCGACCCCGGTGCCAGCGAAGTTCTCGCTGACGGCGCCTGGGTGCTGCGCGGATATGCCGCCGCGCATGCGCCAGTCCTGCTGGCGGAGATCGCCGCCATCGCCGCCGCCGCAGCGCCCCGACATCTGATCGTGCCCGGCGGCAAGCGCATGTCGGTTGCGATGACCAATTGCGGCGCGCTGGGCTGGGTCAGCGATACGCGCGGCTATCGCTACGAGCCCTGCGATCCGCAATCCGGCAAGCCCTGGCCGGCGATGCCCGCGAGCCTGCTGTCGCTGGCGCGCGAGGCTGCCGATGCGGCCGGCTATGCGGGCTTCGCGCCCGACGCCAGCCTGTGCAATTTCTACCAACCCGGCGCGCGGATGTCACTGCACCGCGACCACGACGAAGGTGACCTTGCCGCGCCGATCGTATCGATATCGCTGGGGCTGCCGGCGACCTTCCTGTGGGGCGGGTTGGCACGCGCGGATCGCGCGCGGCGGCTGCGCCTGGTGCACGGCGACGTCGTGGTCTGGGGTGGAGCGTCGCGGCTGGTGCATCACGGCGTTGCGCCGCTGGCCGAAGGCGAGCATCCCTTGAGCGGACGCTGGCGCTACAACCTGACCTTTCGCAAGGCTCGTTGAGTATCGCGGTCAAGGACCGCTGCTACGGGACGCCGTTCGTAGGTCGGCAATCCTTTGCCGACGTTTTAGCCCGACGCGCAGCCGAGGCCTCACGTCGGCAAGGGATTGCCGACCTACGACTACTGCGTCGTCGCCGGATACACCGGCAGCTTCGCGAACGCGCGCCCATCATGCGCCGGCAGCAGCTCGAACTGCGGAAAGCACTGGTGTATCGCGGCCACGTGCTCGATGCCTGCACGCACGGCCGCTGAATCCGCATCGACCATCTGCCGCAGCAACCAGGGGCGCTCGGTCGGAATCGCGATGCCCTCGGTCTGCCACACCAGATCGCCGAGCAGCGCATAGCGCGCGCCGGACGGCAGCGCGATGAAGGCGATGATCGAGCCCGGCGTGTGGCCCGGCGCCGGCACCAGCACGATGGACCCATCACCCCAGACATCGAAGCTATGCGCGAACCCCAGGTAGGGGCCGCCGTCGAACGCATATTCCTGGTACGGCAGCGCGCCGAAACTGCGCGCCAGCGCGGCCATCGGCGCATCGCTGTCGATGAAGCGATGTTCGTCCGCGTTGATCCACACCGGTACGCCGCTCAGATCGGCGACACCGCTGATGTGATCCCAGTGCGCATGGGTCAGCACGACGCCGGCCAGCTGCTTCAGATCGTAGTGCTGCGCTTTCAGCTGCTGCGCGGCCGGCGTGCCGCGCGTGAGCTTGCTGAACTTGCGCATCAGCAGCGGCATGGTCCGCATATGGGCATCGACATCGCGGCCCAGGCCGGCGTCGAACAGCAGATCGCCGCGTGGATGGTGGATCAGCACCGCGGTGGTCGAGAACTCGCGCTTCTCCAGAAAATCGCCGCCGCGGAATGCAAAACCGGCACTGGATTCCATGCTGCCGGTCGGCAGCGCGCTCAAGCTCATATCGGCAGGCGGCGTCGCGATCGGCAGGCGGGTGTCGGCGAGTTCGGCGACCGGCAGCTTCAGCGGCGTGAACGTCCAGGTCAGCAGCGCCGAGCCGAGCAGGATCAGCATCACGAAAACCAGCATCAGCTTTTTCATTTCTTTGACCGGATCATGAGGCGAGCACCAGGCCCATCGCGATCGCGCCGGGCACGGCCTGCACCCACAGGATCTTGCGGTTCACGGTCAGCGCGCCGAATGCGCCGGCGACGATCACGCAGCCCAGGAAAAACAGCTGGACAGGCTGCCCGGCCGCGCCCTGCACCAGCCCCCAGACCAGGCCGGCGACCAGAAAGCCGTTGTACAGGCCCTGGTTTGCGGCAAGGCCCTTGGAGGCGGTCGCGAACTCCTGGGTCAGCCCGAAGATGCGCCGTCCGCGCGGCTTGTCCCACAGGAACATTTCCAGAATCAGAAAGTAGAAGTGCAGCAGCGCGACCAGCGCCACCATGATGTTCGCTGCGATGTGCATGATCTCTCCCCCTAGCGTGATGCAGATTTTTACTGCGCTTGTTTTACCGCGATTGACCTACCGCGCTTGTCATTCTTCCCAGTGCCGCGAGAAAACCGCCGTCACGGCGGGATGCCGATCGAGTTCGTCCATCAGCGTGGCAAAAGCCGGACGCGCCTCGCGCAGATGACTGCGGGTTCCGGCCCAGCGCGACACCACGCTGGCCATCCAGTCCAGCGCACCGGGCGCAGCACCACTCAGGTAGCGATCGAGCAGGAATGCGTCGGCGAAGATTTCCCAGTGATGATAAAGACGCTGGCGCGTGCCGCGGCGGATGCGCTCCTTCGCCGGCTCGTCGTCGTCGGCATCGGCGCACCAGCGCTCCGGATAGTCGATCACGCTGATTGCGGAGTAGCAATTGGCGGCGAGATACACCAGGCCGCGGATGACATGCGCGCGGCCGCTTGCAGAGTCCGGCAACAGACCGCAGGCCGGATGCATCAGGCCGAGATGGATCAGGATCGCAGCGCTCTCGGTCAGCACTTCGCCGCCCGGCAAAACCAGGGTCGGAATCTGGCCGAGCGGATTCACGCGATGCAGCTCGGCCAGCGCGGATTCGGGCAGCCAGGTCGCCGCGTCGATCAGGCGATAGTCGATACCCGCGATCGCTAGCCCGGCCTCGGCGATCGCCGAACCGGAGCGTCGCGATCCGAATAGCCTGTAGCCGCTCACACGCCGCTCACGCGCCGGGCAGCGACGCGGAGAGTTCGTTTTCGAGCCGCGCGACTTTGACGAACGCGGGCCGCGCGTTGACGCGCTGGCTGTACTCGATGATCAGCGGATCTTCGGGCAGCAGCTTGAAGCCGAGCATCCACTTCAGCGCCGCGCCCCAGAGCACGTCCACCGCGGAGAACTGCGGGCCGAGAAAGTACTCGCCTTTCGACAACTGCGTAACGAAGGTCTTCAGCATGGTGTCGTAGTCGCCGTAGGGGCACATCGCCGGCGGTGCCGGCTCGCGCTTGAGAGCGCGGTCGACCACGGCCGGCTCGAAGCTCGCGCCATAGAACGCGAGCCAGCGCAGGAACGGCCCGCGCAGCGGATCACCGATCGGCGGCGCGAGGCCGGCCTGTGGATGCAGATCAGCCAGGTACTGATAGATCGCGGCCTGCTCGGTGATCAGTGCATCGCCGTGCATGATCGCCGGCACCTTGCCCATCGGATTGATCGCCAGATAATCGGCGGCGCGCTGCTGGCCGGCCTTCATGTTGATCACGCGCATTTCATGATCCGCGTGCAGCTCTTCGAGCAGGATGCGGACGCCGCTGGAACGCGTGTTCGGCGAATGGAAGAAAACCAGCTTGCGGCTGTCGGTCATCGTGATCTCCTCGACGGTCTTGAATTTGTTGGCCGAATATACGACCTCAGCGCAGCGCGGCGCCCAGTGCGCGCATCAGCGGCTTCATGAAGTAATCACCGTCCGGCATCGCCTGCACCGGCACGCCGCGTGCGGCCAGCGCATCGGCGACCACCGGGCCGACCGCGGCGACCACGGTCCGCGTCAGGCCCAGCTGCAGCTCGGCGTCGCGTGCGCACTCGGCGGCGACCCGATACAGGCGATCGACCTGGGCCATGCTGGTGAACGCGATCGCCTGCACCCGGCCGCCGGCAAGCTCGTCGATCAGCGCGAGCACGGCATCGCGATCGACCGCATCCGCGTACACGTAGGGCGATACCAGTAGCAGGCTCGCGCCGGCGGCGCCGATCGCCTGCTGCAGCGGCAGGTTCGGCTCGCTGCCATAGAGCTGCACGCCGACGCGGCGGCCGCGCATGTCCAGCGTCGACAGCGTCTGGATCACGCCGGCGGTGGTCGGCGCAGCAGCCTCGATATCACTGCGCAAGCCGATCTCGCGCAGCGCGCGGCCGGGCTTGGGGCCGCGCGTGATCTTGCGCACCTGAGCCAGCCGCGCGACGAAATCCGCATGCAGCGCCGGGTCGTGACGCTGCGCGCAGCCGAGCAGGCGGCGCAGGCCTTCGCCGGTCAGCAGCACCAGGTCGTCGCAGGCGCCGTCGGTGAACGCGCGTATCCAGGCGAGCACCGGCGCCGGATCGGGCGCGTCGCGGATCGAGATCAGCGGGCAGCGCAGCACCTGCGCGCCGCGCCGTTCCAGCAGCGCGCTGAACACGTCGAGTTCGCGCGTCTCCGGCACCGCGATGCGGCACTGGCTGAAGTCGGGTTCTCTGCTCGATTCTTTGCTGGCGGTGGCGGACATGCGCGGCTGGCTGGGATGGATCGCATGCAGGTTAAGCAAAAGCGGCGCGCCCGGCAGCGTCCGCGGTCGCGGCCGGCGGACGCCGGCGCCGCATCCCGGTGTCCGCGGACACCGGCAGTTCGCCGTCTATCTTGCACTTTATTGTTTGTTTTCAGCATATTGAATTATTTTTTGCGGATGGCACGCGCCTCGCAATATCGGCGGTGTAGCTGACCGGAGAAGACCATGAACCAGCAGACCCAGAACACCGCCCGCCGCATCCGCCCGCTCGCCGTCGCCGCATTGCTGTGCGCCAGCTTCGGCTCCCAGGCGGCGGATAGCGTGACCGCGCGCGCCGCCAGCGGCGTCGGCCTGTGGATCGCGGCCCAGGGCAACGCCGCATTGCACGAACTCGGCCAGGAGCTGCGCGACGAACTGCGCCAGCAGATCAAGCCGCTGCTGCCTCAGCCGACCGAAACCGCCGATGAGCGGGCCGAGATGAGCTGCTCCGATCCGGCCCTGCCCGGCGTCGACGATCTCCGCGATCGAACCTGCTAGCAGCCAGTCGGACCCGGGATTGATCGGCTGCAAAAGCGGCTGCGCGATCACCCAAGCCCGACAGGCTGCTGGCGCCGCTTAGGGAACCTCTGGTTAGTTCTGCGCGCCCGCGTTGCCCCGGAAATGACGCCAGGCAAGGCGCGAGGACGAGGAGTCATAGCGGTCGCTATGACGACGACGAGCAGCGCCGTATCGCGGCGTTATCGCGGCGTTGACCTGTGTCTGCTGCTAGCACAGCTCGGCGGCGCATCCGCTCGCGGGCGAGTGCGGGCACCATCTTTCGTGTCGCTGGCGCCGCCGGAAACCCGATTCCGCCCCGTCCGGGCCTCGACGTTAAAGTGCCCGGGGACTCCGGCCGATACTGCGACATGGCGGGCTGTCGCCATCCCCGCTACCGGCCGCCGGAGCAAGGGCACGCGGAGCGTTCATTGCCTTTCAAGACCATCGTAAGATTCATCAGCGACGTCGCCGCCGTCGAAGCCGGCAGCGAATACACAAACGAGAGTCCGGCGCGGCGGCGTACGCTGCGTGCACACATGGTGCTGCTGGCGGCGGCCAGCAGCGCCTTCGATACCCTGATGCTCGCGCTGTTAGTTGACGAGGGCCTGGGGGACGCCATCATCCCGATTGGCTACGCGCTGGTCTCGACGCTTTGCTGGGGAACATTTTTCCTGCTGCTCAGGTACGGCTGGAGCGAGCGCTTCGCCGATCCTTATCTGACCGTCGCGCAGATCCTGTCGGCGGCGGCGGTCGAGATCGGCTTTTCACTGCTGGCGCCCGAACTCGCATTCTATTTTCTCAATCACCTGTTCATCGTATTCGCGTTCGGCGCGCTGCGGCTGAGCTGGCGAATAACACTGGCGACCTGGCTGGGGGTGAGCATGGCCACCGGCGTCATGCTCAACCACATCGGCCCGGCCTTTACCTTACCGGGCGAAAACGCGACGCAACTCGCGCTGGCCTGGATCGCGCTGATGTCGGCGATCCTGCGCTGCACTTTCGTCGGCCTGTATGGCAACGCCGTGCGCGAAAAGCTCATCGAGCGCAACCAGCAGCTGGCGATCGCGGCGGCTCGGATCGAACACCTGGCCAGTGACGAGCTCACCGGCGCGCTCAATCGCGGGCCGCTGTGGCTGCAGCTGGAAGAGCAGGCACGGCGCACCGCCGCGGCGGTGCAGGGCTTCAGCGTGGCGATGCTGGACCTGGATCATTTCAAGTTGATCAACGACCGCTTCGGTCACGGCACCGGCGACCAGGTGCTGAAGATTTTCACTTCCCTGGTGCAGGGCTGTCTGCGGCCGACCGACACGCTGGGCCGCTATGGCGGTGAGGAATTCATCCTGGTTTTACCTAACCAACATGTCGGCTCGGCCAAGGAGGTCTGCGAGCGAGCGCGCCGTACCGTAGCCGACTACGACTGGTCCGCGACGGCGACGGGACTGGTGGTGACAGTGTCCATCGGCATCGCGAATTTTCACCCGTCGGAGACCGTGGACGAAGTCGTCGTGCGCGCCGATCACGCGCTGTACTGCGCCAAGCATCAAGGCCGCAACTGCGTGATTCTTGACGCATCGGCGCAGTAGCGCGATAGCGTCTTTCCCGCTAAAGCGGGAATGACGGCAGCTAAAAGAAGCCGAGCCTGAGCGTCGCCGACACGCTGCGCAGCGGACTCTGCTGTGCGGTATACGTGTTCGCATACACACTGTTGTCGAACACCAGATCCAGCGTGCGCTTGTCGGTGAGATTGTTGCCGTTGACGACGAAGCTCCAGCGCTTGTCGTCGGAACCCAGCAGCAGATGCGCGCCGAGCAGCGTGTATGCATTCTGGAAGCTGTGCGAATCCAGGTCGACCGCGGAATACTGATCGCCGCGATACGCAACATCGATGCCAAAACGGGCCGTGATCTTCCAGGGCAGGCCCAGCACCAGCGTCGGCGACAGCGTGCCGGTGACGGTTGGCGCATTCGCCAGCGTGCGGCCGCTCAGGTCCTGGGTGTCCGAGCCGCTGTCGTCATCACCGGCTGCGGGCGCGTCGCGATACTTCACGTACTCGGCTTTGGAGAACGCAAGCGACGCGACGAGGTTGAACCAGCCGATATCCGGCCGCCACAGCGACTCGAGCTCGACGCCCTGCAGCTGCGCCTTCGCCGCGTTCGAGGTCTGGTAGGTCACGCCGTCGAAATCCACGCGTGTCCTGCCAGAAGCCGCGCAGCAGCTTGTCGTTGATCGGCACGCCGGGCAGGTTCGGCAGGCTGTCGATGATCGTGCCCAGCGGCCCGAGATCGGGCGCGCCGAGCGCTTCCAGGCCGGCCGAACTCAAGGCGAAATCGACCAGGTTGTCGCCGGCAATCGCATCCAGGTGGCTTTCGAGCTTGGAATGGAAAGCATACAGACCGAGCGTCCACTCGACTTCGCCGGCAAGGCCGAACAGCGAGTCCGCGGTGCCGCTGGGACGCAACTCCACCGAATCCTGCTGGTAGTCGACGCGGAAATCGGTGGTGATGATGTCGGCCGCGCTGACGTCGGCGTCGATGATCGTCGCCAGATTGAAGCCGGCATGACCGACGACCGTGGTCAGCTTGACGCCATGCGAACCCCACAGATCACCGAGCGTGTAATCGACCAGCGCGCGCTCCAGATCGGAATAGCGGTCGACATAGCCCGGCGTGTTGAACGCGGTGTGCGCGTCGAGCGGATCGTCCTCGGTGCGGCTGTCGTAGCCCTGCGCATAACGCAGCGCCGCCGGGCTCGCCGAATCCAGCTGCCAGGGCGCGTAATCGACCTGCAGGTCGGAGTACTGGCCCGCCAGGCTGACATGCCAGTTCTCGCCGGGATCGCCTTCGAGCTTGAGCCGCGCAGCGCGCTGCCCGAGCGTGTTCTCGTGACGGTTCAGCGTGCTGTTGTCGACATCGCCTTCGCGGTCCCAGTACACGCCGGCAGCACGCGCCGCATAGTGCTCGCCGATCGGCACATTCAGCATCGCCTCGGCGCGGCGCTGCAGCGGATCGTCGCCGCCGGTCAGGGCCAGCGAGGCCGCAAGGGCGTCCTCGGGCTCGTAACTTCGGAAGTTGATCACACCGGCAATGGTGTTTTTACCGAACAAGGTGCCCTGCGGCCCGCGCAGCACTTCGACGCGATCCATGTCGAACAGGCCATCGGGAATGAACTCGGCGCGGCCCAGCGCGAGATCGTCGAACACCAGGCCGACCGCCGGCTCGAAGCCGACATTGTCGGTCTCGGTGTCGTAGCCGCGGATGCCGATCACCGGCGCCTGCGGATCGATATCGATCTCGACGTTCGGGATGAAGTTCTCCAGCGCGCCGGCGTCGAAGTTGCCGCTCTGCTCCAGAGTTTCAGCTGCAACCACGCCAACCGACAGCGGCACGCTCTGCAGGCTCTGCGAGCGCTTCTGCGCGGTGACGATGACTTCTTCGGGCTCCGCGACCGCTTCATCGGCACGCGAGAGCATCGGCGAGGTCTGCGCCTCGACGCCGACCGCTATCGTCGGCAGCCCTTCGGCCTGCTGCTGCGCAGCGGCGTTGGACACGAGCAGCGCGCAGGCCCAGGCCGTGCGCAAGGCGATGTTCGACATGCTTCCCCTTGGAAAAACGCTGCTGTCCCCAAACCGCAGATCATCGGCGCCAGCTTTGCGCGGCGGACTCGGCAGCACAAGAGTGAAATGCCGGCCCGCCTTACAATGGCGGCACCCTACGCAACCGGACCGCAAAGATGACCCATGCCGCCAGCCTCATCCGTACCGAGCGCTACGCCGGAGCCGGCATCAGCCTGTGCGGCGACGTGGGCGGCGATCCCTCGGCGCCGGCGGTGATCCTGCTGCACGGCGGCGGGCAGACGCGGCACTCCTGGCGCCGCGCGCAACACGAGCTGATCGAGCAGGGCTTCTACGTGATCAGCCTGGACGCGCGCGGCCATGGCGACAGCGACTGGCCCGCCGATGCCGACTACACATTCAAATCACAGGCGAACGATCTGCGCGCGGTGATCGCAACGCTGCCGCGTTTGCCGGCGCTGGTCGGCGCGTCGATGGGCGGCGCTACCGCGCTGTACCTGATCGGCAACAGCCCCGAGCCGATCGCCAGCGCGCTGGTCATGGTCGACGTAGTGCCGCGAATCGAAGCCGAAGGTTCGAAGAAAATCCGCGAATTCATGGGCGCGAATCCGCAGGGCTTCGCGAGCCTGGAAGAAGCGGCCGACGCGGTCGCCGCGTACTACCCGACGCGCAAGCGGCCGAAAGATCCCAGCGGCCTGATGAAGAACCTGCGCCTGCGCGACGATGGCCGCCTGCACTGGCACTGGGACCCGCGCTTCATCTCATCGATGGAGCGCGCCGAGCCGCCTGAAATGGGGCGTTTCATGCTCGCCGCCTGTCGCGGCGTGCACGTGCCGACCTTGCTGGTGCGCGGCATGGAGAGCGACATCGTCGGCCAGGCGGGCGTCGAGGAATTCAGGCAGCTGTTGCCGCAGCTGCAGGTCGCCGACGTGGCCGGCGCCGGCCACATGGTCGCCGGCGACAGGAATGATGCATTCAACAAGAGCGTCGTCGATTTTCTGCGCGGCTTGCCCCACGGCTGAACGTCCCCATCGTTGCGGCGATATCCGAGCATTGGTAAGAAACCGCCATGAGCGACACCGAAATCAGCAGCGAGCGTCTGCCAACCTACTTCATCCCGCATGGCGGCGGACCCTGTTTTTTCATGGACTGGAATCCGCCGGATACCTGGAAGAGTCTCGGCGCCTGGCTGAGCCGCATCGGCGCCGAGGTCGGCGCCAGGCCGAAAGCGGTGATCGTGGTGTCCGCGCACTGGGAGGCGCCATCGTTCTCGGTGACCGGCGCCGCGCAACCGGCGCTGATCTACGACTACCAGGGCTTTCCGCCGCACACGTACCAGCTGAGGTATCCGGCGCCGGGCGCGCCTGAACTCGCACAGCGCATCAGCTCGCTGCTCAGCGGTGCAGGGCTCAGCGCGCAGATCGATGCGGCGCGCGGCTGGGATCACGGCGTCTTCATCCCGTTCAAGCTGATCTATCCGCAGGCCGACGTGCCGATCGTGCAGCTGTCACTGAAACGCGGGCTGAGCCCGGCCGAACATATCGCGGCAGGCCGCGCTCTGGCGCCGCTGCGCGACGAAGGCGTGCTGATTGTGGGCAGCGGCTACAGCTATCACAACATGCGCGGCTACGGCGGCGCCGGCGAACAGGCCGCGGCCGAATTCGACAGCTGGCTGAGCACTGCGATGACGCAGCACACATCCGCCGATCGCGAAGCCCTGCTGCGCGAATGGGAGCGCGCGCCATCGGCGCGCGCCGCGCATCCTCGCGAAGAACATCTGTTGCCGCTGATGGTCGTCGCCGGCGCTGCGGCTGACGATACCGGCCAGCGGGTGTTCGGCGAGCAGGTCTGGAAGATTGCGACTTCGGGGTTCCGCTTCGGCTGATCTTCCGGTGCGATGAGCGTCGCAGCTCAATCGTCCTTGCTGCTGCGCAGGGCCTTGATCTTGCCCTGATGCAGCTTGTCGGCGACGCGGCGGCGCTTGGAACTGGCGGTCGGCCGAGTCGCCTTGCGCACGCGCGGCACTTCGGCGGCAGCGGCGATCATCACGCGCAGGCGCTCCAGCGCAGCCGCGCGATTCTGGTCCTGGCTGCGATACTGCTGCGCCTTGATCACCACCTGCCCTTCGGTGGTGATGCGCTGGTCGCGGCGCTTCAACAGCCGCTGCTTCACATCGCCCGGCAGCGACGAAGCCTGGATGTCGAAACGCAGCTGCACCGCCGACTCGGTCTTGTTGACGTTCTGTCCGCCGTTGCCCTGCGAACGAGTCGATGTCAGCTCGATCTCGCTCAGGCCGATCGACAAATGGGGATTGATGCTCAGGCTCACGACACGGCTCTGCGAATGCACGGCTCACATTATGCAGGCGAACCGGCGATCCGTCGGACAACAAAAAGGGCGAGCCATCATGGCTCACCCTTTTGCATTGCAAGCGCGACCCCGGGTTCAGCCCGGAACGTTGCGGCAGTTTTCGCGATAGCTCACTTGCTGGTCGGGGAAGTTCTTGTTCGCGACTTCGTGGCCGACATAGGCGCCACCGACGGCGCCAACCGCGGTCGCGGCATCCTTGCCGTGGCCGCCGCCGATCTGGTGGCCGAGTGCGCCGCCGGCAGCGCCGCCGAGCAGCGTGCCGACCACCGACTTGGCGCCCCACTCCTTGTTGGTCACGACTTTTTCCTGCGTGCATTCGGTATGGCTGCCGGTATGGCTGGTGTTGGCGGCAGCGACCTGGGTGCTGTCGCCATCACCGGTCGAGCGGTTCGCAAACACTATCGCCGAAGCGCCAATCACCACGACGGCGACGGCACCACCAATACCAGCAGCTAAATTGTTCATCGGAATTCCTACCTTGTTTCGACGAACGCCAGATGCGTTCAGTACCTGCAACATAGAGGGATGCGATGAACTCGAACTGAGCCGAGCCTTCAGTTGTCGCTCAGCTTCGCATCGAGAGCGGGCTAGTCCTTATGCAGCAGATAGGTGCGATCCAGGTACTTGAGTATGTCGCCCGACTCGTACATCGCGGTGCCGGTGTTGTCGTCGATCAGATACGGCACCTGCACCTGGCCGGTGTTGTCGGCGAGCCAGCGGCGATTGCGCGTAGTGCGCATCTCGCCCTTGAACAGCGTGTCGCGAAAACCCGGCGGACCGAAGTCTTTCCAGCCACCCTTGCCGGTGTTGCGCAGCCGATACGGCAACTCAAGCTCGCACATGCGGGCACGTACCGGCTTGGAGAACGGGCTGGCCTCGAAACTGAACAGCTCCAGCGGCTGCGCGGGCGCGCGCGACGGCAGCGCGCGCATGCCGGTGAATCCGCCTGCACGGATCATCAGCACCGACGCAGCCTGCGAACTCAGCACCGCCAGCGGATGCAGCAGAGCGCTGCGACGCTTGCCGCGTGCGTAGCGGCGGTGCAAGTAGTCGATGATGTCCGCGGATTCGTAGAGCACCGTGCCGGTGTTGTCGTCAACCAGCAAGGGGAACTGGGTTTTACCGCCGACCGCTCTCGCCTCGCCGCGAAAGCGCGTGCCGTTCTTCGGGCAGGGCAGGATCATCGCGTCGAGATCCAGCTCGGTCAGCGTCTCGCGCACCAGGCGGCAGTATGAGCAGGCTTCGATGTCGTAGAGCTTCAGCATTTTCGCCGGCGGCTCGGTGTGCCGATGGGCGAGCGTGCCGCGCCATAGCCGCGCGGTGCCGGCGAACAGATTGATCAAGGCGTCGATCTGGGTGGACATGGCAGCAGGCTTTTGTTGGGGCATGCCAGATTTGGCGCCTGCCGCCGCCGCGATCGCAAGTGCTCCGTCAATCGTTGTCGGTGATCGTGACGGTCGCGCTGGCAGGGCTGCCCAATGTCGCGGTCACCGCGCCGCTGAGGCGAACCTGCAGGGTTTCAGCAGTTTCCCTGAGTGTGTCGTTGGCGATCACCACAGTGAAAGTCTTGTTCGCCGCATCGCCATTGGCCCAGGTCAGCGTCCCGCTCTTGGCCGTGTAGTCGCTGCCGGCCACGGCCGAGCCGTTGGCGGTGGTGTAATCGATCGAGGCCGAGCCGGTGGCGCCGCCGGAGCGGCTGACCGTGATCGTCACCGAGCCACCGGCTTCCGAAATACCGTAGGTCGCCGACGACAGCGCGATCGTGCCCGGCGCACCATCGTTGTCGGTGATGGTCAGCAATGAAGTCTTGGTCGTGCCCAGCGTCGCGCCGCCGGTGGGCGCGCTCAGCGTGAAGTTGACCGTCTCGTTCGCCTCGGCAGCAGCGTCGTCGCTGATCGGCAGCGTGAACGTCTTGTTGGCCGCGTCGCCATTGGCCCAGGACAGCGTGCCGCTGACCGCACTGTAGTCGCTGCCGGCGGTCGCGCTGCCATTCGACGAGGCATAGCCGACCGTGACCGCGCCGGCACTGCCGCCGGATCGCTTGACCGTGATCGTCGCCACGCCCGCGTTCTCCGCGGCCGTCCAACTCGAACTGGAAAATGCCAGATTGCCGGCGGTGGTGCCGGTGTCGTCGTCGGTGATCGTGACCGTCGCGGTCGCCGGGCTGCCGAGGCTCGCACCGGTGGCCGAGCTGAGTCGGACCTGCAGCGTCTCGTTGCTCTCCGACAGCGTGTCGTTGGCAATCGCGATCGTGAAAGTCTTGCTGGCCGCGTCGCCGCTGGCCCAGGTCAGCGTGCCGCTCTTGGCCGTGTAGTCGCTGCCGGCCACGGCCGAGCCGTTGGCGGTCGCGTAGTCGATGGAAGCCGAGCCGGTGCTGCCGCCAGTACGCGTGACGGTGATCGCGACCGAGCCCGCCGATTCGAGCACGCTGTAGGTCGCCGACCCCACCGCGATGCTGCCTGGCGCGCCGTCGTTGTCAGTGATGCTCAGCAGCGAAGTCTTGGTCGTGCCCAGCGTCGCGCCGCCGGTGGGCGCGCTCAAGGTGAAATTGACCGTCTCGTTCGCCTCGGCGGCGGCGTCGTCGCTGATCGGCAGCGCGAACGTCTTGTTGGCCGCGTCGCCATTGGCCCAGGACAGCGTGCCGCTGACTGCGGTGTAGTCACTGCCAGCGGTCGCGGTGCCGTTGGACGAGGCATAGCCGACCGTGACCGCGCCCGCACTGCCGCCGGATCGCTTGACCGTAATCGTCGCAACGCCCGCGTTCTCCGCGGCCGTCCAGCTCGAACTGGAAAATGCCAGATTGCCGGCCGCGGTGCTGGTGTCGTCGTCGTTGATCGTGACGGTCGCGGTCGCCGGGCTGCCGAGGCTGGCGCCGCTGGCCGCGCTCAGGCGGACCTGCAGCGTTTCGTTGCTCTCCGACAGCGTGTCGTTGGCGATCACTATCGTGAAGGTCTTGCTGGCCGCATCGCGCGAGGCCCAGGTCAGGGTTCCGCTCTTGGCCGTGTAGTCGCTGCCGGCGGCGGCGCTGCCGTTGGCGCTCGCGTAATCAACCGAGGCCGCGCCGTTGGAGCCGCCGCTGCGCGTTACCGTTATGGTCACGCTGCCGCCATTCTCGGCCAGGCTATAGGCAGCCGATGACAGCGCCAAGCTACCCGGCGCGCTGTCGTTGTCGGTGATCGACAGCGTCGCATTCCGGGTCGAGCCCAGCGTTGCGCCGCCGCCGGGCGAGGACAGCGACAGCGTCACCGTTTCCGTTGCCTCCGCGGCGGCATCGTCGATGACCGCAACGCTGATGGTTTTGGCGGTGTTGTCGCCGTCGGCCCAGGACAGCGTGCCGCTGCTGGCGCCGTAATCGCTGCCGGCGGTCGCCGTGCCGTTGGCTGTAGCGTACGCGACGCTGATAGCGCCGGCACTGCCACCGCCGCGCAGCACGCTGATGCTCGCGGTGCCGACATTCTCGGCGACGCCGTAACTGGCACTGCCGAAGCTCAGCGAGCCGGGGCCGGGTGTGATCGCGCCCAGCGCGAGCGTCGCGTCGATCAGCCCCGCGCCGCAGCCGCTGCAGCTGGCGGTGAACGCGCGAGCCGTGCTGGTGATCGCCGTCTCGGCCTCGTCCGGCGTCAGTGCCGGCTGCAACGAATACAGCAGCGCGACCACGCCCGCAGCATTGGGCGAGGCCATGCTGGTGCCTTGCAAGTACGCATACGAATCGGCGCCGGGCGTGGTCGCGCCGTTGTTGTAGGTCGACAGAATCGTGGTGCCGACGCTCGAGTCGCCGCCGGGCGCGGCGATGTCGACGACATTGCCGTAGTTGGAATAGTAGGCACGCGCGCCGGTCTCGCCGACGCTGGCGACGGCGATCACGCCGCTGCAGCTCGCCGGCGAGAAGTTGCTCGCATCCATCGCCGAATTTCCGGCCGCGACGACCACGCTGGTGTTGCGGCTGCGCGCGCTGCTGATCGCAGTCTGCAGCTCCGGCGAGGCCGAGCACGGATAGCCGCCGCCCAGGCTCATGTTGATCACGTTCGCCGGCTGCGGATTGGTCGGCACACCGGACACGCTGCCGCCGGAGGCCCAGACGATCGCGTCGCTGATGTCCGAGGTATAGCCGCCGCAGGCGCCGAGCACGCGCGCGATCACCAGTTTTGAGCCGAAGGCGACACCGGCGACGCCGAGCGAGTTGTTGGTGATCGCCGCGATGGTGCCGGCGACGTGCGTGCCGTGCCAGCTGCTGGTGCTGGCCGAGCCGCCGCACTGGCCCGAGGTACGGTAGTCGCCCGGGTCCTGGGCGTCGGCATCGCGGCCGTTGCCGTCGTTGCTGTTGCTGGTGTCGGAGATGAAGTCGTACTGGGCAACGACCTGGCTGGCCAGGTCGGCATGCGGGCGGTAGCCGGTGTCGATCACCGCAACCACGGCGCCGGCACCCGTGGTGATGTCCCAGGCCGGGAAGGCATTGACGCCGGCGGTACCGTTGCTCTGCGCCGGGCCGGCCAGTGCCCATTGGTTGCCGAGGTACGGGTCGTTGGGCGTCAGCGCCGCCTGCATGCGGCGGTCGGGCTCCACCGACAACAGCCCGGCCGGGGCGCGGCGCCGGAGCCGGTCCGCCAGCTGTTCCAGGGCGGCGGCATCGAGTCCGGACGAATCGCCGACATCGACCAGCAAGGCTCCGGTTGCCAGCGTGCGCAGCAATTTCAGGGGCCGGCCGGCCAGCACCGACACGCGGTCGATGCGAGCCTGCGTTGCGCTTGCAGTTGCGAGCCTGTAGTCCGGATCGCTGGAAGCTTGATAACGCAGGATCAGCCGCGATGGCAGGGAATCGGAGCCGGCCGCCGCCCCAGTCGCGGCCACCGACAACAGCAAAACCGCCGCCGTCCTTCCCAGCCTCGGTTTCCCTAGCACAGCCCGCTCCCCGTTTAGCCTCAGTTCGAACGGTATCGGCCTGTCGGAGGCGGACTTGAACCGGACGAAAGGCCATTCACCGCAGGCTCACCACCCATTTCCCAGACTCGGTGACTACGCGATGGAACGTTCAACCGCACAAGTTCAACGGTAATAAGGAGAACCTGCATTAAGAAGAAAGCATGGGCAGTCTGGAAAGGCAGCATCAAGGAAGGCGGCGGCGCCATCTCCACCGAAACCGGGGTGCTCAAGGACGCGCCCTACGGCTTCAAGTCCCGATTCGAAAACGGCCCCGGCACCAATCCAGAAGAGCTGCTCGGCGCGGCGCATGCGGCCTGCTTCTCGATGGCGCTGTCACTGGCACTGGGCCAGGCCGGCTTTACGCCCGACACGATCGAAACCCATGCCGAAGTCACGCTCGACAAGCTCGGCGAAGGCTACGCGGTGACGTCCAGCCACCTGATCCTGAAGGCAAAGATTCCAGGCATCGAGAAAGCCCAGTTCGATGAGATCGCCGCCGGCGCCAAGGCCGGCTGCCCGATCTCCAAGGTGCTGAACGCGAAGATCACGCTGGACGCGACGCTGCAAAGCTAGCCGGACTGGTCGCGGAGCGTGGCCTTGGCCCCGTTCCGCGGCGCGGTGGACCGGTAAAGCAGGCGACGAGGGGCTATCGACATCCGCTTTCGGGGAGCGTATGGTGGCTGCCGCAGTCGCTTCAAGTTTGCACAGTGTGGCTTCCCAGCGCCAAACATTCACCGGTTTGGTGGCCTTCAGATCCCTCGATGCGTTCCTTGATCGCTTGCACCCCTCGGGTGGTTTTTACCCGTATTTATCAAGAGGAATGTATCAATGAGCAATGTTTCTACCGGCACCGTGAAGTGGTTCAATGACGCCAAGGGCTTCGGCTTTATCACCCCGGCCGACGGCGGCGAAGATCTCTTCGCACACTTCAAGGAAATCCAGGGTTCCGGTTTCAAGACCCTGAAAGAAGGCCAGCGCGTCGAGTACACCGCCGCGCGCGGCCAGAAGGGCATGCAGGCGACGCAGATTCGCCCGCTCTAAGTCTTAACCGACTTAATTAAGAACCGCGGCCTCGTGCCGCGGTTTTTTTTGCCTGCTGGTTTCATGGTCGGTTTCATAATCGGTTTCACAGCAAGAACCCTGCCCGCGGCTTGGCCGCCGCGCCGGCATCTGGTGGCTACGCTTTCTTGCACCGCGCCCGGCTTGAGCCGGACACTGCGGGCCTGATTCCTTAGTGCCTCGGTTCCCAAGTACGGTCACGAAGGCGCACGCGGAGTTTTGCGACTGGCAAGGCGCGACGACGAGGCATAGCCCCGCTATGGCGAGGAGTCGCAACGCCGCCAGGCGCGAAAGTCCGCCGCGGATTCGTGATCGTACTTGGGAACCGAGGCACTTAGCCCGCGAGTGCTGCCATTCTCTCCTCCGATATCCGCGGCGCCACTCAACTGGCCGTCAAGGCGACTTTGGCGATCACCCATATCGTCGAAGACATGCACCGCAATATTTCGCGCGCGCCCTGGATTTTCGGCGAAGTGCCGCCGGGCCGCACTCGCGGCATCACCGGGCTGGTCTACAGCAGCATCCGCACGGTCACCGGCTGGGTCGGATCGGGCCTGGATCTGGCCTTGGCGCAATTGCAGCCGCTGATCGACGCCGCGGGCCTGCAAGATGGCGGCCTCGGCCGCGACGCCCTCGTCGGAGCAATCAACGGCGTGCTCGGCGATTACCTGGCCGCAACCGGCAATCCGCTGGCCACGGACATGGAGATCCGCCGCGACGGCATTCGCCTGGATCAAGCGCAGAAACCGCGTGTGCTGCTGCTGATTCACGGCCTGTGCATGACCGATCGGCAATGGCGGCGCGACGGCCACGACCACGGCGCCGCGCTGGCTGAGGCGCTCGGCTACGAAGCCGCGTATCTGCGCTACAACAGCGGCCGTCACGTGTCGCTCAACGGCCGCGAATTGTCCGAGTTGCTGGAGCGCTTCATCGAGCAGTCCGCGGTGCCGGTCGAAGAACTGGCCATCATCGGCTTCAGCATGGGCGGGCTGCTGGCTCGCAGCGCCTGTCACTACGCGGCGCTCGCCGGGCATCGCTGGCCGCGGCGTCTGCGCCGCCTGATCTTCCTCGGCACACCGCATCTGGGCGCGCCGCTGGAGCGCGGTGGCAGCGGTCTGCAGATGCTGCTCAACATCAGCCCTTACAGCGCGCCGCTGGCCGGGCTCGGCAAGCTGCGCAGCGCCGGGATCACCGACCTGCGTCACGGCAACCTGATCGACGAAGACTGGGCCGACACCGACCGCTTTGATCGCAGCACACGCCGTCCGCAAGCCCTGCCGCTGCCGGCGAACGTGCACTGCGCGGCGCTGGCCGCCACCACCGGCCAGCGCGCCGGTGATCTCAACGATCGCCTGCTCGGCGACGGGCTGGTGCCGGTTGCGAGTGCGCTCGGCGACGACGCCGACAGCGCTCGCAGCCTGAGTTTCGATCCCGAATGGCAGTGGATCGGCTTTGGCATGAACCATCTGGACCTGTTGAATCGCAGCGAAGCTTTCGACGCGCTGCAAAGGGCATTGCAGGCGCCGCTCGGCTAGCTTTGCTTGGGCGGCGAAACCTGGTGTGAACGGCGGCCAGCAATCCCGACAAAGCACCGCCATGCAGGATGCCACGATGGTTGAGATGCTGCTGGCCGATGCACCAGAGAAAACGCACTTGAGCCGCCTCCACTCGCTTGTAGTTCGGACCGAGCAGCGCGAGAAACGGGCAGCCATCGTCGCACGGCCTCCGGCGCGGCATCGGATCACAACCGACCATCCTTTCTCAAGCTCGATAGGGCCTTGGCGTCAAAACGACGCACAGCTTGGGTCGTTCGTTATCATGTGGTTACACATCAGCACCCGGCCTTGCAGCAACCCCAATAATGGCGACCCGAAAAACGACCGGCACGACCTCTACGAAGGCGAACAAGTCCGTCGACACTAAGAAGAAAGGCGGCAAGACCCTGTCAGTCAAGAGCAAGAAAGCGGCTGCAAATCCTGAAGCCGAAGGCTCCGGTGGCAACCTGATGGTGCCGTGGACCTCGTGGCGGGCGATCGCAGACGACTCTCTGCCACTCAATATTCGTATCGCGTTTCACATACACGACGTGTCGCGCATGCGTCGCAGCGCCTACGACCAGATCATGAAGCCGGTCGGCATCACCCGGGCACAGTGGTGGGTGATGGCCCATCTCTCTCGCTCGGACGGCATGATGCAGACACAACTTGCTGACGTGCTCAACGTCGGCAAGGCCGCAGTAGGCCCGCTGCTCGAGCGGCTGGAGGCGGCGAACTTGGTTGAGCGCCGCTCCGACGCGATCGACAAACGCGTCAAACGGGTCTACATGCTCAAGGCCGGACGCCAGATCATGAAGACGCTGGTTCAGGAAGAAGCCAAGTTCAACGACCGTGTGCTGGCTTTCATGTCGTTGAGCGAGCGCGAGGAACTGCTGCGGGTGCTGGCGGGCATCAAGAAAGCCCTTGCCGAATTCGGCGGCACCACGTCGCCCGAAGACGCCGACTCCATTTAAAGCCTAAACACCGCCGTCGCCACGAGGCGTCCCCCTGACGCGCTCCGACAGCACAAAGAGATCCGCGTCAATTAAGTTGCATTGAAATGATTTGAATCCTATCATTTTAGGAATGTATCAAATCGACAAGCTTCTGGCCGCTTTCACCGCGGCACTTCCGCGGACCAGCCGGCAATGGATGCGCATCCTCGACATCTCGCTGGACGAGCTCGACATCTCGGCCACCTGCGCATCGCCCCTGATCTTGATCGGGCGCAATCAGGGCATCAATCAGGTGGCGCTGGCCGAACAAGTCGGCGTCGTCGGCCCATCTCTCGTTCGGCTGATCGATCAACTCGCCGATTCCGGGCTCGTCAGACGGGAGCCCGATGAAACCGACCGGCGCGCTAAGCGGCTCTGGCTGACCAATGCCGGCGACGCGCTGTACCAGCAGATGGAGCAGCACATGGTCAAGCTGCGCCAGACAGCGCTGGGCCATCTGCCCGAGGCAGACATCGCCGCCGCGGTGCGGGTGCAGCAGGCTCTGCTGGAGGCAGCGGAAGCATTCGAGCGCGACGATCCCAGGAAGAAAAACCCAGCGACATGAACCTGCCGGATGCCCGCGACTGGCTTTATTCGGGCAAGGCCTTCGCCGCGGCCGCCCTGGCCCTGTACATCGCGCTTTCCCTGTCCCTGCCCAATCCGTACTGGTGCGTGGCAACGGTTTACGTCGTGTCGCATCCTCTGTCGGGCAGCACGCGCTCGAAGGCCGTGTACCGCGTGCTGGGAACCCTCATCGGCGCCTGTGGCGCCGTCGCGCTGGTGCCGGCCTTCGTCAATACACCGATCGTTCTGAGCCTGCTGATCTCCGGCTGGGTCGGTGTTTTTCTGTACCTGGCGCTGCTGGATCGCACGCCGCGCAGCTACGTCTTCATGCTGGCCACCTACAGCCTGCCGTTGATCGCCTTGCCGACGCTGACGAATCCCGAAACGGTTTTCGACGTGGCCCTGGCGCGGAGCGAGGAGATCGTGCTCGGCATCATCTGCGCCAGTCTCGTCAACACGACGTTGTTCCCGCGCCGCGTCGCCTCGGTGCTGAATCCGCAGATCGACCGCCTACTCGGCGATGCGGCCGAATGGGCTCGGGCCTGCCTGCAGGCCGGCTGGAATCAGGCGTCAATACCGCATCCGCCGTTCCTGGCCGACATCGCATCAATGGACGCCTTGACCAGGCACCTCGCCTACGACACCACGCATCATCGGCAGGCCGTACTCGCCCAGGAAATCCGACTATGTGCTGCCATGCTGATTCCGCAGGTGTCGGCCCTTCTGGATCCGCTGGCGGCATTGGCGAGTGGGCCTGCCCAAAACGAATCGAGAGACGTTTTCGAACTCGTATCCGAGGTCACCGCATGGATGCGTCGGGACCAGATCGGCACCGCCGGCGGTGAGCACCTGCTGGCCGAATGCGGGCGTCAACTTGCGCTGGCGGACAATGCACGAGGTGAAGTCTCCGCGATCCGCGCGCTGGCCCTGACCCGGCTGGACGAGCTGCTCCGGCTCTGGCTGGATTGCCTGGAGCTGCGCGCAGCGATCGTCGATGCAGTAGTTACGAGATCATCGCCCGCATTCCGCCTCAGACGCCGGCTGGTGCATGAGCCTCATTACGATCATGGCCTCCTGTTGTTCGCCGCGGGATCCGCCGCGCTGGCCACTGCAGCAGCCAGCCTGATCTGGATTTCCTCGGGCTCAGTCATCGGCGCGGGCGGCGTGATGCTGGTCTCGGTGTCCTGCGCTTTCTTCGCGGCATCCGACAGCCCGGCACCGCAGATCAGCCGCTTCCTGTTCTGGGAATACATCGTCCTGGCCACCGCGCTGATCTATATGTTCGCGATCCTGCCCGGCATCGAAACCTTTGAGATCCTGCTGCTTGCCTTGGCGCCGCCTCTGCTCATCGCCGGTGCCTTCACCAATCAGCCGCAACACAACGTGTCGGTGCTGCTGTTCACGTCGGGCTCCATCAGCGCCATCACCTTGAACAACGGCTATGCGGGCGACTTCGAGTCCTTTACCAGCAACGCGATCGCCTCCATTGTCGGCCTGGTGTTCGCGCTGACCTGGACGCTGGTGACGCGGCCGTTCGGGACGGAATTCGCCGCACGCCGCCTGGCCAAAGCGAACCATCACGATCTGTGCCTGATGGCATCCAAGCTCGCGGACGACGGTCGGCAAGTCATCCAGGCCCGTCTGCTCGATCGCCTGGGCCAGTTACTGCCCCGGCAATGCCTGCTCGCCGATGGCCACGGTCTCGATGCGATTCGCGATGTCCGCGTCGGCTTGGTCCTGTCGGAGATCCAAACACTCAAGCGGCAACTGCCCGCCGATCTTCGTCAGGGTGTCGATGCGATGATGAACCGGGTTCGCAGCTTCTTTGACGAGCCTGGTGACGAACACGAGGCGCCTTCGTCGCTGAGCGTCGAATGCAGGGGCCTGGCGCGTGCACTGCTTGACTCGCGCGGCCCACACGAGTTCTTAGCCGCGCAGGCCGTGATCGGCCTTAGGCTGGCTTTTCTCCCTGAAAGGCCGACCGATCCCGAGATCTCACCAGAACCGCCGCAGCCTCAGGCGTCGGCACTTCCCATCGCTGTGCCATGAATGCCGACCTCGATCTCTACGGAGTGTTCTTTCCGATGCTGTTGGCCTACATGGCGATGGCCTATGCCACCAAGGCCGGCCTGCGCCTGGTGTTGCTGCGCGTCGGCTTCTATCGCTGGGTCTGGCATCCGGCCCTGTTCAACCTGGCGCTGTTCGTCGCCATCCTCGGCGGCCTGGTCGCCCTCGCCACCCGCATCCCATCCTTGTGAAAAAACTCCTGCGCAAAGCGGCACCTCTGCTGTTGACGCTGGTCAGCGTCGCCGGCGCCGCGGTCATCGCCCTGCACCTGCTGCACTACTATCACGACGAACCCTGGACGCGCGACGCGCGCATCGGCGCCGATGTGATCCAGGTGGCTCCCGACGTGTCGGGTCCGGTGACCGAACTCGCGGTCACCGACAACCAGGCCGTGCAGCGCGAGCAAGTGCTGTTCATCATCGACCGTACGCGATACGTGCTGGCACTGCGCCAGGCCAGCAGCGCCTTGATGGAACGCCGCGCGCTGCTCGCACAGGCGCGTCGTGAGGCCGAGCGCGATCACACGCTGAGGGACCTAATTTCCCGCGAACTCGTCGAGCAAGGCCACGCGAAATTGGAACAGGCGCAGGCTGCTGTCGACACCGCGGAGGCGGCGCTCGACGTCGCGCAGCTCAACCTCGATCGGACGGTCGTCGTCAGCCCGGTGAATGGCTTTCTGAGCGATCGCAGCGTGCGGGTCGGGGACTACGTGGCCGCGGGACGGCCGGTGTTGTCACTGGTGGATGGCAGCTCTTACCACGTTGCAGCTTATTTCGAAGAGACCAAACTCAGACGCGTCAGGATCGGACAGCGCGTCGACCTGCGCATCATGGGTGAGCCCGGAACGATGACCGGGCACATCGAAAGCATCGCGGCGGGCATCGAGGATCGCGATCGCGCCGACGGCCTGCATCTGCTGCCCAACATCAATCCCGCGTTCAACTGGGTGCGCCTGGCCCAGCGTATTCCCGTGCGCATCGCGATCGACCAGGTGCCCAAGGATCTGCGGCTGATCGCCGGGCG
>NZ_JAQGNT010000012.1 GCF_028291725.1 Hydrocarboniphaga sp. | reverse complement strand
CCGTACTCGCCGAGGTAGCCCACTTCGTCCATGTAGGTCGCGACGTTGTAGAAACTTTCTGCGCGGAGGAAGTAGCCGTCGCGTGGCTGGGCAGGCCCTCTGACGAGAGCAAGGTACTCGTGCAGCGTTGAGATGTCGCCGGCCGATTCCAGTTGGACGTTCTTTGTCCCTCCCTGGGCGCCGAACCCGAGAGCCAGCGCAAGTGCCTCGATCAGGGTGGATTTCCCTGAGCCGTTCTCGCCGACGAGGAATGTCACATCGCGGTGGAACGTCAGCCGATCAAGTGCACGGACAGCCGGAATCGAGAACGGATACCGGTCATAGCTCTCGACCTTATCTCTCTTTAGGGACGCCTGCATCAGGAAAGGCTTCTCGTACTTCATTGCGCCGTCACCCTTCCCTTCTGACCGGTCTTTCACTCATGGAACGCGGCAATTGCCTCTTCCTGGACCCGAGTCTCGACGGCGCGAGGTGATCGGATCTCCCGTACCTTGGCGATCGCGTCATCGGTCGTGAAGCCGCGACTATCGAGCCAGCACGAAGCCACCGTGGTCGCGCGGCGATGCCCCCGATGCACTGGATGACAACGTTAGCGGTACTTTCTTGCATCGAAATCATGGTTTTTCCTAGCAGACCAGACGACCTTGACGGTTCGCTGGCTGGAAGCGGGCATTCGTGCCCGCGTTGAACTCGAGAAAATCCGACTCGATGCCGTCGGAGAAGATCACACCGTTCTCCGCCATGCTTGAAACGAGTTCCAGAGGCTGCGCGCGGCTGATCTTGCCGAACACCAGCCCCGCCTGTGTCGCTCGACTCGGATAAGGCTCGCGTACCGAAAAGTGAAGGTAGTCGGCATCCCAAGGAAATCCTTCGTCGCGAAGATGCTTGATCTCGGCACCGGACGCGCCTGCGATGCCGGCTGCGCCAGTCAGCACGCTGCGAAACCAGCCGGATGAACCCAGGCCGGTCGAGATGATCACGCCGCTCGACGAGTGTCTTTCGACCTGTTCACTCCAATGGATCTCGTAGCGAGCCGAGACATGGGTGCGGGCACCGACGAAGAAATCGTTGACCGCGTGCAATGTCTGACCATCGCCGAGCGTGACCGAGGCCATCGTGATGCTCTTCTCGGGCCGGTGATGCGCCAGCGTCTCCGGCACGATCCGACTCAGATCGCCGACCTCGAACGGCAGCAGCACGCCATCCCAGCGCCGGCGATCGGGATTCACTCCGATCACCGGCTGGTCGCCCAGATACTTCAGGGTGTTCGCGACCAAGCCATCCTGACCGACCACCACGACCGGCATGCCGGTCGGAAAGATGAAGTTGGGCAGGAACGAGCGATCCAGCCGTTGCACGCGCCCGAACTGGCTCAACACTTCTTCGGCGCTACGGACCACGCTCTGGTAGTGCCGGTGCTCTTCGTCGTAGTCGCCGAAATCGGCACCGAGGTGTTCGATGTAGAAACGCGCCTGGTCGACCGTGTTGAAGCGGACGATCAGGTCTTCCAGGCGCGTGCGTCGCGTCACCAGAACCAGCTTGTTCTGAAGGCGCTCCATGACACTAGGCCTTCTTCGACGACATCACTTGCCGCAACAGATCCGGCGAAATGTTGAGTTCACCGATCTTCTCGGCATTCTCGGCCAGCCCTTGGAACGCCAGGGCAATCAGCGTCGCCGGATCGGCCGAGCCGAGAGTCAGGGCCTGCAGCACCTTCGGATCGACATCGCCCAGTGCCTTCATCGAGGTTTCGATACCGTAGGCCTTCACGTCCGCCTGCCGCTTGGCATTCTCCGCTGCCAGTTCCACCAGATCGCGATTCTGCTTTTCGAGTTCCACCTTGCCGGTCATCTCCTGGCGCTCGATCTGCTGGCGCTTCTCCAGCACCGAGCGCTCCGCGTCCATCTGCGCTTCGCGGATCTGCCGCTTCTTCTCCTCGATGGCGATCTCGGTCTTGAGTTCGTTCTCCTTGATGCCGCGCTCCTGTTCGATGGCAGAGTTGCGACGGGTATAGATGGCATCGTCTGCGTCCTTGAGAATGGTTTCGCGGACACGGGCTTCCAGGGCGCGCGCTGTTTCCGGCGTCGGCTTGATTGCCAGGATCGACAGGTCGGTGATTTCAACGCCCAGTCCCTGCAGGCTGCCGGTGGCAAGTAGGCCCTCACTGACGGCGGCGGCCACGGCCTCGATGCTGCGCAGCAACTCCTGCAGCGGCAGCTTCTGCACAACGGACTTCACCTGCACCTGGACGCCATTGACGATGCGCTGCGGCAGCTTGTCGGGATCGTCGGAGACATAGCCGATACCCTTGGATTGCAGCGAGAAGTTCATCATCGTCGCTAGCGCTTTCGGGTCGCGCACCCGATACGTCACCTGGCCCTGGATGCTCACGGTCTGGAAGTCGGCCGACACGTCCGTGAACATAAAGGGCGCATCGGCGCTCTGCATCGGGACAGCAACCAGCGAGGAGCTATGCGCCCAGTAGAAGAACGACAAGCCGGAACCTTCGCGCACCGGTTTGCCGTTCTTGTACTGGATGACGTAGGTCGTAGGATTTGCCTTGATGTACTGGTATCCGAACATGCTTATTCTCCCTTCAAATCGGTTGCGGTCAGCCGCTCGAACTCGGCCGCGGTACGGGCGCGAATGTCGACGAATTTGTCATCGACGAGTAGCTGGCCATTACGAAACACTGGACGCAACAGGTTCTCGCGATCGGCGAGTTCTTCGAGGCGTACACCTTCATAGCCCAACGGGGTGCGCACCACGCCCCAACGCCCTGTCTTGCTGCGCTTGCCCGGATCGGTGATCGGATCCTTGAAGATGTCGCGCGGCTGGCCGTCGATGATCGCCTGGCTGGCCTTCATTGCCCACTTCATGGTGTCGCGATCGACCTTCTGCAGCAGGCCGCCGCCCATGCCGAACGCCGCGTTCTCGGTGGCGATGCCGCGCAGCTTCAGGGCTTCCAGGATGCGCGGCAGGCTTTCGAGATTGACCCCATCGCCCTGGATCACGCGGATGAAGTCCGGCAGCACGCGGTAGCCTTTGGAGTTCACGCGATGACCGAAGCGGCTCATCAGGTGCTCGATCAGTCGCGGCAGCACGGCAATGGGGTCGCCGCTGTCCGGGCGGATCACCACGCGGCCGCCAGTGTTTTCGATCAGCGTCTTGAGTTCGTCGCAGACGATGTTGTCGACTGCGTTCCACAGGTCATAGCTGTCGACAACGAAGGCGACGATCTTCTGCGGGCCGGCGAAGCGTTCGACCATGTTGCGGTAGGCATCGGCTTCGCCGTTCTTGCCCCAACTGGTCATCGTGCTGTGTTCGCTCGCCGGGATACTGAAGCCGGCCAGGGGCTCGTCGTAGTGCTTGCGAGCGACCAGCAGCGCCGCCAACGTGTCGGTGCCCATGAAGTTGAGCAGGTGCCCCGCGCCGCCGATGCCGGCGGCCTCGTCAGTGGTGGCACCGCGCGCGCCGAAGTCGTGCAGCTGAAACGGCAGCACGGCCGCGGGATCGTCGCTGGTCTCGTCGAGATAGCGCCGCAGTTCCTTCTTGCAGGCGAAGCTCAGGCTGGCAACGGTGGTCGGATACCAGACCGCGCGCAGCAGCGCCGTTTCGAGGTAGCTCGGCAGCCAGTGCAGCTCGGGATCGGTGTTGCGGATCTGCACCAGCGGAATGCGAGTGCCAAGCACAGTGCCTTCCGGGACTGCCTCGATCTCCACCGGCAGGAATCCGCCGTGCTTCTCGAGGATGCATTCCCAGCCGGCGCGATTAAAGAATCCGACGTGGGCTTTGGCGAGCGTCTCGGCCTCGTCGATGTCGGCAAGGGTGATCGGCTTGCTCAGGTATTCCTTGAGGAAGGCTTGCAGGCCGAAGAAGGCGACATCCTTCAGTTCGCCGCCACGGGGCTCGATGTAGCTGTTGATCACCTCCGTGCCCGGCGGGTACTGAAGGTAGTGGCTGAGCTTATAGCTGTCGGTGTTGAGAATCAGGTTTTGCGTGGTCATCGTAGAACTCCTCTACGTTGATGGGTGGCCGTCGGGTCTATCCCGCCGGTTTGAATGAACTCGTATGCGCTAGAGGCCCACCATCTTCTGCAGAATGAAGTAGTGGTCCTCGAACATCTCTTCGGGCTTTACCTGAGCCAGGGGTATCCAGAACGCCTCCTTGGCATCGTCACCACCCTTGACCTTGGGCAGGTCAGTTTCGGGGCGCAGGTCGAAACGGAACGCGGTGGTGAAGGTCCGGCCGCGGGTTGAGCGAAAGGGGTCGTCGAACAGATCCTTGCCGGTCATTGAGCCGCGCAGTACGGGCTCGGGCACCTTGAGGCGGGTTTCCTCGCGCAACTCGCGCAGGCAGGCATCCAGTGCGTTTTCATCTTCCTGGATAAAGCCGCCCGGCAGTGCCAGTTGGCCTTTACCGGGACGGGCACCGCGGCGGACCAGCAGGACATGGCCGCTCTGAATCACCACCGCATCGGCGGTGTTGAAGGTCGGTGGGTACTTGAGGCTCGCGAATTGCTCGCGATAACGGGTCACGAACTCCTGCTCGGCCTTCAACTCTTGGTACGCCGGGGTCTTCGCGAAGGCGAGCAGGCCATCGTAGATCGCCTTCGGCAGACGTTGTTCGAAAGTCCTGGCGATCTCGGCCGGCACCCTACCCTGGTCGAACGGATGAGTGAAATAGAGCTGCCGCAGATCAGTGGCGCTGATGGCTTCGTGATTGGCAGCGTTCACCGCGCCCCAGGTCGGAAACAGGCGCAGGTAGTAAGAGCTGCGGTCCTTGCCGTGACCCACCAGGCCGATACGCAGATCCTGCGGCTTGCGTCCGGGGACGACGGCTCCGAGGTGCTCGAACACAGCGGCCTGAACATTGCGAATCCAGATCGGATCGTTGTACATCGCGTCGCGCAACGGGGCTACCGCCACTCGGGCGCGTTCGTCGGGTGCCAGGCACGCGAGGATCATGTCGGCGCGTTCGCCGGCATTCAGAGGATCACGGATATTACGGGGGCGTTCTGCCGAGCCAGCCAGAACGAGCACGCGCTGGCCTTCTGCGAGACCCTTGCGGACGACAGCCAGATGGCCCTGATGGAAGGGCTGAAAGCGTCCGACGAAGACGAGGAGATCGAACTGCATGGCGATAAGCTCCTTATCGCGTTGCCAACGATCCGTTGGCGAGTGTCGGCGGTCTATCCGCTGACGAGTAAATTACGCGCCTGTCGCCCTGAGATCGTCAAGAAGGTGGCGACGAACGGCGTATCAAGATGCATCAGTTGTTGCGCCCCGCCCGCTGCAGAGTTCTATCCGATTCCACCAGAGCGAAGCCGGACTAGCGAAATCACGAAGCCCTAGGATCGCTGAGTAGACGCGATAGCCGATACAGGGAAACACAGCAACATAGTCGAAGGGCATCGGGCATTCACTTAAAGAGCAGGGAACGCTCTGTCGTGGAGTGAACCCGAGTTATGGACTGACGCGCGGTTCGAGTCGGACGAGGAGTTCAAGCACGTCGCCATTCCAACTGCCAGCTGTTCGAAATTCGCCGTCGGGAGGCCTGGTCGAGACACAGGAGATGCTCGATTTCTGCGGCAGGAAGCAAATCCTGCCCGTCTTCGAGACCATCGCCATGAGCGAGATCACCGAAGCCTTTGCACGACTGGAGCGCGGCGCGTGCGGTATCGCTTCGTGATCGACACGGACTCGCTGTCGGTAGCCTGAGACGCGGAACCGTCGCGTGTAGGCGATGATCTGCGGGGAGTTCTACGGCCCCGATCCAGGACGAGAAACGCACCGCGTATGAATGACTGCTTCGGGCTGCTATGCAAAGATCTGCATAGCGGCCCCTACGCACAGATAGAAACTATGCGCAGTTGCGGCGTTGGGGACCTTGTCTCGTCAGTTCAAGCTCGGAACGTGCTCCGCATAGTTTCAGTGTCTGCGCGAAGGGCATGAGCGAGCCCGACGGGGAAGCTGCACACCTGTCGTCCGAGGGCGTTGAGCCGCCGCTGCGGCGCTTCATCGCCACCAGAGGAGCCGGTTCGTTCAGTGCACAACGGAGGGCGTGGGGAGCAAACCCATTGCGGTCCTCAAAGAGGTGCGCATCGGCCCTGGACGCAGCCGCCAAAACTATATCGACTCAATCCCGACCTACCTACACAGCACCCTAACAACGAAGACGCGTGGGCACAGCCACTCACATCGATCTGCGCATAGGGGTTGATTCGCGACATTCAGCGCCGGCGAGTTTGCTACGGCTTTTCAACCTTTCCACGGCCCTTCTCCGGCATCGGATTTGGCATCGTTCAACAGCATCTCTCGCAGCGCCTTTGTGTCGATCGACTTCAGACTTTGCATGCCCACCAGCGCCCATGGTTCCTGCATGCCGTCGAGGAGCACATCAGGGTCGCGTTCTAAACCCACAGCCGGCAATTCATCCCACCCTGGCACGCGTTCCGGCTTTACCTTGTCCGCGATTATCTGAGCCATCGTCAGCCTGCCGTCCTGAATACCCTTGGGACCCGGTTTGGCATTTTTCATAGTTCGACTCCTTCTTTAGTCTGATACTAGCTAACCAATGCGCCCGAATAATGTTGGCAGCCTAGACATTTCGGACGCTCACTGTAACTCTGGACCTCCTTCTGCGAGTCAGTTTTCACGGTAGTCACACGCTGCCCAGTACGACGCATCATCCCAGATGATTTTTCCGCCTTGGATGAAGCGCACGGCGGGATGCGCTCTAAAAAGGTAGTACGGCAACGACTCGGAATTCAATCCATCGCTTGTGGCGACACCGGCCAAGCGCAGTTGAATCCGCGCCGCGGCGATGCGCTCGACGTAGGCAAGGCGATTGTCGCTAGAGCAGACCGATCCACCAAGGATTTTCGGCTTTGCGGCGGCATTCTGGAAGCTTTGGCGCACCCGAGTCTCTTCCGTAGCCGCATTCTGTTGCGCCGCTTCGCGTGCTTGAGCCGCGTCGATCCGGTTCTGCTCTCTTTGTGCAACAAGGTTCTTCAGATAGATCTCGTTGGCTGCAACCTGATAGAGCGGTGGTCCATCATTTAAGGCTGCCATCAGCGCTCCGGGATTGGTCACCGCATCATCGAGCAGCAGCTTGAATTCCGGTGGCACTCGTGCGCCGCAGCAGAACTCGGGGTCGGGCTCCTTGGGGTAGGTCAGCTTGTCGCAGCCCTTGAGATGTCGAGCGTAGGCATCAGCCGAAATGACGCCGCTGTTGAGCTGGTAGATGCCGATGCGCCGGACGTCATCGACCGTCACGACGAAAGCCACCATGCTGGCGTTGGCGAAAACCGCTTTGCAGCCGATGTTGGCGATACGGCCGCCATTGTTGACCGTGGTTGGCTCTTCCGTCTTGGCGATCAATCGCATCGCGTTCGGATTGCTGTCTTCGCGCGCGACGGCCGCGCTGCAAGCGGCCATCAGTAGCGTCAGGACTGCCAGCAGCTGACGGCCCATGTCAGTGCCCACTGCGGCTGACCGCATCGAGCGCGTCGGCGAAGATTAACTGAATGCGGTCCGGTGACCGCTTCCTCAGCCAGTCTTCCGCCGCCTGCAAATTCAGCCCGGGTGGTCCGTATCCGATCGAGTTGATGCCGCTCTTCTTACCCATATAGACCGAGTCGAAACGGAAGTACGGCGGGCCAGCGGTAATAGCCTGAGCAAGCGCGTTCGGCTCTTTTGTGGCCGCACTAAACAGGGCCTTGAACTCCGGCGAAAGGATCAGCGACAAGTTGTTGTACGTCGCAACCCATTGCTCGCCTTCGAGCTGGCAACCGGGCTTCGGATTGCGACGACTGAAAATCCCCGAATACGCCACGCCGAGACGATCGTCATAGATCGATATCTCGCCGCCCGTCGTCGTCGACGAGGTGACGATGAGCAGAAACTCCTGATGCTGGTAAATGGCCACGCAATTCTCCGAGCCGTTCCAGTTGGTAATGCTCGCAGCCTGCCGGTTCACCGACGTCGCAAGTGGAGCGACCGCCGGAGCTGTGGCAGGACTGACACAGCCCCCCGTCGAGATCGCACCCGCGATAGCGGTCGCTAACACCGAAAATATTTTTAAACGCGCAGTAGCTTTCAGATGCATGAGTTCCCCCGAACCTCAGTGTGGTGAAGAGTCAGATAACGATGGCGCCCGTCGGCGGCGCAAAGGGCCGTCGATCGGGCGGCAGTGACAGGTAGCGTTTGACCTCGCGACGCAGCCGCCACCAGCGTAGGTATTCACGTTGGGCAAGCAACACGTAGTGCCCGACCCAGGTCCAGATCGGTGTGTAGACGCACAGCGCAGTTCCGAAGGGATCGAGCTTCGGCGCTCCGATTGCCAGGCTGGCGAGCAGGAGCGCTGGCCCACCCAAGAATGCAATGGTGGCCACGACGAGCCAGACGTAGACCGCTCGCTTCATTCCCGAAGGAAAGATCCGGGCGAAGCGTTGTCGGTTGCCGAGCAGTCGATGCCGAAGATCGAAGGCCTTGAACAGCACCATCGCTGGTAGCGCGCACGGCACGAGCGTCCAATCGTTCATTTCGACCACCAAAATCCATCTCTGAAAATAGTCATGTTTTTCATATTCCCATACCGACTATACGTTCTTGACTTCCTACGAATCAAGGAAGCAACTTGCCTCGCTCGCGGCAATCCCGGTACAGCTCGGAATACCGGCTATTGCTTGAGCGATTGGTCGCACTTCGCGGTGACGAATCCCAGACACTCGTTGCCGAGCGAATGGGCACCAGCCAATCGATGCTGTCCAAGCTCGAACGCGGCGTCGTTCGGATGGACCTCAGCGATTTGCTGAGTTATCTGGACGCGATCGGAAAGGATCCACTCGAGTTCATTACCGACTACCTGCACGCCATCAATTGGCGACCGACTCGGCGCAAACCGGCGGCGGCACCCCGCTCAAAGTAGTCCTCTATCCTTTTCGAGTTCGCTCCGGGTCCGGACCCCGTCCAGTGGATGGCCCCAGAGCATTCCGAACTCCGTTTGGAACTCCACCTGCCTCACCCAGAAGCAGCGGTGAGATATGGTCAACCGGCTCGGTACACCTCCCAGCGTTCGATGAGCTTCAGCCGGTCTTCGGCGACCGCGATGGCAATGTCCCGCTCGGCCGCCATTCGCTGTAACTCCAATCCGAGCGCTTGATTGCGCGCGAGCAGCTCGGCGCCGATTCGCTCACGATCGGCAACGCGCTCTTTCAATTCCGCGAGGATCGCTTGTTGTTCGGCGATCATGTCGCTAGCGCGGTCCTGCGCCTCGTCGTGCGTCGCCTGCAGCTGGGCGTGCGCTTCGGATAGCTGCCTTGCAGCACTGGCCATCCAGCGATCCACCCACTGCCGGAGTTCACTCTCCATGTCGGCAGGCAGCAGCAGCTGCGAGCGCACAGACTTCGCGGCCAATTGCTCGCGCAACTGGCGAATCCCTCGGCTTGCTCGCAACCGCTGGCAGCCGCCAGCGGCATGGATGAGTTCATCGAGCCGAGGGGGACGTCCGAGTGTCCGGTTCAAATCTTCGGCCAGCGCAAGAAGCGCGGCATCATCGAGCACCGCCGGACGACCCACCGGCGGTTCGGAACGGTTCCGAACGGTTCCTGGGTTAGCGTTCACCGTGGCGCTCCGTGAAAGCGTATTCCTCATTCGCCGCTTCGGCAGCGATGATCTCGCCGAATGGCCGGATGTTCTTTTTCAGCAGCGATCCCAAACCCCGACCGTTGTGCGTGGCGGAGCTCCACTGATCCAGGGCAACGACCATCTCGGCGACCAGGTATTTCGCTTGTCCCCGAGCCCGCGCCGGCGTGGCAACGAATTCGAGGATGTAGGTCAATGCGGCTGCCAAGTCACGATCGACTGACTCCAGCCATTGCAGATGCGGCGCCAGGACCAGCAGGTTGTGCGTTTCGTGATGCGACACCAGCGCATGCACGGGGCGGGCGGCCTCCCCGACCGATTTCAGCTTGCCGACGTCGTGCAAAAAGTAGCCTAGCTGCGCCAACTGCCACGACAGCGGCTCGTTGGGCAGCGCCTGTCGCGAGGCTGCGAGCGCGACGTCGAGCTGGTCGGTGCTGTGGACTAGCAGGCCGCCAACAAACGAGTGGTGGTGAGCGACACTCGCTCGACAGCGCAGCATCGGCAAGCCGATCGAAGGGTCGAGCAGCACGCGCTTCAGGAACCCGCTGAGCGGCTCCGGCAACGATTCCTCCAGGTTGTGGAGACGAACCAAAGCGTCTACCGCAGGCGCCGGACAGTGCTCGATCGGCAACACCCAGGACGCACTCGGCAGCAAGTCGATTTCGACCGGGTAGATTTGGACGACGAGGATGCCGCTCCCTTGGAGCTGAAGGTCGATCAGCGCATCGATTGGCTGCGGTAGCGCAGGCCGAAACCTCAAAGCCGTGGTGCGACAGCTGGCCCACCGTGAACCGGTGCCATCCTCCAGCAGAACACGTGTGTGCTCCGCGCCGGGAGGGCTGGCCTCAACCCGGGTCAGGAAAAAGGTGCCACGAATGCGCTGGCCTCGATGGCTGCTCATCCCGCCGATTGTGCAAGTTGGGATCATGAGTTTGCAGCCTCCATATTCTGCAAGTGACGAGACAAACGCGCCGCGAGTTCGATCGTCGACGGCATTGGCGATATCTCGTCGGTCTGGCTCAACTGGCCCAGGATCCAGTTAGTCACTGCGTCCGCATTGGTACGGCAGCTCGCGTCGGCGATCCAGCAGATGACATCAATTCCGCTGGGATGCAGATGCAGTTCTTGCATCAGGACCGGCGCGATTCGACGGGCCACACCGCGCTGTGCCTTGGCACTGAGCTCCTGCTCCAGGCGCCGTACGAGCAGCTCTTTCGACAACCCAGTTAGTGATGCACGATTAGTCATGACTTGCCCCCTTGCTTTGCCTTGGCTTTCAATCCCACCTGCAGAAAACTGTCGTTCGCTGCCCGCAGTCCTCCATTCACGACACTCGACACCATTGAGTCGAACGCGCTGCCGTCCTGCCGCATGAGGTTTGGCACGTACCGGCTGTAGGTACGAAACAGCATCTCGGTCGTCGTATGACCCAACTGGCGTGCTATCCACTCGGGCGACTCCCCAGCCGCCAGCCACAAGGTCGCGCAGGTATGGCGCATCTGGTATGGCCGGCGATACTTCAGATCGAGGTTTCGCAGCAGTGGCTTCCAAACGCGATCATTGAAGTTGGTGTTGTCGATCGGCTTTCCGCTTCTCGTGCAGAACACATAGCGTTCGCCGAACTGAGGATCGGTTTCAAAGTCCGCCGGCCGCATCGTCAGCAAGGCCTCGCTCACGACACGGCTCATTTGAATCTCGCGCTGCGACCCGTCAGTCTTGGTGTACTCCGTCCGGCCGTCCTGAAAGGTTTCGCGAATCAAGATCTGGCGACGCTCGAAGTCGACGTGCTTCCATTTCAGCCCATGGGCCTCTCCCGAACGAACGCCGGTGAAGAAACGGAAGCTCAGGTACGGACGGTAGTCCTGGCGAACACGAGCCAGGATCCCTTGGGTCTCATTGACCGTAAACGGCTCGATGTCCACCCGCTGAAGCTTCAGGCGCTTGATCGAGATGCAGGGGTTCTGCAAACCGAACTGAAGCGCGGCCTCGTCCAAGATCATCCTCAGGATGCCGATGATGCGGTTGATCGTCGCCGGGGCCATCGGCTTGCCTTCGATGCCCTTCTCGATATTCGCGCCGACGCGCTTTGCGGCGAGGTGGCTACGGAAAGCCAGCACCGTAGAGCGATCAATCTGATCAAGCCGCTTTTCGCCGAATGCCGGTAACAGATGCGTCGTTAAAATCGATTGGACAGCATCTCGATACGACATCCGCCATTCGACTTGCTTGTCCGACCGCCATTGCTGGGTAAAGTCGCTGCAGAACGGGAGCACGATCGACAGGGCCGCCGCGTTCGGCACCTGCATCGGATCAGCTTCCTTCACGGTCTTAGGCGTCTTAAACCGAGCAGCCATCTTGCTACCCGGAAAGTACTGTCCGTAATCGAGAGTCCCGGCCGAGATTTCAGATTCGATCTTCGCGAGCACCTTCTCCATCTTCCGGCGATTCGCAGGCGTGTCATCGAGTGCCGAATACTCTCTGCAACGATTCCCGCGAAAACGGAAATCGAAGAACAATTTCCCGCTCCGGACATTCACGCTAGCCATTGCAGATCGCTCCGGAGGCCAGCGGGATGCCCTTCATCAGCGACGCGCTCAGGCTAGCCTTCATGTCGCGTTCAATGGCCTCCCAGAGAAAGAGAATCTTTCTTCCGCCGAAAGGCCGAATGTAGTGCGTGCCTTCAAGTAGGACCGAGTCCTTCAGGCGATTTCTTATCGTCCGCGCGTCATATTTGATCCGCGCGCTCAACTCATCTGTCGTCAGGTACGTTTGCTCCATGTGCTAATCTCCGTGATCTAAGGGTTTCAAATAAGCTGCACAAAGAACAAATGTGATGCCTATGAATCAAATTATATACATTCACGGCCGCGTGTCAACTCCGCCTGCATCTTTTTTGATTCAAACGTATCAATGATCAGATTTAAACTGCGGGAGCTGATGGCGGAGAAGCAATTCCGCGAAGGGCGCTTGCTCACGATCAATGAAGTTGCCAGTGATGCCGATGTTTCTCGGATCACGCTGTCGCGACTTCTCAATCAAAAAGGCTATGGAACCGGCACCGAGACCCTCGACCGGCTATGCCGCTACTTCGGCTGTCGCATAGAAGATTTGGCCGAGTACGTTCCAGAGTGATTTGCTGACTGCACCAACATCGCGCATGGCGAGCGGTCTCGAGGATCCAGTCAAATTTGTTGAGACTAGATTTGCCCGGTCTCAGATGGTCCCTGGATGGTCTCAGTTCGGTCTCCGCCCCGAAAATCAGGCATTGCGCCCAAAGCAGGGAGGCACTCAAAAGAATGGCTGACCGGAACAACTGCACAACACAAAGAGCCCCAACCCGCACAGCGGACTGAGGCTCTAAGTTATTGATTTTGGTGCGCTTGACTGGATTCGAACCAGTGACCCCTGCCTTCGGAGGGCAGTACTCTATCCAGCTGAGCTACAAGCGCTTTGACTACATTTACGCCCCATCCCTCAGAAATGAGTCGTGCTTCGGAGGGCAGTACTCTATCCAGCTGAGCTACGAGCGCGTGCGGCGGATTCTACAACGAGCCGGCCGGTCACGAGACTCGATCCCTGGCCCGGCGCGCATATTAGCTGCAGAAACCACGGCTCGCCGCCGACTCGAGTGGTGGTGCGTGCTAACCCAACGCTTACTAAGCGAATCACTTGCCCGTTATACTTCGCGCCGCTTTTGGGCCAAGCCACCTCGTAGGGGAGCCAGTTTTGGAACAGCAGAATCACGACAAGGTTTTCTTCGTCAATTTCAGCGTCGTAATCGGCATTCTTGCCGGTATCGCCTTCGTGATTGCTGCGGTTGCCCGCCTGGTGATCCCGAGTCTGCCGGCACCGGACGCCGACCAGATGGCGGCGCTGAACAACCGAATCAAGCCGGTGACCCAGGTCTTTACCGACCCGGCTGCGCTGCTCAAGGCGACCGCCAAGCCGGCTCGCGCGGCCATGGGCGGTGAAGAGGTGGTCACCAAGGTCTGCAGCGCCTGCCACGGCACCGGCGTGTTGAATGCGCCGAAGATCGGCGACGCTGCGGCCTGGGGCGAGCGCTCCAAAAGTCAGGGCGGCCTGGACGGGCTGACCAAGAAGGCCATTGCGGGCATCAACAGCATGCCGGCGCGGGGCGGCGATCCCGACCTGAGCGACGACGAGATGCACGCAGCCGTGGAATTCATGCTCAAGAAGAGCGGCGGCTAAACTCAAGATCCCCGACGAAGCCCGCGATAGCGGGCTTTTCCGTTGCCCCGCGACCTGAACCACGGCTTAGGGGATCGGCATGACGTTTGCTTTACAGCTCGGACTAGGGAATTGGCCGGGCAGAAAATGAGGGAAATCCGGCCTCATTCACAGGGGTCCTCAGTCGTTTCGCGATAGCGGGGCCACTAAAAGGGGCAGAGACGATCGTATCGATCGTTCACGGGCGGCGCCGGCCTGTTTGGGGTTGCTTGGCGCGTTGGTCATTCCATTCCACAGGAGAGGTTTTGCTTATGAAGATGAAGGGTCTCGTTGTCGCCGCAGCCATGCTGGCGAGCAGCAGTGCGTTCGCCGGTGCCACGGGCAACGTTGGCGGCGTTAGCGAATACATGTTCCGCGGCCTGTCACAGAATCCGGACGATCCCTCGATCCAGGGCGGACTCGATTACGCTTTCGACTCCGGGCTGTACGTTGGCACCTGGGCTTCGAACATCGATTGGGGCGCTGGCGGAACTGAACTCGATCTCTATGGCGGGTTCACCAAGAAATTCACGGATCTTATCGGGATTGATGTGGGCGCCATTGGCTACATTTACCCCGAAAAAGGCGAACCGGGCGGCCTGTATCCCGATGCCAATACGGTGGAAGTGTACGCCGGACTTCTGGTGGGGCCGGTCACTTTCAAGGCTTATTACAGCCCCAGCTATTTCGGCGCCAAAGAACCGGGTGGTGGCGATCTGAAGAATCTTTACTTTGTGGCCTCGGGCGCGTTTCCGCTTAGCGAAACCCTGAACTTGACGGGATCTATCGGCTACACATCATCTTCGGATGACGCGGCCGGTGGTTTCTGCCCGAATGTAGCGTACTGCGAAGTCACGGACAGCTACATCGATTACAGCGTTGGCATCGCCAAGACCTTGGATGGCGGCTTCACCGCCACTCTGGCCGTGGTTGGCACCAATCTGAAGCCCGACGATGGTTCCGGCAACGAGAAGACCGATAAGCCGTCGATCGTCATCGGTCTGAAAAAGACCTTCGATCTGTAAGCTTTCGCCGTCTTAAGAAAGGGCTGCTTCGGCAGCCCTTTTTTTGCGGTCGGCCGTGAGGCCGATCAAGGCGTATTCAGACACCCGAGCGCTCGAATTCGCGGTAGCGCAGCGCCTCGGCGACATGGGCCGGCGTCAGCGTCGGCAGATGCGCCAGATCGGCGATCGTGCGGCTGACGCGCAGCACCCGGTGATAGCCGCGCGCCGACAGTCTCAGGCGCTGCATCGCCGCCTCGATCAAGGCGCGCGTCGCTGCGTCCAGTGCGCAGTCGCGCTCGAGTTCGGTCGCATTCAGCAGCACGTTCGGTTTGCCAGCCCTTTGCATCTGGCGTTCGCGCGCGGCACTGACCCGGACGCGCACATCCGCGCTCGATTCGACCGCAACCGCTGGTTGCAGCAAGGCCTGCCGTTCGATACGCGGCACGAAAATCTGCAGATCGATGCGGTCGAGCAGCGGCCCCGATATGCGGCCGCGATAGCGCGCGACCTGGTCGGGCGTGCAGCGGCAGCGGCTCTCCGGATCGCCCAGAAACCCACAAGGGCAGGGGTTCATTGCCGCAATCAGCTGAAACCTCGCCGGGAAGTCCTGCTGCTGCGCCGCGCGTGAGATGGTGATCTCTCCGGTTTCCAGCGGCTGGCGCAAAACCTCGAGCACGCGGCGGTCGAACTCCGGGATTTCGTCCAGGAAGAGGATGCCGAGATGCGCGAGCGTTATCTCGCCCGGCCGCGGCGACGATCCACCGCCCACCAGCGCAACGCCGCTGGCGGTGTGATGCGGGCTGCGAAACGGCCGGCGCCGCCAGTTGCGGGGATCGAAACCACTGGTCGCGACCGATGCGATCGCCGCCACCTGGATCGCTTCGTCCTCGCTCATTGGCGGCAGCAGCCCGGGCAGACGCGCGGCCAGCATGCTCTTGCCTGAGCCCGGCGGGCCGACCATCAGCAGGGAATGGCCTCCGGCCGCGGCGATTTCCAGCGCGCGGCGCGCCATCGGCTGGCCGCGGACCTCGGCGAGATCCGGACCGTCGACCGCAATATCGAAAGCGGAATTCGTCGCGAGGTATTCGGCCAGCTCGCCCGCATGCAGCGCGCCGCAAAGCTCGCTCAGGTGTCGCGCGGCGATGATGCGCACGCCGGCGGCGAGCACCGCTTCGTCCGCATTCGCCAGCGGCACGATCAGGGCGTGGCCCGCTCGCTTGGCCTGCAGCGCCGCCGGCAAGGCGCCGCGCACCGCGCGCAGTTCGCCGGACAGCGACAGCTCGCCGAGGACTTCGAGCCCGGCCAGCCGCTCGGCCGGTATCTGCTGGGACGCCGCGAGAATGCCGAGCGCGATCGCCAGGTCGAAGCGACCGCCCTCTTTGGGCAGATCGGCCGGCGCCAGGTTGCAGGTGATTCTGCGGGCCGGGAACTCGTAGCCGCAGGTGGTGATCGCGGCCTTGACCCGATCCTTGGCTTCGCGGACCGCGGCCTCGGGCAGGCCGACGATCGCGAGCCCCGGCAAGCCATTGGCGAGATGCACTTCGACGCGGACCAGATCGGCTGTCAGTCCATTCTGGGCACGGCTGAGCACGGTGGCGAGCGACATGCGCTGAGCATGCCGACAGCACTCGGTCGGCGCACGGAACTAGCGCTCATTAAGCTACCGAAAGTGACCGAAAAAATTCCTACAGGTCTGCGGTCAAAGTTCGCCTTCGCCGGCCTGGGTCGTTTTCTGCAAATGCAGCGGCTCGCTTTCCAGATGCGCAAGCCGCTGCTCGAGTTGCAGCAGGCGCTCCTGGGTGCGCGACAGCAGCTGCGCCTGGATGTCGAAGCGCTCGCGCGACACCAGGTCGAAGCGCTCGAGGTTGGCGCGCAGCACGACGCGGAAGTTCTCCTCCAGCTCGCGGCGCAGGCCGAGCAGGCCCGGGGGTAGCACCGACGCCAGCCGGGCGGCCACGTCTTCGATTTTCTGCGGGTCGAGCATGAGCAACTCCAACGCGGCGGGTGGTCGGATCGGTAAGCGGCGCCCAGTTTAGCTGCCGGCGCTGAACCGGCGGTGCCCGACGGTGATCGACGACAGGGCCGCACACGATCTGACCGTACAATGGCCGGCGATGGCCGCAACCGGCCACCGCGCGGGCACCGGCACGGAACCCACCGGCGCCCGCGCGGTCCCACCCGCGGCCCGGGCAGGCCTTGAGCAATCAGGCCCGCCGAGTTCGGCACGACCCCTGACCCAAGAACCAGAACCATACCGATGGATAGCGATTCGTTGATCGAGGCGCGCTCACTGACGCGCCGTTACGGCCCCAACCTCGCGGTGGGCGATTTCAATCTGACGCTGAAGAAAGGCGAGGTGCTGGGCCTGCTCGGCCCGAACGGCGCCGGCAAGTCGACCAGCATGAAGATGCTGACCGGCAACCTCGCGCCCAGCAGCGGCGACGTGCTGATTCGCGGCATCAGCCTGCGCGAAGAACCGCAGGCGGCCAAGCGTCATCTGGGCTACTTGCCGGAGCAGCCGCCGGTGTACCCGGAGCTGACCGTCGATGAATACCTGGGCTTCTGCGCCGGCCTGCACGGCATCGCCAAAAAGCAGCGCGCGGAGGCAGTGGCCGACGCCAAGCGCGACTGCGGCCTGGCGCACATGAGCTCGCGGCTGATCGGCAACCTGTCCAAGGGCTACCAGCAGCGCGTCGGCCTGGCGCAGGCAATCATCCATAGGCCCGACGTGGTCGTGCTGGACGAGCCGACCGTGGGCCTGGACCCGATCCAGATCCGCGAAATCCGCAGCCTGATCGCCGAACTCGGCAAGAATCACAGCGTGATCCTGTCGAGCCACATCCTGCCGGAGATCACCGCGGTCTGCGGCCGCGTGATGATCATCAACGCCGGCAGGTTGGTCTACGACGCCAGCATCGATGCGCACCTGGGGAAGAAAGGCCTGGTCGCCGCGTTCGCCAATCCGCCGCCGGCCGCCGAGCTGCAATTCGCCGGCGTGCTGAAAGTCGATACCGGCCCGGCCGGACGCTTCCTGCTGGAACTCGCCGACGGTGCCGATCCGCGCGCTGATCTGGTCACCACCTCGGTGCAGCGCAACTGGGGCCTGCTCGAACTGCGGCTCGAGACGCGCAGCCTGGAAGAAATCTTCGTCGAACTGACATCGGGTGACGCCACCCTGAGAGAAGCCGCATGAGTCCGCTGTCCAACCCGATCATCACCATCGCGCGCCACGAGGCGCGCCGCATCTTCGTGTCGCCGCTGGCCTGGGCGGTGCTCGCGATCACCCAGGTGATCTTCGGCTGGGTCTACATCGGCATGCTGATGCAGTACCTGCGCAACTATGAAACCGCCGACCAGTACACCGGCGTGTCCGACTACATCGGCGGCGGCCTGTACGGCACCGCGACGATCGTGCTGCTGCTGGTGATGCCGCTGATGACGATGCGGCTGTTCGCCGAAGAGCGCAAAAGCAATACGCTGACCCTGCTGTTCTCGGCACCGGTGTCGCTGACGGATATCGTGCTCGGCAAGTTCTTCGGCCTGCTGAGTTTCGTCGGTGCGCTGATCCTGTTGCTGGCCGCGATGCCGGCGGCGCTGCTGCCGGCCGTCCATCTCGACCTCGGTCGTCTCGCTGCCGGCCTGCTCGGCCTGTTCCTGATCACGATGTCGTTCGGCGCGGCCGGCATGTTCATCTCGTCGCTGACCAAGGAGCCGACGATCGCCGCGATCGGCGCTTTCGGCCTGCTGCTGCTGGTCTGGCTGCTGCGCATGCCGGCGCAGTTCGACAGCAGCTTCAAGAGCGTCTTCGAGTATCTGTCGTTGATCAGCCATTACCAGGATCTGATCAGCGGCCTGTTCCACGCGTCGGACGTCGTCTATTACCTGCTGTTCACCGCACTGTTCCTGTGGCTGACGGTTCTGCGTCTGGACATGGAACGTAACTAATGAAAAAGAAAAATCTCTATCTGCAGCAGGTGATCAGCGGCCTGCTGTTCGTCGCCGTGCTGGTGATGCTCGGCTGGCTGTCGGTGCGCTATGACGCGCACTGGGACTGGACCGCCGGCAAGCGCAACACCTTGACCGAAGCCAGCCAGAAACAGCTGCAATCGATGAAGTCGCCACTGAAGTTCATCGCGTTCTCGTATCCCGGCGCGGACGAGCGGGCGGCTATCGATTTCTTCGTCGACCGCTACAAGCGCGTCAAGTCGGACATCGAGGTGCAGTACATCGATCCGTCCAGCGCGCCGCAGAAAGTGCGCGAGTACAACATCGCCTCGGCCGGTGAAGTGGTGCTGGAATACCAGGGCCGCCGCGAGAATCTGCACGGCCTGTCGGAGCAGGCTATCACCACCGCGCTGCAGCGCCTGTCGTACACCGGCGACAACTGGATCGTGTTCCTCGAAGGCCACGGCGAGCGCGACACCAACAGCGCGGGGCCCGAGGCGATCTCGCAGTTCGCGCAGGTGTTGAAGGACAAGGGCCTGAAGATCCAGGGCCTGAACCTGGTGAAGACGCCGCAGATCCCCGACAACACCTCGGTGCTGGTGATCGCGAGCCCGCGTTCGGCGCTGCTCGACGGCGAAATCAAGATCATCCAGCAATACGTCGACAAGGGCGGCAACCTGCTGTGGCTGGCCGATCCGGACAACGATCCGGGCTTGAAATCGGTGTCCGATTCGCTCGGCATCACCTGGCAGAACGGCTACGCGATCTTTCCGGAATACGAGGCGCTCGGCACCGGCCATCCCGGCATTTACGCGGCGCTCGGCTATCCGCCGTCGCCGATCACCGACGGCTTGCAGCAGGTCACGCTGTTCCCGCTGGTGCGTTCGCTGGTCGCGAAGAAAGACGCGGGCTGGACCGCCGCTCCGCTGCTGGTCACCACCGAAACCGCGTGGCTGGAAACCGGCGCGCTCGACGGCGGCCCGGTGCAGATGGAGCCCGAGAAAGGCGATATTCCCGGGCCGCTGAACATCGGCATGATGCTGACTCGTGCTCGCCCTGCGGTCGCGCCGCCACCAGCTCCGGCCGCGCCCGACGCGCCGCCACCGCCGAAGCCGCAGCAGCGCGTCGTCGCGATCGGCGATGCCGACTTCATCTCCAACGCCTACCTCGGCCAGCTCGGCAACCAGCAGCTCGGCCTGAACACGATCCAGTGGCTCGCGGCGCGCGACGGCCAGATGAATGTCGACATACCCAAGGCGCCGGACGTGGATCTGTTCCTGCCGGACTGGGCGATCGCGCTGCTCGCGGGCGGCTTCGTGATCGTGCTGCCGCTGCTGTTGCTCGGCATCGGCATCGGCCGCTGGTTCGCGCGCCGTCGCAAGTAAATACGGACTCCAGCCCATCATGAAACGCGCGCATCTGAATATCGGTTTGCTGGTGATCGTCGCCGGCCTCGGCGTCGCGGTCTGGTTCGGCCAGAAGAAGGCCGAGGAGAAAAAGCCGCCGCTGACGTCGGTGGAAAAAGCCGCGGTAACCAGCATCGCGATCGAACATCCGGGCTCGCCGGCGATCCGGCTGGCGAAGCAGAACGGCGTGTGGATGCTGACCGCACCGGTGCAGGCCGAAACCGATCCTTTCGAGGTCAACGCCCTGGTCGGCCTCGCCGATACCGGCGTGCAGCAGACGCTGGCCGCAGTCGATCTGAAGGAGCTGGGCCTGGCACCTGCGCGCTATCGCATCACGCTCAATGAGCACAGCATCGATTTCGGCGGCGAAGAGCCGCTGAAATATCGCCGCTATGTGCTGGTCGACGGCAAGCAGATCGAGTTGATCGACGACCCGGGCAGCGCCGCCTTCGACGCCGATTATTCCGACCTGGTCGCGAAGAATCTGCTGCCGGCCAGCGCCGACATCACGCGCATCGCGGCGCCTGGCCTGAGCATCGAGAAAACTGCCGGCGGCGTCTGGCTCTCGCCCGATCATCCGCAGGCCCGGCCCGAGCAGCTGCTCGCCGTGATCACCGCGTGGAAGAATGCGAAGGCCCTGTTCAATGCAGCCATCGATCCGGAAGATGCCAAGGCCGAGCCGGTCACGCTGACGCTGTCCGACGGCCGCACGCTGGGCTTCAACATCGTCAGCCGCGATCCGCAACTGGTGTTGTCGCGTGCCGACCTGGGTGTGCGCTACACGCTGTCGAAGGCCGATATCGACATGCTGCTGAAGCTCGGCACGCCGGCCCCGGCCGCGAAAACGCAGACGCCGTAACAGCCGCGATAGCCGCATGCCCGAGCTGCCCGAAGTCGAAACGATACGGCGCGGCGTCGAGCCCTACGTCGTCGATCGCCGCATCAGCCGCGTGCTGGTGCGCGAGGCGCGGATGCGCTGGCCGGTGCCACCGGATTTCGCCGAGCAGCTGCGCGGCCGGTTGATCGTCGGCACCAGCCGGCGCGGCAAATATCTGCTGCTGCACCTCGACAACGGCGACCGCGTGCTGATTCATCTGGGCATGTCGGGCCGGCTGCTGGTACTCGATCAGGGCCATCCGCTGATCAAGCATGATCATGTCGATATCGAACTCGGCGACGGCAAGATGCTGCGCTTCCACGATCCGCGCCGCTTCGGCGCGGTGCTGCTGTGGCGGCATGCGGACGCAAGCCACCCACTGCTCGCCGGCATGGGCCCTGAGCCGTTCTCCGACGAATTCGACGGTGATTATCTGCACCGGATGTCGCGCGGCCGCAGCGCAGCGATCAAGAGCTTCGTGATGGACGGACGCATCGTCGTCGGTGCCGGCAATATCTACGCGGCGGAATCGCTGTTCCGCGCCGGTATCCGGCCCACGCGCGCGGCCGGCGACGTCAGCCTGCCGCGCTACCGGGTGCTCGCGTCGATGATCCGCGACGTGCTGAACGAGGCGATCATGCAGGGCGGCACGACGCTGCGCGACTTCGCCGGCGCCGACGGTGCCGCGGGCTATTTCCAGCAGGATCTGTACGTGTACGGCCGCGATACCCAGCCATGCCGAAGCTGCGCGACACCGATCAGGCGCCTCGTGATCGGCCAGCGCTCGAGCTTCTTCTGCCCGCGCTGTCAGCGCTGAGCAGCGTCTGGCCGGCGCGGCGCCGACGCGAGCGTCCTGCCGTCTGCCGCAATCACGAAGTCGACGCGCTTGCCCTGCTCGGTTACAGCGGGCAAAACCACGCTGCTGTCGGGCTCCAGAGCCGCTCCCGCTTGCAAGGCACGCTCGCGATGATCGGCCAGCGAATTGGACGGCGGTAACAGCAGCGCCTGCGGCTGACCCGCGCTGCTTGCGAGCGTGGCCGGGCTCGAATCCGGCAGATGCACCAGTTCCTGTTTGCGGTCGCGGTAGTGCTTCGCACGCGGCGAGTCGGAATCGACGACGCTGGCGTGAAACCATCCGGGACTATCCTGAACCGGCATCGAGGACGTATGGCTGTGCGCCAATGAAAACAATCCAAAGAGCAGCACCGCCACCATCGCCGCCAGGGAAATCGCGGTGATCGCAGGCCAGGAAATGCGCAGTGTCGCGGCAGCTGGCGTTGCGGCGATGCCCCGACCTTGATTCACAAGCCACCTCCAGGTTCCGGCGGTTGCCGGTCCACCCGTTCTTGTTCATCGAATGGACTGACCACAGTAAGCCGCCATGCTGGCCTGCCGCTGAACCATGACCGGGGCATAATTGCGCTTCACCCGGCGCGTGATTCGCACATGAGCTCCATTGGCACTCCGCTGTCCCCGAACGCGACCCGCGTGCTGATGCTCGGCTCCGGCGAGCTGGGCAAGGAAGTCGTGATCGAATTGCAGCGGCTCGGCGTCGAGTGCATCGCCTGCGATCGCTATGAAAATGCGCCGGCGATGCAGGTCGCCCATCGCCGCCACGTATTCAAGATGCTCGACGGCGCCGAGCTGCGCCGCATCGTCGAACTCGAAAAGCCGCATCTGATCGTTCCGGAAATCGAGGCGATCCATACGCCGACCCTGCTCGAACTCGAAGCCGAAGGCTGGAAGGTGGTGCCGACCGCACGCGCGGCCCGGCTGACGATGGACCGCGAAGGCATCCGCCATCTCGCCGCGGTGACACTGGGTTTGCCGACCTCTCCTTACCGCTTTGCCGACAACAGAACCGAGTTCGAACTCGCGGTGGAAGCGCTGGGAATTCCCTGCGTCGTAAAACCGCTGATGTCCTCGTCAGGCAAGGGCCAGAGTCTGATCAAGAGCGCAGCCGACATCCAACAAGCCTGGGATTACGCACAGGCCGGCGGCCGCGCCGGCGCGGGCCGTGTGATCGTCGAAGGCTTCGTCGATTTCGACTACGAAATCACGCTGCTGACGGTGCGCCATGGTGCGAGTGCCGACGCCGTGCAGACTTCGTTCTGCGCGCCGATCGGCCATCTGCAGATCGACGGCGACTACCGCGAATCCTGGCAGCCGCATCCGATGTCGGAGAAGGCGCTGGAGCGTGCACGACAGATCGCGGCCGCGATCACCGCCAATCTCGGCGGCCGCGGCGTGTTCGGCGTCGAGCTGTTCATCAAGGGCGACGAAGTGATTTTCAGCGAGGTCTCGCCGCGTCCGCACGATACCGGGCTGGTCACCTTGATCGCGCAGGATCTGTCGCAGTTCGCGCTGCATGCGCGCGCGATTCTCGGCCTGCCGATTCCGAACATTGCGCAGCGTGGCGCCGCGGCGTCCTGTGCACTGCTGCTGGAAGGTGATCGGGTCGCGCCGGGTTTCAGCGGTGTCGCCGAGGCACTGGCCGAGCCGGATACGCAGTTGCGACTGTTCGGCAAACCCGAGATCGTCGGACGCCGCCGCATGGGTGTGGCGCTGGCGCTCGGCGCCGACATTGATGCGGCGCGCGCCACAGCACGGCGAGCTGCTGCAAAAATCCACGTCGCGCCGGAATAGCGCGCGCCTCGATGCCGGAACTGCCCGATCTCAGTGTCTACCTGGAATGCATCGAGGCGCGCGCGCTCGGCCAGCGCCTGACCGGACTGCGCATCGGCCATCCGTTCCTGCTGCGCTCGGTAACGCCGCCGCCCGCTGCTTTTCTGGGCCGCAAGCTGCAGAGCACCGGACGCATCGGCAAGCGCCTGGTACTGGAGTTCGACGGCGGCATGCGCGCCGTGATCCACCTGATGATTCTCGGGCGCCTGCACTGGAAGAAGCCGAAAGCGGCGCTACCCAAGGGCAGCGGACTCGCCGCGTTCGACTTCGACAAGGGCACGCTGCTACTGACCGAATCCGGCAAGAAGCGTCGCGCGGCCCTGCATCTACTCGACGCGAGCGCATCGAGCGCCGAGCTGGATCGCGGCGGAGCCGAAGTCTTCGAACTCGAGCCCGCCGCGTTCGGCGAACGCCTGCAGCGCGAAAACCACACGCTCAAGCGGGCGCTGACCGATCCGCGCATTTTTGCCGGCATCGGCAACGCGTATTCCGACGAGATCCTGCATCGCGCGCGGCTGTCACCGTTCAAGCAGACGCGCGGCCTGAGCAGCGACGAACAGGCGCGCCTGTACGCGGCAAGCCGCGCGGTGCTCAGCGAATGGACACAGCAGCTGCGCATCGAGGCGGCGCACAACGGCGGCTGGCCGCCCCGAGTCACCGCCTTTCATCCGCAAATGGCGGTGCACGGCCGCTATCTGAAGCCATGCCCGGACTGCGGCTCGCCGGTGCAGCGCATCGTCTACAGCAGCAACGAGGCGAACTACTGCGCGCGCTGCCAGACCGAGGGCCGGCTGCTGGCCGACCGTGCGCTGTCGCGCCTGTTGCACGACAGCTGGCCGAAGACGCTCGACGACGCCTGAGAGGCTGTGAGTTTTTCGCCCACCTGCTGCGGACGCTGCTTCAATGCACCGGCGGGCGCGTCGGGGCGCTCGGCCTGGTGTCCGCTTCCGTCAGCTTGACCGGCACCACGATCATCTCGCGGCCCTGTCCATGGAGATGACGCTGCACCGAAAGGGGCAGCTGGTTGTGCAGCATCGAAGTGAAAAGATTCTCGTTGCGGAACACGATGCGGCTGGCGAAACAGACGCTGTCGGGATAGTCCTCGAACACCTGATCGACCAAGCTCGTCAGTTCGCTCTGCGGATCGGCGCCGTAAGACTCGTACGAAGTCGCGGCGATATTCTGACTCGCGCAGTAGCCGATGAAGTAGGCCAGCGAATTTTGCAGGCGCGCCTGCAGTGCGGCGAGACTGCGCGCGCTGTCGAAGGCATCGCGATCGACTTCGCCGACCGCGACGAAAACGAAGTTGCGGAACTTGCCCGGGAACTTGTCGAGCACCCATTCCAGCGTGCGGTAACCGGCGCCGCGGTTGGCACCGACCAGGACAATCGCGGTGCAGCCGGCCGGATCCAGCGGCGGCGATTGCAGCTCTTCAAGCCAGCTCACACGCGGCGCGTACTGATCAACGTGCGCCATCAGCCGACGCACTTCGTCGTAGTGGCGACGCACGATCACGCACAGCGCGGCGACCGCGCCGGTGATGACCAGCGTCACCCAGCCGCCGAGCAGAAATTTCTCGACGACGATCACGGTCAGCATGAACGCGGTGACCGACAGCCCCGTCAGCGACAGCAGCAGCGGACCTTTCCACTTCAAAATGTAGCGGCGCTGCTGCCACCAGTGCCGCGACAGACCGAACAGCGTCAGCGTGAAGGTGATGAACACGTTGATGCTGTAGAGCACGACCAGCAGCGATACCCGGCCGCGTGTGGCCAGCACGATCAGCAGCGCCGCGATGCCCATCACCAGCACACCGTTCTGCGTAACCATGCGGTTGGAGAGCTGGCGAAACTGGCGCGGCACCCAGCGATCCGAGGCCATGCTCGCGAGCACCGCGGGGCCGCCGAGAAAGCCGGTATTGGCTGCGACCATCAGCAGGCCCGCCTCCAGCAACAATACGGTCCCGAGCGCGATGTTCGCAGTGCTGCCGCTGCCGAAAATCTGCTCGATGATCTGGCGGAACGTCACCGCGTTCAGCGTCTGGCCCGGCGTTGGCGCCGCGTCCCACAGCAGGTACAGCATGATGATGCCGCCGGCCATCAGCGCCAGCGAAACCGCCATGTAGAACATCGTGTAGTGGCCGGTCTTGACGCGCGGCTCGGCGAGCATGTTGATGTTGTTCGACACCGCCTCGATGCCGGTGTAGGTGCCGCCGCCGATCGAATACGCGCGCAGGAACAGCGCGATCACGAACATGACCCCGCTTTCCTTCGAGATCTTCTGGGCTTCGGCCACGCTGTTCGGCCACAGCGTGCCGATCGCGTCGGCATGGGCACCGATGCCGTAGATGATCAGCGCGACATGGGTGACGACGAAGCCGAGAAAAATCGGCGCCAGCACGCGGATCGACTCCTTCATGCCGCGCAGGTTGAGCACCATCAGACCGACCACCAGCAGGGCTTCGGTGGCCAGCTTCCATCCATGCATGCTCGCCGGCAGCAGGCTGTACAGCGCGTCGGCACCACTGGCCACCGAGATCGCGATCGTCAGCACATAGTCGACGATCAGCGCGGAACCGCTGATCAGGCCGGCCTTGGCCCCGATCAACTTGGTTGCGGCCTTGTAGCCGCCACCGCCGGACGGAAACAGGTCGATGACCTGGTTGTAGCTGGCCGCGATGACGAACACGGTGACGGCCGTCGCCAACGCAAGAAACAGCGCGATATCAGTATGCTGGCCCAGCGCCAGGAAGGCTTCTTCGGGACCGTAGCAGGACGAGGACAGGCCGTCGGCGCCGAGGCCGATCCAGGCCAGGATCGCGATCAGCGCGATGTTGTGCCGGGTCTTGGGATCAAACGGATCGAGTTTCTTGCCGACCAGCACGCGGCGTGCCTTGTTCAGGATGCTCATTGCAGAAACGTCATCGCTGGCGAGGCTCGGGTGGGCGTAAAACGAGCATTGTAGTCGCGAGCGCGGCCGGAAGGCGTGGCATGACAGATGCGGTGTCAACTGCGTCCACGTATACTCCGCGGCCGTTTTAGCCATCCCTGACCAAGACCGGGCCGTCCGTGGCCCGGACTGTCTAAACGGGGCAGCCTTGCTGCCCCGTACTTATTTTGTTTCTGGTACCTCTCTCGTGATTCAGAATCTCCGCAACATCGCCATCATCGCCCACGTCGACCACGGCAAAACCACTCTCGTCGACAAGCTGCTGCGCCAGTCCCAGACGCTCGACGCCCGCGAAAACCTCGGCGAGCGCGTGATGGACTCCAACGACCTGGAGCGCGAGCGCGGCATCACCATCCTGTCGAAGAACACCGCGATCCGCTGGCTCGACAAGCGCACCAACACGCAGTACCGGATCAACATCGTCGACACCCCCGGCCATGCCGACTTCGGCGGCGAAGTCGAGCGCGTGCTGTCGATGGTCGACTCGGTCTGCCTGCTGGTCGATGCGCAGGACGGCCCGATGCCGCAGACGCGCTTCGTCACGCAGAAAGCCTTCGCGATGGGCCTGAACCCGATCGTCGTCATCAACAAGGTCGACCGTCCCGGCGCGCGTCCCGATTGGGTCGTCGACCAGGTGTTCGACCTGTTCGACAAGCTCGGCGCCAACGACACCCAGCTCGATTTCCCGATCGTCTACGCCTCGGCGCTGCACGGCTACGCCGGCCTCAGCTCCGACGTGCGCGAAGGCGACATGGACCCGCTGTACCAGACCATCGTCGACAAGGTCGTGCCGCCGAAAGTGGATCCGGACGGTCCGTTCCAGATGCAGGTCATCTCGCTGGCCTATTCCAGCTACGTCGGCGTGATCGGCACCGGCCGCATTTCGCGCGGCAAGATCAGGACGAATTCCCCGGTGTCGGTGGTCAACCGCGACGGCAAGGTGCGCACGGGACGCGTGCTGCAGGTGCTGGGCTTCATGGGCCTGGACAAGATCGAAGTGGCCGAGGCCGAGGCCGGCGACATCGTCGCGCTGACCGGCATCGACGAGCTCGGCATCTCCGAGACGATCTGCGATCCGAAGGTGCCGGAACAGTTGCCGACGCTGCAGGTCGACGAGCCGACCATGAGCATGGTGTTCGAGGTCAACAAGTCGCCATTCGCGGGCAAGGAAGGCAAGTTCGTCACCAGCCGCCAGATCGGCGAGCGCCTGCAGCGCGAGCTGCGTACCAACGTCGCGCTGCGCGTCGAGCCGGGCGAGGCGCCCGACCAGTTCCGCGTCTCCGGCCGCGGCCTGCTGCACCTCGGCATCCTGCTCGAGAACATGCGCCGCGAAGGCTACGAGATCGCGGTGGCGCGTCCGCAGGTGATCATCAAAGAGATCGACGGCGTCCTCTGCGAACCCTACGAGTCGCTGATCGCGGATGTGGAGGAAGCCAACCAGGGCGGCGCGATCACCGGGCTCGCCAGCCGCGGCGGCAAGATGCTGGACATGGTCATGGACGGCAGGGGCCGCGTCCGCCTCAGCTACATGATTCCGTCGCGCGGCCTGATCGGCTTCCAGACCGAGTTCATGTCGATGACCTCGGGCACCGGCCTGCTGTTCCACAACTTCGACCACTTCGGCCCGCAGGCGGATAACGCCGACATCGGCCAGCGCCACAACGGCGTGCTGATCTCCAACGAAACCGGCAAGACCGCGCCGTACGCGCTGTTCAACCTGCAGGAGCGCGGCCGCATGATGGTGGACCCGGCCATCGAGGTCTACGAAGGCCAGATCGTCGGTATCCATTCGCGCGACAACGACCTCGTCGTCAACGTGCTCAAGGGCAAGAAGCTGACGAACATGCGTGCCTCGGGTTCCGACGAAGCCGTGCTGCTGACGCCGCCGGTGAAGCACTCGCTGGAACAGGCGCTGGAATTCATCAACGAGGACGAGCTGGTCGAACTGACGCCGCAATCGATCCGCATCCGCAAGAAGTTCCTGAAGGAACACGAGCGCAAGCGTTCGGGCTAGCAGCCTGTTGGGCTTGCTTTTACTGAGTAGTTCCCCCTAAATTTCGCTATAGATGTAGCGGCCGTCAGGTTCGTCGGGAACCGGCGGCGTCCATATCCGGGGCGCTTTTTGGGGAATCCAATGTTTTACAAGTTTAGAGCCGCTACTGCTGCGGCCCTGATGGCGTGTGCGGCTGCCTCGGCGGTCATTCCGTCCCAAGCCGAAGCCGCCGGGCAACCTGGCTGGTACTTCGGTGTCGAGGGCTTCGGCACGCATCCCGAATCCGCCGATGCCAGTGCCGCCGGCGTTCCGGGCAGCAACGGCGTCCCCGGTACCACCGGCACCAATTGCATACTGTCGCTCGGCAACCTGGGCAATCTGGGCCTGCTCGGCCTTTGCATTCTGGGGCCGGATGTCGATCCGACAGCTCCGGTCGATGCGATTCCCGGTATCCCGGCGCAGAGCTTCAGCTACGACTTCAAGTGGGGCTTCGGCGGCGGCCTGACGTTCGGCTATGCGTTCGAAGGCGGTTTCCGGCCCGAGCTCAACATCAACTACAGCGAAGCCGACGTCGACACGATCGCGCTGACTTCGGGCTTCGGCAATGCCGACGGCACGCCTGCCGATCCATCTCCACGGAGCTACGACGGCAAGGTCAAGACGCTGCGCCTGATGGCGAACGCCTGGTACGACATCAACCTCGGCAAGCTGCTGCCCTATGTGGGCGGCGGCGTCGGCGCACAGCAGACCGACACCAGCGTTCCCAGCCTGATCGACGGCAAGGACACGACTTTCGGCTTCCAGCTCGGCGGCGGCATCGCCTACCTGCTGACCGACTACCTGACGCTGTCGCTCGACTATCGCTACGTCGATGCGGATCAGCCCGAGTACCGCAGCGCGCTGGGCCAGCCGCTGAAGACCGAATACCAATCGCAGAACGTCGGCCTGTCGCTGCGCTATGCGCTCGGCACCGGCGGCACCGACTCCGACGGCGACGGCGTGCCGGACCGCCTCGACAAGTGCCCGAACACGCCGGCGGGCGTCACGGTGTACTCCGACGGCTGCCCGACCGATCTCGATCAGGACGGTGTGCCCGATTATCTCGACAAATGCCCCGGCACGCCGGCCGGCGCGCCGGTCAATGCGGACGGCTGCCCCGCCGACTCCGATGGCGACGGCGTGCCGGACTACCTCGATCAATGCCCAGGCACGCCGCCGGGCACTCCGGTCGACACCCGCGGCTGCCCGATGGATGCGGACGGCGACGGCGTGCCCGACTACCTCGACAAATGCCCAGGCACGGTCCGCGGCACCAAGGTCGACGCCAATGGCTGCGACTTCCGCGACTCGGACGGTGACGGCGTACCGGATGCTCTCGACAAGTGCCCGAACTCGCCTCCCGGCGAACAGGTCGGCCCGGATGGCTGTCCGCTGGACTCCGACGGCGATGGCATCCCGGACTCGCGTGACGACTGCCCCAATACTCCTGCAGGTCTGAAGGTGCTGCCTGACGGCTGCGCGCCGGTCGGCGACTGCCGCAAACCGCGGCCGGGCGAGAAAGTCGACGAGCGCGGCTGCGCTCTGGACAAACGCTTCGTGCTGCGCGGCGTGAAGTTCGAGTTCGACTCCGACCGCCTCACTGCGCCCGCCAAGGTGATCCTCGGCGACGTCGCTCAGACGCTCGCAGCCTACCCGCAGATCCGTTTGGACGTCGAAGGCCACACTGACAGCCTGGGCTCCGATTCCTACAATCTCGGCCTGTCAGAGCGACGCGCCAATTCGGTCATCCGCTACCTCGATACCCAGGGAGTCGCGACGGCCAGACTCAAGGCAGTTGGATACGGCGAGTCCGTGCCGATCGACACCAACGACACCGAAGCGGGCCGGGATAACAACCGCCGCGTCGAGTTCAAAGTCACCGGCGACCAGTAGACGGCGTCGAAGCGGCGTCCAGCAATATCGGCAGAATGCAGCGATCCTGCATTCTGCCAATGGTTCGGTTCAGATCGTGTTCATTGCAAGGCGGTAGATTGAAGTCGCTTTATTGCCCTTTTCGGAGCGCTTCAATGAACTACAAATGGCTTGCCGCTGCCGTGTTGATGGTGGGTGGTATAGGTGTCGCGAATGCGCGCACCGACGTATCGATCGGAATCGGCCTGCCGCTTCCGGGCGTGGGTGTCTATTACAACGACTACTACGCACCACCCCCCCCGGTTTACGCTCCGGTGTATCGCGAACGCGTTTATTACCCGGCGCCGGTGTATTACGCGCCCCGTCCGGTGTACTACGCCCCGCGTTACTACGGTCCGCCGCGCTATGGGCGTGACGTGCATTACGAACGCGACGTCCACTACGATGGTCGTCGCGACTATGATCGTCACGTCGAGTACGATCACGATCGTCACCACTAGGTTCTGTTGCGCTGTTCGCAACCGCGAGGCACAAAAAAAGCCGGCTAAATAGCCGGCTTTTTTTATGCCTCGCCCGATATTCGTCGGGCTGTTACGCAACCGCCTGCAGGCTCAACAGCCGCACGCGGCGCTGCTGGTGGCGTAGCGTCTGTTCCAGCAGCTGCATGCGGCGATGGACTTCGCTGGTCTCCCAATGCTCCGACAACTGCTGCTTGGCGTGCTCGAATTTCTCCTGCTGCAGCCGCGCCCATTCCGAAAGCGTAGCCGAGAAGGTCTGCAATTCGTGCTCGAGCAGCAGCTGCAGATGCGCGAAGCGGCCACCCGCCTCGGCCTTGGCCAGACGCTCCTTGGCACGCTCGAACTGGCGCTGCAGCTTGGCTCGCTGGATCTGGAACTCCGGGGTACGGCGCAGGCCGCTGGTCAGGCCCAACCAGGAAAACCCGGCAATCCACCACTTGGTCGGGTCCCATTGATACCAACGCACGCCGTTGCGGTAATCCCACTGAAACAGGTGATGAAAGTTGTGGTAGCCCTCGCCGTAAGTCAGCAGCGCGAGGAAATCATTGTCGCGTGCGGTGTTCTCGTCGGTATACGGCTGGCGACCCCAGTAGTGGGCGAGCGAGTTGATGAAGAAGGTGAAGTGATGGTTGATCACCAGACGCATCAGGCCGGCGAGCACGACCGTACCCCAGAGATCGCCGCTCGCCCAGCCGACCAGGGCGGGCAGCGCGAAGTTCATCGCCAGTGCGATCGCCAGGTAGTTCTTGTGCTGCCAGCGCACGATCGGATCGTTGTTCAGATCGCGGCCGATGTTCTCGTCGAACCGGTGGCAGGGCTCGTCCCGCAGCATCCAGCCCATGTGCGAATACCACAGACCGCGGCGTGCTGAATACGGATCGTGCTGTTCGTCGTCGACTTCGCGATGGTGGACGCGGTGCATCGAGCACCAGACCAAGGTGCTGTTCTGCAGCGCCTGTGCGCCGAATAGCGCATAGAACAGGCGCAGGCTCCAGTGAGCCTGGTAGGCGCGGTGCGAATACAGGCGGTGGTAGCCTGCCGTGATCGACAAACCGCTCGCATACAGGAAGATCGCGAACCAGACCCATGCAGCGCCACTGAAATCGTAATTCCACACGTACCAGGGGAAGACGGTCAGCGCGAGCGTCGTGCTCAATCCGAAAAGAATGATGGCAGGCCAGTTGTAGGACCGCTTTTCGGCAAGCACTGGCTGGCTGGACGAATCGACAACAGGGGATGAAGACATGAGAGGAGTGAAGCCCTCGGAAAGCACCGGCAATGCGACCGGCACGCCACCATTCTATCAGCGGTTTTAGCGCACCCATGTGACAAAAAATAGTCAATAAGCTTGCAAAACTCACCGCTTGGCGGAGATTTTCGTCCGATCGCAAGGACACTGCGAAAGGACCGGCCAGAGGCGGATCCTTTTGGGCCGTTGCAGCATCCGCACTACAAGCCCTGGTCGCGTCCCGATCACCGGGCACAATGCCCGGCGTGTGCGTCAAGCTCGTATCAGATGCGAATCAGGCGGCGACACGCACCGGCGACATCAGGCCTGACGGGGTCACGATGCCGTTTTCGATCATGTCCATAGCGCTGTCGATCACCGTGTCCGCCGGCATACGGCCGGTCCACAGGCAATAGCGCATGGCCAGAAATTGGCCGATGCCGAGAATCGCCCAGGCGCGGGTGTCAGCGTCGCCCGGTTTGAAGTTACCGCTCTCGGTGGCCTCGACCAGGCTCTGCGAATAGCTACGCGCGAGGCGTTCGTGGTATTCGCGGAACACGGTTTCGTCGACGAACTGCGATTCCTGCACGATCCGGTAGCGGCCCGGGTAGTCCAGCGTGTAGCGCAGCAGCGCAACCAGCCCCTCGCGCTCGCCGGCGCGGCGGGTCGGTGCCGCGGCACCGGCCTTGGCCGCCAGCGTGCGCAAAGCGCGGCCGATTTCGCGGACCAGCGTGATGAAAATTTCTTCCTTGCTGTGGAAGTACAGGTAGAACGTACCCTGGCCGACGTCGGCACGGGTGGTGATCGAACTCACCGAGGCGGCGTGGAAGCCGCGGGCACCGAATTCGACTTCGGCGGCAGCCAGCAGTTTGCGCCGGGTCGCTTCACCGCGCGCGGTCGCGGGAACGAGGGCCTTGAGCATCAACGGAGTCAGCGGCTGGTTCATGGTAAATAGCTTTCCTTGCGAACAGTCAGTTGGATGCGCCGTCGCCGCCGCCAGGGCGGGCTCGGATTTGGCGGGCGCTTGCCCCCATGGTGCAGAGCCGTCACTGAGCGATACCTGAGTTCCGGACCAGCGGCGCAATTTGGCGGAATTTCGGCCATTCGGCGGCGCCGGAAGCGGCCCGGACGGGGTGAATTGCCTCGGGAAAGCGGGCATCGGGCATTCCGGGATGCCAGAGTGGACTCAAGCTCCATAGAATGCGCGCCATGCAAAGACTGGAACCTGGAAAGGCGCGCGCCATAGCGGCCGCGCTGATGACGCTTGGCGTGTTCGCCATCGCACTGTTCGTGCTGGACGACAGTCTGCGCAAGCTGGATCCGGCCGATCTGCTGCTGCCGCTGAAGAGCCTGTCGCTGAGCCAGGGGCTGGCGGCGGTCGGCTGGACCGCCGCCAGCTACTTCGCGCTGACCCTGTACGACGCACTGGCGCTGGACATCATCGGCCGGCCGCTGCGCTACCGGCGGGTGGCGTCGATCTCGTTCATCGCCTGCGCGCTGGCCCATTCGCTCGGCCTGTCCTCGCTGTCCGGCGGCTCGGTGCGGCTGCGCGCCTATTCGGCCGAAGGCCTCAGCGCCACCGACATCGCGCTGGTACAGGGCCTGTTCTCGCTAACCTTCCTGCTCGGCGCCGGCACTCTGCTGAGCGGCTCCCTGCTGCTGGAGCCGCATGCCGCCGCACGGCTGCTGCACGTCTCGCCGGCATGGACGCGCGGGATCGGCGCGCTGGTGCTGGCGCTCCTGGTCGGCTATGCGGTGCTGGCCTCGTTCCGGCGCAAACCGCTGCAGCTGCGCAATTGGCGGATCGCGACGCCGAACCCCCCGCAGGTCGCCGCCCAGTTCGTGGTCAGCGCTTTCGACATCGCGTGTTCGGCTGCGGCGATGTACGTGCTGCTGCCGCACGAGGTCGGCGCGCACTACCCGGCGTTCCTTGGCATCTATGTCATCGCGATTGCGCTGGGCGCGATCAGCAATGTGCCTGGCGGCCTCGGCGTATTCGAATCGGCGCTGCTGCTGCTGTTGCCGACGCCGGAGCCGGGGCCGCTGCTCGGCTCGATCCTGCTGTTCCGCGTCGTCTACTACATCGCGCCGTTCACGCTGGCGCTGCTGTTGCTGGCCTCGCGCGAAGTCACCGCATTGCGCGCGCCGATCCAGCGGGCCGCCAAATCCGTGCGGCGCTCATTCGAATCAATGGTGCCGCAGGCGGTTGCGGTCGCGGTATTCGCAGCCGGCGCGGTGCTGCTGATCTCCGGCTCGCTGCCGGCGATCGGCACGCGCGTCGAATGGCTGGCGCAGGCGCTGCCGCTGGGCGTACTGGAAGCCTCGCATCTGGCCGGCAGCGCGTTCGGCGTCGGCCTGCTGATCATCGCGCGCGGCCTGTATCGACGGCTGGCGGCGGCCTGGTGGCTGACCTTGATCCTGCTGGTCGGCGGCATCGCCGCGTCGCTGCTCAAAGGTGGCGACTTCGAAGAGGCACTGATCCTGCTCGTGGTGCTGATCGTGCTCGCGGTATCGCGCGATCGCTTCTATCGGCACGCGCCGCTGACCGAAGCGCGGCTGTCGCCCTTGTGGCTGCTCAATGTCGGGCTGGTGATTGGCGCGGCGATCTGGATCGGCTTCGTGGTGTTCCGCGACGTGCAGTACGACCAGGAAATCTGGTGGCGCTTCGCACTCGACGAGAACGCGCCGCGCATGCTGCGCGCCAGCCTGGTCGCGGTCGTGGTAGGCCTGATTTACGGACTGTGGTCGCTGCTCGGCTCGGCGCGGCCGGAACCGGAAATGCCGGACGCCGGGCAACTGGAGGCCGCACGCGCCTGCCTGAAAGTCGGCTCCGACAGCGTACCCAACCTGGTGCTGCTCGGCGACAAGCAGATCCTGTTCAGCGATCAGCGCGACGCTTTCATCATGTATCGCCGTTCCGGCCGCTCGTGGATCGCACTCGGCAATCCGGCAGGCAATCCCGAGCGCCACGCCGAACTCGCCTGGCGCTTCCGCGAGCTTTGCGACCGGCACAGCGGCTGGTGCGTGTTCTACCAGGTCACCGCCGACAAGCTGCCGCTGTACCTGGATCTGGGCTTGTCCTTGTCCAAGCTCGGCGAAGAAGCACGCGTGCAGCTGACCGGCTTCAATCTCGAAGGCAAGCCGCGCGCGGAATTGCGCACCGCGCAGCGCAAGGGCGCACGTGAAGGCCTGCACTTCGAGGTGCTGGAGCCCGAACAGGTACAGGCGCGGATGGACGAGCTCGACCGGGTGTCGCTGGCCTGGCTGGCGGACAAGTCGGCCGCCGAAAAAAGCTTCTCGGTCGGCCGCTTCGATCGCGCCTACATGGCCTATTTTCCCTGTGCGGTGGCGATGCGCGGCGAGACCATCGTCGCGTTCGCCAATCTATGGCGTTCCGGCGACGGCGGCGAGCTGTCGGTCGACCTGATGCGTTACGGAGCCGACGCGCCCAAGGGCGTCATGGATTACCTGTTCGTCGAACTATTGCTGTGGGGCAAGGAGCGGAAGTTTCAGTGGTTCAATCTCGGCATGGCCCCGCTGGCGGGCCTGGAACATCATCCGCTGGCACCGTTATGGCACCGGCTCGGGCTGCTGGTGCATCGCTACGGCGAATCGTTCTACAACTTCGACGGCCTGCGCCGCTACAAGGAAAAATATCAGCCGGTGTGGCGGCCGCGTTATCTGGCGTCGCCGGGTGGGCTGGCTTTGCCGCGCATCATGCTCGACACCGCCTCGCTGATCGCCGGCGGCATGCGCGAGATGGTACGCAAGTGATGCGGGCGGGCGGCGCCGCCTTGCTGATAGCCAGCTTGCTGCTGGCAACGGCATGGGCATCGCCGCCGCCGGATCCGGCACGCGACGAAGTGATCGATCACGGCCGCTTCGAACATCTGCACCTGTACAAACCGGAAGGCCCGGCGCGCAGTACCGCATTGCTGTTCTCCGGCAACAGGGGCTGGGATCGCCGCGCCGAGGCCTACGCGCGTGCGCTGCGCGACAACCAGACCCTGGTCGCCGGCATCGACACGCCGGCGCTGCTGAAAAAACTCAGCGAGGACGGCGACGACTGCGAATTTCTCGACGGCGATCTCGACAACCTGAGCCGCTTCATCCAGGCCTACACACATCAGGACGACTATCTGCCGGCACTGCTACTGGGCTTCGACGACGCGGCCGCGCTGGTGTTCGGCGTGCTCGCACAGGCGCCGGCTAAAAGCTTTTCCGGCGGCGTCGGCGTCGGCTTCTGCCCACGCAGCGTGCTGCATCCGCCGCTGTGCGCCGGCACCGCACTGCGTCAGCACAGCACGCCGCCAGGCAACGAGCTGCTGACGACGTCGCGTCTGCAATCGCCGTTCTACGCGGTGATCACGCCCACCAGCGAAGCCTGTGGCGCGCGCGCCTTCATCGACCAGATTCCGAACGCCGAAATGCGCTGGCCGGTGCGGCGCCAGTCCGGCGCGCCCAGCGCCGCCGGCGCCGCGCTGGTCGCTTACGGCACGCTGGCGGCCGACATCGCGCCGGCGCACCGCAAGCCGGAAGCGCTGCCCGATCTGCCCCTGGTCGAGATCCCGGCGACGGCCAACACCGATCAGCATCGCGACCTGTTCGCGGTACTGATATCGGGCGACGGCGGCTGGGCCGGGCTGGACGAAGAAGTCGCCGACACCCTCGCCGCCGCCGGCATTCCGGTGGTCGGCATGGACTCGCTGCGCTATTTCTGGACCGAGCGCCAACCCGAGGACGTGGCCAAGGATCTGGACCGCCTGGTCGCGCACTACACCGGCGCGTGGAAGCGGCCGAACGTCATGCTGATCGGCTACTCGCAGGGCGCCGACGTGTTGCCGTTCACGTTCAACCGGCTCGCCGACGCGACGCGCTCCCACGTCGTGCTGACCAGCGCGGTGGCGCTGTCCGAGCATGCCGCGTTCGAGTTCCACGTCGGCGCCTGGGCCGGGCAGACGAGCGGTCTCGACACACTGCCCGAGATCAACAGGCTGGCTGGCCGCCGCGACTTCCAGATCGTCTGCGGCCAGGAAGACGAAGACGCGATCTGCCCCAAGCTCGACGCCAGGCGCTTCGAAATCAAGCTGCTGCCGGGCAGCCATCACTTCGACGGCAATTACGATCTGATCGCGCAGACCCTGATCGACGGGCTGCCCGCCGCGCCAGCCACTGCCGGCAAGCACTGATCTCCAGCCCAAGCCGATGACGCCGATAGATCCGATGATGCAAACGCTGTTCAACATCATCGCCGCGATGCTGGTACTCGGCGGGCTGGCCGGTGCGATCCTGCCGATCCTGCCGGGCCTGCCGATGGTGTTCGGCGGGCTGCTGCTCGCGGCCTGGTGCGACGGCTTCGAGCATGTCGGCAAATTCACCATCGGCATTCTGACGGTGCTGCTGCTGATCGGCCTGGCTCTGGATTTCGTTGCCGGGAGCTTCGGCGCAAAACGCGTCGGTGCCAGCCCCAAGGCGGTGCTCGGCGCGACACTGGGCAGCGTCGTCGGCATTTTCTTTGGCCTGCCGGGATTGATACTCGGGCCCTTCATCGGCGCCGTGATCGGCGAGATCGGCGCGCGGCGCGGCCTGGATCAGGCCGCCGCTTCGGGCTTCGCAACCTGGATCGGACTGCTGCTTGGCACCGTCGCCAAACTGGCGCTGGGCCTGGCGATGATCGGCGTGTTCGCGTTCGTCTGGTTGGTTTGACACACTCGCTGCCGGCCATCATCACGCGACGAGGACATCAGAGATGACACTGCATATCGAAACCGTTCCGGTGCTGTCCCTGATCGCGGGCGTACTGATCCTGGTCATGCCGAGATTGCTGAACTACGTGGTCGCGCTGTACCTGATCGCGATCGGCGTGATCGGCATCATGCACTTCCACTAGTGGGCTGTAGTCGGTGAACGGCATAGCGGCATGATCCGTAGGTCGGCAATCCCTTGCCGACGTGGCCGGTCGATGCGCAATCGAGGCCTCACGTCGGCAAGGCATTGCCGACCTACCCGGCCGGAATTTTCAGCTGCTGGCCGACCCGGATCTGGTTGCTCTCGTTGATGCCGTTGGCCGCGCGGATGTCGGCGACGCTGACCTTGTAGCGCTTGGCGATCTCGCCCAGCGTCTGCCCCGAACGCACCTTGTGCAGACGTGACGGCGCTGACTTCTTGGCCGGTTTCTTCGGCGTCGGCTGCTCGTCGCGCACCCGCTCTGCCACCACCTCGTCGGACTGCTCGCGAGTCAGGGTCGGCTTGGATTCGCCGACCGCGACGAGCACCGGGCCGGGGCGGTTCTCTTCGTGCGGCGGGATCTTCAGCACCTGGCCGAGCTTGAGCTTGGGATTTGCGTCCTTGAGGCTGTTGGCGCTCTTGACGGAAGCCTGGCTGACTCCGTATTGCTTCGCAATCTTGCCCAGGCTGTCGCCCTTGCCGACCTTGTGCAGCAGAAAGAAGCTGCGCTGGGAATCGAAGCGCTCCGAGGCGCCGAGCTTGGAATACGCGACGTTGAACGCATTCGCACGGCCGGCCGGCACGCGGATCAGATGCCCCGGCGGCACGTAAAGCTTGCCCTCGATGACTTCCGGCCGATACGCCGGATTGAGCCGGCGGAACACTTCGTCGTCGGCATCGCACAAGCGCCGCAGCGTCTCGTAGGGCACGTAGTTCTTGGTTTCGACGGTGTCGAAGCGCAGCGGCTCGCGGCGCACGATCTCGCCGAAGTGCTGCTTCCAGTTGCGCTCGACGTCGCTGGCGGCCAGGAACTCCGCGTAGAAGTTGCGCGACGCGAACCCAAAGCTCTTCGAATCGTAAGCACGGATCAGGTCCGGCAGGCTGCTGCCGCCGGTTTCGCGCAGGCCCTTGGCGACGCCGCCGCGGCCGTGGTTGTAGGCGGTCAGCGCCAGCGGCCAGGCACCGAGCGCGGCGTAGTCGTCACGCAGATGGCGCGCCGCGGCGTCGGTGCTGGTCCAGGGATCGCGTCGGTCGTCTACCAGCTCGTTCAGACGCATGTAGATCTTTGCGCTCGACGGAATGAACTGCCACAGGCCCGCCGCGCCGACCTTGGAATACGCGTCGACGTTGAAACTCGATTCCACCAGCGGCAGCCGCGTCAGCTGCGTCGGCAGGCGATAACTGCCGAAGATGCTTTCCATTTCGGGCAGATAGCTGCCGGAGGTCTGCAGCGCCAGCGCCGTGCGCTCCTTGAGGCCGCGCTGGCAGCGGAATGTGCCGATCGCGTCCTTGAACTTGTTGTCACCGCGCACGTCGGCGAACATCCGCCAGATGCGGCGCTGATCCTCGTTCAACTGGTCCGGCGAGTTGCGCAGCTCGTACACCTGCTTGAGCAGCTTGTCGACGCGCGCCTTGGCATCGTTCTCCTGCATCGCCTTGTAGCGCGACAGCTGCACCGGATTCATCTCCAGCGCCTCGTTGCGGAAGTCGAGCACCTCGAACACCTTGTTCGGGTACTCGCTGGAATGCACCACGCTCTGGTTCTCGGACCATTCACCGAACACCCGCGTCCAGAACGCGACGTTCGGCGCCAGCACGTCATAGCGCGGGAACTGGCGCTCGTCGACCGGCGGCGAAGGCGGCAGGCGCCGTATCAGCGCGGCCGGGGACGTCGCGGCCTCGATCGCAGCCGCCGGATCGGCGGCGAGCGGCGCGGGTTGCGCAACCGTGGGCAGCGCGGGTTCGGGCACGATCACCGGTGGCAGTACCGCCTCAGCCGGCACCGCGGCTTCGGCCGTCGGCACCACGCTTGCCGGTGTATCGGCACCGGTGATGACTTGCTGGGCCCAGACCGGGTCCGTTGCCAGCAGCGCAGCTGCGCCTGCCAGAGACCGCCAAAACTTCGATGCCACTACCGACTCCGCCCACTCATGAACCCCTGTGAGCCGATGCTAGCCCAGGCTCCCCCCGCACTCAAACCTGATCGCGACACGGAGCTTTACTGTGCTTTACCGGGGTGCGCGGGCAAGCGGTACGAGCTTTGCGCATCGGTGCGCTACCCTAGCGATCTGCGCGCGGCCCGGCCGCTTGCCGGACACGACGACCTCACGAACACAGGACACCGACGCCATCATGGCCCAGCCTTATCCCGCCATCGAGCCCTACAAGACGCATCGCCTCCCGGTCTCGGGACTGCACGAGATCTATGTCGAGGAATGCGGCAATCCGCGTGGCAAGCCGGTGGTGTTCGTCCACGGTGGCCCCGGCGGCGGCACCGAGCCCTGGCATCGGCAGTTCTTCAATCCGCAGGCTTATCGCATCGTGCTGTTCGACCAGCGCGGCTGCGGCCGCTCCACGCCGCACGCCGATCTGCGCGAGAACACGACCTGGGATCTGGTCGCCGACATGGAGCTGATCCGCAAGACCCTTAGCATCGACCGCTGGCTGGTGTTTGGCGGCTCCTGGGGATCGACGCTGGCGCTGGCCTACGCCCAGACCCACCCCGACCACACCCGCGCGCTGGTGCTGCGCGGCATCTTCCTGCTGCGCAGTGAGGAGATCCGCTGGTTCTACCAGGAAGGCGCCAGCTGGATTTATCCGGACGCCTGGGAGCACTTCCTGCGCCCGATCCCGAAGGACCAGCGCCACGACCTGGTTGCCGCCTATCACCGGCGCCTGACCAGCAGCAACGCCGACGAGCGCCGCGAGGCCGCGCGCGCCTGGAGCATCTGGGAAGGCGCAACCAGCAAGCTGCTGCCCAGCCGCGACATGGTCCAGCGCTTCGGCGAGGACAAGTTCGCCGAGGCCTTCGCGCGGATCGAATGCCACTATTTCGTCAACGGCGGCTTCTTCCGCAGCCCCGATCAACTGCTCGAAGACACCTACCGCATCCGCCACATCCCCGGCGTGATCGTGCAGGGTCGATACGACGTCGTCTGCCCGATCAAGTCGGCCTGGGACCTGCACCGCGCCTGGCCCGAAGCGGATCTGCAGATCGTCGGCGACGCCGGCCATGCGGCCAGCGAGCCCGGCATCCTGTCGCGCCTGGTGGCGGCCACGGACCGCTTCGCCGATCTGGCGTAAAGCTCGCGCAAGACCGGCGCCCAGGGGTTCGCCCTCAGCCACGCGCTGAGTAATCGGGCCCGCGTTTGTAGGAATTTGCTTACACGGTTGGTCCCGACGGTTTAATAGAAGCACTGGCTATTTGTGCGCCGCCTGACCCTGCCTTTAGCCTCCAAGGCATACGTCTTGCGACGAGTTGGGCACGGGGGCGTGAAGCCCGCAAGACTCCGTCAGCATCAGGGACACGAACCTCTCATGAGAACCGTCGTCATCATCGGAGCAGGCTTTTGCGGCGCAGTCACCGCCGCTCAATTGCTGCGCAAGGCTGCCGAGCCGATCGAAGTCGTGCTGCTCAACCGATCGGGCCTGATGGCCCGTGGCCTGGCCTACGGCACGCGCACCGACGAGCATGTGCTCAACGTGCCGGCCGGGCGCATGAGCGCCTATACCGACGACGACGAAAGCTTCCTGCGCTATGCGCAGAGCCAGGACGCCGAGGTATCCGCCAACAGCTTCGTATCGCGCCGTGTGTTCGGCGACTATCTCGAATGGATCGTGCGTGAAGCGGTCCGCGTCGCGCCTGCGGGCAGCATCTACCGGCCGATGGTTGGCGACGTCGAGCGGATCCAGCCGCTGGCGGCCGGCGCGCGCATCCACCTGAGCAACAAGCGCGTCCTCGAGGCCGATCGCGTGGTCCTTGCGCTGGGCAACTTCGCGCCGGGTGATCCGCAGGTCGGCACCGAGTCCGAGAATTTCTACAGCAGCCCGCGCTATGTGCGCGACCCCTGGCGCGCCGACGCACTGTGGGTGGTCAAGCCCGACGAGCCGGTGTTCCTGATCGGCACCGGCCTGACCATGCTCGACACCTTGCTGAGCCTGCGCGCACGCGGCCACCGCGCGCCGATCCACGCTCTGTCGCGTCGCGGACTGCTACCGCAGCCGCATCGCGAACTCGAGATCCGGCCGGTCTACACCACCGGCCTGCCGAAGCGCCTGCCGTCGACACCGAACGTGCGCGACTATCTGCGCGGCCTGCGTCATGAACTCGAACTCGCGCAGACCGAGGACGTGGACTGGCGCGACATCATCGGCGGCCTGCGCGGCGCCACACCGTTACTGTGGCAGGTACTGTCGATGCGCGAACGGCGCCGCTTCATGCGCCACCTGCGCACGTTCTGGGACACCCACCGCCATCGCTGCGCGCCTGCGCTCGGCCGTCTCCTCGATGCCGAGCGCGCCGAAAACAGCCTGCGCGTGCACGCCGGCCGCGTCGTCGGCTACGCCGAGCATGCCGACGGCGTCGACGTGATCTTCCGCCCGCGCAGCAAGCCCGAAACGCAGCGCGTCTCGGCCGGCTATGTGATCAACTGCACCGGCCCCGAGAGCGATACGCGAAGCTGCGCCGAGCCACTGATCGCGCATTTGCGCGAAGCCGGGCTGATCAAGCCCGACGATCTGGGCCTCGGCCTGATCGTCGACGGCGAATACCGGCTGGTCGATCGCCAGGGCTACTCTTCGCCGACGATGTACTACGTCGGCCCGTTCCTGCGTGCCCAGCACTGGGAAGCCACCGCAGTGCCGGAGCTGCGCCGCCATGTCGCGCAACTCGCCGAGGTCCTGCACCGCTCGCTGGCGCAGCAGCCCGAGGCACTGGTACTGTCCTGACGGGGCTGTATCGCGGGCAACCGGCTCGCGACTTCGGATAAAGGGAAGCTCGATGTTTCAAACACCGGTCGCCGCGCTTGCGGCGCTGTCGCTGCTCGGCTGCACGTCGATGCAGGTGATGGAGCAGCCCGCCGCAGCGGCGGTGAAGGATCATCTGAAAGTCGGCGAACAGGTCAACGTGCTGACCAGGACCCAGCATCACTACGATCTGAAAGTCACATCCGTCGACGAAGCCTCGTTCACCGGCCGCGACAGCGCCGATAGGCCCTGGGCCGTGCGCTACGACCAGATCGAGCAGATCGAGGCGCGGCAGTTCAGCGGCTGGCGCACTGCCGGGCTGGTCGGCGGCATTGTCGCTGCAAGCGCCGTCGCGCTGGCCATCCTGCTGCACGGTCTCGACGACGACATTGATGACGCCGTACGCGATTCCTTCGGCGGCTAACTCAGAACAGATTGCCGATCCGTTTGAACACCCCATCCTTGTTCTTGGTTTCGACGGTACTCATCTCCGCATAGGTCACGCGCACGCCTTCACCGTAGAGCGCCTTGTTGGTGATCTTGGTGACGACGAAGCGATAGTGCTTGCCCGCCTTGCTGTTGATGTCGACTTCGTCGCCGACATTGACGCCGGCGATCACCACGTCAGGTGACGAGGCTTCGATCTGCTTTTGCCCGGCGCAGCCGAGCATCGTCAGCGACAGCAGCGCGATCACGAAGGTCTGCCGGAAACGATGCCTGCGGATTTTGCTCGTCATGGTGCTGCTCCCCGTTATGGTTAGGGCTCGCTCGTCGTCGGTGCGCGCAGACGCTTCAAGGCTTCGGAATGTGCCAGGCGCGATTCGCGGCGCAACTGCGCTTCACCGTAGCGGCGCTTCTCCTGATCGCTTTCCACGACCAGCGCCGGCACCGGATGCGGCCGGCCTTCGCTATTCTGCGCGACGAACGTCAGGTACGCCGACAGGATATGCCGGCGATCGAGGCCGGCGATGGTCTCGGCCTCGACCCGGCAGCCGATCTCCATCGAGGTGTTCCAGGCGCGATTCACGCAGGCGCTGAAAATCAGCACGTCGCCGCGGCGGGCCGGCTTCAGGAAATGCACGGCATCGACGCCGACCGTGGAACAGATTGCACCGGCATGGCGGTCGGCGACCACCGCGCACAGGCGATCCATCTGCGACATGATCAGCCCGCCGAACACGGTGTCGTTGTTGTTCAGATCGTTGGGGAAAATCATGTAGACCTGCTCGCGCACCGCCGAATCGGCGACGCGGCGCGCAAGCGACAGCGGCGGCTGCGAATCCGGTGCGGCGCTGGGGTCGGGCATGCTGGCGTCCCTGTTGGCTTTAGGGTCAGTTAACAATTAATCGATCGCTGCGACCGATTAATTGTTAACAGACCCTCGGCATTGTAGACGCGGCGATAAACCTCAGGGCGCCGGTTCCAGAAACGCGCTGCCGCTGAGCTCGTCGGCCAGCCGCAGTTCATAGCGCGGAGCGCTGCCGTCGACAAAGCCCTCGCCCGACAGCGCAACGCGGTGGCCATCGTGGTATTCGGTGAAGCCGCTCAGCCGGTAGCGTGCGCCGCCTCGAGGAACGCGCAGGCTGACCGAGCCGCTGCTCGCCGACGGCCCGAGGTTCAGCGCGGCGGAGGCAGCGCCGTCGACCGTGATGCGCAACTGCTCGCGTCGCTGCTGCGGCCCGAGCCGGTCCTGCACGCGCAGCGACGATGTGCCGTTGCCGCCGCGATAAGAATCACCGATACCGTATTGCCGCTGGAGCGCACAGACGCTGACCACATCGGAGCGGATCGCCTGCGTTGCGTGACGGCCCGGTTGCGTCCTGGTCACAGACTTCGAAACTAGCGGCTTGGTCAGATCCGGCGGATCGCAGTCGCAGGCCGGCGCCTTGGCGGCAGCCTGGGCCGGTGCCGGCGCGGCCGGACCGGGAGTCGTGGCCACTGCCGCCGACATCGGTGCAGATGGAGGTGCGGGCACCGGTTCAGGCAGCCGAGTCGGCTCGTGCGTCGGCACCGCTGCCGGTGTGCTCGCGGGCGTCGGTATCGGTGTCGGCGCAGCCGCCGGGGTCGATGTCGCGGACTCAGATGGCGCCGGCAGCCGCCTGGGATGCTGGCGGGCTTCGCGCTCGGCGACTTCGGCCTCGTTCCACAAGCTGTCGATCGGGCGATCGGCACGCGCCTCGGAATAGAGCGGGCCCGACGCGACGCCGGCTTTGGGCGCCTTGAACCAGCCCTGGTTCAAGGCCCAGCCACCGAGGATCACCATCAGGCCGACGATGCTCAGGCCGGCACGCAGGCTCGGCGACAGCGGGCGCCACTGGCCATCCGAGGGGCGCGGATGCGAGCCGACGATACCGGCGGCGATCAGCAGCCCGCCCGCCAGCGTGGCGACCCAAAGCAGAAGTGTGATCAAGCAGATTCCTGCGCAATCAAGTTGGCAGCAACTTATCGACTTGCTTGACTTTTATCAAGCAAAAATCACAATCGTTGCGGCGGACGGCCGTAGGTCGGCAATCCCTTGCCGACGTGCGAAGCCCGATCTGGAATCGCCGCCTCACGTCGGCAAGGGATTGCCGACCTACGAAACTACGCCGACTCAGTGCTCCGGCAGCCTCGGTTCGCGGAAAACCGGGAAGCGCGCGGCGCGGACTTCGTTCCAGGACAGGAACCCGCTGTGGTCGCTGTCGATCCGGTCGAAGTACTTCGCCAGCGGCACGAACTCCGGCACGGCGAGAACCTCTTCGCGGTTGAGCTTGCCGTCGTGATCGGTATCGGCATCATCGAAGGCCTTGAACGTGATCGGCGAGCGCTCGCGCTGGCGGGCGGCGTCCGACTGGCAGGCAGCGAGCGAAACCAGCAGCGCAAACGCGAGCAGGCGGGAAGGCAGATTCGACATGGGGGCCGGGGACTTGGAAAGGCTGAGTGTAAGACCTCTGCGCCTGCATTCGGTGCCCAGGCATGCCGGTCTTTACGCATCCTTTTACACGTCCTTTATGGCGCCCGCCCCAAATTCGAATGGAGGCTTAGCGGCTCCTCTGCCGATACTGCGCGCCTCCTGATCCAGCAGTGGCAGAGGCCCGTTACATGACTATCGAAACCTGGTGCGGCGGCGCAATCGCCGTCGGCCTGCTCGTCTATCTGGTCTTTGCGCTACTGAACGCGGAAAGGCTCTAAGGCCATGACCATGCCCGTATCCGACATGATCCAGCTCGCCGCCTACGCGGCGGCACTGATCCTGATTTCGCCGTTGGTCGGCCGTTATCTTCAGGCGACGCTGGCACCGGCACACACACGGTTCAACATCGTCGAGCGCGCGATCTACGGCGTCTGCGGCGTCGATGAGACCCGCGAGCAGAACTGGAAGCAGTACTTGAGCGCGCTGCTGCTGGTGAACTTCGGCGGCTTTCTGCTGCTGCTGGCGATCCTGCTGTTCCAGGACCATCTGCCGATGAATCCGGCCAGCCTGCCGGGCCTGTCCTGGCATCTGGCGTTCAACACCGCGATCAGTTTCGTCACCAACACCAACTGGCAGTCCTACAGCGGCGAGTCGACGATGTCGGTGTTCTCGCAGATGTGCGGGCTGACGGTGCAGAACTTCCTGTCGCCGGCAACCGCCATCGCGGTGGTGTTGACGCTGATCCGCGGCTTCGCGCGTCGCGAAAGCAAGGTCCTCGGCAATTTCTATGTCGACATGACGCGCTCGGTGCTGTGGGTGCTGTTGCCGATCGCTATGGTGTTCGCGCTGGTGCTGGTGTGGCAGGGCGTGCCGCAAAACTTCGATGCCTCCGTCACCGCGACGACGCTCGAAGGCGTGCAGCAGAACATCGCGACCGGCCCGGTCGCCTCGCAGGAAGCGATCAAGATGCTCGGCACCAACGGCGGCGGCTTCTTTAATGCCAACTCGGCGCACCCGTATGAAAACCCGACGGCGCTGTCGAATTTCTTCCAGATGGTGTCGATCTTCCTGATCCCGGCCGGCTTGTGCTTCGCCTTCGGCCGCATGGTTGGCGACAGGCGCCAGGGCTGGGCGCTGCTGGCGGCGATGACGCTGATCTTCGTCGTCATGACGGCCGTTGTGCTGGTCGCCGAACAGCAGGCTCACCCGGGCTTCCAGGCCTTGGGCGTGGACCAGGCGGCCAGCCTGACCCAGGCCGGCGGCAACATGGAAGGCAAGGAAACCCGCTTCGGCATCAGCGCCCCGGCACTGTTCGCCGCCGTCACCACGGCCGCATCCTGCGGCGCCGTCAATGCCATGCACGACTCCTTTTTGCCGCTCGGCGGCATGGTGCCGATGGTGCTGATCCAGCTTGGGGAAGTCGTGTTCGGCGGGGTCGGCACCGGCCTGTACACCATGCTGATTTTCGCCATCATGGCGGTATTCATTGCCGGCCTGATGATCGGCCGCACGCCCGAATACCTGGGCAAGAAGATCCAGGCCTATGAAATGAAGATGACCGCGATCGCCATCCTGGTCACCCCCACCCTGGTGCTGGCGGGTACGGCAATCGCCGTGATGCTCGACGTGGGCAAGGCCGGCATGGCCAACCCCGGCGCGCATGGTTTTTCGGAGATCCTGTACGCCTTTTCCTCGGCGGCCAACAACAATGGCAGCGCCTTCGCCGGCCTGTCCGCCAACACGCCGTTTTACAACAGCATGCTGGCGGTGGCGATGTGGTTCGGGCGCTTTGCGATGATCGTGCCGATCCTGGCCGTGGCCGGCTCGCTGGCCCGCAAGCAGCGCCTCGAGTCCAACGCCGGCACCATGCCGACCCATGGACCGATGTTCATCGGCCTGCTGGTTGCTGTGGTGGTGTTGGTTGGCGTACTTAATTACGTCCCGGCGCTGGCGCTCGGCCCGGTCATCGAACATCTGCAATTGTTCGCCAAATAAAAAATGAATCAGGAGTTCACGAT